>CAWBLO010000011.1:0-82422 GCA_963789475.1 uncultured Gammaproteobacteria bacterium | reverse complement strand
ACTTGTCCGCCTCCTTTTTCGCCTGATCCAGCAGCGCTTGAACCAGTGCCGCCACTTGTGTTTTGGCGGCCGCATCGAGGTTCAATTCATCCAGTTGGCCCAGTATTTTCATGGCATTATTTTACCACAAAATGCCTCTCTAACCAGCATAAATACTGGGTTTCCAGCGATTTTTCAGTCTTTAAAAATGCCTTTAATCAGGCCTGTAAATGAGCAGGCGGCAGCGCCGATAAACGTCGCCAATCCACCCCGGCAATCAGCCACTCCCACTCCGCTTGCGTGATGGAAAAACTGCGCTCCCCCGATTTAGGCCAACTAAAATGCCCTTGATGCAAGCGGCGCTGACACAACCACACGCCATTACCATCCCATAGCAAAACTTTGATACGATTACCTAACGCGTTGCGAAATACGAAGGCCGAGCCAGCGCAGGGTTGCTGTCCTACATTTTGCTGAACCAGCGCCGACAAACCATCGATCCCCTTACGTAAGTCAACCGGTGCTAAGCTTAACCAGATTTGCCCAGGTGTACTGATCAAACCAGGCATCGCAGCAACTCCGCCAACCAACGAGGCGGCACTGCCGTGGACAATTCAAGCTGTGCACCGTGCGGAAACCTAAGCAATATTGCGCTGGCTTCGGCAGTAGCTACCGGTACCGATGGCGTCACTTGGACGGAAATCAATTCAAGCGAGGTGTCCCTATCCATGGATGGATCACCCTGGTCACGCCGTGTCCACAGCGAAAAGGTTTTGCGATTGAGCCCGTGCTGGTGACAATAAGCCGCCTGGCTCAATCCACTCTCGCGCCAAGCTTCCACATGCCGCCGCCATTGTGTATTTATTTTCATTATCCATCCTCACTAAAAATTGTGAGGATGCCAGAATCAGGTCCGGCAAACCATGTGTCGCGGCTGGCCGGTTACGGTGCTTTCAAGTTTATCAAAGTAACCAAACAATAGATAATGCCAACGGCAGCTATTGGCCGTGAGATGCCCGTCATCACAGCATTAAAATCAATGACGGCTATCGGGAAATTCCTGTGTCAGCAGCCGACCAAAACGGACTGTGCCGGTGAAATAATTATTTTGAATACAAGACCTTCCTTCAAATAAACGGTCGGTCTAAAAGTTAGACAATTTGTATCGTTTGTTTAGTCTATCGTAGGAAAGTGGGCGATGTTTACCTTACCTGCCTCTTCCGTTTTTACTAATTCCATTTCTTCAGGGTCTAAAGCCAATGAAATTCCCTTTCTAGGATTAAATTGCTGGTATATCAGTGGCTTATTATGTGCTATCTCAACTACCTTAAAGATTTTATTGATCATGCCCTTCACTATTTTTGCTTCATTAAGAGGAAATGTCGAAATGAACCCAGGATCAATAGATAGCACTTTTACCCATGATCCAATTTTTACTTCATTATGGTTATTATCGAATATCATGATTTAATTTCCATTTCAATTTATAGCGATGTAACACAAACATTTCCATTTTTAACTTCACAAAGAATTATGTTTCTCCTATCGTTAGGATAATTTTCTAATTTATAGATCATTAATATTTTAGTCATTTTTTCTACATCCTCTGAAATTAGTTCATTATTTGCAGAACCAATTCGTTCCTGAAGTTCTTTAACGCTAAAAATGTATCCAGGCTCGTCTTTATATTTCTCATGCGCAAAATTCCATGCAATATGTGCAATATTAGCGGCAACATCAATAGCGACTGGAGAAGAATCTTTTTTGCAAAGTATTTGTTGTGCCATTTCTATGACTATATTGCTCAAGTTTTTTTCTTTCATATCTGTACGGATTAACAAATTATTACTTATCCCCGTGTATATTAACAGGTAATCAAATAGCGTATTCCAACTCGTGGTTTGACACTAGACAAAAAGATGTCACGGTCTGCTTCTTGGCCGACAGTGCCCATTGTTTCGCCGGAATCGAATGTCCGCTTGCCGCATAAGAAATCTGGTTGAGCGGCTCCTCGAATTAGATTATGAGGCTATCACCCACTCAACACAATTCAATCGAAAATGTTTACCTGACTGTTTCAAAGCGAAGTCCCACCAGAGCTGCCACAGTAGGCACGAACGGCCAGCTCATGACTACCCCAGCCTCCCGACCGAAAACGCCTTAGTGGAAGCGCTCCGACAGCCGCTCCATGGTCCCGAACTCCCCGCGCAACATTTTTCCCCAACTTTCCAGTTCAGCTTCTTGTTGTCCTCATCGAAAAGCGGTACCTTCAGCACTAATAGTACACTATCAGGGCCTTACCGGGTAAAATGTAACCAACTGCCATAGGCGTTGGTGCATAAATCCGCTAAATATGGCATAGTATAAGGCCCGATAAGCCTGAAATGAGCTCAACATGTCGAACCCCACGTTACCTGAAAGCCAAGCGTCCAAAGCTAAAGATAAGTATCGAGTAACCAACTGGCCCGAGTACGACCGTGCGCTGGTGCGAAGAGGTGATATAACAGTCTGGTTTGAAGAAGACTTTCTGCGCCAACACTGGCGAGGCCAGAACACGGGCAAACGGGGAGCGCCGTTGATCTATTCGGATACGGCAATTCAGGTTTTGCTGATGCTCAAAGCGGTGTTTAGCTTGCCTTACCGTTCGGTAGAAGGACTGGCTTGTTCGCTGATGCGCTTGATGGGACTGGAATTGCCTGTGCCGGATCACACGCAGATGTCGCGGCGTGCCAGTCGGTTGCCAGTCGTGATTCCTCGTAAAGAGCGGCAGGAGCCTATTCACCTGGTAGTGGACTCAACGGGACTGAAAATTTATGGCGAAGGCGAGTGGAAAGTACGCCAGCACGGGGCGGGCAAGCGTCGTACCTGGCGCAAGGTTCATTTGGCGGTGGACGGGCATGCCAAGGATGTGATCGGTGTCGAGGTCACTACAGTGGACTGGGCAGACTGTGAAGTGTTTGAGGGACTGGTCGAACAAGTCGAAGGCGAGCTTGAACAAATCGACGCCGATGGCGCTTATGATACTCGCCAGGCGTACGCGGTTGCGGCAGCGCGGGAAACCAAGCTGGTCGTGCCGCCGCGCGAAAACGCCGTGTCTTGGGAAAAAGGTCATCCACGGAATGCGGTGCTGGAGCAAGTGGCCCAACGGGGCATGGCGGGATGGAAAAAAGAATCCGGCTATCATCGACGTAGTATCGCGGAAAACGCCATGTACCGCCTCAAGCAACTGTTCGGCGACAGCTTGGCTTCCCGCTTGATTGAAACCCAAGTCACCGAGGTGCATACGCGTATCGCGGCGTTGAATGTCATGACCTATTTAGGCATGCCTGTTTCCGTTCGGGTAGGGACAATTCTGTCTTGAAACAATTGGGGTAAGGGGGATTAGTGCCATCAGTTTATTTATGCACCAACGCCTTTCAGAATTAGTCCTGACTAATTTCTATTATCGCCAGATCAACTCCCGATTTTTTCCTCAAAAGCAAGACAACCACCCTCCCCAGGAAATAGAATAGCTCAACAGTTACTTAACTCACTCTTCTATCGTGCTAAATATCATCTGGATTTGCTTTTTCCTCGCCGCTTTTTTTACCGCACTTTTTAAAATGATTTTCCTGGGCGACCATCAGGTTTTTGCGCAAATCATGGAAGCCATGTTTAGCTTGTCGAAATCCGCCTTTGAAATTTCGTTAGGTTTGACCGGCGTATTGGCCTTATGGCTGGGGATTATGAGAATTGGTGAAAAGAGCGGATTTATTCAGTTGTTAACGCAAAGCCTTACGCCCTTGTTTAGCCGCTTAATGCCCGATGTACCCAAAGGGCATCCGGCGTTAGGGGCTATCGTGATGAATATTTCCGCCAATGCCCTGGGGCTGGACAACGCGGCAACGCCTTTGGGCATTAAAGCGATGAAGGAACTGCAAACGCTTAACCCTGATCCCGATACTGCCAGCAACGCGCAAATTCTATTTCTGGTTATCAATACATCAGGCGTTACGCTATTTCCCATCACGATTTTCACTTATCGTGCCCAGCTTGGCGCTGCAAATCCCACTGACGTGTTTATTCCGATTTTAATCGCTACGTATATGTCAACGCTGGGCGGTTTACTTGCCGTTGCTGTTCGTGCAAAAAATAAATTTGCTGGATAAGGTCGTCATGGCTTATCTGGGAGGATTTACGCTGGCTGTCGGCGGGCTGCTGGCCTATTTTTCCAGCTTGCCGCAAGAGCAAATGCTTCAGCAATCGGCCACCATCAGCAACGTCATCCTGTTTTCATTAGTCATAACTTTTATTTTCGGCGCAATTTACAAAGGCATAAATGCATACGATGCTTTTATAGAAGGGGCTAAAGAAGGCTTTCAAACGGCCATACTCATTATCCCTTATCTGGTTGCGATGCTGGTTGCCATCGGCGTGTTCAGAGCCAGTGGCGCGCTGGATTTACTCGCCGACCTGGCGAGAACTATCGTGCATTATTTTAGACTCGATGACCGATTTGTCGATGCTCTACCTACTGCCTTGATGAAACCTTTCAGCGGCAGCGGCGCCAGGGCGATGATGATAGATACCATGAAGACGCACGGCGCGGATTCTTTTGCCGGACGTCTGGCGTCTATCGTTCAGGGCAGTACTGAAACTACTTTTTACGTACTGGCTATTTACTTTGGCTCGGTGGGTATCAAACGTATTCGTCATGCCGTTGCCTGTGGGATAATAGCCGATTTTGCAGGCATAATTGCCGCAATTTTTGTCGCATACTGGTTCTTTGGATGATTAATGAAAGTTCACCTTAAAACACTCGGCTGCCGTCTCAATGAAGCGGAATTGGAAACCTGGGCGCAAGCCTTTCAAAAGTCCGGGCATTCCATTACCAAACGGGCAGAAGCCGCCCAGCTAATTGTGATTAATTCCTGCGCAGTTACGCAAGATGCTGCCAGAAAATCACGCCAGCTTATACGCCGTATACACCGCGATAATCCGCAGGCCAAACTGGTTGTTAGCGGCTGTTACGCTACTTTAAACCAGGATGAAGCGGCTTCTTTAATGGGTGTCGACCTGGTCGTCAGCAACAAGGATAAAGATCAGCTGGTAGAAAAAACCTTAACTGAGCTCAACATGGACAGTATGCCGGCCATGTCCACAGAACCCGGTGAAATTTCCTTATTCACACGCGGCAGGCAACGTGCCTTTGTTAAAGTGCAGGATGGTTGCCGTTATCGCTGCACGTTTTGCATTGTTACCGTTGCGCGTGGCGAAGAAGTAAGCCGGCCAGTGCAGGCAGTTATTGATGAAATCAATGCCCTGCATCAGCAAGGCATTACTGAAGTTATTTTGACGGGTGTCCACTTAGGCGGCTATGGCAGTGATTTGGGCAACAATTTGTCTGACTTGATCAAAGCTATCCTGGCTGAAACAGACATCCCAAGGCTTAGGCTCGGCTCTTTGGAACCCTGGGAATTGCCGGAAGATTTCTTTGAGCTGTTCAGGAATCCACGCCTGATGCCGCATTTGCATCTACCCTTGCAAAGCGGCTCGGATACTGTGCTGCGCAGAATGGCGCGTCGTTGTAAAACCGAGGAATTTGCCGCCATCGTCAGCCAATTGCGAGCACAAATCCCCCACTTTAATATCACTACCGATATTATCGTCGGCTTTCCTGGCGAAACCGAACAGGAATGGCAGGACAGTTTTGACTTCATCAAACAAACGGGGTTTGGCCATATCCATATCTTCACCTATTCCAGTAGGGAAGGGACTAAAGCCGCCAGTTTGCCGAATCAGGTTTCCAATGAGATTAAAAAGCAGCGCAGCCAACAGTTACATCAATTGGCCAATGACATGAAGATAAAGTTCTGCCAGGATAATATAGGCAATGAGTTTCCGGTGTTGTGGGAGGGATATAGCGAACCGCTTGAAGGCGGAAAACAGCGGGTGTTTGGCTATACACCCAATTACCTTCGGGTGGGTTGTGTGATACGCAACGATGAATCGGTTGAGAATCAGACTATTACGGCGAGATTAACAGCGGTGGAGGATGCTTTTGTTATTGGGGAGATTGTGGAATCATCTTGCCTTAAATACCGGTCGCCTCATACTTAGAATTGCTTTATCGGTGAAATCCAGTATACCAAAGTACAATAATAGAGAACGGTTACAACAGGACTCAAATCAGTCTAGTCCTGCTGGATATTAGGCTGAAATTATGTAATATTTCACCCATTTTTTTAAGCTAAAAACAGATGGAACACATGACTAAAGCAATTGTTTTAACAGGTATTACTACCACGGGCACACCGCATTTGGGTAATTATGTCGGCGCTATCAGGCCGGCTATTGCTGCCAGCAAAGATGAAAATGTCGCACCGTTTTATTTTCTCGCTGACTATCATGCCTTGATTAAATGCCAGGAGCCGGAAAGAGTCAGGCAATCCAGTCTGGAAATCGCGGCGACCTGGCTGGCTTTGGGACTGGATACTTCAAATGCGGTTTTTTACCGGCAGTCGGATGTTCCGGAAATTATGGAACTGACTTGGATGTTGACCTGTGTCGCGTCCAAAGGCTTGATGAATAGGGCGCATGCCTATAAAGCGGCGGTTGCCGAAAATGAACAAGGCGGCGAAAACGATCCCGATAAAGGCATTACCATGGGCTTGTTCAGTTACCCGATACTGATGGCGGCCGATATTCTCATGTTTAATGCCAATAAAGTGCCGGTAGGTAAAGATCAGGTACAGCATATTGAAATGGCCAGGGATATTGCCGGACGATTTAATCATATTTATGGCGAACATTTTGTTTTGCCCGAAGCGGTGATTGACGAGCATGGCGCGACTTTGTCCGGTCTGGATGGCCGCAAAATGAGCAAAAGCTACAATAATACGATTCCTTTATTCGAGCCCGAGAAAAAGTTAAGAAAGTTGATTAATAAAATCAAAACCAATTCTCTGGAGCCAGGCGAGCCAAAAGATCCGGATGGTTGTACTTTATTCAGCATATACAAAGCCTTTGCTACGGCTCATGAGGTGCATGAAATACGTCAACGTTATGCAGAGGGTATTGCCTGGGGCGAAATGAAACGGGTGTTATTCGAACATATTAACGATCATATTACCCCGGCCAGAGAACGCTACGAGGCTTTATTACAAGCGCCGGAACATATTGAAGAGCAATTGCAGGAAGGCGCTCTAAAAGCGCGGGCAGTCAGTGCGCCTTTTATCAAGGAGTTACGTAAAGCTGTCGGCATTTCCAGGATTTCATTGTGAAAAAAGCAAAGTTCAGCGTCTGGCTTAAACAATCATTGCTATTTGTCAGTCAAGGCCCCTGGGTTTGGGCGGGTTACACGTTGCTCGTCGGTATTCTTATGCCGCTTGGACGTGTTTCTCTGGCGCTGGGTATTTTGCTTTCTGTCACGTCATTGTTTGTTGGTGTTGGTGTTGCAAAATACATCGACCTCAAGTATTCGGCAGAAAATCCGGTAGGCTTCTATTGGGCAATTAATAAAAGTTTGCCGTTAGCGGTGTTGGCGGCAAGCGCTATCATGATTTTCTGGTTTGCGTTTATGGCGGTCGCCAATCTTTTTACCGGTGAATTCTATAAAATTGCCCAGTTCTTTTTTTATTGGGAGTTAACCCCGGAGAACCTGAACCATCAAACAACGCGCGAGCTGGCTAACTGGATTTATGCTTACGCCAATATCACGTTGATTTTTACCTTGTTAATGCTGACTACCTTTGCCAGCTGGTTCAGCTACCCTTTGATGCTGTTTAAAGACTATGGCTGGAGCCAGGCAAAAGAAGAGGGTAATTACGCCGTTAGCAGAAATCAGAATGCCATGTATAAAATGCTGGGGTTTACATTTGCCGAGGCGATACTCTGTACTACAGTAACGCCATTGTTAACCCCTGTTTTGTATATGCTGACTTCAACGATGATGTATGTGTCTTACAAGGGTATATTTGAGGCCAGTAAATAATCAGGTGTCAGGAAAAGACTGTAATAATGTGTCCACCTGTTCAGCGGGCAGTTGAATGACAAGCCGCACCTGTTCGGCGAAATCCTGCTTCAAAATGTGTCCATCGAGCTTTTTCAACAAATATTCAAGCGGCTGCATCTGTTTGTAATCCAGAGTCAACCGGATGGTTACCATTTCGACATAAGCGACCGATTTCAGCCGCCTCAATAACCTGTCTCGCCGTATTGCCATAAGCGCGGGTTAACCCCCCTGCGCCCAGTTTAACGCCGCCAAAATAGCGGATCACCGCAATCAGCAGGTTGATCAACTCCTTGCCTTCTATATGCTGAAAAATCGGTTTACCGGCTGTTCCAGTTGGTTCGCCGGCATCATGAAATCGATAAATCAAGCCGTGGTCTGTTTTAATCCGGTACGCATAGGCAATATGGCTGGCATTAGGGTGTTCATCATGAAGCTGTTTAAGGTGTTGTAGCACTTCTATTTCATTGGCGCACGGAACAATGACACCAATAAAGCGCGATTTTTTTATGATCTCTTCAATGACCTGCCTGGATTTCACACAATACATCAATAGCTCTCGAATTTTGCAATACTGCCATTACCGTGAAAGTCACACACAGCAGGTGACTGAAGTGGTCAATGATTCATTAAATCTACCACGAAGCCAGTTCTGAGCATAGCCGAAGGGAACACGATGTTCTCGAAAAACAGTAATGACTTTAGGTAAAACTTTGCCGTCCGTAGTTCGATGTCTTATGGTGAAACCGCATCCTTAATTTCCAAGGAACCCGGTAGGCTTAACTGTGCCTAAAATTAGTCGCCCTTGAAAGTGCTCACAGCGAGCCCTGCCTGCTAATTTTTTAGGCCCACTATAATTTCCACAGTGATGAAGGTGCAAGGTATACTGTTTCAATATGACTTTTTAACTTGGCAAGGTATGTAAGGATAGAATCATGACGTATTCTTCAATACGCGATAATCACGCACATGGCACGGTGGGTGATTTCCTAAAAAAATATTTAAAGGACGATTCAAGCGTATCCATCGTTTCGGCCTATTTCACCATATTTGCCTATCAGCATTTAAAAGAAAATCTGGATAACATCGACGAATTGCGTTTTCTATTTGGCGATCCAACCTTTATCAAATCCATTGACCCGGATAAAACCAATTTCAGAGAGTTTAAAATTGAAGATGATAACCTAGTCATTGCGACCGAAAAAATCATCGGCCAAAAAGCCATTGCCCGGCAGTGTTCACAATGGCTGCGAGATAAAGCGCAGATTCGTTCTATGGTTAAGCCTAACTTTCTGCACGGTAAGCTGTATCACATCACACAGGCAAGCGGCATACAAAAAGCCATTGCCGGCAGCTCAAACTTTACAGTTAATGGTTTGGGACTAGGTGGCAGCAAGAATATTGAACTCAATCTTGTGATTGATAGTGATCGAGACAGAAGAGAGCTAAAACAGTGGTTTGATGAATTATGGAACGACAAAACCGGGTTGGTCGAAGATGTTAAAGCACAGGTTTTAAACTATCTTGAACAGTTGTACCGTGAAAATTCTCCAGAATTTATTTACTTTAAAACGCTTTATCATATTTTTGGCGACTATCTTGATGAGCAAAATCAAGCGGGATTGTTTAATGAAAAAACCGGATTTTTTGATGCTGAAATATGGAACGCTCTGTATGACTTTCAAAAAGATGGCGTTAAAGGCGCAATTAACAAAATCAATAAACATAACGGCTGTATTATTGCCGACAGTGTTGGTTTAGGAAAAACCTTTGAAGCGCTTGCGATTATCAAATATTTCGAATTACTCAATTACAGAGTGTTTGTCATTTGCCCTAAAAAATTGGTTGGCAACTGGACAATCTATCAAGCTGGACAAAATCATGCACTCAATCCTTTTAAATCCGACAGATTTAACTATACCGTTTTATATCATACCGATATAGGCCGATTGACCGGAAAATCGAATGCCAATGGCATTGATCTGGACAATTTTAACTGGAGTGCATACGGCTTGGTTGTTATTGATGAATCGCATAACTTCAGAGGCAATCCATTGGAAAAAACCGGTTCAGACGGCATCGTTAAAAGCAATCGAGCCCAGTGGTTAATGGAAAAAGTCATTAAATCAGGCAGTAAAACCAAGGTATTGATGTTATCGGCAACCCCTGTTAATAACACCTTGCGTGATTTGCGCAATCAAATCGCCTTTATAACAGAAGGCAATGAAGATGCGCTGTTTGAATGTTGCAAAATCAAAAGTATTTCCCAATTGCTTAAAAATACCCAAACCCAGTTTTCCAACTGGGCGGCTGATAATGCTCAAAAAAAATCAGGCAGCATGAAACCGCTACTGGATAAACTGGATTCCGGTTTTTTTAAATTACTTGATGAACTGACGATTGCCCGTTCCAGAAAACATATCGTTAACTTTTACGGAGTCGACTCAGTTGTTAAATTTCCACGCCGGTTAAAACCACACTCTGTTTATCCTGGTATCGATTTAGACCTCCAGTTCCCCAGCTATGAATCGCTAAACCAACAGATACTTAAATACAAGCTGTCTATTTTCACCCCTTCCAGCTATGTTAAAGTCGACAAACAGGCAAAATATGAAGTGCTCGCAGGCAAACAGATTAGCGCATTTACCCAGACTGACCGGGAAAATTTTCTGATTGGCATGATGAAGGTGAACTACTTAAAACGCTTGGAAAGCTCCATTAAATCATTTGATATTTCCATTAGCAGAACGCTGGAAAAAATCGAAAAATTAGAAGCAAAAATTGCCCAGTTCAAAAGCAACCATAATCAAATTCTATATCTGGAAAGCCTTTCACCCGATGAAGACGAACTGGATGAAGAAGATTTGGAGCAATGGCAAGTTGGTAAAAAATTAAAATTTGATCTGGCTGATCTCGATTTAGACCGTTGGCTTGTTGACTTACAAAATGATAAAGCCGCACTAGCTCATATACACGATAACGCATTGCTTGTAACCCCTGAAAAGGATGCAAAACTGCATGAACTTAAAACCTTGATTACCGCTAAAATCAATCAACCTATCAATACAGGCAATAAAAAAATTATCATTTTTACGGCTTTTGCCGATACCGCCAACTATCTCTACAACACACTCAAAATCTGGTATTCACAGGAATTCAAACTGGATTGTGCATTGGTTTGCGGTAGCTATGACCCATACAACACTCGGAAAAAATGACTACGACAGTATTCTGGTTAATTTTTCGCCCCTCTCTAAAAACCGGGCAAAAATGTCATCGGTAAAAGAGACCAAAGATATTGATTTGCTGATAGCCACTGACTGTATCAGCGAAGGGCAAAACTTGCAGGACTGTGATTATCTTATCAATTACGACATACACTGGAATCCGGTGCGAATCATTCAACGTTTTGGTCGTATTGATCGTCTTGGCAGCATTAATGAATCTATCCAATTGGTTAATTTTTGGCCAACGCCAGACCTTGATAATTACCTTAATCTTAAAGAACGGGTTGAATCCAGAATGGCATTGGTTGATATGACGGCTACAGGTGAAGACAATATACTCAACACAGATCAACTGCATGAACTCGTTGAAAATGATCTAAACTACCGCAACCAGCAATTAAAAAAACTCAAAGACGAAGTGCTGGACCTTGAAGACATGGACGAAGGCTTATCGTTGACGGATTTTACAATGGATGACTTCAGGGTAGAGTTATCGAATTTTTTAGAAGCCCATAAAAAACACCTGCATGACTCCCCGTTGGGGCTTTATGCCATCGTGCCGGCACCCGGCGGAGAGTATTCAGAAATTTACGGCAACCGGGTATTTTCAGAATCAGAAAAAGAAATTGTCAAACCGGGTGTTATCTTTTGTTTAAAACAAAAACAAGAGGCCGAGAGCAATGCCGCCATCAATCCGTTATCGCCGTATTTTTTAGCCTATATCAGAACAGATGGCACAGTGCGCTACAACTATACCCACGCCAAGCATATTTTAGAAATCTATCGCGTATTATGCCAAGGCGTCACGTTACCTTATGAAAAACTCTGCGAGTTGTTCAACACCGAAACTGATTATTGCGAAAAAATGGCTGACTATACCGATCTGCTCAAAATAGCAGCGGATGAAATGATCAGTGTGTTCAAAAAACGCAGTGCCCACAAGCTTACTTCCGAGCGAGGCGCATTAATTGCGCCACTCAAACAGCAACTGGATAATCTCAATCAATTCGAACTGGTAACCTGGCTGATTGTGAAATAAACCAATGTATTTGAACGTTCAACGGCTAAAGCCGTTGAACTCCACAATAACCGGAGTAAAACGGCTTTAGCCGTTTATATATATATTTCCATGCAAAGAAAAAATTATCTGCATAATCCGACGCATATTTTTATGGATGATACCCCCTATTTCATTACTGCGGCTATTTACCAAAAACGTCCCTTAATGCAAAACCCGGAGCTTAAGGAACATCTGTTAAATTGTATTAAACGCTATTTTGACAAGCATCAATGGGCATTACATCACTGGGTTATTTTAGATAATCATTACCATCTGTTGGGGCAAAGCCGGATTGGACAGGATTTACCCAGGATAATGGCCCAGATTCATGGTGTGAGCGGTTACCACATCAAACAGGCTACGCAAACACAGCAACGAGTTTGGTGGAATTATTGGGATTATTGTCCGCGTGATGAAAAAGATTATCTTGTACGCCTGAATTACTTGCTGATTAATCCAATAAAACACGGCTATACGAAAAACTTAAACGATTATCCGTTTTCCAGCTTTCACCAGTCGCTTGCCGAAACAGGGCGTGAACAATTGATGAAGCAATTTAAAGACCATACAGAATATAAAAATCTGATATTGCCGGAAGATGATTTTTAACAAAGAAGCTTGCGAAAAAGCTGGAGTCCAACGGCTTTAGCCGTTGCTGTAGCGATAATTTAGATGTTAACACAGCAACGGCTAAAGCCGTTGAACTCCTGTTAATAGCATATTTGCGGAGTAAAGTGGCTTTAGCCATTTTTAACTAATATCAACCAACGCTTATAAAACCAATGGCACAAATAAACAGCAAACAGAATATCCAATCCGCACTGGCCGCCTTTAAAACCGGAAACCTGAGCCAAAATGCCATTGCCCTTTTTGACGCGCTAGACTACAACACAATAAGACAACAGCCCTTTGAGCAAAAAACCTACGCCTTCTTTAAAGAATATTATGTAAGCGATAACAGCAATTTCAACGCTGAAAAAGCCAAGGTTACCCAATGGCAATCTATCGACCTGTTATTTCAGCTTTCCAAAGATGAAGTTTCCGATCAACAGAATGTATTTGGCACCCATCAAGTTGAGCAGACGATCATTGAATCCTATCTGTTTTTTGCCCTTGAACTCAAACCGGCCGCCTATTCCAGAACTGACCTTGCCCAAATTACCCGCGAGATAAATAAAGTCTTCTTAATGCCCGCCATGATTCTGTTCAAACATGGCGACAGCATTACCCTTTCCGTCATCAACCGTCGGTTGCATAAAACAAACGCACAAAAAGATGTACTGGAAAAAGTCACGCTGATTAAAGATATTTCAATAGAAAAGCCGCACAGGGCGCATATTGACATCCTGTCTGACCTGTCTTTTACCGAAATCAAACGTGTTTACAAAGTCAGCAATTTTGTCGAACTGCACAACGCCTGGCAAAAAATACTTGATACCAAAGAGCTCAACAAAAAATTCTATAAAGAATTATCGAACTGGTATTTTTGGGCAATTAAAAAAGTTTATTTCCTTCTAACACAGCCGAGGAACAAGACGACGAAATTTTTGCACAAGACGATAAAGTCCAGGAACATAACGCCAAAAATCTAATTCGTTTGTTAACCCGATTTTGTTTGTTTGGTTTATTAAGGAAAAAGCCTTAATACCTGATGAATTGTTTGATGAAACCTATATCAGGGACACACCTTATTACCGATTTTGCATCCAAAAAAGATGAAAACCTAAGCACCAAAAACAACACAGCAA
Organism: uncultured Gammaproteobacteria bacterium; assembly: GCA_963789475.1. Taxonomy (GTDB): domain Bacteria; phylum Pseudomonadota; class Gammaproteobacteria; order Methylococcales; family Methylomonadaceae; genus Methylobacter_C. Next base: position 68,418 of record CAWBLO010000011.1, on the reverse strand, counting down.
ATATTACCGCGCCATCTTGCAAAACCTGTTTTTCGCCACGCTCAATCAAACAGCAGGCAAACGGGAATTTCGCAAAGACAAACAACATAGAAACGTCACCAACTTGATGCGCTACGAAAGCTACTTTAAAGACCCGCAAGTCTTTTTAAAGCTCGTCGAAGACAAAGTGCCCTTCATGAACGGCGGCTTGTTTGAATGTCTCGACAAACCCGACCCGCACTTGAAAGGCAGGCAAGGCGGTGATGTGATTCTTTACGAGGATGGTTTTTCAGACCGCCCTGACAATCTTCTGCGTGTACCCGACTACATTTTCTTTGATGGCGATCAACATGCCGATTTAAGCGACGAGTTAGGCGATAAAAAACAAAAGGATGTCCCCGTCAAAGGACTGATTAACATCCTCAAAGCCTATAAATTTACCGTCACTGAAAACACGCCGATTGAAGAGGACATTGCGCTTGACCCTGAACTATTAGGACAAGTATTTGAAAACCTGCTCGCCAGTTACAACCCGGAAACCAAAACCACCGCGCGTAAACAAACCGGCAGTTTTTATACGCCGCGTGAAATCGTAGATTACATGGTCGATGAATCGCTGATGGCCTATTTCAGCACCCACTTAAACGGAGTACAACGGGCTTTGCCTGTTGTACCAACAGCAACAGGCGAAGCCCGTTGCACTCCCGATAAATTACGAGCCTTACTCAGTTACAACGATTTACCCAACCCCTTTAATGAAACCGAAACCACGCAGCTCATTAACGCCATCGACAATTGCAAAATTCTCGACCCCGCTTGCGGTTCCGGCGCATTCCCGATGGGTATCCTGCATAAGCTGGTGCATATCCTGCACAAACTCGACCCGCAAAACCAGCGCTGGAAAGAACGCCAGCTTGAAAAAGCCCGGTATGATCGATGATATAGCTATTCGTGATCAACTGATTGAAGATATTGAAGCTGCCTTTACCAATAACGAACTCGATTACGGCAGAAAACTTTACCTGATAGAAAACTGTATTTACGGCGTCGATATTCAACCAATTGCCACGCAAATCAGCAAATTGCGCTTTTTTATATCGCTCATCGTTGACCAGAAAAGCAACCGCAACAAAGATAATTTTGGCATTCGTCCTTTACCGAATCTTGAAACCAAGTTTGTTGCTGCAAATACCTTAATTGGCATTAACAAGCCAAAAATAGGAATCGATTATGATTCAACATGCAGTATATTTGATAACAAGGAAATTGAAGCCTTGGAAAACCAATTAAAAGAAGTGCGCCATCGTCTGTTTAGTGCCAAAACGACACCAACAAAAAATAAACTACGTGGTATGGATAACAAACTGCGAGGGGAAATCAGCAATTTACTAACAGATAGTGGCTGGGATAATAACACCGCCCGCCAACTTGCAGCTTGGGACCCATATGATCAAAATACCGGAAGCCCATTTTTTGATGCGGAATGGATGTTTGGTATTTCAGAAGGATTTGACGTGGTAATTGGTAATCCTCCTTATATCTTCGCTAGAGATAGCCAAGAGAAAGGTTTTTCGACAGAAGATAAAACATATTTTTATAGCAATTTTGAATTAGCCGAATATCAACTCAATCTTTATCCACTCTTTATTGAACAAGGTTATCGATTTCTCAAAGAAAACGGTTTGCTTTCTTATATCACACCTAACAATTGGCTAACCATCAATACTAACAAAAAGTTGAGAAACTTTGTTTTAGGCCAATCAGATATAAAAATCGTCAATTTTTATGCACAGGTTTTTGAAAGTGCTGCCGTTGACAGCGCTATTCTCATTTTCAAAAAAGGCACAACTAATCCGAGCGTTACTTTATGGGAATACACTGATAGTTTTAAATTGATAAAAAAATCGCCTTCCAGTTATTTCTTAACCCAGAAAGATTTCCTAATAAATATTGAAGCCTTTAGAAATACTGAGAGCATGGGGTTAATCGAGAAAATTGAATCATGCGCTGTGTCATTGAATTCTATAGCGGATGTTAAAGCGGGACTACAGGCATACGAAGTAGGAAAGGGAAATCCTGTACAGACTTCAGAAATCAAGAAAAATAGAATTTATCACGCTCGCGAAAAATTTGATGATAATTATTTCAAATACTTAGATGGAAAAGATGTTTGTCGTTACTATTTAGGTTGGGGTGGAGAGTTTCTAAGATATGGTGAAAATTTAGCTGCTCCTAGAAATAATTTTAAACTTTTTAGCAGTAAAAGAATTTTGGTACGACAAATTCCTTCAAAGCCGCCTTATTGCATCAACGCTTGTTTGGCAGAAGAAATTGTCTTAAATGATAGAAATTCCATGAATATTATCAATTTCAAAGAGTCACCCGAATTAATACTAGCAGTGCTTAATTCTAAATTGATTTCATACTGGTTTGTTCACAAATTTGGCAAAATGCAACGCGGTACCTTTCCTCAATTCAAAGTTAATGAATTGGCCATTTTTCCAATACCGAAAATTTTTGAACCACATCGTGAAGTATTAACAAACCTTGTAGATAAAGTCGTTGTCTGGAAACAAAAGGGTAAGAATACCGAAGCCTTAGAAACGCAAATAGATTCTCTGGTTTATGCCTTGTATGGGCTGAATGAAGAAGAAATTAGAATTCTGGAGGGGAAATAAAATGATAGCGTTAAGACAAATAAAGCGAGTACCTAAGAATCATAAAATAGTGATTGAAGTGCCCGATACCATTCAGGAAAATCAAATCATGGAGGTGATTTTATTGTGTAAAGAAATGCCTAAAAATGATAAGGCTGACAAAATCGCACAGTTGAAAGATAGCCAACATGACCCGCTCTTTATGAGTGATATGCAAGCGATTAGTGATGATTTTACTAGCGTGGATAACGAGGCTTGGTAAATGGATTATCGATGGAATATCTACCTGGTCAATCTTGATCCGGTTATGGGTTCTGAACAAGGTAAAACGCGCCCTGTTTTGGTCATTAGTGACGATGACATCAACGCGATTTTGCCTGTTATAAATATTTTGCCGATTACCTCTTACAAACAAGGTAAATTTTGAGTTTTCAGTTGGGCTTATAAGATTATCGAGGAAAAATAACCAATGCACACTTTTCAAATAAATTCGCATATCAACGAAAACGGCATTTTGTCGGTTAAATTGCCGAAAGAATGGGCTGAAAAAGACGTTAATGTCGTGTTGGTTTTAGAGTTTTTGAATCAATTGCAAGAATCCAAGCCGCAAAAAGAAAGTCTGGCCGCCGCTTTTGATTTGCTCGCGCAAATGCCTGAAGATTTCATGACGCATCGTCAAGATGATTTACCGCAAGAACGAGACGAATGGTTATGACTGTACGTTATTTTAAATTGATTTTTTAAATCTTAAATTGGGGACTAATCATGTCTATTAATTACAATCCTGAATTATTGGAAGAAGCTAAACAACTTGGTCAGCACAGAACCAAACAAGCCGCCATCAATGCTGCGTTAATAGAATATATTGCCAAACAGAAACGTTTAGCTGTTATTAAGGCGTTCGGTAGCTTTGATTTCGATGAGAACTTTGATTACAAAAAAGAGCGGCAAGCCAAATGATTTTTGTTGATACGTCGGTCTGGTCATTAGCATTTAGAAGAAAGCAAGAACAAGCCGACATTCCTGTGATAAACCAATTGAAGGCGTTGATCGAAAAGGATGAACTGCTTGCTGTGCCCGGTATTGTTTTACAGGAGCTATTGACAGGATTAAAAGAAGAGTCCCAATTTAACAGAATGTATAAGCTTCTAAGCCGGACGGGTTTTGCAAACCCGTCCATAACGTTTTTACTATGCTATGTTAACTGAATTTTTGCTTGAAGTTGTTTTGAAACGATAAGGTCTGGGCCGCAAGCCCAGTCCTGCTTGAATACTTTGTTTTCGGACAAATTTTATCGACCCAAGCGTTTTCACAACATCCCCATCTCCGCCAGCAAACTTTTCTCCACCACCCCCATTTCTTCGGCGGTCAGGGTTGCCAGAGGGCCAGAGCCAGTTCCCCGGCAATTTCGCGTGATTCCGACGAGGCTTGCGGATCGGAGACCAGCGCTCGTCCGGCAGCGACCATTTCCGCCATAAACCGCTCTTTTTCGCGGCGGGCCAGGTATTCCGTGATCACCAGCCAGACGATTTCAGATTGTATTACAAAATGACAGACGATTAATCCCCATTCAACTCGAACTCTCTATGCCTTTTCCGGAACTCGGCGGCGATAGGACTATAAACCTCTCTTGAATATTAATTTCACGCAATAGGTATTTCTACTAATTGTAAAACTGATTTGTTTCCTTTATCTTGTAATTTTATTGAACATTTTTAGCGTTTGTGGAAATTTCGTCAAAAAGAATCTGCTCTTTCCAGAATAGAGTTGAGTGGCCTACCCATTGCCCGCAACACACAAATTTACATTAAGGAGTACTTTATGAACACCATTCAGTTTGCCCTTGCCCTTGCCGTTATCTCTCCTGATGGCATCTCCCCCATCGGCCGCAAATCCCACTAGTGCAGAGTTGACGCAGCAATCCCAGCAACGGCTTACCGGAATGCGTGATGCATTGGGCCTTGACGAGAACCACTCATTTCAGATGCAAAGTCTAACGCAGGATACGCGGGGACAGACGCACGTCCGGTTCCGTCAGCTCTACCACGGTCTGCGCATCTGGGGCGGTGAAGTAATCACCCACACGCAAGTTGATGGGAAGGAGCTTCCTCCCACTTCCGCTCTCAAGCAGGACATTAAGGTCGATATAGAACCGAAACTCTCTGTTGCCGACGTGCTGACTGTCGTCAAAACGGATCTTGCTCCGCGCTTTGACTTTGCATACAAACCCCTGGTCGAGCTTGTAGTTTATCCCGAAAAAGCAAACCGCGTGTTAGCACGCAAGGCTCTTGTCCCCGAAAAGAGCTTGAATGCCGAAGATTTCGTCACCGAGGTAAAAGGCTACCAGTTGGCCTACTACATTCATACTGAACTGGAGAATCCGGGTGACACGCGGCATACAGACTATCTGGTGAATGCTCAAACCGGCGCAATTATCGAGAAATGGGATAGTCTGCTAAGCTCGAATGCCATCGGTACCGGAAAGAGCCAATACAACGGCACAGTGAGTCTTAACACCAACAGCGTGACGAGCGGCTTTGAGTTGAGGGATTTGACCCGGCCCGTCAGTGGCGGCAATGTAATTTACAATCTCGATCATTCCACTGCGGGAACAGGCACCCTATACACAGATCCCGATAATACCTGGGGGGACGGCAGCAACTTCAAGGAGGATCCCGAACCCACAACTTCTGCCAACGGCCAAACCGCAGCGGTGGATGCGGCTTACGGATTACAGGCAACCTGGGATATGTACAAGAACGTCTTCGGACGCAATGGTATTAACGGGCTCGGTGCCCCCACCTATGCTCGTGTACACTATGACAGTGCCTTCGATAATGCCTTCTATTCAGACCAATGCATGTGTATCACCTACGGTGATGGAACCAAACTTCAGACGCTCACGTCCCTGGATGTCGCCGCCCACGAATTTTCTCATGGCGTATGCATGACATCGGCTGGCCTTATTTACAACAAGGAATCCGGCGGTCTGAACGAAGCCAACTCCGACATCATGGGTGCCATGGCGGAATTCTATATGCGGGGAGCCAATGGCAAGGGTAGCGTGATTCCCGATACCGGCGGAACGTGGACGCAAGGCGAACAGATCACCACCCCAGCATTTCCACTCAAAATGCGTTTCTTGTACAAGCCCAGCAAGGACGGTAAAAGTGCCGACGCGTGGAGCCCCACACTGCAAAACCTGAACGTTCATTACAGTTCCGGCCCTATGAATCGCGCCTTCTATTTTCTTAGCCAGGGCGCTACCAAAACCGGAGAAACCTCTACTTCCTACCTGCCGCAAGGGATGACGGGGATCGGGAACGATAAATCTGCCAAGATCTGGTTCCATGCCCTGACCAATTACATGACCCCCGACACCAACTACGCAGCTGCCCGAATTGCTTGTATCCAGGCGGTAAGAGATCTATTTCCCATTTCGGGGCCCGAGGAAATCGCCGTATGGAATGCCTTCGCGGGTATCAATGTTGGGAGCCCCTGGACTGGGCCTGATGCAACGCCCACAGTCACTGTTAGTGAAAACGGGGATAAAGGGAGCGCTTACCTTTAGTGCCACCGCCAGTGATGACAAAGGTGTAGTAAAGGTTGAGTTTCTCCTCGACGGCGCTCTGGTGGGAACGATCACTGCGGCCCCCTACACCATGACCTATGACTCTCTCATGCAGGATGACGGCAATCACACCCTGGTCGCCAAGGCTACCGATACTTCGGGCCAGTACTCCAACGCCACAATGACTTTTATGATCTCAAACGGACAACTGATCCGTAACGGCAGTTTCGAGAAAGGTTATGGCGTGGGCTGGTCAAACACTCCGGGTATGCAGATCGGCACTATCCTGGGCCAAACGGCTTATGACGGCACCAAGATGGCCAAGTTCAACGGCACCGGATCGCAAATGAGCGTAGGCCTCTACCAGTCGGTTGCCATTCCTGCCAATGCAACTCCGGTGACTTTGAGCTTCGCCCTCCATGTGGAAACCAAGGAGACTTCCACAGGCGTGGCCCGCGACACTTTTGCCGTGCAAATCCGCAACAGTTCAGGAGCCATCCTTAAAACCCTGGCAACTTACAGCAACCTGAATGCGGCAACGGGCTACAAGGTCTACAGCTTTGATTTGGCCGAGTACAAGGGCCAAACGATCCAGCTTTATTTCCTGGGTGCTGAAGATGCAGCGCTGTCAACGGGTTTCATTCTGGACAAGGTCAATCTCATGGTGACCGGCGGAGGTGGCGGCGTTGACAAGGAAGCGCCTGTTGTCAGTGCCGGGGAGAGCGGCAGCAGCGGCACCATTACCTTCTCTGCCAATGCTTCAGATAATGTCGGCGTGACCAAGGTTGAGTTCTATGTGGACGGTGCTCTCAAAGGTACGGATGGGGCTTCTCCATACAACATGACGCTGGACAGCAAGACGCTGACCGATACCTCCCACACTCTGGTGGCCAAAGCCTATGACGCGGCGGGTAATATCGGTGTATCAACGCCAGTCACCTTTTTTATAGACAATACGGGTGTAGTAGATCGAGAGCCCCCTGTCATTTCCGTTAGCGAGAGCGGCACCAGCGGCACCATTACCTTCAGTGCCACGGCCACCGATAACATAGGTGTCACCAAGGTGGAGTTCTTCGTAGATAATACATTAAAGGGGACGGACACGACTGCGCCCTATAGTATGACTCTGGACTCTCTAACGTTAATCAATGGAAACTATGCCTTGGTGGGCAAAGCCTATGATGCCGCAGGCAACATAGGCATTTCCACAAGTGTCCCCTTTATAGTCAATAATGGGTCTACTCCCACTACCTACAAAGAGGTTGAGAGCAATGGCATGACCCGGACTGCCAACGTCATCGCCGACACTGTCACGAAGATCACAGGTTTCATTGGCACTTCTACCGACCAGGACTACTTCAAGATCAATGTCGCTGCCGGTCGCACGGTGACAATCAATATGACGGGCCCGGCGAAAGACTACGATCTCTTTCTGGTAAGCAGTTCCGGTACTACGCTGAAAACCAGCGCCAACCCGGGCGCCACCGAATCCGTGGCTTACACGAACAACGGCGCAACGACCGCTACCTACTACATCAAAGTGGTTGGTTTTGGAGGTGCTTATACTACAAGCACTCCCTATAACCTTGCCCTGAGCCGTTGATTCTGGATCACTCCTTGAAGGGCGTACTCGTGCGTACCTTTAAGGGGGATTAACTAGTAGGCTTTGCTCATTGCAAGTTCAAAAAACACTAGGGGCCGAAGGTGTAGTCACACAATTTGGAGGCAGAATATGTACCAGTGGTTTAAATATAGCGTTGTCATTATGGCCTTTATCGGGTTGAACGCAGCATCGGCGGGTTCAGCCAAAGTACCCCTTGATAAAGAGTTTTCTCTGGGTATTGGTCAAACTGCAAGTATTGAAGGGGAGAAACTCGTTATCAAATTCAAGGCTGTTCTTGAAGATTCGCGCTGTCCTATTAATGTGGTCTGTGTATGGGCGGGTAATGGTAAAGTTGAATTAGAAGCCCTTGATATCGATCGACAAAATAAAACGGTTATTTTGAATACAGAAGAGGAACCGAGAGCAGTAACATTAAAGGGACACAAGCTGAAATTAATCTCTCTAAATCCGCCTAGAGTCGACGGCGTATCGATTTCGCCTGGAGATTACTCGGTAATGTTGCTCGTTGAGAAAAAGCTGGCTGACTAAAGACAAGATAAGTTTACCGGCAGTTAATGTGCGCGCATGCGTACATGCGAAGGTGCAATGTTCATAGTTATGGTATTCAGATGCACCTTGTTTATCGTCATGTCTTGAGTTGTAAGTTTTTCAAGACATTGTGATGTGTACTCACAAACCATGAAGGGGATTACCTATGAAAACGTATTACCATCAATCACCCGGATTACTGCTCTTAAGGTACATCTGCGGTGCATTTATTATCAATTTAATCTTTATTTTATCTACCGGAGTAGCTACGGCCGTGAATCCGGATCCAAAAGTAGATAATAATCAATACGATGCAAGGATCGCTTTTAATCAAGGCTTACTTCAAAATTTAACCCCACCACAACAAAACGTTATCTCAAAGATGAGCCAGAAAGTTCCGGATTTGGCTTTTACTTTTGATAACGCTACCGGGGTCATTAGTTCTCTGTCCAGTTATACCGGTTATCTCACCGAGCCGAAAAGTGAGCAGGAAGCGCTACCTGTAGCAATGAATTTTTTAACTACTAATGCGGCCATGCTGGGTATGAACTCAAAAGATATTTCAAGTTTAGAGGTCACCGATCGTGTTTATTCCAAGTTAACCGGCACTACGCATATTTTCATGCGGCAGATGCATGAGGGCTTGCCTGTTTATAACAGCCAAATGCAAGTAAATATGGATCGGGAGCAAAGAATCCTGAGCGTTAACAACAGTACCATGACCGATATGGCAGCATCAGTAACCGCCATAAAGCCCGGTATCGATTTGTCGGCAGCGGTCGGCAAGGCCGCGCAGCACCTCGGTATTTCCTTGACGAAGTCACCTAAAACACTGAATGCTGCTGCCGGTGTTCAAAATATTACTTCGGTTGATCCTGGTGGAATTTCCCTGGAACCAATTCAAGGTAAACTGATGTGGCTGCCGATACATAAGGGTATGATGCGGCTGGTCTGGAATTTTCAAATCCATACCCTGGATCAACAACACGTCTACGATTTTACTGTTGATGCTGAATCCGGTAAGGTTTGGACACGATTCGACTGGGTGGCTTCGGATCAATACCGTGTCTACGCCATACCTGCCGAAAGTCCCAGTCATGTAGCACCGCAACCTCCCGCAGACGGCCGTACTCTTGTCAATAATCCGGCCAACGCTACGTGCTTCACCTTTTGGTTGGCATGATACTAATGGCAGCGCCGGGGCAGAATTTTCGACGACACGCGGAAACAATGTTTATGCCTATACCGATACAGATGCAAACAATTCACCCGATACAGGCTCCGATCCTAATGGCGGCGGAACCAGTTTACGGTTCGACTTTCCTGTTAACTTTAGCTCAGCTCCCGATAGTTACAAAAACGCCGCTGTAGCCAATCTTTTCTACTGGAATAACATCATTCATGATGTGCAATATCAATACGGATTTGATGAGGCGGCCGGCAATTTCCAGACCAACAATTACGGCAAGGGCGGGCTGGGCGGCGATGCTGTGCTGGCAGAGGCCCAGGATGGCTCGGGCACCAATAACGCTAACTTCATGACGCCGGAAGATGGCAAAGCGCCACGCATGCAAATGTATCTGTGGGACAGGGCCAATCCCGATAGAGATGGCGATCTGGACAACGGGATCATCATTCACGAATATGGACACGGAATCTCAACCAGGCTGGTAGGTGGCCCCTCGAACGTTAATTGTCTCAATAATAATCAACAACCCGGGGAAGGATTAAGCGACTGGTGGGCTTTGGTATATACCGCGAAAGCGGGCGACAGAGGAACAGACCCTCGCGGCATTGCAACCTATGCATTCGGTCAACCCGTCAATGGAGCGGGACTTCGTGACCAACCTTACAGTACTGATCCAGCGGTAAATACCTGGACCTACGCCAGTATCAATGGCAAGCGTATTCCCCATGGCGTTGGCGCAGTTTGGGCGCAAGCTGCGTGGGAAGCTTACTGGGCGCTGGTTGATAATGGGGCTTTGACCCGAATCTCTATAACGCAATGGGCAATGCCGGTAATCAGCGAATGATGCTTTATGTTAATGAGGGGCTGAAAAACACGGCCTGTAATCCGACTTTTACCCAGGTTCGCGATGGCATCATCGATGCGGCTAAAGTCCTTCATGGCGGTGAGGATGTCTGCCGGCTGTGGACTGCCTTTGCAGCCTTTGGCTTGGGTACCGATGCAGTTAGCGGTGGTCCTGCGAGCACGAGCCCGACTAATGGCTTTTCGGTACCTGCTGCTTGCCAGGTCAACCCAGGGCCTGTTACAGTTATTACAGCACCAACGAGCGGAGCTATGGTTGCCGGCATTATAACGATTACCGCGTCGGCTAATGATCCGGGAGGAATAGCCAAGGTGGAGTTTTATTTTGATGGTGATCTTATAGGCTCGGACACGAACTCACCCTACAGCATAACTCTGGACACCAGGACCCTGAGGGATGGCAGCCACACGCTGGCATCCAGGGCTTACAATACAGCAGGTAACACGGGTACATCAGCGTCAGTTACCATTTCCATCAACAATAACACTGTGGATAGTGTGCCTCCGGTCATTTCCGTGAGCGAAAGCGGTTCAAGAGGTACTATTACCCTTAGTGCCACAGCCACCGATAACGTCGGCGTAACCAAAGTAGAGTTTTACGTGGATGGCGTCCTGAGGGGCACGGACACGACTTTGCCTTATAGCGTGTCGCTGGATTCATTGACGTTAACCGATGGCAATCATGCCTTGATGGGCAAGGCTTACGATGCTGCCGGCAACGTCAGTACTTCTGCAAGCGTCGCTTTCACGGTCAATAACACCACGCCAACGCCCTCCACGTACAACGAGGTTGAGAACAATGGTAGCACCCGCACTGCGAACGTCATCGCCGACAACGTTAACAGGATAGTGGCATACATTAGCACTTCTACCGACCAGGACTACTTCAGGATCAACGTCGCTGCCGGTCGCACCGTGACGGTCAATATGACGGGTCCTGCCCGGGATTATGACCTCTATCTGCTGAGGAGTTCCGGTGCCACGCTGAAGACCAGTGCCAACACCGGTTCGACCGAATCAGTCACCTACACAAATACAGGTACAACAACTGCAACCTACTATATCAAGGTAATTGGTTTCGGACGCGCTAACACGGCAACTATGCCTTACAATCTTGCCTTGAGCCGCTAATTACGGATTTTCACTTAACGTGGGGGCAGACCTGGCAGGTTTTATAAACCTGCCAGGTCTAACTGCGGCCTTTATGTGCAACTGCTTTTTCCAGGTTCAACGCGCTTGCACATCCATCCAGATTTTGCGTCCATTGACAATCATGGTTTTGATAGTTGATTTCGGGTCAGGTATGCCTAGTCCGGGAAAGCGGAAATGGCGATAGATATATTCTCCAGTCACCAGAACACCGATCATCAGATAGATGATCACGCCGTTATACAACATCCACCAGAAGTGGGTACCCCAGCTTGCCAGCGCAACGCACAGTGTGGCATTGAAGGCAAAAAAGCCGGTCCACATCAGTGTCAACTGACGGCAATACTCACTGATGCCGGGCTGAAATTCGGGGAATTCCAGTCGCACAAAACTTTCGATTAAAGACGGCCCCTTGTCTTTCAGTAACGTCCGTCCGAAAAAATACATCAACATCAGCTGGATCAGTACCGGCATCACCTTGGCGGTAATCGTCTGCAAATAGTATGCTCCCAGCAGCAGGGCAATCGAAATCAGCGCCTTGTAAATCTTGACTTTTACATTACGCGCAGCAAAAGACTGGAGTAGATAAATACCGGAAAAAATGGCCGGCGCCAGCCACACCATACCGCTTTCTATCCCCCTGTAAATCAAATAGGGGTAAGCAAGAAACAGACAAGTGACAATAATACTTTTAATCCTCAATCTTGTTCACCTTGCCGTTTTTGAAATGCACATTGAACTTGTTAAAGCGGCCGCTCCAGTAAACCCAAAGATTACTGTCCAAACTCGGAGTTTCGGTGACCGGCGGATAGCCGATGGCAACAATCACCGCCTCTTTACTCATACCGTTGGCTACTGTGCCGCTGTCAATATGAGACCTTTCCAGTGCAGTAAATTTTGACAGATCAACCTTTTTCTTCGCAAATAGCTTGTCAAACATCCGATAAGCATCAACCCCGGTATGCTTCTCGACATTCTTGACCAGTAATTTCTGGCTGGAGTTATCCACTTCGACTTCTATCGTTTTGCTGGTGATATTCAATAATTTGACGGGCGTATTTACCGGAATTGACTCACCACGCCGGTAATTGGTCGTTAAATGTGTCCCCTTTTCATAGCGGATCACAAACTGGGTGTAATAACGGCCTCCAGGCACAATATTTACCGGCAACTCTTCCGGCTTTAATACTTTCTTGCACGAAATCAGTGAAAAGATGACTACAACCAGAATCAAACCACGGGTAACAATACGCATAAAAGCTCTCCTCTCTAGCCAGTCTATACCTCTAGAACCTGGACATTTAATAATAAACAAGTGAAAAAACTACAAATACTGCAACACAGACGATGACAATAGTACCAGTTAATTAAGGACTTCAAACAGACTGTTTTTTGGGGAAGGAAAGAGATTCCCAAAAATCAGATTGTTTCCCGATACCCAGCACCCTCTGCGCGGCCTGCACGCCGGAAACACTAACTCCATAGACACCGCCGCCCGGCGAAGTCCAGTGCCCTGCAAAATAGAGTCCTTTAACAGGTGACTGATTCTGTATGCGTGCCGGCCCGACTTGAGCCGGAGAAACATCCCAGCCATAAGCCGCGCCCTGATAATTTTGTGTGTAGCGCGATAAGGTAGCCGGTGATCCACCTTCGATAAACAGAACATGATTTTCCAGTCCGGGAATATAACGCCCGGCAATTTCCAGCATGGTTGCCATATAGCCAGGCTTGGAATGCTGCCACGACTCCGTCGCCTGATAAGGCAGCAAGGTCGTCAACATTAACAGGTGTTCGCCAGCAGGCGCCAACTTGGGATCGACCAGGGTCGGTGCGGTAATGCTAAGCCAGGTAATTTCCCCGTTGTTGCTACAGGCAAAATTATTGTCGTGATTAAAATCACGGTAACAAAACGATTCATGCGCGATATTTAATGCTGCCAGATCAATATCGGTGGCAATATAAACTACAAATATGGACAGGGAATGCTGCATTTTTTTGATTCTCTGGATGAAGCGGTGCGGAAAATAATGCTCCCCGATCATCTCAAAAACAGTGTGCCGTATGTCGGCATTGGAAATAACAACAGGAGCTGACAACCGTTGCCCTTTGACCATGACGCCGGCGACCCGGTTATTTTCGATAAGGATTTTATCTGCCGGAGACCTGAACCGAATCTCACCACCGTATTGCCTGAGCCCTTTAACCAATGTATCGGCCAATTGCTGAAATCCGCCCTTGCAATAATAAGCGCCATCAACCATATAGCCTATGAACATGGCTGACCAATACAAAAAAGACACCTGCGACGGCGGCAAACCCAGATAAGGCCAGTTACTGGTAAATACCGCCAGTAATTCTGGATCCTTGATAAACTGCCTGGCAACATCGTCCAGGGTCGCTTTACGATAGTTAAACAGAGCCGGCATTAAATACTTTGCCCGGTCATGATCCACTTCGGCTATGATTTCATCGGCAACGGCAATTTCTTCCGCCACTTGTAAACAAAGCCGGGTTAAAGCGAGCAAACCCTGTTGTTCAGCCGGAAACATTTGCGCCAGCGTAGCGACAAAAGCGTCTATTGTTTGCGGCAGCCCGGTATTGAGTCCGGGATAATAGGCGTGACTGAAAGGGTTTATATCTATAAACTGAATATCATCAACAATGGCCAAAGCCTTCAGTACCTTATGAATGACCTGTCCGCCCGGATAACCCTGTGGGCCGCATCCGCTGATCATGTGTACACCGGAATCAAAATGATATTTTTTCCGCTTGAAACCATGTGCATAGCCCCCGGGCCGGTCATGACTTTCCAGCACCAGCACCGACTTTTCCGCCTTGGCCAGCAGACTCGCGGCAGTCAGCCCGCCGATACCGCTGCCGACAACTATCACATCGTAATCCATCACGGTTTCTGCAAACCCAGTTTTTCCCATAAAATTGCCGGTGATTCATAACACATTTCATTAGTCGCCATATCGACCGCTACCTGATAGGTGTATCCTCGGGTCAGACGTGTACCGGTCAGTTGATCAACAATCCGGTAATTGATTTTCAAACGGTTTTCCCATTCGCTAATGTCGGCATGAACGATGATTTTCTGCCCGAATTTAGCCGGCCGGGTATAACGTATGTGCAGATCAATAACCGGCCAAGCGAAGCCGGAAGCACGCATCTGCATATAGTTGTAGCCAATCTTATCCAGCAAGGCACAACGCGCCACTTCAAAATATTTCAAGTAGTGCCCGTGCCAGACAATCTCCATCAGATCGACATCGAAAAACGGTACTTCCATTTCGACCTCGCAGGCCACGATTCCTTTACTCATCTTCAACCTGCCAGAAATCATAAAAATTGAACCACTGTAGAGGTTCTTGCAAACAATATCGTTGCAATCTGTCGGCAAAAGCCTGCACACAGCCCTGTATCAGGGTATCACGTTGTTTTCTGGGAAACGACAGACCGTCGCTGAAATGCTCAAAATAAAGCGCCTGTTTGCCATGCTGCTTTAAACAAAACAGCGTATATACCGGGCATTTAAGCAACGATGCCAATATAAACGGTCCTTGTGGAAACAAGGCGGTCTTGCCCAAAAAATCCGCTTTGGCAACCCGGTTCAGGCCTGTGACCGGGGTTCTGTCAGCGGCAATCACCACCAGTTCTCCCGCATCTATCCTGTCCTGCAGCAGCATTGCAGTTGCTGCATTGATCTCGGTAACCTGGATCAGATTCATTGATCCGGCTCCGGAATAACGACTCAGCAGGGTATTGAATTTTTCCGCATGTTTGGTATGCACCAAAACATTGACCTTCACTCTTTTTCCTAGATAGGCCATTACCCGGCCTACTTCCAGGTTTCCCAGATGAGAGCCTAAAATCACCAAGCCCTGCTTTTGTTGGAGATGCTGTTGTATCGCTTCCCGGCCATGAAACTCGACGTCCCGCAACGTTATCGCGCCACTCCACGCCGCCAGCTTGTCGATGATGGCATTGGCAAAACTGATGAAATGCCGGTAGCTGCCGTATAAACCAATCTGAATGCTATTGGCCGGCAAATAAGCCGACACCCTTTGCAAATACTGAAGACTGGCTTGCCGGCCTTTACTGTTGATCAGCCAGTAATAACTGACCACCGGATATAAAAACAATTGCAAGACTTTGCAGCCGAACAGCAGGTACACTTTTAACAGCGCCTGCATACCCCAGATAATGCCGCGTTCTTCCATTTGCACCCAGTGTTTCATTGCCAGTGCCTCAATAACAGACGCGGCAAACGCCACAACATACCGAAAAATAATTGTGCATGTTTGCCGGATATCAACAGATTATCCTGCACCATTTGGAAATGAGAAATGCCATCCAAGGGGTAATGGACATCCGTGTCAATGTTGACTACATTGACACCCTGCCAATAAAGGCGAACGACGATATCTATATCAAAATCCATGCCTTGGCCTAGCTGAACCGATTTCAGCAATTTATCGACCGCCACCAGCGGATAACAACGAAAGCCGCACATGCCGTCGGCAATAACAACAGACAGGGTATTGATCCAAATCCACAGATTGGTAAACTGGCGACCGTATAATCTATTTTTCGGCACTGTTGCATCGAAGCGGGGCTTGCCCAGAATCATTTTGTCCGGATGCAACTCACTGGCCGCCAGAAACCGGTTAATATCCGCCAGCTGATGCTGACCGTCGGCATCGATCTGAATGGCATGGCTGAATCCGTCTACAATAGCCAGTTGAAATCCGTCCATAACAGCCGCGCCTTTACCCCCGTTTAGATCTCTTTCATAGAGTGTGATCCAGTCTTTTTCTTGGTTTGCTATGCGTCTTAAGACGGCAGAACATTGTACCGAACTACCGTCGTTCACCAGATAACAAGGCAAGCCGAACGGTTTTAATGTCTCGACTACAGGGATGATGGCTTCCTGGTGGTTGTAGACCGGAATGATCACACAGGTTTTCATGCATCATTAATCAGTTTATAAACCGCTTCGACGACATCATTGATTGTGCGTGCGTTTTTAAAGTCTTCCGGTTTAAGTGCCTTACCGGTCATTTCTTTCAGTTTAACGATCATGTCGACCGCGTCGATACTGTCAAAATCGAGATCTTCATAAAGATTCGCTTCCAGTGTTACCTCGTCTGCTTCAATTTCAAACATCTCCTGCATAATATCCCTGATTAATTGCAGAATGTCGTCGCGATTTTTCATAACGTCCTCAGTGCCTTTCAGATTCAATAAATTCAGCCAGCGTAGCGACCGAGGCAAATATTTTCACCACATCGTCTTTTTCCGCATCAATCCGGACATTATATTTTTTTCTGATCGCCAATCCCAATTCCAGCGCATCGATGGAATCCAGGCCCAGTCCTTCATTAAACAAGGCTCCCTGGCTATCTATATCATCAACACTGATATCCTCCAAATCCAGCGAGTCAATAATCAATTGTTTTAATTCATTCTCCAAACTGCTCATAGCATTCTCTTTGTGGGCTAAAAAAGTCCTGTAAATAGCGATTGAAACGACGGACGACTCGTGTTTTCGGTTGATCATTTTTTCCGGATCGCCACTATTGATATATCCGGCATTGTTGATAGATCTTTTGGTAAAGGGATTATGCCACAACTTTTCTTCAACAATACAGTTTGCCGCAGGAATTCTGCTGATCAAACTGAAACCCGGTACCTCCGCTAACAGATACCGGTAATCATTAATTCACTTGAACGTCTTTTTCCCAGCGCCAACTGTGTCGCGGCGATTTGAGTGTCAGCTGTACTTGAGACTCCGCCAAAAACCGGATAAAGGCTGTTAATTGTAAAGGTTGCTCACCATCATTTCCGGTCAATGGCAATGAAGACATTCTCAATGCCTGCCCCTCACCGCTTTTTGCTATGCGTATAGCCAGTGCGCAGCTTTCATCAGCTGACAATTTAAACGGTGCAAATGGATAAAAGTCCACCAACGGTTCATCATAAAATACCAACAACACCTGCTTCCGCACCTTCCTGTAGCAGCCCTAGCGCTTCAATAAACGCCGCCGCCAATCCTTCCTCACCTGGCGCAACCACAGTACATTGCAGCTTATTCTGCCAGGCTATGGAAAATAGCCCGGCAATGGCATTGTGTACCGACAGGCTGAATGCAGTCGGGGAAATTTCCTCCCCGGCTTCCAGCAGTTCGAGCATGTCGAAGGATTTGGCCAGCTCACCGTGAGCGGAACTGAATACCGTCGGCACAATCGTATGTTCATCGATACACTGGTTGGCGGCACAGAACACGATTTTAGCCAATGGACTCAAGCGGCGTTTCAACATCTTCGGCACGCTTGCCAGCAATTCTTTCTGTCGGGCTAGATCCTGTTCTGCATTGGGCTGCATTGGCGGCCAGACAGCCCATTGATGTAAAATGAAATCCTGTTGCATTAACAGAGACCCCCATTTACAGACAGTACCTGCCGGGTTATATAACCGGCATCTTCAGACATTAAAAATGCTACCGCTGCCGCAACCTCTTTGGGATTACCGACTCTACGTGCCGGAATCATTTTTTTTATCTCATCAAGAGGCAATTCACTGACCAAAGCGGTATCGATAAGACCTGGCGCAACACAATTAACAGTAATGTCTCGTTTTGCCAGTTCTAATGCCAGCGCTTTCGTTGCGCCGATTATGCCTGCCTTTGCAGCGCTGTAATTGACTTGCCCACGGTTGCCCATTAAACCGGAAACCGAAGACAATGTAACAATGCGTCCGGGCTTGCGTCGTCTAACCATAGGCATAACCACCGGCTGTAAAACATTATAAAACCCATCAAGATTGGTATGCACCACACTGTCCCATTGCTCTCCTGTGAGTGATGGGAAGGCGTTGTCAGCCGTGATACCGGCATTACAAACAACACCGTAATAAGCGCCGTGGGTTTCAATATCCTGGTTTATTTGCGCTGCACATTCCGTGCGGTCGGCAATATCAAATTGTAAGATTCTAGCTGTCTGTCCCAGTTGTTCAATTTCCAGGGCGACTTGCTCCGCCTGTGAGCGTTGACTGCGGCAGTGGATGACCAGATCAAAGCCCTGTTTAGCCAGATACAAAGCAATGGCTTTACCTATGCCGCGACTGGAACCGGTTACTAAAATAGTTTTATTCATAACTTATTGTTTTAATCTGTAAACGGTAGTTATAGCGATAGTTGATCAACTCAACCGATTTAGCCCAGATCGCATCTGGCAATAAATAATTAACTTCAACCGTCTTGGTGCCCTGATAAAATAAACGCCGATGACTTGTATCAACCTCCAGCCGCCATGAAGAAGCATCCAGACTTTTTTGCAGCACGTTAACCGGCCAATAGACCAGTTGCAAATCGCTGATGATAATTTCCGGAGCCACTGAATCCGGCAGTAACGGACTTTTATCCGATACTATCGTTTTACCATCGTAAGTCAGATTAAACAAACTAACCCCTTCGTTCGTTAATCCTGCCATGGCAATATGCTGTTTATCCAGCTCCAAAACACATAACAAGGTTTCCGTATGATCCGGCCAGAGAGCCGTTATTTGTTGCACAACACGTCTGGATGGCCCGACAGGCGGAGCCATCGGCATCAATACGGCTTGGTTGCCATCATAAAACTTATTTAACACTGCGCAACTGCTTAATAATGCACAGAGTGAGAAAAGAAGCATCACTGCTCTTAACGGCATAATTCAACTAACGTATCAAGTCTTGCACGGGCATTTTTTACGTATGGATTATTTTCATCCCAGGCGTAACCTGCCAGTATTGAACTAATCATCGCTTTAATATCAGGCTGTGGATTTTGATAAAAGATAACATCCTGAAACCGCCCGTCATACCAGGCATTGACATACACGCGAAAAGTATCAACGCCCCGTTGCAATGGCTCGGCATAGTCTTTATTCCAGTCCACCGCCTCATTTTTAAACTGGCGATCCAGAATATCAGCAGCCAAAGTAGCAGACTTCATGGCAATGGTTACGCCGGATGAAAACACGGGGTCTAAAAATTCACCTGCATTTCCTAATAAGGCATAACCTTTACCCTGCAAACTTTTAACGTTGGCGGAATAACCGGTAATGGTATTAATTTTTTCATCAAACACTGCGTTTTTCAGCAAGCGGTTTAAGCTGGGATCCTGATTGATAATGTCCTGCAAGGCGCTATCGTTATTGTCCCATGCAGAATAAAATGCAGGTTCAGCCACTACGCCCACGCTGCTGCGGCCATTACTAAAAGGTATTAGCCAATACCAGACATCTTTATGCTCGGGATGAACGGTAATGCGTATTTTATCCCTATCAAACTGCGCATCATCAATCCGGTCTTCGATATGACCAAACAAAGCTTGTCTGACCGGAAATCCGGAAGGTGATTCCAAATCCAGTAATTTAGGCAATATACGCCCGAAGCCGCTGGCATCCAGCACAAAATCAGCCTCATAACTCAGTATTTCACCCGGCTGATTTCGAACCGTGAGCTTTGGTTTATCACCTGAAAAATCGGCAGCTATGACTTCCATTTGCCACTCTATATTGACACCCATACGCACCGCTTCATCGGCAAGCAGCTTATCAAATTTACCGCGCTGAACCTGAAACGTAGTGCCTATACCCTCGGTAAACTTATCTTCAAAAGAAAATTCGGTTTGTTGATTTTTATAAACAAACGAGGCGCCATCTTTATACTGAAAGCCCGCATTCACAACCGCCTCCATCATGCCTGCTTGCTTGATAAACTCCATACATTGAGGCAGTAAACTTTCGCCAATACTAAAGCGGGGAAACTGCTGCCGCTCAAGAATCGTCACTTGATAACCTTTGTTTTGCAGCAATGCACCGGCAATACTGCCTGAAGGTCCAGCACCAATAATGAGAACTTTACTTAGTTGATTATTTGTCATTTGAAATTTTATAACCTTTAAACCCAATCAATGGCGCACCCATAAGCGCCGTTAAAATACCGGTTGCGATAGTAAAGCCAAAGGCGTGAACGATTTCTGTAGAACTAACGGCCAATAAACCAAACGCCAATAATGTCGTCAATGCCGAGAGGGTGACTGCCAGCGAGGTGCTGGCGCGTTTATCTTCGGCCATAAAAAAGAATACGGCATCATCAATGCCTATACCCAATACCAGCAATAGCGCAAATAAATTAAACAGGCTAAACAACTGGTCAAACCAACCCATCATCGCAAGTGAAACCAGTGCCGCGACTGCGGGCACCGAGATAATAGTCAAGCCATTGCGCCAGCCAAATTTTAATCCAAGGCCCATAAAAACCAATGCATAAGCCCCAACCAATAACCAGCTGGCTCTCACTCGATAGCGTGCAAACAGTGCCGATAAATCACCCACTGGATCAACCAGACTAACACCTGGTAAATTTTGCAACTCTGCTAATGCCGATAAATCGCTGATGCCGGTTAATGAAACAATGCTTAAACAAGGCCCTGAATCACAACCCAACCACAACTGCTGTCTGGTTTCATCGGCGGTTTTCAACCAAGACGATCAACGCAATCGATTTATTTTCTGCCGCTAAAAATTGCTTTAGTTCCGCTTTAACAGCCGCATCACTAAATCCCAGATCAGTCATGTACTGCTTCAGTAAACCTGAGTTATAAAACGCCTGCTTGAGTAGACTGTAATTTTCTCGCTGACTAGTCTCGTTTGGCCAGTAGTTACTGATGCCTTGGAAATATTTCAGCACCTGTTGCTGTTTTAATGCCTCCAGCCGTTTTAGTAATTGCTGTTCATTGTGATGCCAGTCATTTTGATCGTTTCCTGACACCAGAAAAAACTGATTATCCTGACTCAAGGGCAATAATTGTTTGATTTTATCAGCCGTCTTTACTAATTCGACAGGGGCCGATTGCAACAAACGCACATCATCACGCGGGGTCAGTTGCCAGATACCACCGATGATAAAAACCACCACCACAACACTTAACCAGCGCTGGTTTTTTAACAACCAGGCCGGCCAGTGCTGTTGCCAATAGCTGGTCAGTTTAAGTATTTTTGGCTCATGTTCCGGCTTAAAGCCTGTCAGTAGCACAGGAAATAACATAACCACCGTCAACCAGGCAACTAACAAGCCGATTGCAGAAAAAAAAGCCATTTCCTGCAAACCGGGAAACGGTGAAAAACCCAAGCCTGCATAACTTAACAGATGGGTTAATAACCCAATAAAAAGTCCGGGTAAAATATAACGTAAGCCTCGACGCGGATTCCAATCCTCCGAGCCAAAGCTATCACAAAAAAAATGCACGGCATAATCATCCGCAACCCCAATCAAGCTTGCACCGAAGACCAGGGTAATAATATTTATTTTGTCAAAAAACAAAACACTGAGGACTAAAGCCGAAAACATGCCGCAGCCTATTGCCAGAAACGACAACAGTAAAGGCCTGGGGCTACGAAATGTCAGCAGCATTAATAACAAAATACCCACACTGGAGCCGATGCCTACGGTGGACATTTCCTGATTGGCGGTTTGTGAACCTACAGCGGTAAACAACGGCATACCCGACACCATCAAATCACCACCGGCTGCTTGCGTTTGACTTTGTGCGCTGCCTACCAAATCCAGCAACGTTTCCAGTTTTTCCAGCTTGTTGGTAGTGTCCTGTAAATCCGTGAGCAGCAATGCCCAATACTTCTGTTCGTCATGCAGAATAACAACGCCTTGTTCTACATTAAGGTTGATTGAATTTTGCGCATTAAAATACCGGCTAAATAATAGCAAAGGGTCATGTTCAAGATCAGTCGACTGCAATTGCCCGATGGGGCTGTAGAGAATTTCCAGATTTTGTGCGATCAAATCTTTAGGATTCAAAGCCAAAGTGAGCTTTGTTTGAGAATCCAGCAACTGATAGCGATAAGGAAATAATTGCTGATAACTCTCCCGATAGTTTTGTGCAGAAAACTCCAAAACAATGCTGTTAAACAGTCCACTTTGCTGTAACTGCTGTTTAAGTTGTTGCGCCTGTGCAATCGCTGCCCCCGAGGTGTCAGCTCCACTTAACCAAATCACTTTACGGGCCATCAATTCATTATGCTGTTTGGTAGCTTTGGCAATTTCCGGCTTTTGTTCGGTAGACGGTAATAACGCTAGAAAACCGGTTTCCAGCCAGTCTCTGGTCAGAACTTGACTGCCAAGAATACTGATGACCAACATCCCCAGTAGCCAAAGACTAGCGGTTACTTTAGGGTGATAAATGTTCAAAATCGGCTTCTTGTTCCGGGGTTAATTGAGTTGGATGGGTGATTTTATCAAATTTAATCTGCGAAATATTGCCACCGGCTTCCTGAATTTCCAGCAAGCGCAATTCATTGTCACCTGACAACACTATAGAGCTGATTATTTTCTTTAACAACTCATCTTTAGGTTTTAATTCTATTTGCCAGACCGTATTATGATCAGAACCGGAAATTGAAAAACCATCGCTTAACTGATTTAAATCGCCACCAAGCATCGCTGTGAACACTTTACCAAAAGCCGCCGGAACCGATAGCTCGCCTTGAGAAGTCAACAGACGGGTATCATTTACCAGCAGTAAGGAAGGCACTGGTGTCAGAGTTTTCCAGATAACACCTTTAGTTTGATGGTAGGTAAATGACCCTGTGGAAATTAACGGTTTGCGTAAAATTTTCAAGCGTTTTTCTTGTTGAAAATTGCCTTGGGTAATTTCAGTTTTGCCAAATGCGCAGTGATCTTTTCTAACACGTCATCGGCATAGCTGTAATTGAATGACAGCAGGAAGAATAGAAGTATTTTAATGAATTTCATTTTAAAAATGGGTATCACAAATTGTCAGCATCGCCCATCCATTCTTCATTCAACGGAGCAAGAATATCGCCAACAATCATTTTTTCCACGTAAGGCCGTCAGACGTTTTAACGCGGCTTCGCGTTCGTCATCCTGACGATTCGGCACGATACGGGCAATTGTTTTACCATGCGAAGTAATCGTAATTTCTTCGCCTTGTTGGACTTGTTTAAGATAATCGGGCAAGTGCTGGCGTAATTCGGTGATATTGACTGAGGTCATGGCTATTCCAAATAGGTACAAAGTTTCTCGTTTCATTCGTAGGGTTGGCATTATAGATTATGTAGGTTGGGGTGGGATACGAGTCCCAACATTTGCCACTTCGATCTGTTGGGTTACGGCTATCGCCTAACCCAACCTACGGCCCTAATGGGCTATTTATCAGTTGCAGTGCTAATGGGTAACCTCGCTTTACGCCAGGCGCTCATGTGCCCCTGCAAATAACGGATGTTTTCAAAACCTTGCATCGACAGCCCCCATTTGGCAATACCGGCACGCGGGCCGTGTTCACAATACAGTACTAAAGGCTGGGTGGCCGAATAATTTTGCAGTTGTTCCGTGGTAAATGTATTCCAAAATTGAATATGTAAAGCAGTTGGAATGTGACCGGCTTGACATTCGTATTCGGAGCGGACATCAATGATTATGGGCGGAGAAGATTCTTGCATTTGTTGCAAGAGGGCGCTTTGCGTAATGTGTGTTTTGGAATCATTGCTGCAAGCCTGCATAATCAATAAAAAAAACGATAGCAAAAAATTTCGCATTATCTCATTACCTAATCAAACCAGGTGCAACTCTTCCCGTATTACTTCACGCAACGCCTCTTTCACGCTATCAGCCTCTAATGCCCGGCGCAAAGTGTCATTGATGAGTGTCTGGTAGCCGCGTCCGCCCGCTTTAGCTTTGTATGCCTGCACCACCGCTTCATCCAGCATAATGGTGATACGCTGTTTGCCCAAGCTTAGTCCCGGCAATACTTCGGATAATGGCCGCAACTGGGTAAACTCGGCTGTGGTTAATTCCGGGCTGTCCTCATCCGGCGTATCAGCCAAAAGTGCAGCATCTACCGCAGTCCAGTCGATTTCAGAGGGCTTGGTTTTCAAATTTCGCTTGCTCACGTCGATTCGCCTTTCTAAAAGAAATAATATGGATATGGTCATTAGCGTGCGTACAAAACACCACCACCATCAAGCGCCCATCTATCCTGTTATAGCCGATAAAACGCCGCTCCGTGTAAACCTTCCGGGTGTCTTCGCGAGCTACCATTCCGCTATTGAACATCGCTCGCGCCGCCAGCAGCGGCAGACCCCGTTCACGAATATTGGTTTCATTTTTAATAGGATTACAGGTAAATTCCATACCTCACAGTATACATATAAAAATATGCATTATCAAGCGTTTGGCAAGCGATGCAGGGTATGTTTTGCGCACCCTTAACCGCCGAAACGGGTGCGCAAAGTTCATTGGCTTTACCTATTCGTCCGTGAGAATTCATAGAAACAAGACAATAATTGGCATTTATCAAAACGTTTTTGCCCAAGCAAAACGATGCGGGTCTTTTTTCAAGAGATGATCGATTAGCTCTTTGCGTTCTTGTCCCTTCTTTTTACGGAAAATACGTTTAATTTCTGCATCTTGTTCATCAAATTTCGCGCCTCGTTTTACAGCTTCCGCAAACCATTTATCACCGTCCCCATAATCCCCTCTGTCGTAACACAAGGCACCCATCAGAGTATAGGGATTATGACTATCCGGAAAATTTTTGATCGCTTCAAGTGCGCAATTTTCAGCTTGTTCAAATCGATCCGTGTCGCGTAATGCGCCACCTCGGGTAGTCAGTAGAGCGGCCCTTAATTTTGCAGGTTTGATTTGCTTTAGATTCAGATTGGCGGTTAACGTTAATGCATGTTCTGAACGTTCTGCTTTGCGCCAGTGAGCGCTGGCGTTGGCAAGTTTCCAATAATCTTTTGTACGTTCAAATTCATTTTCATAGAATTTTGCTTTTAGCGTATGGTGGGCAATAAAAATCCGCGTGGAGACATAATAATCACGGTCTTTCAGCCTTGTTTTTAATAATTTTTCCGTTTGTAACCAAACGACCTCTTCATCGGTTAAACGCTGGCTTGCTTCGAGTTTTATTAAGATGGTATAGAGAGGGCTCTCTGGCGTATCTTTACGATACTCAACCACATACTCTTTCTTGAGCCACAAAAAAATAATGTAATTAAAATTATTTTGCTCGCACCAAACAATGTCATCTGGCCTTAAACCGTGTCCGAGGTTAATTTTGTGCGTTAGACTGTCGATCTCTTTCTTATATACAAATTTGAGAGTCTCAAATAATTTACGCTTTTTCAGGTAATTAACGTCCGGCTCCGGCAAGGATATACCAGCTTCTAACTTTTTGAGTACTTTGTAAAGGTGGTCATTTACGTTGTCTTCCTGAATTTGCGTTGCTTGATATTTTTGCTTGAGTTCAGAAAATTCAATTTGCAAGGCAAGAGTTACCGCTTCATCAAAGCCATTTTCCCTTAGATATTGAATCTGTGATTCGTCGAGACGTTTCTTTTCGTCTAACTTTTGTAATATAAGAGCAAGCAATAAATTATTAATATCTGAACTTTCCTGAACAGCAGCTTTATATTGATGCTGTAATGAAGACATTTGCTTTTTGAGGGCGGTTAAAAATGAAATGCCATTGTGTTTATAAATCCATTCAATATCGTCAGCGGTAAAGGGACTTTTTTGTTCAACTTTCGATAGAATGCTCCCGACTATTTGATCAGAGGGGATGTCATCTGAAATTCCATTTCTTTTTTTTCTATCATTAAAGTCACTATATACAAATTTAAGACTAGCAAATAGTTTTTGCTTTTTTAAATAGTTAAAGTCCGACTCAGTTAAGGATATACCTGCTTCAAGCTTTTTGAGTATTTTGTATAGATGATGATTAACGCTGTCATCCTGAATTTGCGTTGCTTGATATTTTTGCTTGAGTGAAGAAAATTCAATTTGCTGGGCAATAATTACTATTTCACCAAAGCCATTTTCTCTTAGATATTGAATCTCAGATTCATTGATGAGCATTTTTTCTTCTAATTTCTGCAAAATTAGATAAAGCGATTGATAGTTAACGATTGAGCTATTTTGAGTATCAGCTTTATATTTGTTTTGTAAAAAAGTGAATTGGTTTTCGAGGGCACTTGATAAGGAACTTACATTGTGCTTAAAAATCCATTCGATATCGTCAGCTGAAAATTGAGTTTTTCTTTCAAGTTTCAATAAAATGCTCTCAGATTTTTCGTCAAAAGGTATGTCTTCTAAAACTCCATTTCTTTGTTTTCTATCATTAAAGTCAAGAACTCGATGATAATCGCTTCGTACAAAATGTATTTCTGTATTTGAAAGTCTTTCTTGTGCATTTATTTTGTATAAAACTAGTGCAATTTCTGAATCAATATCGGGCACTACGGGAACTACAGGTACAGAAACAGACACATATTCGATTTTTCTTTAACAGAATTAACTCACTTCTTACTTTTTTAAGTAATGAGTATCGGTAATCCTCCTGGTATTTGATCACAGCTATGGTGTCGGACAAATGATGTAGCTCCAACCACTGCCACTCTGCCGGCGTTAAGTTTCTTGCCAATTCAGCCTTCGTTAAAATAAAACTTAACGGATTTGGATCAGGTATATCCTGGTGTTGCACGGCCTTGTATTTTTCGTAAAGGTTAATCATATAAATCCCAATGCTGTTTCCTGATCAACTCCAGACAAAGGCGTAGCTCTTGCTCCAAGGCTCGATCAGTGCTTAAAAACGGGCTATATTGACGTACTTGCTCAACAGTGGCTTTAAGCGCAGGACTTAAAGCCTCCGTATTGCCACGAAGTTCCACACCCTGAACTACGGCAAATAATGTGGCGGCGGCAACTTGTTCGGTTAATTCCAGTATGCGGATGCAATCCCGTGCGGCAATGGTGCCCATGCTGACCTTATCCTGATTGTGGCATTCGGTCGAGCGGGAAAAGACGCTGGCGGGCATGGTCAGTTTAAGCGCTTCTGCTGTCCATGCCGATACGGCTATTTGCACAGCTTTAAAGCCATGATTGAGCATGGCTAGATCAGCGCTTGCACCGGAAAGATTAGCGGGAAGTCCATGATTGAATTTGGGATCCATCAACTGCGCCATTTGCCGGTCCATTAAATCGGCGAGGTTAGCTACTGCTGTTTTCAGGCTGTCCATTGCAAAGGCAATATGGCCGCCGTAAAAATGTCCACCGTGTAACACGTGTTCGCCTTCGGCATCAATGATGGGATTGTCGTTGGCACTGTTTAATTCATTTTCGATAAATTGCCGCAGCCAGGGTAATGAATCTTCCAGCACGCCAATGATATGCGGCGCACAGCGCAGGGAATAGCGATCCTGCAAGCGGGTATCGTGGCGCGGTGCGTCTTCGGTTAATTGCAAATCCGAGCGTATGCGCTGAGCGACGCGATTTTGTCCGGGATGGGGTTTAACTGAAAATAATTTCTCATCAAAGTGATAGGCATTACCTTTTAAGGCAACTGATGCCAGGCTTGTAATGCGTGTAGTCAACTGCGATAAATAGCCGGCTCGTTGGTAAGCAAGACAAGCGATTCCCGTCATTGCCGCCGTGCCGTTCATGATTGCCAGCCCTTCTTTAGGTTTCAGGATGAGCGGTTCGATATTTAACCGCGCAAAAACAGCTTGTGTTGGCAAGCGTTCGCCCTGATAAAGCACCTCCCGTTCTCCCGCCAGAACGGCGGCTAGATAGGAAAGCGGGGTTAAATCGCCACTTGCGCCAACCGAGCCTTCCTGGGGAATGAGCGGCAGAATATCCTGCTGCAACAATTCCGTCAGTTGTTGCAATAATTTATAACGAACCCCGGAAAAACCGCGCGCCAGACTGGTTAAGCGGACTGCCAGAATAGCGCGTGTTGTCTGCGCATCAAAATGATTGCCCAAACCGCAACCGTGAAAAGTGTATAAATGTTTAGGTAGTTCGTCGACCAGATCAAGCGGAATAGACACCGTGCAGGAATCACCGTAACCCGTAGTTACACCATAAACAAAGCCTTCTTCTCTTAATAAGGTGTCGATAAACAATCGCGCCCTTATCGATCCGGGTAACAAATTCGGCTTGTTGACTTAGTTCAATGTGCGCCTTTTGCCGGGCGATTAGACAAATATCTTCTATAGTCAACGGTTGGCCATCAAATACAACCTTATTCACAATCATTATTCATTATATCCGTAAACCATCCGTCCCGAACTATGCGTACCCAATTCTGAACTGAAATTAAAATACAATTTACCCGGCGATGCCTTCCAGTTAAGCACGAGTTTAAGCTCTGCACCCGGCTGAATCACTTTCACAAACTTGATAACTTCCATGTGTAAAAACGGCTTATCAATGGCAAAAAACAGTTTGCCGAAATGCTCTGCCCAGGCAATTTGTACCACACCCGGCAATATCGGAAAGCCCGCAAAATGACCAGGGAAATAGATTAAATCTTCGGGCACATTGAGTTTCAGCTCAACGCTATCGCCAGTCTTATCAATCCCAATTACATGGGGGAATTTTCGACTATCCATATCCAGCAAGTGTTTTAAAACCGGCTGTTCGATTTTGCCCTCGGCAGACATCAGCATCCGTTCTAAAAACAACCATTTTCTGGGCAAAACCACCGCATCGAAGTTTTGGTAAAGCGCCTCACGTAATTGTTTGATTAATGGTTTTCTACCTTTGGTTTTTAGTGACTGCACGCCGTCCTTAGTCAAAACAATAACCGCGCAGATGATATCCCTGTGCCTGGTTAACATCAGAGTAAAGGCTTCTGTCACCCAAGGTATAGCCATTAAGTGTTGTTCCATTTCTGTCAAAGACACCCGTTTTTCTTCTATTTTGACAATCCTGTCCAGTCGCCCGTGTAGCATAAACCGGCCATCATCTTGTAAGCTGATTTGATCGTCTAATAGAAATCCCCCCTGCCCCCCGCTTCGACATACTCGGACAGGCTTTTCCAAAGGAGGGTAAGGTCAAGTAAGGTCTGTGTTACTTCCCCCTTTGAAGAAATCAAGGGGAGCGGCATTACTCCCCCCTTTGAAAAAGGGGGGTTGGGGGGGGATTTGTCAGGTAAGGTGAATGCAACTGCCAGCCACCATCAGCTTGTGTCAGCGACATGCCTTCAAATAGTGTCCAGGGTGTTAAGGGTTCATTGCCTTGCACTCTCCAGCCAATACCGCCGCTCTCCGTACTCCCGTAGATTTCTATAACCGGCTGCCCACTACACGCTAAAATTTGTTGTGCGACATCATGTTGTAAAGCACCACCGGAACTGAAAACTGCGCGTAAACTTGCAATGCCGTCCCAAGGGGAATCATGATCCAGGCGTTTTAAATGCGCGGGACTGGCAACCCAGTAAGCCGCCAAGTCCTGAGCGCCCTTCACAAGGATTTCAGGGTTGATATAACAGTCACTATGAAAACATCGTCCTGCCGATAATGGCCATAGCACCCGAAACAATAAGCCATAGATATGCTGATGACTGACTGTTGCCAAAGCCGCAGCATGGGCCAGCTGTTTGCCCCACTGTTTTTCCAGGGTTTCGACTTCAAGCTGAAATTGTATCAGTTGCTTGACGACCGGCTTGGGGTGTCCAGTAGAGCCGGAGGTAAAAATCACCAGCCTGGTTTCTGAGAGATCTAGCGGCAATAACGACAGGCCGGAATATTCTGTTGATTCCAGACAATAATCAACTATCCTGGTTGTATCCCAATCGCCTATTAACTGACAATCAAGTTGCTGAAGCTGGAGCGCTGTGCCGGGGCGATTATTGCCAGGTATCCAGACTTCCTTGCCGGCGTGAAAAAGAGCAAACAGCAACACTGCAAAGGGATAGGCATCTTCGGTAAATAAAGCATAACGCTGAGCTGGTTGTGACTGTAATCTGTTAACCCAAGACTTAACGCTCACATAAAATTGATCGGCATCATAAAAATGCCCGGCATGATAAGCAATCGGCGAAGTAGCTCGTCTTTTTGCCGTCAAACAATGCGACAGTGGAATCAGTTTATCTAACATGTTTCTGGGTTTTCATCCTGACTATATATTCCCCGCCCAATAAAATACCCATCAAGAGATAGGCTATCAAGCCGTTATATAAACTCCAGACTTCAAAACTACTCCAAAGGGCCGTAACTAAAGCAATAAAGCCGTTGACAATAAAAAAAACACACCAAACTTGAGTAACACGTCGCGTGTAACTGATGCCTTCAGGGGGTAAATCAGGATGCTGTAATCGAGCCAAACGTTCAATCAGGCTAGTCGGCGTCAGTAAACTCCATGAAAAAATAACCAACATCATGCCACTCACCAAGGCCGGATAAAACCGCAAGCTAACAAGAGTATTACTCCAGAGGGCGAATCCACAATACAACACACCGGCTATTAGCAGCGGCCTACTCCAATGATTATCGGAATAACTAATAGCCAGCTTGATAAGCAAAAACACCATCAAAACGCCTGCAATTTTCCAAGGCTCAAAGTAATTGATCCCCAAATAAACAGCGAAAGGATAAAGCACGGTTAACATGGCTGTAACGCCGTTTATAAAAATGCGCATTTCAGCTAATATCTTCCAGATCCAGCGCATCAATATCCAATTGTATTAATTCATTTTCCATAGTCTTTATAGACTTCTCTCTGATGAGTAAAATAATCCTGTAAAAACCGATTAAAGCGCCGCACAGCAATTGATTTAGGCTCAATGGCTGTAAATTCATTCAGCGCAATATCATTACCAACATGCATAGCTAGATGAAAACGCCGGTAAGGAATTTGATACCATTGCTCTGCTTTTGTTAAGGTACTGGGATAACAGGATAGGGTGACAGGCGTTACAATTTTGTTTGCTTGTAACGCTATTGTAGCGGCTCCCCGCTGAAAACGACACGGTTTACCCGGTATTGATCGTGTTCCTTCCGGGAAAATAATCATGACACCGCCTGATTGTAACCATTGAACACATTCGGCTATCATTTTTTCAGGGTCGCCATTACTGATATACCCGGCATTGAGAATAGGCCCCCGCATAAAGGGATTATGCCATAGCTGTTCTTTTACGATACAGTTTGCCTGTTTAACCCGGCTAATTAAAAAAACAATATCCACCAAAGTGGGATGATTGGCTATTATCAGTTGCCCTGGGCGATTAAGTTTTTCCAACCCTACTATTTCGTAAGTCATTACGCCCATTCTGTGCATCAGCCCGATAAAAAAATAAAAACTGTAATGCACCACTTTTTGTCCTCGACTGATCCGTTGCAAGCGATCGCCGGGCAAAATAGACACTATAGGAAAAACCAGCGCCCACAATAACAAGCCGCCTAAACCAAAGCTGAAAAAGCAAAATCCGGTTGCAAACAAGCGCCAGATATAACTTATCGTTTTTGCCATCGCCGACTATGTCCCCCGATTAACTAAACTCAACACTTTATCTCCAAAAAGAAGAAACCTTAAAACAGCACATTTTCTCAATACAAAATTAGAAACTTCAGATTCAATCAAATTACTTCGATTTGCTCAGAATACAGTCTGTCAGATGTTGGTAAGATACAGTTGAATAGTTGCAGGCAGACCATGCAAGGCGAAAACCACCTTGCCGAGCAATACAGCAAACAAGGCTAAACCAAAACCTATTGAATCGTCAAGATTAACGGTGATTAGTAAAATAGAGGCATTACCTTGATATTTTCACTTACAATGGTTTTTTAAATGTATCAACGTTAAGAAATATTTATCATTTTAATATATTGAACAACTCTGTGTCTCTGTGCGTTATATTTTTCGTCTACATTAGAGTTTATGCACAATAAGCAAAACAGGTGCATGGTGTAACCTCATCCAAATAAAATGAGGAGATCGCTATGTTCAACGAGGCAACATTACATAAATACCCAGCATTGATCGTTGCTTTCACAGGTATTCCGGCTAAAGAGTTTTGGGATATGCTTGATAAAATGGAGGCCAAACTGCCTGCTCATGAAATGGGAAGGCATACTCGAGATGATCGAAAACGAGCGGTTGGTGCAGGACGTAAGTTTGACCAATCGCTAGCCCAGAGAACAGTGGCCGTACTGTCTTATTTACGTCTACATGTTCCCCAGCTGGTTATTGCACTCATGTTTGGACAGACGCAATGTGATATTTCACGTGATCTTCGTCGCTTGCTGCCGCTTATTATTGCTGTTTTACCTTGTCCTGAGGTATGGGAAATCATAAAAGATAATCAAGAATTAAAAAAACTGGTTACTCTGCCATCCGAGCAATTAGCCAACGGTCGTGTGTTAGTGGATGCCACCGAACAACGAGTGTACCGTCCAGGTAGGAACAATGAAACACGCAAGCTATATTACTCAGGAAAGCAGAAAGCTTTCACGATCAAAACGCAAATGGCGACGATGACGATCATCACATCCTGGCTATTAGTGCCTCCGCTCCAGGCCCCATGCAAAATATGAAATACTCAGTTGATGAGATGCACACCTAGTAATTGATGTATCCGATGGTCAACTAACTATCGGTGAACCGACAAAAGATATCAAAGGCCTGGCTGACCAAGTTAGCTTATTCACTGTTTGTAATCCAGAAACAGCGCATGCGAACAACAAATTCCACGCTTAACCGTTTTTACCCCATTCACTAAAGTGCAGAGAAATGACCCTGACTGAGCAACAGCAAGAGTTTAATTCTCAACTCAGTGCTGTTCGTGTCAGGGTGGAACACTGCATTGGCTGGGTGAAGAAATTGGGCGATTGTCGCCACTCGCTTTCGCTGTTCTCATTTGATCTATACTTCCGTCATGCAAACGGTCTGTGGGCTAGTCGATCTACAGACCCAGCGATGGCAAATGGCTCACTCTGAAAATATTAGTCTAAACTCCAATGAACAAAAGGAAGCAAATATGCAACATAAACCCGCAAAAACCAGTGTAAAAATCCACGACCTTATTCAAACACGGTGGAGCCCTCGAGCCATAGACCCTGATAAAGACGTAAGCCATGAGGATTTAACTGCGCTTCTGGAAGCAGCGCGTTGGGCACCTTCCTGTTTTAATGACCAGCCCTGGCGCTTTATTGTTTGGGTCAAATCCCAAGATGAAACCAGCTGGCAACAGGCACTTTCCTGTCTGGCAGAAAAAAATCAACTGTGGGCTAAAAATGCACCCGTATTAATGCTTTCCGTCGCGATGGAAAACTTCAACCACAACGGCAAGCCGAATCGCTGGGCGATGTATGACACCGGAGCCGCAAGCGTCAGCCTGTGTTTTCAAGCCACTGCACTTGGGCTGGTGGTGCATCAAATGGGCGGCTTTGATGCGGAAAAAGCGCGTGAGCTTTTTAAACTTCCCGCCGACTGTACGCCTATGTCTATGATAGCCGTCGGCTATCAGGCGGATATAGATGTGCTTGACGATGATTTTAAAGCGGCCGAATTAGCTGAGCGCACCCGCGCCTCATTAGATCAACGATTTTATTTTGGGGAATGGGGGTTGTCTTAGGGTAGGAGTATCGAGCCTGGCGAAATAAAGCGACATTCGATCACCCTCACCCGGTCTTCTCCCTCAAAGAGTTAATCTATGCATACATCTTTCGGAGTGCAAGCACTCTCCGAAGGGTTGGGTGAGGGGAATTTAGAATAAGCCGTTCGCCCTGAGCCTGTCGAAGGGGATGCGGTTAAGCCACTCACGGCTCGACTTTTCGATAAGCTCACCACAAACGGCTTAACTTTAATTTTGTCCCGCTTTAGGTTGGAAGCCCCAATCAACATGCGTTATCTTATCAGTATTGTCTATTTTTACAGCTATGCCAAGACCCTCATTGTAGGGGGTATCAGTAACTAAGCTATCTACTTCGGCATTGCACTCAAACCCTGTTTGGCCTTCTGATATTCATTTACTGAGGTGTTGCCTCCTGTTGCTTGTGCATTTGCTGTGCTTCATCACGCTCAGTCTGTTGCCGCCGTTTTTCTATTTGCTGTTGATTTTGTAAGTCCTGATTCTGCTGGCGCGCCGCTTCCTGTTGTTGCATTTGCTGGGCTTCTACTTGCGCTCGTTGCGCTTGTTGCTGCTGCATTTCCATTTGTTGTTGATTTTGCATGTCCTGCTGGCGTGCCGCTTCCTGTTGTTGCCTTTGCTGGGCTTCTTCTTGCGCACGTTGCGCTTGTTGCTGCTGCATTTCCATTTGTTGTTGGTTTTGCATGTCCTGCTGGCGTGCCGCTTCCTGTTGTTGCATTTGCTGGGCTTCTTCTTGCGCACGTTGCGCTTGTTGCTGTTGTATTTCCAGTTGCTGCTGGTTTTGCATGTCCTGCTGGCGTGCCGCTTCCTGTTGTTGCATTTGCTGGGCTTCTTCTTGCGCACGTTGCGCTTGTTGCTGTTGTATTTCCAGTTGCTGCTGGTTTTGCATGTCCTGCTGACGTGCCGCTTCCTGTTGTTGCATTTGCTGGGCTTCTTCTTGCGCACGTTGCGCTTGTTGCTGCTGCATTTCCATTTGTTGTTGGTTTTGCATGTCCTGCTGACGTGCCGCTTCCTGTTGTTGCATTTGCTGGGCTTCTTCTTGCGCACGTTGCGCTTGTTGCTGCTGCATTTCCAGTTGCTGTTGGTTTTGCATGTCCTGCTGACGTGCCGCTTCCTGTTGTTGCATTTGCTGCGCTTCTTCTTGCGCACGTTGCGCTTGTTGCTGTTGTATTTCCAGTTGTTGCTGGTTTTGCATGTCCTGCTGGCGTGCCGCTTCCTGTTGTTGCATTTGCTGCGCTTCTTCTTGCGCACGTTGCGCTTGTTGCTGTTGTATTTCCAGTTGTTGTTGGTTTTGCATGTCCTGCTGACGTGCCGCTTCCTGTTGTTGCATTTGCTGGGCTTCTTCTTGCGCACGTTGCGATTGTTGCTGTTGTATTTCCATTTGTTGTTGACTTTGCATATCCTGCTGGTGCGCCGTTTCCTGTAGTTGCATTTGCTGCACATCATTAGGAGCACGTTCAGTCTGTTGCGGCTGCATTTCTATTTCTTGTTGCGTCTTTTTATCTTGCCTGTGCGCTAATTCTTCTTGCAGTTGATCTGTTTGTTGCTGACGCTGTGAATTTTCGGTCTGTTGCTGTTGTATTTGTTGTTGATCCGCTACGGAGTTTTGAGGCGGCTGACCATTAGAATCTATTACTGATTCTAATGGTTGCTGCCCATTTTGTTGGGACGGTGGTGCTGTAGCGTCAGTCGAAACAGATTGCTGGTCTGTTAAAGGTGCGGGAACCGGAGCGCCATCAGTTTTCAATGGGGCGTGAAACTGTCTGTTCATTCGTGGTCAAGGGTTGCTGATCAGCCGGTTGTGAAGGTACCAATGCCTTCAGATTACTGTCGGCTTTAGGTTTTTCTGTTGCGTACCGGAATCAAGACCGAGTCCTACCAGCGGTGTTTCAGGTATTGCAGGTAACGGCAATGCCTGCTCGACAGGTTTCGTCTGTAGCGGATCCGGCTGTTCCTGCGTAGCGTAGGGCGATTGAACAGGAGCAGACGCTCCGGCCAGACGTCCCGGCACTCTCGGATCTTGATTACCCGCCCGTCCTGAATCTGCTACGGCGGGTAACTCTGTTCTGGTTCCATCCGGGTTTTTTCCATCCAATCGTCTTGCAAGTTCCTCATTATGGTGAATTTCCTCCGGCGTGGGCGGGGCCATTGGCAACCGGATTATGTTAGGCTGACCCTCATTTTGCCCTGCCGTATTTCCATTCACTTTATCCTGCACGGTAGGCACTACAGATACTATCGGCTTGCGTGTGATTGCTTCGATCTGTTTGACCGGCACGCCCTGATTGACAATAGTGTTATTGATTAGGGTTACGTTGTTTATATTATTCGTCACATTAATAATTTGCAGGTTCTGGCGCGGTGGACATATACGTCTACTCATGTTTCGATAAGGAAGATCATGTTCACGTACCGCCACCCAGGAATCCCAACGCAAATCACGGTCATAATTAAAATAACTGATGTTCAGACCGATGTTAGGTTGCCACACAACATTCGGTGGCATCGGAGCCCAAGCAGCATAACCTCCGCCGGAACGCCAGAATACCCAGGCCGGAGCCCAGGTTCGTCCCGGCACCCAAACCCAGCCGTACCAGTTATCCCATGCCCAGCGTCCATAATGAAAAGGCGCCCAACCCCAGGGTTCATTCGAAACCCACAACCAGCCGTACTCATCGGTATGCGCCCAGTATCCGTCCGTGTAGGGTCGCCAGTTCCGTGCAATGTTACGCGGATACCAAACCTGCCCGTAAGTCCGGTGATTCACCCAGTTACCATAGGGCGCCAGGGCATCGTGAAAAACACTGATGTTGACACTGATATTAGTATTTGCCTGAACCTGCTGTGTCGCTATAAAACTGGAGGACAGAAACACGACCAATAGAGCCAATAACATTAATCCAAAGCGAGGGCGAGTATTCATTTTAATTGCCTGAATAAAAGTTAAAAAATGACTTTAATTTTGTAATGAAGAATATGATACTAATCCTAGGCTCCACTTGCTGAATAAAAACTGAATGCGTTATGAGATTCGGCATTATTGTCTAGCCTAGTGATTTTTTGATTTTGCCCTCAATTTATTTCTTTCCCACACAAAAAGGCCTGAGATTGAAACGGCTAAATCGAACGCTCTATAAAGCATGCGAGACTTGCTTGACGCGTCCGGTTCTGAGTGAAAATCCTGGGTACTAATGTGATTTCTTATTTCTTCCTCTGAAGAGCCTGGTGCGTGGCAACTTTCTTTTATTTTTGCCGCAATGTTAGCCATTGTGAGTTTTGCAGGAGAGCCTACGCCTGCGACAAAACTCGAGATTGCGCATCTGTTTTCGCATTTACAGGAATCCGGATGCCAATTTGATCGTAATGGAACTTTGTATGATGCTAGTGAGGCAGTAAGCCATCTAAACATGAAGCACCAGTATTTACTGGGCAAAGGGCTGGTGGCGTCTTCTGAAGACTTCATCGAAAGGGCTGCATCAGAAAGCAACCTGAGTGGCCGGGTCTATCGCGTAAGATGTACCCAGATACAGAGTCTTGGCCTGTTGGACATCCAGTTCGGAATTATTGCCGCTTCTGAATAATCGTTCGGTAATCTCCAGACTGCGCTGTTGTAACGCAGCATTCTCCTGGGCAATCAGCAGACGTTCTTCCAGGGTACGGATGGACGAGTAGAGGCTGGACACCTGTGCGGCCAACAACACCTGCACATCATCGTATTGGGCGATGCTAACGAAATAGCTGGCATCCGCCGATTCGATGGTGCGCCGGAACTTGCCCCAAAAATCAAGTTCCCAGCCGATACCTACGCCAGCGTCATAAGCCATAAAAGAGATATCCGGTCCGCCAGACACTTGCTCCCCCACATTCAGGATGTTGCCGGTCACCTGCTGTACCTGAGGGTAGAGAGTACTGCCCGCAATCCTGAGTTGGGCGCGCGCTTCCAGAATGCGGACACCGGCGGTTCGCACATTGGGATTCATACGGAGTGCCTCGCTGACCAGGCAGTCGAGCGCGGGATCGTTGAAGGTGTGCCACCACTCTTCAATCTGCCCTTTCCGGGGGGCTCTCTGCACCGAAGCCAGCGACTCTAGCGAGCCTCCAGACCAGGAGTCGAGCCAAGCTACCTCAGGTCGCTTGAAGTCAGGCCCGACTGTCTTACAGGCGCTGAGCAGCAAGCACACCAACAAGGCAATACCCTGCGTGCCCACTGGCTTTGCCTGCAGGGCGTGCAGCGACTCAATCTTCCTTCTGCGAATCACTCCCCTTGTCTACTTCTGTTGGCTGTCGGGATTAGCAGCCACCCACTGCATGAAGATCTGAAAGCCCAGGGCCAGTAAGGTCGCTCCGACGAACATGCCCAGAATACCGCTAACTGCCATGCCACCCAGAGCGCCGAGCAGTATCACGGGCATCGGTGCATCGACTCCGCGACCCAGCATCAAAGGTTTCAGGACGTTGTCAGCCATGCCGCCGATGAACAACAGAACCGTATAGCTGATCGCTGCCACGGTGGGGTAGTCTCCGCTGGACCAGATATAGCCAATAACAGGCAAGGTAACAATGACTGCCGGAACCTGTGCAATTCCAAGGATCAGCACAATCAGGGACAATCCCCCAGCCAATGGAACACTGGCGATGATCAGTATCAGTCCGACGATAATAGCCTGGACCAAAGCGACCCCGATGATGCCTTGGGCGACTGCGCGAACGGTGGCTGTGGAGAGTACGGTAAATTCTCCTCCTCGTGCAGTGCCGACAACGCGATCGAAAATAGCCCGGATGCTCCGGGCGCCCGACTCCCCGAAGGCCATCATGATTCCAGCGATGATAAATGAAAACAGGAACATCGCGATACTGCCTCCTATGCTGGCAACCATCCCCATGGCCTTTTTCGACAGGTCACCGATCTTCGGTTGCATGCTCTGCACAACGGCCGGCAGATCCTCATGGGCTTTTGACCAGGCACCGTACACCTTCTTGCCGACAACCGGCCACTCCGCCACAGCCTGAGAAGGTGGGGGGATTTGCAACGTGTTATCCCTTACGCCGTTGATCAAATGATGTACGGAATCGCCAATCGAATTGACCAAAAGGGTAGTAGGGGTCACGATCAGCAATATGCCAGCCAACACCATCACTGTGGCGGCATGACCCTGTTTTCCGCCCATCCTGTTTGCCAGTTTTTGATGGGCCGGATAGAGGGTTACCGCCAGAATCAGAGCCCACACCATCATAGGACGAAAAGGGGAGAAAATCTCATAACACAATAGAACCATAACGAGAATTAATCCGGCCCGGATAAAAACATCCATCAGCCGGTCAGACAAGCGCTTTTCCAAGTCAGCATTAAAATTAAAATTGGACGGCTCATTCATGTATGGATTCCTTTATCTAAGTAGTGTATGGACGGAAAGGCCAGAAGCCTTATCGGACAAGAGGTGTAGCGATTTATTCAGGTCGAACATTTTTGTGAATTTATGACTATCGGTATGAGTTAGCGATACTTGGCATTTTAGCCTTAATTTAGAGAAGCCGTGAACATTTCCAAAAAGGTAACTATTCAGTTCCCCTCTTTGGAAAAGAGGGGGTTAGGGGAGATTTTATTCGATAAATCCCCCTCAATCCCCCTTTTACAAAGGGGGAGGTGAATGCTTACTCAAAAAGTACGCCTTATTTTAATCGAAAAACTTCGATTCAAAATTTTCTTTGAAACCGTTGGCTGGCAAGGCTTTCTGGATTGCCGTTCAGATACTCAATTACGATGTTTGCGTAGATTTATCGCAACTTCATCTCCTTGACGAGCATTAAGAGGTGAATGAACGCTGGCGGTTCCGTAGCCGGATCGAAACCTTGAACCACAAAATTTGCGGTATGTTGCCTTACTGGAGTGAGTATAATGGAGCGCTACCGAATTAGTAGCTGTCATCTCGAATTTGATCAACAAGGAGCCTAACCATGAAACAAGCCATCGATGAATCACTGGCGTTCTCCCTGGTCCGGGATGATTTGCCGTTTCGACTGCAACGCCACGTGGGGCTGATTCCCGAACAGGGATTGGGCACGGTTCGCCGAGCGGTCTTTTTCACCCTGCTCACCTGGCTGCCCATCGTCCTTTGGGCCGTATTTAACGGGCGCGCCTTTCCTGGTCATGTCGATGAACCCTTATTGCAGCACTTCGGCATCCATGTCCGGTTTTTAATTGCCGTGCCTCTCTTTATAATGGGCGAAGCGATGATGCATAAGCTGTTGGCCCGGCTTATCCCCTATTTCCAGACATCGGGGTTGATTCAGGATGAGCAGCAAGGAGCATTCAAGGAAATCATTCAAGGCGTCATCCGGCTGCGCAATCTCGCCAAGCCCTGGTTGATCATCGTCGTCCTTGTCCTTGCCTGGACAATCTTCAAGCCGGCGGCAACCGACGACCATGAGCTCAATTGGGCCGCAGGGGGATTCGGCGGACTGTGGTACAGCTATGTTAGCCGGCCAATTTTTACTATCCTTATGGCCGCGTGGCTTTGGCGTCTGGCGCTTCTAATTATTCTTTTAAAACGTATTGCTGGCATTGGCCTTAACCTGGTGCCGACCCACGCAGATCGTGCAGGGGGTTTGGGATTCATGGAAAAGCTTCCGACGGCCTTTAGCCTTTTTGCACTGGCGGTTTCCTCCGTGCTCGCCTCCCAACTGGCGCACGAGGTAGTTTATCACGGTGTCCACGTGCAATCCCTGAGAGGTCTGCTGGCGGCTTTTTTGATCGTCGTAATCGGCTTGTGTGTCACACCGCTGCTCGTCTTTATCGGTCCTCTTGCGGCTGCTAAACGCCAGGCATTACTGGAATATAGCACGCTGGTGGGTCAACATGGGCGCCTGGTGCGGCGGCGCTGGATTCTCGGTGAAACGCTGGACGATGATTCGCTGCTAGAAGCCCAGGAAATCGGTCCGGTAGCCGACACCCTGGCGCTGTACGACGCAGTAAAGAACATGCGCGCCGCGCCGATCGGCAAATCCGCCATCATGGGAGTTGCACTACCTGCCTTGATTCCACTGCTGATTCTGCTTTCTATTGAAGTGCCAATCAAGGACGTGCTAACGAAACTGCTTGGCATTTTGGTTTGAGCCGTGTGGTTGCAACGGCTAAAGACGTTTGCTTTCACGGCTATCATGAAGGATTTAAGTGTTTGTCAGAGAATGTAGCCATTTCCATGCTCAGCTTCATAAATAGCTCGGAGCCGATATAGCGAGCAGTCCAGCGGCGATAATTAGGGATGAAACGACATCTTTAAAAGAAAAGAAATAGGTGCGAAATGTGGGAATAAAAAAAACCCGCTATGAAAGCGGGTTTTTTGTTTTTGGAAGCCCTCAATGACTTAGAGAGCTTCCAGTCTGGCAATGTCTACTAACGTTATTGAGGTTGATTAGTATCTATATTTTGTTCACGACCAGGTAGTTGAGGCACTAGAGGTTGTTGAGGTGCACCTTCAACTTCCAATTGGACGCGACGGTTGTTGGCGCGGCCTGCATCAGTCTCATTAGTGTCTACAGGTTGAGAGAAGCTAAATCCACGAGAAGTAAGATCTGATCTTCCGCTTCCTTCCATCAGGTACTTTTTGACAGCATTTGCACGGCGTTCAGACAACTTTTGGTTATATTTGAATGAACCGACATTATCCGTGTGACCTTGTACTTCAATTGCCTTCTCAGGATGCTCTTTGATTTTTCTAGCTGCATTATCAAGATTACCAAAGAATTCCGGTTTGATATTGTATTTATCGAAGTCAAATTTTACATCAACGATCCAGCAGCCTTTTATACTGACTGGAACGCCAGGTAACGTATCCGGGCATACGATCATCGCAATCGTTGACGCCGTCATTATCCCCATCCATAGTCGTGCAATCAGCAACAGGAGTTGGAGGCGGAGCTTCAGCAACGGCTACAGGAGCGACTGGTTTTGGGCCAAGCGGAATCACGAAACCAAGGTTTACAACCATGTCATGATATTCGTTTGTGCCAGCCTGTAAGGGTAAGTTAGCGTTGAAATTTTGATTGTAACGATAACGCACATCACTACGAATCAGGAAGTTATCGCTAACTTCATAGGTAAAACCGGCACCTGCTTCGCCGATAAAGCCCGCACCATTCTTACCATTCATGCTAGTGTTCATGCCACCTAAACCAAGAACGGTATAAGGCGAAAACTTATCGCGCATGATGTAATATTGTGCTTCCGCCAGACCACCGCCTAACTCTGCGGCTCCATTTCCGTTATCACCGCTCAAGGTTTGATAAAATCCTTTCAACTCGACATTGAAATGCTCATTAAGCATCTTGCCAACGCCCAAGCCGCCACCCCAGCCGCTATTGACATTTCGATCACCGCCCGGTTGTACAAATGTGCCAAAAGGTGCGACATAGAACCTATCATCTACGACATCTTCAGCTTGAGCCATAGGCAAAAAGCCCAGGGCTGACAATGCTGCAAGAGCCAGTATGTGTTTTTTTAACATAACATTCTCCTAAAATTAACTTTCAAAAAAAAACGGTAAATCGTAAAGCAAAAAAATCTAAGTCACTAATCCCCATCCCTGGATCCTCATTGTTATACCCAAGTCCGTCATTCGGCATAGCTTGTCGGCAGGGTTTGCCGGAGTCAAGGCTATTTGAAAGTAGTTACGCTCCATTTATTGAGCTTTATACCGACCGTATAACGGGTGTTGAATATAGAAATGAGCCTTGTGTCTGAACGCTTGGTAGCGTAAAAGCCACAATTTTTATACATTATGCCACACTATTTTTTGTTATGTCATCATTTTTATCTGGCATAACC
The DNA here is from genome assembly GCA_963789475.1 of uncultured Gammaproteobacteria bacterium. GTDB lineage: Bacteria > Pseudomonadota > Gammaproteobacteria > Methylococcales > Methylomonadaceae > Methylobacter_C. The sequence continues at coordinate 25,576 of CAWBLO010000011.1, read as the reverse complement.
TAAATGAGGCGATTTGATAAGTAGCTCACTCAGGATATTCACTCAACATCTTAATGAGTGCGCCTTGTATCGTCGGTAAGAATCTAAATAACCCATCAACTGTGAGTGATCGTTCGATTGAGTATAGCAAACTTTGGGTTACTTAACTTAGATCTCTGCTTTTATTCGCGGCGGCGTTATAATGCCAAATCTGAGGTTCAACCATTTGAGAGTAACATGATTAAAATTATTCACCTTACCTTTATCTTGCTATCCATTTTCAGTTTTGTAGGAAGAGTCATTTTGTCAGAAACTCATCCGGCTATATTGAAACAAAAAGCATTCAAAATTGCACCCCATGTCATTGACACTTTATTGCTGGTCAGCGGTATTACCCTGGTTTTTCAAGGCGGATGGTTATCTACCGACTATGGCTGGATTATTGCCAAAATAGTGGCGTTACTGGGTTATATTGGCTTAGGCGTCGTTGTTATGCGTAATCGCGGAACTGTCCGATGGCTGGCTTTTGTTGGCGCGATGGTTTGTTTTGTTTATATCGGTATTGTCGCTGTCACCAAAAACGCATTTTTCTTTATTTAAACCAACAGGAAATGGTTTATAAATAGAAATCAGTGCTATTGATCTGTATATCCAACCAGCGCAGCACATCCTTACCGTTATCCAAGCGGGTTTCATCAAACTCAAGAGATTGATGCTTCGTAACAACATTCCAGCGGGATAACTGGTTTTTTAATTGCATTTGTTCATTAACCGTAAACCGATAACGTTGTATCAGATGCTTAAATAACACGGGTTCAGGCGCGCTTACCGGCACTGCCAGTGCAGTTAAGCACGCCAGCAATGATTCAATCATAGTAAGGTGTGCCGCTATTAATGAAGCAACCTGTTTAGGTTGAATATTTTCGACGGGAGATAATTGATTATCTGAAATGACTTTCAAGCAGAAGGATTAACTCACTTGAAGAAAACCGCACCGCCGTTTCATAAAATGCAGAGGCTTCCATGTCACAAAGATGCAGCGGGTCATAATTAAGCTGTGGTTTTGATGACGTTTGGACGCTGCCGGTGGGGCAAGCCGGCGTAAAAATCAACGCTGGATAATAGTTTTTTTGGCTATCAAGATCGATGATTTTATCGATTAAAAACAAGCCTCCCAATGCGTGATCCCTATGCCCGGCGATACCTATATTGACTATAACGGGATACTCAACTTTTGCAAACAGTGCTTGCGTATACGCCACTCCGGCAGCCATTGCGCTTTTCCCAAGTCCGGTCACCGTCAAACAAATGTCATTATTTAAATAAACAGCAAACGGTTGAACAGCAGTCTCTTTTTTTAAGCCAAAATGATCTACTAATGGCTTAGCTTCACAAAGCAAAGCTGTGTATATAAAAATCTTGTGTGCGTTTGGCTTCATCATTAAGCGATGTTTACTCTGCTTATGGTTAAACTTCATTATTGGCTAATAAAATTTTAAGATACATCTGTTTCAGCTTAATGGATAGCCATCAGTTAAAAACAACTGAAACCAAGCTCAATAATACGCTTGGTGATTGCCAAGAATAAATAGTGAGGTATATTCTTTAGCGGCAATCACATTAAGCAAATCATTGAACATGTTTATCAATACTTTTCCGATTATATTTACCTATACCAGCCTATTTTCAGCTATTGAAGCAGTTATATTTTTGGCGGCTGTTTTTTTTCTGGTGTATTTTTATACGCCTGAGGTTAATAAAAACTGGATCAACAAGCCCGGCAATAATAGTTTATATCAATTTTTACATTCTGCATGGCTAGGAAATTCGGCATTATGGCGTACATTTTGGCCGTTTTTCTTGTTAGTCAATGTTATCCTTTATTATATTGATTACCGGGTAATGAACGTAACCTATACCATAGCCAGTTGGAAAACAGTGCACGGAATGCTGTTTCTGCCTATCGTCTGGTGGACGACATCGGTATGGCGATGCTCCCAAAATACCCGTTTTAAAATTTGGAGTAGTACCGCACGCACCATCACGCTTTATCTATTCTTAGAAGTTATCTTACGCTTTATTATTAGCATTCAATACCCCAATACCTTTTTTGACTGCCGGCTTTTAATTATGGAGTACGGCGACTGCTTGTAAAACAAGATAAAATAACAATATGCACACTATTAAGAAACAATAATTAATTAAAGTTCGTTATTGGTGCGAATAAATGGTACAATTGCACTCAATTGAACCATTCAGATTGTTCAAAACACGCCTTTTATGGCGGTCAGTAAGCCATATCCTCCGCCTTCAAATAAAATTCAGCAGCTAAAGCCCTTGCCGACAATGGTCTACAGGGATTCTAATCAGAATTTCAAATGATCTTGTCGACTATTTGGCGCGAGTTTTGCTGACCTTTTAAGTAAAGAGGAATAAGTGAGTTTTAATCACCCAATGAATAAAAAACTCATTTAGGTTATTCAGTATTTGTTAATGTTTGATGCTCATAATTTTAGTAAAGACGATGTCCAAAGAGACCTTTTCTGGTCATCAACCTGTCATTAACATTACTTATGATTATTCTGCACATCAGTTTTATAGAGAGGAAAAGACAATGTTAAGCCTAACTACTTTACATGAATTTAATTTCAGATGGCCAACGATGGTGCCAGGCGAAGTACTGGCATTAACTCTGCTTATGGTTTTTGCCATACTGGCGACCCTTGAATTCCACGCGCCAAGAGAAAAACTGCCAAGAAAACACTTGCGTCAGTCTTATAAAACAAACTTTAGCCTGTTTATTGTTAACAGTATCGCGCTGTCGTTAGTGTCGGCTTCATCCTTATTGGTACTGGCCGAGCGCTATTCAGATAAAGGACTGCTTAACTCACTTTCCAGCCCCGCATGGAAAGCAGTTCTGTCGTTTTTATTGCTCGATTTGTTAATGTATCTCTGGCACAAAGCCAGTCACAGCTTTGATTGCCTGTGGATGTTTCACAAGGTGCATCACAACGATCCTTATTTGAACATCACCACATCCTTTCGAATACATTTTCTGGAGCTTGTCATCACCAACGCTCTGAAAGCTGCTCTCATTATTCTTTTAGGTATAGAAGAAGCGATGGTGCTAACCAGTGAAGCAATAATGACGCTATTTATAATGTTTCATCACACCAATATTTCCTTCATGGGTGAAAAACTATTGGGGCATGTCATTATCGTTCCATCACTGCACCGTACTCACCACTCAACGCAACGGCATGAACATGACAGTAACTATGGTGCTGTGCTGTCGCTCTGGGATCAGCTTTTCGGGACTCGGTCGGAGTTGGAGCCAGCCGAAATAGGTATCAAAGGAAATTCACCGCAAGATCTTGTCAACTTAATAAAGTTTGGCTTTACCTTGCCTACTTCGCCAACCGTTCAACCGATTAATCTGGATGCCATGATCGCTGAGGCCGCTTATTACAAGGCAGAAAAACGTGGTTTTTATCCTGGCAATGACCTTCGTGACTGGCTGGAAGCAAAAAGAGAAATCATCACCCTGGTTTACGGAGATAAGTCGATTAAAAATATCGCAGCACGCAAAACCCAATGTGATTATTTTAAATTCATTAAGTTAAATATGAATCATACCAGCATTCAGGATTTTTAATATTTGCACGCCAATAAACCTTGCCTACCGAATTGCCGTCAGCCGTTTTAAAGTCGGCAACCAACTTGAAGGAGGGACAAAAATAAAGTGTTTCTTTTGCTTATAAAGCAAAGTCTACTTAAAATAGTCCCTCTGGTATCAATAAAGCTTTTAATAATGTGGAAGTTTCATTTTGTTGATTATGGATACAAATTCAATAAGCAAAACAACAATTAACGTAGGCGTAGACAAAAATAATGACTGATTTATTTAATCAATGGGGAAACTTTCTTTTCCATACCCGTAATGTTCTTTTTCCTGTACTTATTGCGATAGTGCTGTTTTTATGGCCTCCTGTTGCGATAGATAATGTTCCTGGTGTCTATTTAATGGCCATGGGTTTTGCAATGATTATAGTAGGACAGGGCTTAAGGATACTGGCGATTGGGCTGTCGTATATCGTGCGTGGCGGCCGCATGAGACGCATCTATGCTGAAAATTTGGTCACAGATGGTCTTTTTTCACATTGCAGAAATCCTTTATATGTCGGTAATATACTAATTGTAATGGGTTTTGTATTTGTTTCCGGTAATTTGACCGGGCTTATTGTTGGCTCATTAGCTTTTATCGCCATCTATCGGCTTATTGTTCATAGTGAAGAGAGTTTTTTAAGCGAAAAATTTGGAGAACCTTATACGGCTTTCTGTAACGATGTCCCGCGCTGGATACCCCGATTTAAAGGCCTGTCTGAGACTATTAACAACTATCAATTTGACTGGCCTAAAGTTGCCGTTAAAGAATATGGCACTATAATGACGTCACTGATGGTTCCCCTGGGACTGATGGCTTACAAGTTAAATTTGGCAAATAAACTAGGCGAATACCAGTCGCTATTAATTGCCCTGGCAGTGCTTGTATTAGGCGCTTATGGGTTTGTTCGGTTTTTAAAGAAAACCGAACGTCTCAAGCCAATGCGGTAATTACATTCAGAGAGCGATTGGATCAGTGCGAAATTCCATGATAAAAATTTTTCATTCATGTCCAACCTGAAACAAACAGAACACAGTAACTAAACGGCAGACACTATGACAGAACAAGATAGAGTATTTCTACAGACGGGTCGGGCGGAAGATTTTGCTTTTGACGAACGTGTTGCAAAAGTTTTTGACAATATGGTTTCAAGGAGCGTGCCTTTTTATAATGAAGTCCAGCGCATTCAATCCGATCTTGTTATGGATTTTTTACCTGAAGATTCGGGGGTAGTCTGTGATTTAGGCTGCTCGACAGGAACCACCATTGAGTACCTTACCAAACATCAAAAATGTCCGGAAAGTACCCGGTTTATAGGCTATGACAATTCTGATTCAATGCTGGATAAGGCACGCGACAAATTGTCTGAGCAAATGGCGGCCGGAAAAGTGTCCTTGATCACTGCCGATCTGAGCCATCTTCCCGAATTGCCTCCTTGCAATGTTGTCATCCTTAATTGGACTTTACAATTTGTCCGGCCCATTGATAGAGAACAACTGCTAACAAATATTTATAAAGCGCTCAGGCCGGGCGGAATAGTCTTGTTGTCTGAGAAAATACTCGTTAATGATCCGGTATTAAATCGCTTATACATAGATCATTACCTGCAATTTAAAATCTCTCAAAGCGGTTATACAGATGTTGAAAATCAGCGTAAACGTGAAGCTTTGGAAAATGTATTGATTCCTTATCGCCTGGATGAGAACTATGAATTATTGGAAAGAGCTGGATTTGATCGCATTGGTACCTATTTTCAGTGGTTTAATTTCGCCTGTATTATCGCGGTAAAAGTTTAAGTTCATGTGGGTACTCGGCAGATACCAGCTTTAATTTTAGACGGGGTTCAACGGATTTTATTTTCTCTTTTGGCAATAGATCTCTTTATGATGAAGAAACTCCGCTGCCCCGTGCTAATCAGCCAAATCAGTGTCATCTATGTTGCTTTTTTTGGGTTATCGAACTTAATATCCGCCCGATGACCTATGTTTCAACTTCGGACACCCACTCCAGCCATTCGCTAAGGACGATTAATGTCCAGATTGATCGGGCATGATCAGCCTTACGTTGCAGATGTTCCTGCAATAGATCGACTGCAACGTAACGATTAACACCAACGCGATCCAGCAGGGGCGAGGATAATTTCGATTTCGCCCATTCATAAAGCGGTTCGCGCAACCAGCTGCTTAAAGGTACAGAAAGCCCGCGCTTTTTGCGGTGTACTATCTCCGTGGGCAGGTAGCGCAAGGCGTAGCGTTTCAAAAAAACTTTGGTTTGTAATCGATGGATACGCTCTTTATCGGGGAGAGAGGCGGCAAATTCCATGACCTCCTGATCGAGAAAGGGCGCACGTAATTCCAGTGCTGATTTCATGCTGGCACGGTCTGCCTTGGTCAATAAGCCTTCCGCCAGCGATGTTTCCAGATCGTGTTGTTGCAGCCGATCCAGCATTTCCACTTTTAAATGGCTGGGCCGGGTAATCAACGGGTGGCGTTACCCCGAGACGGTTCAAAATCGCGGGTGAAATACAGGACGTCCAGAGTATATGACGGCCCAGATAATCCAGCTCGTCGCCTTGAATAAAGCGCTTAAGCAAAAAGGGGATTGTCACTTTTTTATCACTGGCCGGCCAGCTTTCTACCGCTCGTCGAATCAAGGCTCTGACTGGATCGGGAAGCCGCGCATAATACCCGGCAAGTCCTGCGCCAAAGTAGGTTGGATAACCGCCGAAAAGTTCATCCGCACCCTCTCCAACCAGTGCTACGCGTACATCTTGAGCGGCACGCCTGGCCAGAAGCGCACTAGGCACCCAGGCTGGATCGGCCAGCGGTTCGCCAACCTGCCGGACCAGTTTGGCGATGGTCGGCGGAAAGTCTTCGGGACGCACCCAGACGGGAATAAATTCGACGCCCAAGGTATTGGCTACTTGCTCGGCATAATGACCTTCGTCATACGAGGCTTCGGTGAAGCGAAGACTGTAGGCTTTCAGGGTTTTCTCCGGGCGAATCGATCGGGTTACCGCCGTAATTAAGGAAGAATCGAGGCCACCGCTTAAAAATAAGCCAAAATCGACGTCAACTTCGCTTTGCCTGCGCACTGACTCCCGAAAAACTTCGTCGAATGCATCTAAAGAGCTGATCTGTTTCGCAGTCTCAACTACATTCCAACACCAGTAACGTCTACGCTGAATACCCATGCCATCAATCGTTACCACCTCTCCTGGCGACACTTTTTGAATGTCCTTGAAAGGGGTTTCAGGTGCAACAAAAAAACCCGATTGCAAATAACTGTGAACGGCATTCGTGCTGATGTTTAGTTCGTGTGGACCCGGCGATACCAATGCCGCTATTAGCGAGGCAAAAGCGACTATGCCATCGTTAACCGAGAAAAAAAGTGGTCGTTCGCCAGCTCGATCACGGGCAAGTAACAGCTTTTTCTCGCGCGGATCCCAAATTGCGATAGCAAAAGCGCCCTTTAACCGTTCCACAAAAGCATCGCCCAACTCCAGGTACATCGCAGGAATGACCGCAACATCAGTACTCTGCTCAACAGTTCGCCCACGCTCAAGCAACCACTCGCGTAGCTCAAGGTGATTATCAATCTCGCCATTGCAGGCCATCATCACACCGCTGGCATGGTCAATAATCGGTTGCTTGCCGTCGTTTAAACCTCGAATAGCCAAGCGTGTCATACCAAAGAGTGCCGATTGATCGCCGTCAATCCCAGTATCATCAGGGCCTCGATGCATCAACGCATCAACCATTGCATTAACCTGTTGCTGTATCGAATCCTCTTTCGTCATCCCCGCAGGAACCACTAAACCACAAATGCCGCACATATCAATTTCCTGCTGGAGTGGGCAATAAAACCGCCCAGTAATTAGAACCCAGATCCGTCTACTTCAACGCCACGCTCCAGCGCAATTTCCTTAAGTTGCGCCAAATGGTCTTTCTTGGCAAGCAGGTAGACCGGATGAGTGCGGGTGGCGAGCCAGTGTTGCCATTGCGCTAAGGGCACTACACCTTCGGGCCAGGGCTTGCCGGAATTCAGTGTAAATATGACATAATTGCTAGTCAGTTCTTTGCCATCACTGGTCAAGACAGTGATCAGACGCTTGAGATAAAATGGCAGGCCATGGGGCAGGCATTCCAGGCAAACCAGTTCGGTTGCCGCCGGTAAGGTTACCGGGATATGTTCGGCCAGGTTACGCGAGGAGCGGGTCTGTGCATAAAGAGCTAAAAGATCAAAATTGACGGTCAATAAAAGTATGGGGAAACTTATAAAGGCGGCGAATATCAATCGCGTGTTACGAGTCCAGAGGGCAAATATCGAAAGAAGTGCAACGATACCAAACGATAGTGCCATGGGTAGGATCGTGGGTATAAAGAGATCAAAGATCTCATGTTTAGACGTGAGTCTGCTTTTGAGTAGTTCAGGATTAACAGCAATAATGCCCAGCAATAGAGCCGCTATTACACTCAACAGCAGTAAAGGCATCGTTCCATGCCATATAATTCGGGCCGCTCGTCCAGTACGGTTTTTAAGGGCCATGGCAAAAACACGTGCGGTCAGGACTCCGAGAGCCATTACCGCAGTGAGAATGTAGCCGGGCAATTTCGACTGTGAAATCGAGAAAAATATCACGACGACGATGGCCCAAACGACAAACAGCCGATCAGCGCGAGACCAGCATTTTCTTTCCTGCCAGGCCGCAACAATCGATTCCGGCAACAGGAAACTCCAGGCAAAAAAAGTACCGGCAATGATGGGTGCATAGAAGTAAAAGGGTGCCGTGCGATGAAATTCGGTGGTAGTAAAGCGGGCAACGGATTCCCTCATAATGCCATAATAAGGAAAGTCAGGACGAAGCAGCGACAACCCGACAAACCATGGCAACACAACGGCAAAAAAAACAGCCCAATTGCGCAGGGCAAAAACGCGTTTCATGACTTCCAGCCGACCTTCAATCCCATTAAAGATAGTAATCACGAGGGTGGGAATAATGAATCCCACGGGGCCTTTAATCAGCGTGGCGATTCCCGCCGATAAAGCGCCAATCAGATACCAGCGTATCCGCTGCTTTTCTTCGCACTCCTCCGCAAGAAAACATGCAAAAATGGTTGAGGATACAAAAAAGGCCAGGGTCATATCAAAAATGACAAACCGGGAAAACGCTAAATAGAGTGGAGTCGTGGCCACGATGAGCATGGCAAGAATTGCTGTACGCTGGTCGTACACTCTTTGGCAAAACAAAAACACTACCACAAGCAGTGAAAAGCCAAAGAAAGCGGAAGATAATCTGGCTATGCCTTCCGATTCCCCGAACAATGAAAAAGACAGCGCGATTGTCTTAAAGTAAAAGGCCGGTTTATCCAGATAGACAAGTCCATCATAAGTGGGTACCAGCCAGGAATGAGACTGGCTCATTTCCCGCGCCACTTCGGCATTGCGCCCTTCGTCCGGCGAGATTAAGGGCCACCCCCCCAAGCGACCGAACATCATATAGGCACTGAGAATAAATGAAAAAACCAGAACCCAGCGATTGAGCTTGAGAAAGGAAATTTTGTCATCACCGGCAGAGCGGTTTATTTGAGGGGAGGGAAAAGTCATCGTTTTTAATGTCTGTTTATGAAGGTTAAATTAAGAGGCTTATAGCCAAACAACCGAAGCCTGAAGCCCTCACGACAAATCAGTCTTTCCAAAGTTTGAACATATCATAGACCTGAAATGCGCTCCCCCCAATGCATTGAAGAATGCCCTGGATTTTCCGGTAATAGGCGATTTGCCGTGAAATAATCCGGTTGGTGTGGTTGCGTTGGCTATCGCTATACCCAAACTAACGAACTCCCGGATGTTTATTAATAAGTAATAATTTCTGAAAATGGTATCACAAGCGGTGTGTGGCGTCGACTATCGGTATTGGGAGGGGCACGATTAAAGGTGCTGTTAAAAGATTAACAAAAAACTCAATTTTTCCACATCTTCCTAAGAGTAGGTTCTTCCTTGTAAATTAGGCCAAACGCCCCAATAATGTGAATTAAAGAAAATATTCCTTCAGCATTAGGCTTCAGGTTGGGATGTTGGTTTCTAAAACTGATAACAGAGAGATTGATATGTTTAGATGGTTGATTACTTTATTCATGATTACAACCCTGTCCGGCTGTGGCTATAACACACTACAATCTACTGATGAAAACATCACGGCTTCGTGGGCGGAGGTGTTGAATCAGTATCAGCGCCGGGCCGATCTCGTCCCGAACCTGGTGAATGTTGTGAAAGGGTATGCCGCTCACGAAAAAGATGTGCTGACCCAGGTTACCGAGGCGCGTGCTAAAGTAGGAGCTATACAAGCCACACCGGAATTGATCAATGACGAAGAAGCATTCAAGAAATTCATCACTGCACAGGGGCAGATGACCAGCGCCATTTCACGTTTGTTAGTCGTTGCGGAGAATTATCCCCAACTTAAAGCTGATGGTTTATTCCGGGATTTACAGGCGCAACTGGAAGGTACGGAAAACCGTATTACAGTGGCGCGTAATCGCTATATCGCCGCAGTCAAGGAATTCAACATTACTGTGAGGTCATTTCCAACTAATCTCACTGCCATGCTATTTAGTTACAAGACTAAGCCGAGCTTTACCGTAGAAAATGAAAAAGCAATTTCAGAGGCACCTAAAGTGGATTTTGGTGCGCCTGCACCGGCAATGGCTCCTGGCCGTTAAGGTTTAACCTGCAATGTATCCATTAGTCCGCTACGGCTTCGGGATTTTCCTGCTACTGTTTTTTACGACAATTCAGGCGCAAGTTGAAATTCCTGAGTTATCGCATCGAGTCACCGATCTTACTGCGACTCTCAGTAGCCAACAAACCACAGCACTGGAAAACAGATTGGCAGCATTTGAAACCAAAAAAGGGAGCCAAATTGCTGTTCTGATTGTCCCCACTACACAGCCAGAAGATATAGCCCAATTTGGTATACGCGTTGCGGAAGCGTGGAAAATTGGCCGTAAAAATATCGATGACGGTGTCATTTTGATTGTCGCTAAAGAAGACCGGAAATTACGCCTGGAAGTCGGTTATGGTTTGGAAGGCGCTATTCCTGATGCGATTGCCAAGCGCGTGATTGCCGAGACTATCAAGCCGTTTTTCAAGAAGGGTGATTATGCAGGCGGAATTGAAGCAGGGGTTACCCAGGTGATGCGATTGATTGAAGGTGAGTCATTACCTGAGCCGGTTAATGAACCAGGTGCCCAGATGAATGAAGGGGCTTTTATGTTCATCCTGTTGGGTGGCTTGATTATAGGTTTTATATTGTCCGTCATGATGGGTCGAGTCATGGGCGGGATGCTCGCTGGTTTGGGTACAGGTGCGTTAGTAGCGCTATTTTTTGGATTGAGTTTCGCGGTAGTCCTGATCGGGCTCATGGTTTTTTTCATCGTCGGAGTTCGTCACAGAGGCGGTGGCGGCTGGTCAAGTGGTGGCGGTTTCGGCGGCGGTAGCGGCGGATCATGGGGAGGCGGCGGTGGCGGTAGCTTTGGCGGGGGAGGCGCATCAGATTCATGGTGAAAATTAAACGCTGGTTAATTCATACCTTCATGCCTCCGTGGCGTTGGCGGCTGGCATTTCCTGCGGCCGTGCTAAAGGACATTGAAATGGCGGTAAAACAGTCCGAGCGTCAGCACCGTGGCGAGCTTCGTTTTGCTATTGAAAATGCACTTGCGCCTAGCCGTGTGTGGCGTGGTATGTCAGCGCGTCAGCGTGCGACAGACGTGTTTTCAAATTTACGGGTCTGGGACACCGAAGAAAACAGCGGTGTGTTGATTTATTTGTTATTGGCCGATAGGGAAGTTCATATCGTTGCTGACCGCGGTATTGCCAGACGTGTGCCACAGGCTGAGTGGGATGCAGTAGCACAGGCTATGCGAAAAGCGTTTCGACAAGGTGATTTCCGGCGCGGGTCAATTGAAGGGATTGAACGCATTACGATAATGCTGGCTACCCATTTTCCGCCCGGTGCGAGTAATCCCAACGAGCTTCCCAACAAACCAGTTATTGTTACCCGATGAGATGCCGGTATTTTTGTATAACAAAGTAATGTTCCCACGCTGGAGCACTTATTTAGTATAGAGTAGGATGCACGAGCAACTCCCTCATAAAGAAAAGAGCAATGATATTATGAAAGAATATGAAGAAATCCGTAACCATTTAATCGGGATGCTTGAAGACCTGAATCTTCGACTGGACAGGATTACTAAAAATGTCAGGCATTCTGATGTGCCTTTAGAAAAAGACTTTGCAGAACAGGCGACACAAAACGAAAATAATGAAGTAATGGATTATTTAGGTAATTCAGCCAGAACAGAAATAGAAATGATTAATCAGGCTATTGCCAGAATAGACAATGGTCAATACGGTATGTGTCAGGTTTGTGATGAGCCAATCGGCAAGGAACGTTTAGAAGCCGTACCTTATTCTAACATGTGTATTAAGTGTGCAAGTAAAGTGAAACGATAAGCTTAAAAAACCACCCAAAAAGGAGAAGGGATTCCAGATTTTTGAGTGGGTTGTTGCCATCTACTTTGATTTGGTTTCTTTCTTGGGCTCGACCACTGCTGCCGCAGCATCACTAAGCAAGATGTCGTTTTTGTTTTTCTCGACAGTTTTTTCACCTATCCCTGCAACATTGGTTAAGTCTTCGGCTGTTTTAAATGGACCTTTTTCTTCTCTATATTTAACAATGGCTTCGGCTTTTTTCTGACCAATGCCTGACAGAGAATCAGAAATAGTCTTTGCATCAGCGGTATTAACGTTAACGGGTGCGGCAATTGCATTGACGGCAAATAAAGATAATAACAATAGTAGTTTTTTCATTTTATTTCCTCAAAAAAGATTGAAATGGTTAAGAATATTCTCGTTATCGTAAATCAAGATAACATGACCTATTCAAAAAACAGTCTAGTTGTATATTAGGGAAATACAATGAGCGCTCCATTTTATTTATTAATTCAGTTCAGCATTATTTGCAATAATAATAGCCCGCTTTGGCGCTGGTAGACCTTCGCAGGTTAACCGGGGGTTTTCTGCACATAAAAAATCCTTAAGTGAATGAAATTGCATCCATTCCGTACTGCGTTGCTCTTCAATGCTGGTTGTGGTCGCATCAATCAGCCGAATATTTTTAAAGCCGCACCGTTTCAACCAACTGATTAATGTTTCACAACTGGGTAAAAACCAGACATTCCGCATTTTGGCATAACGTCCCTCAGGCAATAACACTTCGCCTAAATTACCGTCAATGACCAAGGTTTCCAATACCAATTCACCACCGGGTTGCAGACAGTCTCTTAATTCCAGAAGATGATCGATGGGCGAACGGCGATGATAAAGCACGCCCATGGAAAAAACAGTATCAAACGCTTTTAAACCATAAGGCAATTCTTCTATGCCTAATGGCAAGACATAAACCGGTGCTGCACCATACAGTTTTCTGATCAGCTGAAACTGCATGACGTTGAGCAGCAAGGGGTCTATGCCAACCACCATTTTTGCCCCGGCACCCAGCATGCGCCAGCAATGATAGCCATTCCCACAGCCTACATCCAATACCAGGCGATGATTAAGCGGCGTGATATGGTTTTTTAGACGATCCCACTTCCAGTCTGATCGCCATTCAGTATCAATGTTGATGCCGGCTAAATTGTATGGCCCCTTGCGCCAGGGATGTAATGCCTTGAGCTGATGCTCAAGCTCCATTCTAGCTGCTTCTGGCAAGTCATCAGATTGACCTATCTGCACGGCATCAGCATCCAATAAGCGGTGCCTTGTGGTTAATTTCGGCAGGCACTCGATCACAGTCTGCCATTGCGCCAAATTGCCATGCCGGGTTAAATCAAGCGCAAAGGCAAGCTGCTGCGGCAATAAATTGACCCATGCATCGGCTTTTACATCAAGTAAAGCATTGTATAATGGTTGATAATCAATCATTTAAAAGTGATAGCTGGCATGGCTAATGCACCTGCTTTTGTAAACAGGACTGGCTTTGGGAGTATTTGCTGCTTAACTGAGGGTGCGAATGTGGTCAACTTAAGGAACGTGCAGAAAATAACTGGAGTACACTATTCCCTCACTCCAGTCCTCTCACGGAGGGCATAGGTATCAACACAAGCTATCAGGGCAACCACAAGGGATTACCCCTACGTATTTTTCACCGTCACTCCTACGCGTGGGAACGATGTTTAACTTGTGTAGATACTTATGCAAATGATGTAAGAGTAAGTAGTTACACTATAACTTACGAATTTTTTGCTGCCAGTGCGTCGGTATTACGTTTTGCCAGACTATCAATAACAGCGTTTAATGAACCTTTAGTTTGCATTTCGTTAGTAAAGGTCGTGCGGTAGTTAGTTACCAGACTTACACCTTCTATCATAATATCATAGGCTTTCCATTCACCTTTACTCAGCAACATGCGGTAATTTACGGCGACAGGCTGAAGACCGGGCTGTAAAACTTCTGTTTTTACGATAACTTTGGTCGCGTCACTTTCCATTTCGATAGGCAAATAACGAATCGACCAATCTTTGAACTCGACAAATGCGCGAGAATACGTTCTTACCAGTAGTGTTTGAAACTCCTGCTTGAAACGTTCCCGTTCGTCAGGTGTTGCGGTTTTCCAGAGTTTCCCCAGGACTAATGCAGAAATTTTGTCAAAATCAGTACTCGGTAAAATAGTTTCATTCACAAACCGGGTAACTTTTGCAAAATCCTTGATAAAGGATTTATCCTGCATTTTTTCGTGCAATTTGGTCGAAGCCGTTTCTATAGCTTGTTGAGGAGGCGATAATTCAGCCGCCATTACGTCAGTAATGGGCATTAATGCCATCAATACTGCAAAAAAACCAAATAATGTGTAGCGTTTAACGTTCATATAACCCTCTAAATTCAAACCAGTGTCTGTATGCTATTCTTTTTCAAATATCAGAATGACCATTCCCTGATACAATAAATCTCTGGATCAGTTGATCACAAAGCCCGTCAACTCAGACCCGAGACTCTGATTTTTTTCTAAACCCATGAGAATGGATAAGATGACATATAATAACATCAATTTTCCTTGTACACGCATGAGAAGAATGCGTTTTAACGATTTTTCCCGGCGCTTGATGCGTGAAAATCGTTTGTCAGTTGATGACCTGATTTACCCGATGTTTGTTACGGAAGGCACCAATCAAAGAGAATCCATTTCTTCCATGCCGGGTATTGAACGGTTTTCTCTGGATTTACTGCTTGCAGAAGCCGAAGAAATTTATAATCTGGGCATTCCTGCTATTGCCCTGTTTCCAGTAACCCCCGCTAATAAAAAATCAGACGATGCTGCTGAAGCCTATAACCCTGACGGATTGGCTCAGCGGAGTGTCAGAGCGCTGAAACAAGCTTTTCCTGAATTGGGTATTATTACCGATGTTGCCCTGGATCCGTTTACGTCACACGGACAGGATGGACTGATTAATCAGGATGGTTATGTGATTAACGATGAAACTATAGCTGTTTTAGTCAAACAAGCCTTATCTCACGCTGAAGCTGGAGCCGATATTGTTGCCCCTTCGGACATGATGGACGGCCGGATTGGCGCCATAAGACAAGCCCTGGAAGCGCAGCACCATATCAACACGCTCATACTCGCGTATTCTGCCAAATACGCGTCCAGCTTCTATGGTCCGTTCAGGGATGCCGTGGGCTCTGCGGGGAACCTGGGTAAAAGCAATAAATACAGCTATCAAATGGATCCGGCTAACTCTGATGAAGCCATGCGTGAAATCCAGCTGGATTTGCAAGAGGGCGCGGATATGGTTATGGTTAAACCCGGAATGCCTTATCTGGATATAATTCGCCGTGTAAAAGAGCAATACGGTGTTCCCACTTTTGCCTATCAAGTCAGCGGCGAATATGCCATGATTAAAGCCGCTGCCATGAACGGCTGGCTGGATGAAAAACAGGTTGTTCTGGAGTCCTTGCTGGCGTTTAAACGCGCGGGCAGCGATGCCATTTTGACTTATTACGCCAAGTCAGTGGCTCAGTGGTTAAAAGAATGACTTTAATAGACCATTATGCCGTCTTTGGCTGCCCCATTAAACACAGCAAATCACCGCGCATTCATCAGATTTTTGCCCAGCAAACCGGACAATTGCTTGAATACAGCGCGCAAGAAGTGCCCGCTGAAAACTTTTCGGCAGCAGTGGCGGCATTTTTTGCAAAAGGCGGTAAGGGTTTAAATTGCACAATTCCGCTGAAAGAACTCGCCTGGGCTTATGCCGATGTTAAAACAGAACGCGCCCAATTAAGCAAAGCCGTTAATACTCTGGCGTTACAGGCAGATGGATCACTTCTTGGCGATAATACTGACGGTATAGGACTGGTGACGGATTTAATGAGTAATCATGCCGTCACTTTGGCTGGAAGTAGAATCCTGATTCTTGGCGCAGGAGGCGCAAGTAGAGGCATCATAGCTCCTATTCTTGAGCAATCGGCACATTCGATTGTTATCGCTAACCGCACTATCGATAAAGCCATCAACTTAGCCGCAGAATTTCACCATAAAGGTTCCATTACCGGTTGCGGCTTTAACGATTTAAAAAATCGTCAATTCGATTTAATCATAAACGCAACATCGACCAGTTTAAGCGGCCAATTACCGCCATTGCCTGAAGATTTACTGACTAAAAATGGCGTGTGTTATGATCTCGCCTACAGCAATGAGCCGACTGTTTTTGTCCGTTGGGGACTTGAAAATCAGGCGCTAAAAAGCCTGGATGGTCTGGGGATGCTTGTCGAACAGGCTGCGGAAGCCTTTTTTATCTGGCGCGGCATTCGCCCGGAAACCAGACCGGTTATTGAACTGCTTAATGACGAACGTTGGTAGATAGCTCGCAATAAATAAACCGCCACAGATTCACAGATTAAATTTATTTATAATCTGTGAATCTGTGGCGTCTGTTACAGAGGGGTATTTTTTGCGAGGTACCTTATCGCGTCTCTCTCAAATGTTCATTTTTCAAATGAATATACTGTTCTGCAGAATATTCCAAAAATTCTTTTTCTGATTCTTTTAAAGGTCTCACTTGTCTGGCTGGAGAGCCAACATATAAATAACCGCTTACCAGTCTTTTCCCAGACGGAACCAGGGCGCCGGCGCCTAACATTACGTAATCTTCGAGAACAGCATCATCCAGAATGATTGCGCCTATGCCAATCAGGCAATAATCGCCTACGGTGCAGGCATGCACCACCGCTTTATGTCCAATAGTCACGCCCTTGCCTATGGTTAAAGGATAGCCTTGAGTCGTAAACCTGCCCGCATGAGTGACATGCAGTACACAACCGTCCTGTACATTGGTGCCATCACCAATTGTTATGCTTTCGACATCGCCTCTAACCACAGTTGCAGGCCATATAGAGACATTATCACCCAAGGTCACATCGCCAATGACCACAGCGCTGTCATCGATATAAACGGACTTGCCAATGATAGGCTGTTTATCGTTAAATTTTCTTACTGACACAATACACTTCCTGATTTATTTACACGGATACGAATAGAAATACGATATTGACATAAAATCACTTTTTAGTGATAGTTAAAACTTAAATCAGGTAACACTTTAAGGTATAGCATGAATTTTATACAAGGAAATGGCTTTGTTGCCGATATAATCCGATCCCCCAGAAGAAAAACCGCCGCTATTAAAATACAAAAAGGCAAGGTATTTCTGATGGTTCCTGCCTGTTTGCCAATGGCCGCAATCGAATCATTAGTGACTAAAAAGAATCGCTGGATTAAAGAAAAACTGGCCATTCAGAATGAAATCATTGCCATTAAACCAAAAGAGTTTATTCCGGGCGAAACTTTTTCTTATCTGGGTAAAAATCACCCGTTAAAAATTGAATCAGGACTCTACCCTGTTATCAAACTGCATCAGGATGAACTGGTGGTTTCAGTCAGAGATAAAACAGCTGACAATACCCAGGCGATCAAGCAGTTGCTGATTAAATGGTATAAACAACAAGCGGAATCCGAGTTGAGAGAGAAGACCCAGAGATTTTCCCGGATTATCGGGGTTAATCCATCAGCCGTAACCATTAAATCGTTTAAATCAAGATGGGGAAGTTGTAGCATTACTGCAGGCATTCAATATAACTGGAAAATTATTATCGCCCCCGGCCGGATTATTGATTATGTGGTTATCCATGAGTTATGTCATATTCTACATCACAATCATTCACCGGCATTCTGGAAAGCTGTAGAAAGATATTGCCATGATTACCGGGATTGTAGTGCGTGGCTGAAAATTAATGGCGGTCGTTTGGAGATTTGAAGGGCTTAGTCTTTATGGGTATGACTAAATGACATCAGAGTTACTATCAGGAAAATAATAAGCAGTATCGGCCAGAAGAAGGGCTCGGCAACGCCAATTCCCACAAATGCCAGGAATATGGCGGCCATAAATATGAAAACGCCAACCCCTAAAAACAGCAAAACCATCAGCACACCCGTGATTAGCATAATCACTAACAATGTCGGAATGGCGGCAAATCGAACTAACGGGTCTGCAACAGGCTCGCCGTTCATCATTATGCTGAATTGTCCAACGTCAGGATGAAATAAATAGCTCAAAATGGCGATTACCAGCCCTACTATGAATACTTTGGTCATCAGATTACTATTTCGTTGATGTTTCATAAATTATTTTCCTTATGAAGAGTGAGCATTAGTTAAAAATTTAAGCCTAACCTTTATGGCCCAATAGACTATCACCAGGCATAATGATAAGCATACAAAATTGAGGCCACGAATAAAAATGTCAGCCACGCCGCTGCAAACAAGATTGAACGGTTTCGTGCCAGAGCAATGGCATAAGCCGCCTTTAGTAAATTATTACTGCCGCTGGCCAATATGACAGCGGAGACAATAACCGGATCGGATACGGTAAATTTGCCGCTGAGCAATGACAGAATAAACGGGTCAATATCAATGAAACCTACAATAATGGCTAGAGATTTAAGGCCGTGACTACCATAATTGCTGGTTACATAGTTGGTCAAAAATGTAAACAGCATGAATAATAGAGCAAATAAGAAGGCTGTTGATAATTCGAGCGGATGCTTGACATCACCGGCATCGTGTAATTCAGGCGCATGGTTTCTGACTGTCAGCAAGGCAATAATCACCAGTAAGGATATAAAAATGATAATTATAAAAGGCGTCAATAACTCTAAACCCACACCCCGGTCAAACACAAAAATAATCGCCAGTAGCCTGATGTACATCATGGTTGTCGCCATTATCAGCGCTGACGATACATTGCGCCCCGATACGTTTTCCAGTCACATGAGCTCGCCGTCCGATAACAATAGTCGCAGCCGTGCTGGAATAAAGCCCGCCCAGTAGCCCGGTAATCAAGAGACTGCGGCTTTTGAAGAAATAAGTGTTAACAAGGTAACTTAAATAAGAAAAGCCGGATACGATGATAACTGCAAGCCACACTCTGTAGTAAGTGACCGGCAACATCGGCGCAATAGGTTGGTCGGGTAGTAAGGGTAGAATAACCCCGGAAATAATTAGAAACTTGGCCAGTGTGATGATTTCTTCATTAGCCAGTTGATCGGAAATACGATGAATCAGTGGTTTTTCGCCCAGTATCACTATCAATACAACAATAAAAAGCACCAGAAACCAGCTTGGAAACGCGCTTGCAATGGGGCCTATCAAATAAATTAGTAATGCAAATAGCGTGCTAAACAGCGAAAACATTTTTTTTGCAGAAAGTCGCCAGTAAAAAACCAACAACAGAGCGCCCAATAATAACAAACCCGCCGCAAACAATAACCTACTGACATCTACTGTATACAGGATAAAACCCAATACGCCAATCAAAACAAAGGTTCGCGTACTGCCAAAATGCAGTGTGTAATTATTGGTATGATGGTAGCTGCGAAATTCCAGGCCGACAACAAAAGAAAAGGCCACAGTCATGACAAATTGCACGAGCAGGGGAGGAATACCCCTATAGAATTCCATTAACACGATGAGCCGGGGCTTTCCGAACTAAGTTGATTGATCGTTTCACGGGCTATTTTTGTTACGTAGAACAATACCAGCACTGAAATCACAACACCTAACGCTAACAACGGATAAGAAACATCGCTCTGCTTTGCTGAGCCACTGACTAATCCCGCCAGATGTTTCGTGGTATAACCCATGTAAACCAGGCTGGCGTTATATATCAAAATACCGCTGGTTGCGCCCAGATAAGGCCAGAATCTGGCTTCCGTAACAGAAAACGCATAGCTGAGCATCGCAAAGGGCAGAGGCGTCAGACGTAATAAAAACATCAGTTTGAATGGCTGTCGGCTAATCGTGGTATCCAGCGTAGCTAGCTGCTTATGTTTGGCTATAAGAGTGACAACTCTATCCTTAAATGCATATCGCCCCAGAAAAAAAATAAGCGCCGAGGCCAGATAGGTTGCTATGATCATATAAACCTGTGCTGAACCCAGTGAAAATAATAAACCTGCGGCAAAACACAGGGTATCGACTGATATAAAAACAGGCGTCAGAACGACAAATAAAGCGATAAAGCCCAGCGGAGCAAAAGCGCCCAGGTTCTGAATCCATAATTCAAGATCAGGAAGATAAAGCTCCAGTTCATGACCAATAATTAAAATTACCCCGGCAATTCCCAAGATTACCAATAATTTTCGGGTAAAAGACATAGTATTAAAATGCATTCGTTGTTTTCTCCTTGACTAATTTAAACAGTTATAGATCTAAATCGATTTTTTTCACGAAAATGAAATTGGATATGTCAAAATTCGAAATGTGTCCTGATGCAATGAACCTCAGCCAGCACCGTCATACCGGCATGGATGCCGGTATCCAGTGCCATGGATGGTAACTTGCCGATACCACGGAGGCATTATTTAGGCTTTGACAAATATCAATTCATTTAGAATCAGTTGGTATATATACTACTTTAGGTATTTACGATCAACCGCTTATCTTTACTCTTACATTCAGAAGAGCCAATGAACTCCAAATTGATGGGTATATCATTTGTTCAAAATACCTAAAATCGTTACAATCTTTCTCTCAAAACATATAATTGAATCATTCTCCAACCAACAAAACAGGATGCTATGAAAACCAGCTACGATAGTGATGTTATTGCCTGGGCGCAGGAACAAGCAAACTTATTGCGTTCAGGACAATTTTCCCATTTGGACATTGAGCATATTGCTGAGGAGATTGAAGACGTGGGTAAAAGCGAACAACGCGAACTCGCTAGTCGAATGGCGGTACTCTTGGCACACCTTCTAAAGTGGGAGTATCAACCGGAACGGCGCGGAAGCAGTTGGGAAGATACCATCCGCAGCCAACGAGCAAGAATCAAGCGGCGAATTTCTAAAACGCCAAGCTTGAAGTCATCGTTTACTGATGCTGATTGGCAAGCCGACGCGTGGGATGATGCGGTTGACGATGCGGTAAAAGAAACAGGAATTGCACGCAAGGTATTTCCCAAATCCTGTCCATGGTCAATAGAACAGATTATATCTCAAGATTTTTACCCTGATTAAAATCGAGTATTTATTGACTCTCTTTATAACGCAGGCTTATATTAACCAGTGACCAGCCGCCAAAAAACATATTAATGCCAAAAAGCAGGCCTAATAACCACTCGGCTGTTCCCGGCCAACCCATCCAAACGACCACTGCTAAAATTAAAGCCGTTACCCCACTGAAAAGAACGTAGCCCCAATGTACTAAGGGGCGCATCATAAAAGCGAAAGAAATTTTGGCGATACCTTCCAATGCAAAAAACAATGTTATCAGCAGGGTTAAGGTCAGTATTCCCTGGAGTGGCTGGGCAAGAAACAAATAGCCGATGATAAACTGTAAAATGCCCATAAACAGCCATAAGCCAAAACCGGGCATACGGAAAAAAAGCAAGGCACGGGTAATAAGAAATATTCCCCCAAACAAAAGAATCCACCCTAAACAGACGACTATAGCCACAGTGAAAAAGTGCGGAACTATTATCGCAATAAACCCCAAGACAATGAGGAGAATACCCTCGCCCAAAAACAATTTCCAATGTGTTTGGAAGTAATGCTGCATTTTTTGTTGTAATTGCTTTATTTCAACAGCGTTGCTTTCTATTTTGATCATAGTGTTTGCTCATAAAATGCTTAGGAATGAAAATAAAAAACTTGAACAGTTACATTTTTATGGGAGCGGCTTTAGCCGCGTTCTTCGGCTAAAGCCGCTCCCACGGTAACTCCGTATTGTTCGAGTTATTTTGGGCGCGTTCCCTAAAAATTGTTTCCAATTATTTTTACGGGCGCCCCGCGATTTGTTGTATGACAACTTTATCGATGCCCAGGATAGTCACCAGCCCTGATAATATACTGGAAGTTACCCATTAATCTATTTATATAGAAGCTTATTGAGTTGGTTTATCAGCATTTTTTCGAACGATTTTAAAACTCTCCACGGTGCCGTTCATTTCATTGGCAGTCAGTAGATAATGCTCGCCATCCACTACAAAATGAGCGATACCTTCCGGGGATTTGTTTTCGTCGCCGGCAATCTTGCCCAGAGCGATGACTTTAGGATGAAAGGGGTCAGCCAGGGAAATCAACTCGACCGCACCGGCTCGTTCCATGCCGACGGCAACAAAAGGCATGCCGTCCAGATCGAAGGCAACCAGCATTTCCGGTTCAGAACCTTTTTTGCTGCTGCGCCGCTCGGGGTAAACTTTATTTGCGAAGGCAGCTTCATCAAGCTGATTACCGGTATCGCCCAGCAAAGTGCCTGTTGCCGCATCGAATACGCTGACCGACCGCCCACCGCTGATTACTTGTCCATCCGAAGGTACAGAGCTATCTGAATCGGTATCCCCTTCGTCGGCCGTAACGAAATAACGGCCATTGGCTACCGTTGTAATCCCGTCGGGTTCACGCAGGCCAGTCATCGATTGGTCAAATTTCACCCAGCCTTCGTAGCGGGCATCGGTTTTATGCTTCGTCGTTCCCAAGCCGTAGTAGCTGATGACCTGTTCATTAATTAAATCGACGACCGCAACCGCATCGTCTTCCTGCAAGGTCACATAGGCTTTGCTTGCATCAGGTGAAATAGCAATATATTCCGGCTCTAACAGGGCTGGAGAATGGGTTTTTATCGGGATTAATATTTTCCGTTCGCCATTGGTTTCCGTGCCAAAAATATCATGGCCTTCAAAATACCCAAGTTGACTTTTTTCTTCTCAATTACGCCATTGCCATCAAAATCCATCTTTTTACTGATGATGCCATCGCCATTCCAGTCGATTTCTCTTTCCATAAAACGGCCGCCCTGAGTCACGACAAAACCTTCATGAAAAGTCATGTTAGCCAGCTCCAGATTTTTGTGGCGCTTGATATGCCCGGATTGATTCAAGCGAACAATTGAAATACTGCCTTCCGGTGTGAAAAATTGTTTTGATGACGGCTCAAACAAAAAATCCTCGCCTTCATTGGCTATCATGACAAGACTGCCGTCGTTTGAAAAAACCACCGCATCGGGCCCAAAGCCCACGACCACCCGGTCAATTAACGCGCCGGTCGATGCCGAACGAATCTCCAGCCTGCCGGGTTTATTACCGGCATCAATAACCGCGGCAAACAGGTCAAGCGTTGGATGAAAGGCAACCGAGGTTAATTCCTCTCCTTTGCATAGGTTCAGTTCAAAACGGGCTTTTCTATTGATATGCTGAGGCCGGCTGACATCCAGTACATCGACTTCGCCAGTCTCGAAATTGCTGAGTACGGCTCGTAAGGTGGATTGCTGCACGCCGATGATTTCCGTCCCTTTGTCATGGCCGGAATCATAAACACTGACGGGCTCTATGCTCCACATATCGGGTGTAACAGGCGCGGAAGCACAGCCCGCTAAAAAAACGATGGGTAATAGTTTAATGAGGTGATTAATGTTCATAATAAAAAGCTAGCTGAAATAATGATGGCGCAGACGGGGAAGCTGTGGCCGTAAGACGCGATATTTTAGTTTGTAAGATTGATTTAATCTCAATCCAAACATCACCAAAGTGTTTTAATCCGGTGAATAGAGTTCCAGCTTCAGACCGCCAATAGCCTTAAAATGCTTGGCATTACTGGTGCAGAGTAACTCATGATTCTTCAGCGCTGTTGCTGCAATGAGCGCATCCCCCATTTCGATACTATGACTTAACGCGTATTGCCTGACCATTTGCCGTGCATGATAAGAAATAGAGTGGTCGATTTCATGAATCGTAAATTGCAGAGCCCTGAGCATTTTTTCAAAAACGGCGAGTTCCCGTTTATTGCGACAGAATGGTACATATTCCATATAGGTGACTGCTGATATTGATCGCTCCTGGGTATTCATAATCAGATCCTTGGCGCTCAATACGCCACGATCAGCATAAATCAAAATATTGGTATCAAAGATCACGCAAGGAACTCCGGCGGCCTTGACGAATAGTTCTTAATTCATCCTCAACGGAATCAATAGTTAAATCACGGTGCATACCGAAAAAACCCGCCATTGCATTTTCCTGTTCCTTGGTATTGACAGAAGGCCGGACGGGCTGAACAATACCTAATGTTTGACCATGATAAGTAATTTCAACAGCTTCTCCGCGCTTTAGAGCATCAATAAGCGCTTTGTGTTGTGACTGTAATTGTGAGGCAGATAATTGCATGACGTTAATATAGCTATTTAAAAATAGCTATATTAGCATGATGAGGTATTTTAGAAGGCAATTTGATTTAACGTAACGAGCCGGATGCAGTCTCCGTTAACATCGTTCCCATGCTCAGGCGCTCGTCGTTATACACAAGTATCTCGAAGCTCGTCATTCCGGCAGGGACTGCCGCTAGTGACGCTCCAGGCAAACTTATGTATAACGATGAGCGTTACGGCGTGGGAATGCCGTTGTTGTCGCTCCTGCGTCTCGCAACGCTGTAGCATTGCGGGATGAATTTCCACCCCGGAGAGACTGTGAAAGTATTGAGTATTTGGAGTACAAACCTAGGTTTGTACTCCGGCCTTGATATAAAAATCAGTAATATAAAATAATGAAAAAAGGTTTTTATGCTGATTCCACAATACTCTCACAGTCTCCGGAGCCTGGGAACTCTGCAAGTTACTTGGTTATTGCATCCCTTCACTCCAGTCCTCGCTAAGCAGTTTTTAAGAATTCGGGTATACTCAGTGGCAACAAGTGTAATAACATTGACGAGGTGATGTATGGAGTTAGCGATTCGCAGTATTGGTAATTCGGCTGGTGTGGTTCTGCCAAAAGAGGTGCTTAATCGTTTACGCGTGGGCAAGGGCGATAAACTGTATTTAATAGAAACAGAAGATGGCTATAAGTTAACACCTTACAACGAAGAATTTGCAAAACACATGCGTATTGCTGAAGACATCATGCGTGAAGACCGTGATATTTTAAAAGCCCTGGCAAAATAAATGTCCTGGCAATGGATCAGCACAGAACTGGCATTGGCTATTCATCAACGGCAACTGGCAGAACATGGCGGTTTATCGGGTGTTAGAGATAAAGGATTATTGGATTCTGCTCTGGCCCGCCCGCAAAACTTACATGCATTATGGCGAAAATGATAGCTCTGTTTTAGCCGCTGCTTATGCTTTTGGAATTGCGCGTAACCACCCATTTAACGATGGCAACAAACGCACTGCCTATGTCGTTAGCCGGTTATTTTTAAAACTGCATGACAACGATATGCCGGGTACTGCAGAAAATCGCGTACGAGTATTTGAACAGTTAGCGGCG
Organism: uncultured Gammaproteobacteria bacterium; assembly: GCA_963789475.1. Classification (GTDB taxonomy): domain Bacteria; phylum Pseudomonadota; class Gammaproteobacteria; order Methylococcales; family Methylomonadaceae; genus Methylobacter_C. The sequence goes on along the minus strand of CAWBLO010000011.1, from coordinate 64 downwards.
GGTAATATTACCGAACCGGAATTTATCGCCTGGTTGAGGAGTGGTATTTATGAAGTATCGAGAA
>CAWBLO010000010.1:0-122660 GCA_963789475.1 uncultured Gammaproteobacteria bacterium | reverse complement strand
CTAAAGAAGGTATTCGTGACACCGGCATCAAAGCTATCATGCTGATCGACAGCCAAATTGACCATACCACCGGCATGTTGATGCTCAGAGAAGGCAAACCACTTGATGTTTACTGCACGGATATGGTCAAGCAAGACCTGACGTCAGGCTTTCCCTTATTTAACATGCTGGAACACTACTGCACGGTTAATCATCATTCTGTTCCAGTCGATGGCAGCAGTTTTACTATTCCCGCTATCGCTGATTTGCGCTTTTATACCCAGGCCTTAAAAAGCAAAGCACCACCCTATTCGCCGCATCGGCATGACCCGCATGAAGGCGACAATATTGGCGTCATCATCGAACAGATTTCTACCGGCAAAAAAGTGTTTTATTCCCCTGGTTTAGGCGAAATTGAGCCCCACGTGATGGCAGCCATGCAAGCCGTTGATTGCCTGTTAGTAGACGGTACGTTCTGGACAGATGACGAAATGTGCACACAAAACATCAGCCATAAAAAAGCCCGTGAAATTGGTCACTTGCCTCAATCCGGCGCAGGCGGCATGATCGAAGTGCTTAACGGAGTTGCTAAAGCCCGTAAAATATTGATACACATTAACAACACCAACCCGATTCTAGACGACGATTCCGAGCAACGTAAAATCCTTGATGCTGCCGGCATTGAAGTCGCTTACGATGGGTTAGAAATAGACTTATAGTCTCAGAATATTTAATACAACGGTAGACAAACATTAGATAAATGGACAGGGAATTATACAAAGAACATCATAGAGCCTACACTTATCATTTTTTCTTTAATCACGGACTGTTTGAAGAAATTTTACATTTAAAGGACTTCGTTAATTCGACTGATGAATTTTTAAAAACAAAACTTTTCACAGAAAACCAGCTACTTGATAATTTTGAGAGCTATAACCCAAGTTTCACTCCTGAACACCAATTTGGAAACGTCTTCCCGAACATTCTATGGAGAACAACTTTTTTACATAGCTATTTTCTTTTAGAATCATCTCTTAACCAAATATGCAAGAATATTCAAGAAGCAGAAGACTACCTTCTAACGATAAAGGATATAAGCGGAGCAGGAATCCAAAGAGCTTGTATCTATCTCCGCAAAGTCTGCAATATAGCTATACCCTTTGAAACAGTTTTCTGGACTGAATTACAAGATTTTAATAAGGTGAGAAATATTTTTGTTCATTCAGACGGAGAAGTTGAAAAATCGAACCAAGAAATAATCAGAATCGCATCGAAGTATAAGGGGCTAAACATCGATGATTTTGACAAACTCGGATTTTCTAATTTGGAAATATCAAAAGAATTTACAATTAATGCATTGCAAAGTATTGATAGTTTCTTCCATGACTTATATAAAAATATACAAAAAGGTGACCAATGACCAGCTCGAACCCACAACCCTGGACTCGCGAAGAATTTGAAGCAGCTCTGCGCGGCATGGAAAAATATTACCACATTCATCATCCTTACCATACCCTGATGAACGAGGGTAAACTCACCAAAGAACAATTACAAGGCTGGGTTGCCAACCGTTTTTATTACCAGGTCTGTATCCCTATAAAAGATGCCAACATTTTGGCTAACTGCCCTGACCGCGAAACCCGAGCAAAGTGGATACAACGTATTTTGGATCATGATGGACATCCCGGCGATGTGGGGGGTATTGAGGCCTGGATACAACTGGGCATAGCCGTCGGCTTAACCCGGGAAGAAATTACCTCATTGAAATATGTATTACCCGGCGTTCGTTTTGCCGTTGATGCCTACGTTAATTTTGCCCGTAGAGCCGAATGGCACGAAGCTGCAAGCTCGTCATTGACTGAATTGTTTGCCCCCAAAATCCACCAGCAACGCCTGGATAACTGGCCCGAACACTACCCCTGGGTTGATGTCGAAGGTTACAACTATTTCCGTAAACGCTTGACCGAAGCACGAAGGGATGTCGAACACGGTCTGGCGATTACGCTGGACTGGTACAAAACCCGCGAACAACAGGATCGCATGATTCAGATTTTAAAGTTTAAGCTGGATGTTTTGTGGACTATGGCGGATGCGATGTATATGGCTTATATTAATGACATGCCGCCGTATTTTAATATCCAAAAATAGTGCTACCCCAACATAATCGACTTTAAAGCATTCATGGAGTAAAGAATGGCAACAACTTACGAAAATGACATTGTCGCATGGGCTAAAGAACAAGCGTACCTGTTACGATCAGGCAAGTTGTCAGCCCTGGATATAGAACACATTGCAGAGGAAATTGAGGACGTGGGTAAAAGTGAACAACGCGAACTGGCAAGCCGTATGGCCGTACTTTTGTCCCATTTGCTTAAATGGCAATACCAACCGGAGCGTCAAAGCAGTAGCTGGCAACGAACTATTAAAGAGCAACGTAAGGCCGTTGCTCGGCGTTTAAAAAACACACCCAGCCTCAAAGTATCCATACATGATATAGAATGGTTAGAAGATGTCTGGGGGGATGCGGTATTGTTAACTATTCATGAAACCGGCATGGACAGCTTCCCTGAAGCTTGCCCATGGGCGATAGCAAATATGCTATCCGAAGACTGGCTACCTGACGAGGAATTATGAAAAAGAGCGGCGTAGCCCGGCAATTCTCATTATGACTTTTAGGCGCTTATGTTGCTCGTCATTCCGGCAGGGATGCCGGAATCCAGTCACAAGGATGTGAAATTTTAGACTTACAGTTATGCTAAATCAAGCTCTTGTGAAGTTCCCAAGTTACCATCCATGGCACTGGATTCCGGCATCCCTGCCGGAATGACGGCGAATTTTGTCATAATGAGAATTGCCGGGCGTAGACTGCTTTTATTTTAAAACTACAGGAAAGATGCGATGCAATGGTCAGAAGTAATCGACAGTCCGTATTTTAAAAATTTACCTTTTAAAATTGAGTTAAACCGTTATGGAAAAGTTGAAATGACCCCCCGCCTCCAATAAACACGGACGCTTGCAGTCACTTATCGGCACGTTGCTTGAACGCAAACTCAAAAATGGTGAAGCACTGACTGAATACTCAGTGCAAACCACTGAAGGCGTAAAAGTCGCTGATGTCGCCTGGTGTTCCAGAGCATTTATCAAACAATACGGTTACGAAACCCCTTACTCGCACGCACCTGAGCTGTGTATTGAAATCGTTTCGCCTTCCAACTCAAAAGAAGAAATGACCAATAAGGTGCAACTCTATTTGCAGGCAGGCGCAGCGGAAGTTTGGATTGTCTGGGAAAATGGAATTGTTGATTATTATGACAAAACGGGAAATCTGGAGCTGTCTGGTTATGGTGTTAGTGTAAAACTATAGCCAAATATATAACCCCCCAACAGAGAATAATAATATTATGCATCAGTGGCAAAGCTTGTGAATGAAAAAATCGATCAAATTAGAAAGTTACTTTCCATACTTGAAGGCGATCTAAAAGATAATCAAGAGAAGGATTTTTCAAATAACTTTAATGCCTTAGAGCTACCTAGCATTATTTCTTCAATTGTCGATTTTCTTCATCCATTATTAACGCCCTATGAGATTGCTGTTTACTGGCATCTCTTTAATGAATCCATCGTAAAGACTGGAGAGCAATATGTGCGTACAAGCACAAATAGAATGAGTTTAATTGCAAAATCTGGGAGCGGGCAGTCTGAAACATTAGGTGAAACTGCAATAAGGAAAACCATTGCTTCCTTAAAAGAAAAAGAAGTGATATCAATTGCTGGTGACACTTCAAGAGGAGGCACACTATATAAAGTCTGCATCCCAGATGAGATCCCTCTTTGCAAAGAACTAATGAAGGCTCAAGTTTTGGCCGAAGTAGAATCAGTCAATCTAGAAGTAGAGCTAGACTTTTACAACGTTGCCGAGAACAGACAGAAGGTGTTTGAACGAGATGGTTATAAATGTCATTACTGTAATAAGCAATTGACCCGCTTTAGTGCCACTCTCGATCACATTCAGCCAGTATCAAAAGGCGGTGACAACTCATTTCACAATCTCATAACCGCGTGTTTGCACGACAACTCTGAGCGAGGCAATAAGCCAATAATGGATTATCTAGTCAAGGATAGGCAGGTTTGATTCCTAAAAATTTATCAATCCGCCATTTGCAGTACCGTTGAGGATTTTTCTGCACTGTCTTTATGAAACCTGACACCATACACACACCAAACACTAAAAATGACCATTAACCCCGAACACCCCATAAAATTTTCCCGTACTCACCGCCTGCAATGGGAAGAAGCACAACAAAAAGATGTGATTCTTTACCCGGAAGGCATGGTGGAACTTAATCAAAGTTCAGCCGAGATCCTGAAACTCTGTGACGGCACACGCAATCTGGCCCAAATTGTCAGCGAGCTGGAACAGAAATTTAACACGTCGGGTCTTACCAACGATATTACCGCTTTCCTTGAGGTCGCTATACAAAATGGCTGGATTAACCAAAACTAACCCTACGACTGCGCTCAGGGCAGGCTTACACCGCCGCGCTGGTTACTGGCGGAACTCACTTATGCTTGCCCGTTACAGTGTCCTTATTGCGCCAACCCGATTGATTATGCCAAATATCAATCCGAATTAAGCACGGAAGACTGGAAACGCGTACTGACGCAAGCCCGTAAAATGGGCGCCGTGCAGCTAGGCTTTTCGGGGGGTGAACCCCTAACCCGCAAAGACCTGACCGAACTGGTTAAACACGCCAGAGATCTGGGCTATTATTCCAACCTGATTACTTCGGGCTACGGACTGACCGAAGAAAAAATTATCCAGCTTAAAGAAGCAGGACTGGATCATATTCAGGTCAGCATTCAGGCCAGCAGCCAGGAATTAAACGACCATATCGCCGGTACGGCATCGTTTGAGCACAAAAAAGAAGTCGCTCATCTGGTCAAAAAACACGGTTATCCGATGGTGTTATGCGTAGTCATCCACCGTGAAAATATCCATCAAATGGCGGAAATTTTGGCAATGGCAGAAGAACTGGGCGCGGATTATCTGGAACTCGCCAACACCCAATATTATGGCTGGGCTCATGCCAATCGTGATTTATTACTACCGACCCAAGAACAGTTTGAGCAGGCCGAAGCCATCGCACAGGCATTTAAGGAAAAAGTCGCCGGCAAAATGAAAATCTACTATGTCGTGCCGGATTTTTATGAAGATCGTCCGAAAGCCTGCATGAATGGCTGGGGAACTACTTTTCTGACTATCGCACCTGACGGCGTTGCCTTGCCTTGTCATTCTGCGCGTGAGCTACCGGGCCTTGATTGTCCCAATGTTAATGACTATAGCATTGAAGAAATCTGGAACGAGTCCAAAGCCTTCAATTTCTTCCGTGGCGTTGAATGGATGAAAGAACCTTGCCGTAGCTGTGATGAAAAAGAAAAGGATTTTGGCGGCTGCCATTGTCAGGCTTACTTGTTGACCGGCGATATGTATAACGCTGATCCGGTGTGCAGCAAATCCCCTGACCATGGTGTTATTCAGCAAGCAATAGATTCGGCGGCAAGAAGCGCGTTATCAGCCAATGAAAAACCGTTGATATTTCGTAATAGTAAAAACTCACGGCTCTTGTCTTAGGCGATGGTTAAATCAAAAAGAATGCAAGAAAATTAATTCACCACGAAGACACGAAGATCACGAAGAAGAATCAAAGTAAAAAACTTCGTGTCTTCGTGTCTTCAGTGGTGCAATGCATTAGACCCTACAAACCTTCCCAAGGCGTATACAAACCCTCAACATTAACCCCGAACATGTCCAATACCCGGCCTACTGTTTCGTTCACCATAGCCGTTAAGGAATCCGTTTTACTATAAAAAGCCGGCATGGGCGGAAACATAATGCCACCCATCTCCGTCACAATCGCCATGTTTCTGATATGTACCAGATTTAACGGTGTTTCGCGGGGCATAACCACCAATCTACGACGCTCTTTTAATACCACATCGGCCGATCGTGAAATCAGATTATCGCCAAAGCCATGAGCTACCGCAGCCAGTGTTTTCATTGAACACGGCGCAATAATCATCCCTTCCGTTTTAAAGCCGCCACTGGAAATACTGGCGGCAATATCATTGATGCCATGTGTCACATCGGCCAGCTCGAATAGTTCGGCTCGCTTCATATCCATTTCATGCTTTAAATTAACCACACCCGCAGAAGAAATAACAAGATGCGTTTCCCATTGTTCCTGTGCTTGCAGTATCTGTAGCATTCTCACGCCATAAATGGCACCGGTTGCACCGGTCATAGCAATAATCAAGCGTTTTTTTGGTGTCATTTTTCTGTGAACTTATCGGTTGCAGAAACCAGCGCATCAATCATTTCCTCACCTTGGGCAACGTGCCCGGCATTGGATAATACGATATATTCGGCATGAGGCAGCGCCTGATGCAGCTTCATTCCTGCTTCTATGGGACAAACCAAATCCTGACGCCCATGGATGATGATGGTTGGAATATTGGATAAAGCCGCGCAATTTTCCAGAATCTGATTTTCCTTAATAAAATAATGGTGCCAGGCATAATGCAACTCCATACGCACTTGCTTGACCATTTTCTCAGTAACGTGATCGCTTTGGGTGCCGGATTGATAATCGTTCCCTAATGCGACCAGTCCGCCCCAAGCCATCCATTCCTTGGCGACCCGTCTTTTCGCCACTTCATCCTTACCCCATAGGGCATCGCAGAGTCCTTGTACCAGATTTCCCCGGCCTTGCTCGGGAATACTTTCAACCAGCCGCTGCCATTGCTCAGGATAAATTCGATTGGCACCGTCCTTGGCAAACCAGTCCAAATCTTGAAGCCGCGCCAAAAATACGGCGCGAATAATCATTCCGGATACTCTTTCCTGATGCTGTTGGGTATAAAGCAAACCCAGTGCCGCTCCCCAAGAGCCTCCAAACACTAACCATTGATCTATTGCCAAGTGTTGCCGGATACGCTCCATATCATCAATCAAATCCTGAGTGGTATTGTTCTCCAGTTCGCCAAAAGGCAGAGACAAGCCACAACCCCGCTGATCAAAGAGAATAATTCGATAGTGCTCAGGATTAAAAAAACGCCGGTGATCGGGCTTTGTTCCAGAACATGGCCCGCCGTGCAAAAAAATAACCGGAAGACCATCAGGATTACCGCTTTGTTCTACATAAACCGAATGCTTGCTGCCGGTTTCAAGAAAAAAAATGTGGTAAGGGATTATTTCAGGGTAAAGGGTTTTCATTGTTTAAACGGGTATAAATGTTTTTATTGAAAGGTCTTTTATGACTTGATAGTGCTTTATATTCCCTGTAAAAATGTCAAGTCCATTCGCCACAGCCGTTGCGCTAATTAAAGCATCCGCAAGCTGCATTGAATGACTTAAATAATGATGCTCAACATAAAACAGGGCTTTGGCTGAAATATCTTCGGAAATGTACAGCACTGTTACATTCCACAATCTTAACGCCCGCCTCAATGCAATAAGCTCCTGTTTGTTTCGCATCCCCTGAACCAGCTCAATATAAGTCACCACCGAAATAAAAAAACCTGATAATGCTTCTATTTCCTGCCGTGCATTGTTGTTGCCTTTTAAGTACCAGATCAGCACATCCGTATCGACCAACATCAAAACCTGCCCTTTCTCAAATTCTGCACATACTCGTCTACAGATTCAATATCAATTCGATCCGCCCATATCCCGAATAAATCATCCTTATCATCAGAACAGTTGGCTTATCACTTTTTTCATAAGGCACAAGCTTGGCGCAAGGCTTACCCCTAAAGGTAATCACGACATCTTCTCCCCTGCTTACAGCATCAAGAAGTTCTTTTGAATGAACCCTGAGTTCTTTGGCAGTAGCTTTCATAAACGATATCCAGATTTTAAGTTCATTTTCAAAGTATGAACTTAATAACATTAAACGTCAATTCACTCGAAATTTACACAAAAAAAAGGGAGGGGTTTTACGCCCTCCCTTTTTTTCGGATTTGCTTTTAAGCGCTGGGCTTAGAAACCGATACCGAGGTAACCACCGGCATTTAAGGCATTTATTTAACGCCATCAACGTCGCCAGGTGCATAGTGGTAACGGACGTCAGCACCGACGTAAAGATTCTTCCAGATTTTGTAGTCAGCACCGACACCAAACACCATGCCTGGAGTTAATACGGTAATTGCATTGGATGGCGGACTGATCACATTCAGTTCAAAACCAACAGGAATTAACCAAGGTCTAAATGCACTGCCTTTCAAGAATTTTACTTTTGGAGAAGCCGATACAGTCGCCATATTGACAGTTGCTGACTCACTATTTGCAGGTCGGTATAAATAGGCTCCATTTGTAGCAGCTGCTAATGTCGTCACTGCTGGTATAGATAGACCATTGGGCTGGTTTGTAGCCAGCTCTGTATAGTTAACCCCTAGCTCAGCCAATACTTCAGTGCCGTCCATCAGACCCCACAGGTTATCGTCCAGGCTAAAGTCAAAGCCGGCACCGAAATACCAGGCATCCTGATCATTTATATTGCCGACTAATAAACCGTTTGGTTTGAGCCCAGACCGGAACATAAGTTGGATCCAGTGTACCGCCTCTAACGTTATCAGAATGAGCATAACCGCCACGGAAGAATACCATGTTGTCTTTAGTTTTAGCTTTTACCGGCTCGGATTTAACAGATGTCATCCACGCATCCAGTTCCTGAACTTTTTGCGAATCTACGGCAGTAGTGGAGCAGTACTGTTTACTTGTGCTCTTAATGCGGCTATTTCACCCTGCATAGCTTGAAGCTGAGCTTCCAACATCTCAGCTTTTCTATTTGCTGCTTGTGCCGTACGCTCTGCACTATTGGCCGCTAAAGCTTGTGGAGAAACCAAGGCACCTGCCATAGTTAGTGTTGCCAAGGCTACGCCCAAGCTTATTTTAGTTTTTTTAAATGTCATTGATTCCCCCTCATGAGGTTGTTAATTTACAAAAATTTGCTTTAATACAACAAATTCGATTTCACGGGGCAATAATAGCAGCAAAATCATTTCCCCACAAGTTTTAAAGCAATTTTTTTATTATCCATTAACCCTTAATTATCAACAAGTAAAGGCACAGCCCTCATTACACTTATGCTACTGTATGCAAAAAACAACACAAAATATCAAATAATCCGACTTACAACCGTATTAAAATTCTTCATGAATTTTGCGTCTACACTGGTAGAAATAAAAGGATATGAGGCAAAATTAAATTTGTTGAAAAAACTCACCGCAGCCCTTATCCGTAAAGTATAATTTAGTAAATGATATAAATCACCAATATAGCTCTCTTCAACAATGATTACAGATGTAAAAACTTTCATTCAAGCCGGTACTGCATAGTCCTTTAACATAGCCATTTTCAAGCATACAACAAGCCGATGATTTACAGTTCCCTCGACCCCCTCATATTAAAGGACATTTGCAATAAATCAGTTATTTCCACGCATAGCTGTGTCTTAGCATTGGGTCAAGTTGAAGTATTTTTATGAATCCCCACGCTACACCAGCCGTCAGTTTCAACTCCCTGGCTCGAAGTTTATGGCGCAACCGCCAACTCATCTTGCAAATGACCAAGCGTGAAGTCGTCGGTCGCTACAAAGGTTCCGCAATGGGTTTACTGTGGTCCTTCCTCAACCCTGTCTTCATGCTGATGGTATACACTTTCTTTTTTTCAGTGGTGTTCAAAGCCCGCTGGGGCGTAGATGGCAACGAAAGCAAAACCCAATTTGCCGTAGTGCTGTTTGTTGGCATGATTGTACACAGCTTGTTTGCCGAAGTGCTCAACCGTGCACCATCCCTGATTCTCTCTAACGTTAATTATGTTAAAAAAGTTATTTTTCCCCTGGAAATTCTGCCTGTCATCAGCATGGGCGCTGCGCTATTTCATAGCCTGGTCAGTCTGGTGGTATTGCTGATCGCTTTTGTTATTTTCAACAGCTACCTGCACTGGACGGCGATTTTTATCCCGCTGGTTTTATTGCCGCTGGTTATACTCACCTTAGGTCTTGCCTGGATACTGGCATCTTTGGGCGTGTTTATACGTGATGTTGGGCAAACCATCGGCATCATTACCACTGTCATGATGTTTCTATCCCCTGTTTTTTTTCCGGTTACTTCATTACCGGAAGCATACCGCCCATTCATCATGGCAAACCCGCTCACGTTCATCATTGAACAATCCCGCGAGGTACTCATCTGGGGTCATCCGCCAAACTGGACAGGGCTGGGTATTTATACGCTGGCCGCCACCGCCGTGGCATGGTCAGGTTATGTATGGTTCCAAAAAACCAGAAAAGGATTTGCCGATGTCCTCTGAGCCAGCCATTAGTGTCAGAAACCTGGGCAAGAGTTATCAACTTTATGCCCAGCCGAGTGACCGCCTGAAGCAGTTTCTGTGGCGCGGCAGGCGCCAGTATTTTCGTGAGTTTTGGGCGCTACGGGATGTCAGCTTTGAGATCGCCAAAGGCGAGGTGCTGGGTATCATCGGCCGCAACGGCGCGGGTAAATCTACCTTACTGCAGTTGCTCTGCGGAACCCTCACTCCCACTGCCGGCCAAGTCGAGGTGCAAGGCCGAATCGCCGCCCTGCTGGAACTAGGCTCCGGCTTCAACCCGGAGTTTAGCGGCCGCGAGAATGTATTCATGAGTGCTGCCATCATGGGACTACCGCAACAAGAGATTGAGGCACGCTTTGAGGATATTGTCGACTTTTCCGGCATCCGCGACTTCATCGACCAACCGGTGAAAACCTATTCCAGCGGCATGTACGTGCGCCTGGCTTTCTCAGTAGCCACCAGCGTCGACCCGGATATTCTGGTGGTGGACGAAGCTTTGTCGGTGGGGGATGGCGAATTCGCCCGCAAATCCTTCGACCGTATCCGCGACATGAAAGAAAGCGGGCAAGACCATTTTGTTCTGTTCGCATTCCTTGTATCAGGTGGAAGCCTTCTGTGACCGGGTGTTGTGGCTGGATCATGGCGAGTGCATGCAGTTGGGCGAGCCACAAGAGGCGGTGCAGCGCTACAGCGCCTTTTTGCTTGGCGGCTCGGAAGTCGAACCAGCCACGCCGATGACGACAAGTCCACAAGCGCCCCCGGCACCACGAGGCCACGCTCGCATCAGCCATGTCGAAGTCAGCCTGGATGGCACGACGGGGCGGGTGCTGCGGGGGCGTCCCGGCGAAAACGACCTGTCCATCCGCTTGCAATTCGAATCCGATCCTCAACTGCCCGCACCTACCGTTGGAGTAACCATTAATTACGGTACGCTGATGACCGTGACCTGCGTAGTGAGTCGCTCCGAAAACGTGCTCATCGAACGGAACGAGCACGGCAGAGGCGAAGTGACTATCGACTTCCCCGCTCTGCCTCTGCGCAAGGGGGAATATCTTGTGGCCGTCTATCTGGGCAGCGAGGATGCCGTGCATATCTATGACAGCGTGCAGGCCGCGGCCACCTTGCACATCGAAGATCCCCGGCCGGAACCCGGCCTGGTGAACTTAATCCACCATGGCATACGTCAGCCGGCCACAGCACACCATCCGCTATCTACCTTGCCACCGAAATAACTCGTGTGAGAATGAAATCATGTCACCTTATAAAAATTTTACTGGCTGACGATCCCTCGGCTCAGGTTACTCTCGTATGCTCTGTAAGGATTATGAGCGGAATTTCGAATATCTGCACTACGGACTGTTCGAACAAGACTGGACCAGGACATCAACAAAAGCGCAACAACGCAGGCGAACCGATACTGCTTTTTTCCCGATGCTTGCCACCTTGTCCGTGCAGAATTCTCGAAGTCGGCATTGGCTTGGGCACCACGCTTTCCAAAGCTGGTGCTATATCGCCGGGCTTATGACGACGAAACAGGGATTTTTTACTGCCTGACGAAAATGCAAATCCAGCTACGCCAAAAATATTCCACTGGCGACGAGCTTACCTGTCTTCCAGGAGCGATTGGAGGATTTTTCCGATTGCGCGAAAATTTGACCTGATTCTTTTCCAAGAAAGCGCCCAATACATTGATACCATAAAATACTTTTTAAATAAAGCCCTTGGAATTACTGTCTGACGACGGCCAATCATCATCATGGATGAAATATCGCTGCAGCGTCAAAGTTCTCGCCTTCTAGAACCGGGTGCTGCCTTTGCTGGATGAATACATTTCCCTGGGCAATGCGTCGGGTTTCGATGTCATTCGAACAACTCGACTTAAGCAGCCAGGCAGTTACCGACCAATGCCTACATAGTAGATTCCGTTATAGCGGATTATCGCGAATAACCTGATTGATGAACTCGATTTGCCTACACAGAAGAAATTGATGGCCTCCGATTAATAACGCCAAGCTATATCTCGACAAATACAGCGATGGACGTTACGGCTACTGTTTCTTGCACTTCAAAAAAAAATCGCCCAACCCCAAGAGTCTGGGTAAGTGACTTGGCCGATCCGGGAAACGAAGCCGAGCTGTTGGATTTGTTCCGGGCGGCTTTCGGGCATGAGATGCCACCCGAACTCTGGCGCTGGAAATACCAAGGTCTCGATACACTGGGCACGCTGGTGCGGCAGCGAAGGCCGACCCGTGGCTTTCTATGGGGGGATGCCACGAGCCATCCACCTGTTTGGCTCCCCGGCAACGGCGGTGCAAATCGGCGATGTGATGGTTCATCCGGAGCAGCGCGGAATCCTGACGCGCAAAGGCCCCTTCTTCCAGGCAGCAGCGAGTTTTCTCGAACGCTTCGTCGGACAGGACAAGGCTTTTCCAATAGCCTTCGGCTTTCCCTCGGAAAGAGCATACCGCCTTGCCGCACATCTGGGTCTTTACGAGAAGGTCGGTGAGCTCAAGCGCGTTTCCTGGCCTGCCCTACAAGCCCGCCCGAGCTACAAAGTTCAGTATGCGGCCCCTGAGCCACGACAAAGGTACGACGGTAAACCGGTTATGGCGCGAAATGGCTGAGGCCTTGCAGGATCAAGTCATCGGCGTGCGTGATTGGGCATATGTGCAACGCCGCTATCTGCAACATCCTACCCTCACCTACCAGCTCTATCTGATCTCTTCCCGGCTGACAGGAACTCCCATCGGTATCATCGTGATCCGCATCCTGGACGACGCCGTAGAACTGCTGGACATCATCGCCCCTCCACGGCGCATGGCTATATTGGTGCATTGCTTGCGTCGTCTGACCTGGAATCTGGGCAAACCGCAGGCTTATACCTGGATTACGACGCAACACGCTGATCTATTGGCCGGTGATTCGGGCGAGATCACTCCGACCGGCATCATTATTCCCCATAACCGTTGGACGCCAGGCATTCCCGCAAGTGAATTGCTAGACCGCTGGTGGTTGATGGGTGGAGATACGGATTTCAGATGATGGGAAAATTTTTTGTCCCCCCTTGCAGTCCCACTTCTGTCACTATACAGAGACAGTGTCGCTGGCGCATTGCCAAAAGTTTAAGGTGCGTTGGAATCCATTGGAGCCTGAGATTTGAAAATTCTCATGGTTACACGAGAAACCCAGGCTGACAGGCGTTATGGCCTTGGGCGCAGCCTTGCGCCTTTAGTCGACGAATTTCGTCGAAGAAACACCGTGGTCGATTACGTCTGCCAGAACGACTTAGGAGCAAGGTCCATAGCATGGCAACGAAAACTCCATCATCTGTTGTCTTGCATGCTCGCAAAATTTAAAACTGATACCGACTTCCCGACGCTGATCCATGTAGTGCTGGAGCGTTTAAACATGGGGCGAATTGCCGCCAAGATTGCAGCAAAGCACGGACATACCCATGTGCATTGTCATGACCCTATCATTGCAGCCGGATTTAGCTTTTTTTCGCGCTTCTACCCAAGACTTAACGCACGCTGGGGCGTGACCGAGCATGGATTTGGCTGCTATACTGATGCCATCCACGCGGACGGTATCCGGCTTGGCTCGCGCACTATGCGTTGGCTGCGACACTGGGAGGCGCGCACTCTACTTGCTGCATCCTGGGTCATATCGCCAACTCGTAGCGCAATGGAACAAGTGGCTTTTGACCTCAATATTGCTTCTATTCCGGCAACATGGCAGCACATTTATCATGCACGGCCGGTACTCAATCGCTACAGCAGAGAAGAGTCCAGACGGCTGCTTGGCTGGCAGGATGATGTCTTCTATGTATTGGGGATCGGGCGTATTGCGCCAGTCAAGCAGTTTCCAATGCTGATCGAAGCCTGCGCTCGGCTGAAAAAACAAACTGATGTTCAGTTGGTGATTTTGGGGAAGGTGAATATGGTACTTTGCAAGCTATGGGGAAACAGCTTGGTCTTGCGCGGGACATCCTGTTCGCCACCACAGATGACGTTGGCCTGTATCTGTGTGCGGCCGATTTATACGTGAGCGCCTCTGCCTCCGAGTCTTTCGGGCTTGCCAATCTTGAGGCTATGACAGCCGGTGTTGCAATGGTATGCACAGCTGTAGGAGGTGTTCCGGAAGTAGTCGGTAACGGTGCGCTGCTGGTTCCGCCTGAACTGGATGCACTCACTAACGCTATTCAGCATCTTCTGGATGACGGGGAACTGAGAAAATCAATCGCGCAACATGGCCGGATAAGAGCCGAAGCGTGGCCAGACATTGTGGAAATTGCAAATAAATATGAAAAGATTTATCGATAAATGGCGGCAGGCCCGAATAGCCAAACTGGAGCTGTGCCCACTGCCAAAAGTATTGACTCCGATCGAAAACGGCAGAGTGCTGGTTTTCGCGCCTCATCCAGGACGATGAAACCATAGGATGCGGAGGAACTTTGGCATTGCTTCGAAAAAAAGGCTGCGAAATCAAAGTTGTCTTTGTCACCGATGGCGGTGGAGCAGGGAGCTTGCCAGAAGGAACGGTGGCAATTCGCAGAAAGGAAGCGATAGCAGCCATGGCGGTTCTCGGGGTGGATGACCTTGTATTTCTTGACGAACCCGACGGTAATTTCCGTAATACGCCAGAATTTGAACAAAAAATCATGGCGATACTACATCAGTTTTGTCCGGACTGGCTGTTTTTGCCCTCAGTACTCGACTACCATCGCGACCATGTAGCCATCGGTCAGGCCGTATGCTCTTGCTGGCGCCGATGGCAAGGGACTGCCCGGGCGTTTTTCTACGAAATCTGGAGTCCCCTTCCCGCCACTTGTGTAGTCGACATCAGTAGCGTGGCCGAACTTAAGCGCTCGGCAATTTCCCGGTATGAGCTGCCACTCGCGCATTGCGATTATCTTTCCGCCAGCATGGGTCTTGCCGCTTATCGGGGGCTTTATCTGCCCGGAAACGGGCGTCCCAAATTCGCGGAAGCCTTTGTCGAGGCCGAAAAGAATGGAAATTGGGGCGGCATACTGGAAAGAATGCTTTCCTTGCGAATTTACCTTGAAAAACTGCTGAAACAAAGTCCATCAATAATTTCTTAACAACCAGCGCTTAATAGGACCTTGGAAGCTTTCCGGAATCCGCTTGACGAACCACCGAAAATATCTTAATTGCCTCAAGCGCACTATCAATAATAAAGACCTGTAGCTTATTCTTGCTGTTATCGGCAGGACTAATTCCAAGTGGGCGCTCCATCGAGCAATGAACTGCTCCAGGGTGACGGATTGAACTGTATCGTGGTTTTTTCTTAACAGAAAGTCTTCAGCATAATTAAATTTGCAGTCTACAGGAGCAGTATGGCTAGTATATCGCTCTCGATTGCGAAGCCTGATCCCGGAAAAGACAGTATTTTTCAACTCGATAAAAAAATCATTAAGAACCCCTTCAGAAATATCCCAAGGTACAATCCAGGTATGCTTGCGCTCATATAGTCTTTCTTGAAAGGCGCCAATATTGGGCGCGACAATCGGTAAGCCTGCTTGTATTGCTGCACTTAACGTATAGCTATAGGTTTCCGGCCAAAGCGATGGAAACCAGGCGATATCGGGCCGGCACTCGGCAATGAGTCTTGTTAAATCTGCTTCTTGATAAGCCCCAACAACCGTTAAGTTACTATGGGGAGTGGTGACCATGTCCCGATAACAATAACCCAATAAAATAAAGTCGATAGGCAAGTTTCTGTGCCTGGCATCCAGTGCAGTTTTCTCCAATAAATCAGCACCTTTCATTGGACTGAGAGCCCCGATAACAAGAACCTTCAGGCGTTCAACGGGCTGGCGTGGTATTCCCACTATTTTATTTTCCGTCAAAAATCCATTTTCATGGTAGACAGTCAAGATATTGATGTTTGGGAAATAGGCCTTTAATCGATCGGCTGCATCTTTACTTGGTACCAAGCAGCGCTCAGCGCGACCAAGAAAAGCTCTGCTGTAATTGCGCCATGTTTCTATTGAAGCATTACCCGGAGCTGGACGTTTTTTTAAACATACATTGCAGCTAGCCTCTTCCGGCTCGCCGCAATACTGCCCCTGCATATCGATTAAGCTTATTTGGGGACAAATGCTGTAGTAATCGTGTAAAGTGAAATCCCAGGGTATATTTAAGCGTTCAGGTAAACTAAAAATGGCAGGATGTAAGCCCATTGTATGATGAACATGTATTTGCGCTACCCTCAATGTTTTTAAAAAATCGGTTAATGAATTTAACTCCTGATCAATATGAAAATAGAATTTCAAGAACCCTTGATATTCAATTTCTGTTATGCCAGTACCATCACTGCCTGGACGCAATATAATCGCTTCCATTTGATTAGATAACCGAGCAATCAATTCTTGCAGATGTCGCTCTGTTCCTCCACCCCGATTGTGAGTGATAAAAAGAACCAGAGGCTTTGAATGGCTTAAAAGACTGGCCATCATCACCCTCTGGCGCAAAGCTTTAGCAGGATCCTCAATAATATGCCGATGCACCAGGGTTTCATAGTTATGATGCATGGTGTTCAATTTATTCATTGCTTCCAATTTTCGCTCGTTATGCGCGTCACCAAAGCTCACATTGCCAACGTGATAAACAAAAACATCACAGCATAAAACATTTTTCCATCCCTTATAGTTGGCACGCATACAGAAATCATTTTCTTCACCATAGCCTTTGCCAAAAGTTTCTACGTCAAAATACCCGACATCTTGTAAACAATTTCTTCGGATATACATGCAAAAACCAACAGCTGTAGGAATTTCAATCGACTTTCCTGCGTTTGCTACTTTAAAATCCCTGTCTAAAGTTTCCAGATCCATGCCATAAGGAATCTTGTTATCCTGACAAAAAACGGGATAACTGCAAATAGTCGCGTTATTCGAGAAAGGAGTTGCAGTCCCTATCTTTTCATTTCGATAAGTACAGGCCACCAGGCGATCCAACCAGTCATTAACCGGTTCGGTATCACTGTTAAGCAAAACAACATCTCTATCTACATGCAGTTGCATCCCTCGATTGACAGTGCTCACAAAACCCAGATTATGGGGATTACTTAACAAGGTAATTTGTTTGGTTTTCGCTAATTCATTGAGGTATTCGATCAGTAAAGGCTCAGGCGACTGATCGTTGATTACAATCAATTCAAAATCTGGTCGCTTGGGGATAACGCAAAACAGCTTCCAAACATCGCTTGGTTTCAATCAGTCCCGCATAAACCGGAACAATAATATCAACCTTCATTTCAAAAGCCTCCTGTAAACAGGCCAGAAGGCGGATGTTTTAATATTATTCAATTCACCCTCTTTTTCTGCAATTACTTCCAAGGCATGTTGATAGAGACCGACCAGTTCCTGCAATTGCGCATCACGTTCCTGTACCATTTGTTGCGCATAACTATGCTTTTTACCAATCTCATCTAACTGCACACTAACATTCCTGCAATTGCGCATCACGTTCCTGTACCATTTGTTGTGCATAACTGTGCTTTTTACCAATCTCATCTAACTGCACATAACATTCCTGCAATTGCGCATCACGTTCCTGTACCATTTGTTGCGCATAGCTATGCTTTTTACCAATTTCATCTAGCTGCACACTACGTTCCTGCAATTGCGCATCACGTTCCTGTACCATTTGTTGTGCATAACTGTGCTTTTTTCCAATTTCATTTAACCGTTTTGCATTAGTATCTTGCAAGCTTGCAATAATATCATCAGTCCATTGATGACTTTTTTGTAATAATAAAAGAATCTTTTCTACAGGAAGACCGGACAACCATTTGTTGTAAATATGCAAATAAGGGTCAATTTTATTTTCGTGCTGGTGTACGCCTGAGGCGTTATTATGTAAGCGATAGATTGCAGTAATCATTGGAGAGTGCAAAAAATCGGTTTTCTGACTGAGTTGCAACCAGAAATCCCAATCCTCGAAAAAATCAAAACTGGTATCAAAACAAGCACCGTCATCAATCATTTCTCTATTAAACAGCGCGCTATGAATAGGGATAAAATTCTGAAACAAAAGCCGTTCAGAACAAAAGGGCACATTATATTCAGTTAATCTCACTATTTGTGCCATCCTGATTAACTTGTAACACTTTTGTGCCGGAATAAATAACCTTTGCATCATTTTGCAGTGCGAGTTTAAGCAATTGCTCAATATGTGATGCTTCCAGCAAATCATCATCATCCAGAAAACCTGCCCATTCTCCGGTAACATTCTTCAATCCTTCATTGGCAGCGCCAGAACGTCCAGCGCATAGTGATAACTGTATTAATTGTATCGCTGAAAACAGCTGTATAAAGTCTTCGACAACCCCGCTAACATCGTTACCCCCATCATTTACAACAATAATTTCAATTTTTGGGTAAGTCTGTTCGCAAATAGATTGCAATGCTCCCTGCAATAACACTGGACGGTTTTTAGTGCGAACGATTATAGTAACCAATGGTAAATTCTCGACCTTATCCATGGAAAAATCGTTGTCTGTTTTGCATATTTCGTTATTGGAATGTATTGAATAAAACGTTTATAAAAGCTCGCATCGTAGAAAGGTCAATCATGCTTGCCCCAAAAAATTCTATTATCATCAGCGAGAAATTGATCAAATGAAGCCCAGTATATCAGCCGCTATTGAAAAAATTCCATTTCCAATCACTATTGAAAGTTATTGTTCCATTGCCGCCAGCGTACCGCCAATTTCACCCTGCACATCCACCCATAAATGGGGTAAGCCCAAGCTTTCTAACCAGGCGGGACCGTTATCTTCCTTGAGCATGGCGATAGTAGAAGCGCTGCCCGCGACGACACAGAAATCACCAACCACGCTAACCGCCGCCAAGTGCCGCACTGGCCAACCGGTTTTGGGGTTAAGCACATGACCGTAACGGACGCCATCCACCATAATGCAGCGTTCGTAATCGCCACTGCTGGCAAGCGCGCCCTCCCGCAATAAAATTGTCTGCATCACGGCTTCTTTGCACCGGGGATGTCGTATGCCGACTCGCCACGGACTGCCATCTGCACGAGGTCCAATAACTTTTATATCGCCGCCCAAATTAACGACGCCATGTCGAATACCTGCCTCCCAACATAGCGCTGCGGCACGATCTACCGCATATTCCTTAACCACACCACCAAAATCAATCTCCATACCCGGGTAGGGAAAATGAAGCACTGGTGGCATCCAGATCAGTTTGTGCCAGCCGACTTTATCGAGCAATTCCTGAACTTGCGCCTGATCCGGCAACTTGCCCAGATCAAAGCGCCAGGCGCGGCGCAAGATGCCGGAAGTAATGTCAAACAAGCCATCGCTTTGGTCATAACAGGTCGCCGCATAATTCAACAACCCTGCCGTTTCATCATCTACCGTGATACGCCCGCCAATAGCCGCCACGCGATTGATGGCAGAGAGAAAACTGTCGCTACGGTAACGGGAATAAAGCGCTTCGAGCCGGTTGACATCGGCAATGGCTGCATCTGCAACCTTTTTGGCCTTGTCATGAGCGTCAGCAAAAAGTTGTATATCGCAAGGAGACCCCATGGCTTTGAAAGCGAAGCGATAATAGCTCAAGCGCTTCGTTGTCATCCTGAAAATCCCGATTTATCCCAGCTCAGCAAAGAGCGTGCCGCATGCGCTTGGCACGCTCTACTCGGCGTATCAAAACGCATAACTCCAGGTAGCAGCCAATGCGCCAGTACGCGGAAGCTGATAGCCGTTGACATCATCACTGACGGGCTGAAGCCACTCGAAACTCAGGTTGTTACCCTGCAAATCACCAGTTGGCACAAAGGCGTTGAGACCGAAGCCGACATCCCAATAACGTCCGCCGTAATTGGATGTGTAATCCATCGGCCCCAGTTGATTGAATGTCCCGTTGTACTCGCCTTTGACTGTACCCTGTACGGTGTAAACGCCGCGCACCGATGCCGAAAGCCAATCTAACACACTATAACTACCCCACGCGGTGGACTGAAATATATCGCCAAAAGCGAAGCCGGACTCGTTATTTTCCGCAAGACGGACAGTACCGTTGAGCTGCGCGCCCCAGGAATATTTATCCATCTTTCCCGTGTAAGTGATGCTCGGTTTGAAATCCCAGGTGCCACTTCCCAGTTGCATACCGTAATGCTGAAAGCCGACGTCTATTCGATGGGTATCCCTGAACTTGATACCCACATCGCCGGTCGGCGCACTGATGCCCAAGGTTCCTTGCAAATGATGTCCAGATTTATCGAAGAGTTTGAACATCGCGTACATGCCGGTATCGCCAATGCCGCCCGTGGTGTGTTCATGCAAGGTGTGGTGATTGATCAACGCTTGCTGATCAAAAGTTGCCGATGGAGCCCCATTTAACTCGCGCGTGGACATATTCATATCGACGAACTGGGGCATCAGCATCAGGGTTAACCAGTCGGTAGGGGCGTACATGAGGTCGAGCATGATCATGTTCATGTTCATCTCGCTCGGCGCAGTAAAACATAGGGCTGCCTTCACAGCCAAAGTTTACGATAGTTTGATCACTGACGTTATGGAAACCATTTAGCATATTACCGGACTGATTGCCATACATGTAACGAGCGCCAACCATAAATCCGCCGGATTTGTCCAGCATGTGATCGAACATAACGCCGGCCGGCGCGTGACTGCTATGGTGAACATGATCGCCATGTCCGGCATGTTCGCCGTCCACGCCGGACATGAGAGCGCCGATAAATCGACCTTCAGAACTCCATTAACCGTGTAATAGCTGTAATCCGCATAAGCAGCTTCGCCGCCACCGCCCAGTTTCAGAGAGCCTGCATGGGTATAGTATTCAGCGCCAATCTCAAAACTGACACCTTTGGCGAATTGCTTGCTTACTGTGAGGCCTCCGCTTAAAGCGCCGAATCCCGAAAGGCGGTGATCGCTGGAATAATTGGCAGGAAGCTTGTTTTGATCAAACGGTATTTTTTTACTAACCGGATTAACCACATGTTTCATCGACAATATTCCCGTTTGCATCAACGAGATTATAGTTTTGGTCACGAAAATAAACTTGTCCATTATTTGGGTTATCGGCTGAAACATAAATAGGCCTCCCATTTGCATCAACAGCGTTTTTACTAAAGGCCTGATTGGATACTATATAAGGGGTATAAAAGTCAGCGGCATCCTGGGAGTAATAGCGTACCCTGGGCGTGATCGTCCAGCCATTACCCACCGGTTGAACCCAATCAGCTTCAAAGGTATGGGCATTGATTCCCCAGTCATCGTGAAAAAACCGGTAATCGAAATGTAAAGCCGCATCCAGACCATCAATGTGTTGAACGTAACGCAAATTCTCAGTCCATTGATTACGCTCATCGGGTCGTTTTTCAAGTAAGCCAATAGCCACCCCGCTTAACACGTCGCCAGTTTGTGAGGGATCAATGAATGCGGCCTGCACTGTCTTATAGGGATTTGCCATATACCCGGTGCTACGGGTATAACCCACGCCGGCCTCGAGTAGCGCGTTCTGGTTCAGTACCTGGGTCAGGCCAAGCGCTGTTCCCCAATCTTGTCGATTCCCGGTCAGAACATTGTTTCCTCCCTCTTTTTTGATCTGACCGCTGTTAGAGGTACTATTGTAGTATTCAAAACCACTGGTTGAACTTGTATCCCAGATATAGGGAGTAGCATCGTGATCGAGTATGGCGTTGGTGTCGCTGCTGGTGTAACTCAAGCCCAGGTTCACGCTGGTTTGTTTCTGGTTAAAATCCATACGCCCTGCCAGATTACCCCAATGAGAGTTATAGTCATTTTCCACGGAAATGCCGCCACCGCCATCCAGCGCCGCCTCATCCCATTCGTAGCTCAGTTTGAAATCGCCCTTGATTGCGGGTCTCAGGCGAGGCGGCAGAGATTGTATGCACTAACTGGGTATCCTTAATGTATGTATTGGTTAAGGTATCCAGTTTGAGCGGGTTGAATTGTTTATCAAAGATTACATGCTATTCGTTTTGTAAAATAAGGCGTTGCCCCTGCAATCACACCACCCGCTTTATTACCCCCAAAAGATAGCGGCGCAGTTGCGATCGGCGTAGCCCCGCTCCAGATGTCTTGCGTGTAGTTAGCGGTAAACTTCACCCGATCAGACAGCTTTATTTTCGAACTGCCCAGAAAACTATTCACTACAATCGGATCGAACCGGCTCCTCTACACCATAAAGATTACGGTTGCTCTCCTCGTAATAGCCGGATAAAAAGCTGGCCTCTTCCTCAGCAGCATGGGCCGGTGAAGGCATCAAACCAGGCAAGGACAAAGCGGCAGCGGTCAGCGCCTGCAATGACGCACTTACTGATGTTGCAGGTTTCGGTTTGGCGCTACGGGGTAATAGACGATCGGTCAAGTGTCTATAAGCAGTCGTAAGTAGCGAACTACCCACGTTTTCGGCATGAAGTTTCTTTGATGTGGGTTTAGTAACAGCCACAACCGCCCCCTCCAGCCGAGCTGCTACCCGTAGCCGCCTCGCGACTACCATATATATGGGTTTTAAATGTGTTCTGCATGGGGTAAGGGTTCAATGCCATCTGCGGCTTGGCAAGCGTGCCTCGCTGCCATGGCGCCACCGGGGTGCAGCCTGAAACATAGACGCCCAAGGCGAATAACAGCCGGCAGCGCCTGTCGTGTTATCCTCATTTGCTGTTTCTCATCATAGTTGTGTTCTTCATCAAATTGCCCAACCACACTGCATCATGGACAATTTTAGTTATTGCCTTTTACAGTCTCAATAAGAATGATATAAACGAATAGTTAATATTCTTAGCTTAATGTCTGCCGTCTCAGGCACGACGTGCCAAATAGCATAGTGCCCCGGCTACTTCTGCCCCGGCTTCTCCGCCAGCAACTGCTCTGCAAGAACCCGAAGCTCCTCAGCCTCCCCGTCTCGAAAACCCAAATGAACATGGCGAATGACGCCATTGCGATCGATCAGATAGGATGAAGGCATGGCTTTGACATCAAAGTCCTTGGCGCACTTCTCGTTTGCATCGGCCACCACGGTAAAATTGGCTGGATATTTGGCAAGAAACGCCTTGGCATCCTCGGGCGCCTGATCCAGATTAACGCCGATAACTTGCAGCCCGCTATCCTTTAGGTCACGATCCAGGTCGTTCAAGAATGGAAAGGATTTTGCGCAGGGAGGACACCAGGAAGCCCAGAAATCCACATAAATTACTTTGCCGTGGAATTGTTTCAGGTCATAGCGTTGTGTATCGTTGATCGACGTTAGTGCGCAATCAGGCGCCTTGCTGCCAATCTCTGCAGCTATTATCGTTTGAATTGGGGTAAGCGCCAGCGCGGCACAGAGTAGTGCTAATATTCGTTGATTCATCTAGGGAGCTTTCTTTGATAAGCGGTAGTTACCGCGCCGGCAGATTTATTTGTCGTTTAAACAGCAACGCCCGCGACCAGGCGGGCGCAGCCAAGGTCAAAAATTACTGAAATTGCAATACAGCTATGTCCGTATCGTATGACCATCATCACTGTCACGCAATGCCAGATGACATCGAATATCCTTGCGCCAGCGCCGGTTTTAGTGGCTGATATATAGTAAACCCCGGCGCCACCGTTAAGTTGAACGCCTGGACTATAATTTGCGTCCCCGGAAACGGTATCTGTGGTGGATGTCATTTGGTTTCCTTTGTAAATATGAAAGCTCAACAATGGCCCCCCCGGAGCGACATGTCCTTAATCTGACCAAAAAGGTGGGTCCGTTCCTCTCAGAACAAGTAACTGCCGCAAGATCGGTTGCATTGCATTATTACCTGCGGGATCTATTGTTCCACCGCCACTATGTGCCAATGCCATACCGGCATGTCCAACTGCGGCCAAAATCGATAAAGCTATAAAAGCTTTTTTTAAAGATGCAATTTTCATAAAAATATCCTCGTGCCGCTAGCGTACTAGCGAAAAATTAACACTAAAGACGAAATTTAACTTTCGTTACCTCATTTTATCCCGTTTCTCCTTGAAATGAAGAATGGGGAAAGCCCTGTAACCCCTGTTGACAATTGCCGGTTCGAAGCAGTTTTATATTTCTC
This sequence comes from uncultured Gammaproteobacteria bacterium, assembly GCA_963789475.1. Classification (GTDB taxonomy): domain Bacteria; phylum Pseudomonadota; class Gammaproteobacteria; order Methylococcales; family Methylomonadaceae; genus Methylobacter_C. The sequence continues at coordinate 98,192 of CAWBLO010000010.1, read as the reverse complement.
ACCTGAGCGGCAACAATTAATGGCCACTACCTGTTTTTCAAAAGCGGCTCCAGTCTTATTCCAGCCAACTGCCGCACGGTCGCATCACTGTCAGTGAGCGCTTGTTGAAGCAACGCTACATCGTTACCCGCGTTATCTACCGCCGTTAGCCGTACCGATACATCGCTATCGTGCAGCGCTTCATGCAAAGCAGCGGATGCCCCTGCGCCTTCGCGATGCGCCAAACTGGAAATAGCCTGCACTCTTACCCTCGCATCCGCGTCTGACAAAGCAGCTTCCAATGTTTCTTTGACAGTCACATCACCCTCTCGTCCGCCCGCCATTAGACGTCCTATAGCCTCCGCCCGTTCCGCAGGAATTTTAGAGCTTGCCATTTTCACCAGCTCATCGGTTTGGTCAGGTTCCGACCCGGTTTTTGTTTCCGCCACCTTCGGCAATGTTTGTTGCTGAGTTCCAGCCGATGAACACAAAACGGAATTCGTCTGACCCGCTCCAAATTTTGCTCCAAGTACCCAAACTTCTTCAGGCTGCCCCTGAGGATCAGCCTTCGAAGCTTGTTGTGAGTATCGAAAAACAAGATCTGCTTTACGAACCAGCAGACATTCCATAACCTGTTTTACTGTCGACCCTACACAAGTCGCTGTTACCAACCCATCAGGCAGCACCGAATAGTTTATCCTCACGCCTGTTTTACTGGCGATGCTGTCAAGCACTTGCGCCAACGGCGCTTGCCTGACCTCCAGTTGTAGCTCAGCTCCTGTATCTTTGGTCATGACCAGCCGGATATTTTGCTCATCCTGATTACTGACATCCACAGCAGCCAACAACGCCCGTGGACATCAACAGCAACAAACAGGCCATCCAGAACTTGATTACAATCATGACAGTCCCTCCAAACTTACGGTAAACATCCCGATAGCCTGTTCTCGCGGATGGATAAAAACTAATTATATCTAACACAGCTAAATAACTCTTAAAATGCTTATCAAATATATACATCAACTTCATAATCATTAAAGTGGCAATACAGAAAACAGGTAAAACTTTTAATTTTATCCAATCGCTTCAGATAAAGTCTACGGTATTTTTTGCGTAGTTAGAACAATCAAGCGTTTTACAATAAGATGCTGAACCAAACTACTACGCAACCCGCACGGCCGCTAGTAGCGAATTTTATTCAAGCATCTTACGGCTGGGGCCATTCTTGACGCCATTATCAATGGCGGCATGTCGCGATTAATCTGTCGACAGTCGGCGTACAGTTATGTCAAGACCCGCGCCGCATAAGCTGGAAGGGATTAGCTTTAATCAGCTGTAGTCAGAGTAGCCGGAGTACCTGTAATGTTTCTAACCACTTTCAGCGTAGCGGGTGAATTGTATCCATGAAGTTCAACACCATCGTAATTGAACCTACAGCAGGCGTCCACAGATTGACAGTTTCGTCATAAACCGTTGATATTGTACTCACAAACATCCTAATTAACAAAGGACTGAAACAGGCTACTGACATAACCCGCGCGGTTATCGGTAGTAGTTAATTACCAAGGAATGCTATCCCTAAGATTACTGCCAGTAATTAATTCCGTTTGCTTAGGCTCTGACCAGACAGGCAACTCTTTATTAATCTGATCAGCCGATGGGTAAACATAGACATCATCACCCAAACCACCATTGCCAGTACAACTGGCCGGAAGCGGATTATTCGCCAAATCCCTTTTTACCGTCAGAGTGGCTGGTGAGTTCCATCCGTGCCCCTTAACCGTATGTGCGGCGTCATGATAACCGTCATACAGGGAATAAGGCTTTGCTACATCAAAAGGCTGTCCGGGTACACCATCAAAATTAGGGATCGGAGACCAAATCTGAACTTGCTCATCCGAGGCAGATGACCCCGGTACCGAGATATCGCAAAAATCAGCAATTGCCAGTACGAACGTCACGGAACGGGCACAAGATGCCGGATTAATAGTGACTGTATTAGTGTATAAATCTACATTAATGGCGGTGGAAATACTTTGATCATAAGCTTTCCCTCCAGCCCAGAATCCGTCCTTATTACCTAAAGGATCTGCTTTAACACCGCTAAATTCCCATACGCCTGTTCGAATGAATGCACCAATGCCAGCCAACGGTGAATGATAATCAGAAGCCGGGGTAGCGGTAAAAACTTTGGCAGTGCCTTTACCACTGGTTGAATCTACACCTATTACAGGTGTATAACTGATTGCATTCGGAAACACGACGCTCGTCCCCATCGTCGCCGCCCATCGCACCCATGGCCAATTGTTACGTAATTATGTACCTTATTAGTTTGACTGTGACCATCGTTGTACCCTCCATTACAGTTGGGATTTCCAGGCGGTATGGGCAAATGCACCCTGACTGGCCGCGACCATTGTTGCGGTCGTTAGTGAACACATAGCCAGTTTTTTAAGGGTAATTGGTTTTGACATAAGTCCTCCTTAGGACATTTTATTATTGTGAGTGGTGTATTTTTTATAATGAGCATTTCATCACAAGCTACTCATAACAAATTATATAAAGCATTTTCCATGCCAACCATATAAACCCTGCCAACACTGGCCTCTTGAAAAATCCGAAGAGTGTTTTAATTAAAAGTGTGTGATATGACCTGATAAAAGTGTGTTAAATAACATAGTTTAATTAATTAACATAAAGATTAATTTTGAACAATGCCTGATAGTTTAGCTTGCAGGGTAAGCCCATAGCAGAAAGACATGCGTTCCAGCTAACTGGAATTACCCGTCTACTCCATAAAATCATGCCAGATTTGCTCAACTTGCTTGCTCAATTCAACAACTTCGGCCTCGTTTACAAGCACACGCTCGCCTTGTAAAACCAGCTTATGACCCGTGTCACGATAGTTACAATAAGCTGCTTTAAGAGTTTCTGCCTGTGTTTTGGACATAAATCCGTCTTCCTGCAAGCCTTCAAGCAACCTTACATTATCCGTGTAGGTCGTTAATGCTTCATTTTTTGCAGCCCGGGCTAAAACGCCAAACTGCACGATAAACTCAATATCAGCAATGCCGCCTTTACTTTGTTTTAAGTCAAACTTGTTGGATTCTTTCGTTGCCAATGCGTCACGCATCTTTTCGCGCATTTCCCGTACTTCGGTTTTCAAAAGCACTGTATCTCTGGGTAAGCTCAAAATTCTGCGCCGGATAGCTTCATACTCTGCTTTTAATCGCTGATCACCGGCAATAAATCGCCCTCTGACCAATGCCTGATGTTCCCATGTCCACGCCTGATTTTTTAAATAGTCCTCATAAGCGTTAATATGCGTGACCAATAAACCGGAATCTCCACTGGGACGCAAGCGCATATCAACTTCATAGAGAACACCCGACAACATTTTGGTATCCAGAATATGCCGGACTTTCAGCCCCAAACGGCCGTAAAATTGAGAACTTGAAATCGGTTTTTCGCCTACAGGACGTAGGCGAGGGGCGTGAGCAGGAGCGGAAGCTTCGCCATCGGTTAACGCATTGCCATCCTTGCAATCGTACAAAAACACCATATCCAGATCAGATCCATAACCCAGCTCAATACCACCCAGTTTACCGAAACCAAGAACGGCAAAGCCTGTGGCGGTGTTATCGCTGCCAGGCGGAAACCCATGTTTTTCAGTAAGCATAAGCCACGCCCGGCGGACGACATGAGCCACTATACATTCAGCTATGCAGGTCAAATAATCACTGACCACCATGACAGGAATCACGCCCATAATATCGGCTGCGGCAACTCTTAACACATTCAATTGCTTAAATTGCCGCAGCACAATCATCAGTTGCTCAAGGTCTTGCACCTCAATAGCCGCTAATATAGTCTGTCAGCTGTTCATCAAGATCCTCTTTTTTAAGCGGCTCAAACAAAGTGCGAGTATCCAGCAACTCATCAAATAACACGGGATACCGTGATAAATAGTCGCAAATCCAGGGACTGGCCGATGACAGCCGAAGCAATTGAGCTAAAGCATCGGGGTTTTCAGCCAATAACGATAAATAAACATTTCTGCCTGCAACCGCTTCAAATAAACCGAGCAGACGTTTTAACGTTTCATCGGGATTATCGACCTGCTGCATCGCCTCAATTAATTGTGGCATTAACCGGTCAAGAACCTTCGCCCCTTTGGTCGTCAAGCGCCTGATTGAGCCGGCATTTTTAAATTGTTTAATGGCTGCCAGACTGTCATCGGCCTGCTGAAAACCAAAGGCGCTCAAGTTATGCAGCAATTCCGCATCATCTCCAACGCCAGCCCAAATCTGTTGGCTATTCTGATCCTTTACTTCCTGCCTGGAGAGAGAAAAAACCTGATCAAATACCGCATGTACCTGGGCTCTTACCGTATCCAGCTGGTTTTTAAAACTGTTCCAGTCAGGATAATCCAGAGAATAGGCGAGTATCTGCCGCTACTAATGCTGTCTGTCGGCAAATCATGCGTTTGCCGGTCCTGATATTGTTGGATATGGTTTTCCACTCTGCGCAGAAAACAATAAGATTGTATTAACTGCCCGGCATCGCTTGGGGCCAGCAATTCCAGTTCGCCAAGAATACGCAGTACATCCAGAATACCGCGCGTTTGCAAGGCCTTTTCATTGCCGCCGCGTATCAGTTGGAAGGCCTGACCGATAAATTCGATTTCACGTATGCCGCCGGGCCCCAGCTTGACGTTCTCCATGCGATCTTTACGTCTTAATTCCTGGGTAATCTGCGCCTTTAAAGAACGCAGCTCTTCAAAGGCGCCGTAATCCAGATAACGCCGGTAAACAAAGGATTTCAAGCATCGCCATGAGTTGTGCGCCGGTTTTAAAATCACCCGCGACCTGACGCGCTTTAATCATGGCATAACGCTCCCATTCCCGTGCCTGGGTCTGATAATAGTTTTCCATACCATCAAAGGTCATGATGATGGGGCCGCTGTCACCAAAAGGTCTTAAACGTATGTCGGTACGGAACACAAAACCGTCAACGGTAATTTCATCCAACACTTTTACCAGACTTTGACAGAGTCGCGTAAAAAACTCGCTATAACTGGTTTCTTTTCTGTCGGGTAATACACCGTTTTCTGCGTAAGCAAAAATCAGGTCTATATCGGAAGAATAATTCAGCTCATAAGCACCGAGCTTGCCCATACCCAAAACAACAATTTGCTGGGGACTGCCATCAGACAGTAAAGGCGTACCGCGTTTTTCACAGGCCTGGTTATAGAGAAAAGACAAGGCATACTGGATACAGGCATCAGCCAGCCAGGACAACTCAGCCAGTGTTTCGGATAACGGCGCCCAGCCCGCTAAATCGCGCCAGGCAATCCTGATCATTTCCCGCCGCCGGAAACGCCGCAGTTCCTGCATTAACCTGGCTTCGCTATCAATCCGCATGAACGCCAGTTTGCCGGCATAACTGTGGTCATTATAATGAGTCGATAAATCGCCGGTTGTGACCAAATCGACCAGTATCTCGGGTCGCCGCATACAGCTTTCAGCAATAAACAGGCTGGAGCACCAAACCTTTACCATGGATGCAGTAAACTCAGGTGCCGGATGAAAATCGAGATTAAGTCCGATCAGTTGTTCATGCCATTGCTTTAAAGAAGCAGCAACAGAGACACGTATCTCATCAGGGAGTTTGTCAAGTTCAGATTCGAGAGTATTCATAAATGACATGAGATCAGGTCGGTAAAAAAGCCATCATACCGAACTGATGTTACGCAAGCCATAAGAAATCACCATGAAACCTATCATGAACGCCGCCGAAAGGACACAAAAAAAGACGGTAAATGATCAAGCCCTATGGTTGTTCGATATCTTGGCTAATATCGGCAAATCTTGTACCCTAAATTTTGCCTGAAAGTAAAATCCCGCTAAAAATGTTAAATAACTTTTGAACGGTTACTTAACTCCTGTATTGCCGATCTGGATACTCGCTTCAAGGCCAATATGCAAACACTAATGACCATGAACTTCCAATTGTTTTCCAAAAAAACCGAAAACTTGACCGTTTAAAGTATAGAATCGGGTACGTCGGGAAACCTCACCAATACTGTGCCATCGTCTGGGGTCAGGATAACGGGGTAATCAAACACCTTGTTACTCCAGCCATTTCTTCATTTGCTTCAAGTTCATTAATAAAATCATAACAATTATGTTGTGTTTATCAAGAAAATAAATAGAGTTGTTGGGATCAATAGTCAATAGCCGTATTGCGCCGCATGTTGGACTTGTGGCGCAATATACGCCTTCGCTATTGCGCAATAAATTATTGGCGTTTCGGCCCATTTTTTGGGTGAACATTTATCTCGTCGCGCCTAGTGATAACTCTCTGTTTTTACTTCGTGAGCTTCGTGGTGAAATGCTCTTTTTAGGGTCAATGTAGCTAGAATCAAAGAGTCAATAGGGTCAATGTTGTTGATTTACTGCCTACAGGCCAATGAAGGCGATAAATCGCATATTCATTCTTGAGATTAGGCTATATCGGCCAAATCCCCCTTGGTTTCCAACCAAAGCTTTCTGTCCGGTGAGCGTTTTTTGGCCAGCAATAAATCCAGTTGTCCGCTGGTGTCATCGTTTTCAGTGATGGTTAATTGCACAAGCCGACGCGTATCGGGATTCATGGTGGTTTCCCGGAGCTGGCTGGGATTCATTTCGCCTAAGCCCTTAAAACGTTGCACATTGATTTGTCCTTTCAGTTTTTCGGCTTTAATTCTATCCAAAACGCCCTGGCGTTCGGATTCATCCAGGGCATAAAACACGCGTTTGCCGACATCAATTCGATATAAGGGCGGCATGGCGACAAACACATGGCCTTCCCTGACCAGCGCATTAAAGTGTTGATAAAATAATGCGCAAATTAAGGTAGCTATGTGGTTACCGTCAGAATCCGCATCGGCCAAAATGCACACCTTGCCGTAGCGCAGGTTCTGCAAATCACTGGAGCCTGGCTCTATGCCCAAGGCGACAGCAATATCATGAACTTCCTGTGAAGCCATCACCTGACTGGATTCCACTTCCCAGGTATTAAGAATCTTGCCGCGCAAGGGCATAATGGCCTGAAAATCACGTTCGCGGGCTTGCTTGGCTGAACCGCCCGCAGAGTCGCCTTCCACCAGAAACAATTCCGTCCGGTTTATATCCTGCGCTGAACAATCGGCCAATTTACCCGGCAATGCGGGGCCTGAGGTAATTTTCTTGCGGATAATTTTTTTATTGGAACGCAATCTTTTTTGTGCGCTGGAAATAATAATTTCGGCTATTTTTTCGCCTTCCGCCGGGTTCTGATTTAACCATAAACTGAAGCCGTCTTTAGCAACTCCCGACACAAATGCCACGCATTCGCGCGAACTCAGCCGTTCCTTGGTTTGACCGGAAAACTGCGGATCTTCCAATTTTACCGACAGCACGAAATGGCAGTTTTCCCAAACATCTTCCGGCGCAACCTTAATACCTCGCGGCAAGATATTCCTGATATCACAAAACTCACGCATGGCTTCGGTCAGGCCTGCGCGCAAGCCATTAACATGGGTTCCACCTTGTGCGGTAGGCACCAGGTTAACGTAACTTTCGTTGAGTACTTCAGCCGGATTTTCAAGCGCCCAAACGATGCCCCATTCCACGGCCTCATGATTTGCGGCCATGTTACCCATAAACGGCTGTTCCGGGAAATATTCAATATCGCCTATCCGATCCAGCAAATATTCTTTTAGACCATCCTGATAACACCACTGATACTCTTCGTCGGTTTGATCGACCTTTAAGGTTATCTTTAAACCCGGACATAAAACCGCTTTGGCGCGTAAAACATGCTTCAGTTTGGTAACTGATATTTTATTGGAATCAAAGTATTTTTCATTCGGCCAGAATTTGACGGTCGTTCCTGTGTTATTGCGGCCCACTGTTCCGGTTTCGGTCAATTCAGTTTGCTTTTCGCCATCGGCATACTCCATGCGATAGACTTTGCCATTGCGTTTGACTTCAATTTCAAGCTTTGCCGATAAGGCATTGACAACCGATACCCCTACACCATGAAGACCACCGGAAAACTGGTAGTTTTTATTGGAAAATTTTCCACCGGCATGTAACTGGGTAAGAATCACCTCTACGCCGGAGATGCCTTGTTCGGGATGAATATCCACCGGCATTCCACGTCCATCATCACTGACCAGCACAGAACCGTCTTTGTACAAGATTACATCGATAGCCTTTGCGAAACCTGCCATCGCTTCATCAACACTGTTATCAACGACTTCCTGCACCAGATGGTTGGGCCGTGTAGTATCCGTGTACATACCGGGACGTTTTCGAACCGGCTCCAATCCGCTTAAAACCTCTATTGCGGCCGCATTATATTCATTACTCATTATTCCCAAGCACTCACTAAGTTTGTTCTACAATTAATCTCTTTTTAAAATCACTTTTGCCTCATGCCAGAAAGCATCCAGTTCCATCAGCTCACAGTCCAGTAAACTCCGGCCGGATGCTTCAACCTGCTGTTCAATGTATTGAAATCGTCTGGAAAATTTCCGGGTGCTTTCCTTCAGTGCAATCTCAGGATTAACGTTTAAATGACGGGCCAGATTAACCGCGACCAGTAATAAATCTCCGATTTCTTCCTGTATATGCGCTTGATCGCCGGATTCCCAAGCTTCTTTTACTTCTTCCAGTTCCTCCAGCACTTTTTCAAAAACAGGCGGGACATCGGGCCAATCAAAACCGTGCTGTGCGGCACGATCCTGGATTTTTTCACACTCAATCAATGCAGGAAGATTACCTGCCACACCCGATAAAACGCTTTCGCGTGTAAGCGTTTTGCTTTTTTCCTGCCGTTCGTCGGCTTTAGCCTGTTCCCAAGCCTGATGGCGTTCAGCATCGGTGTTAAAAACCGCATCAGCAAAAACATGGGGATGCCGGCGAATCAGTTTTTCACATATTCCTGCCGACACGGCTTCAAAATTAAACAGTCCACGCTCTTCGGCAATCTGGGAATGAAAAACCACCTGTAGCAGCAGATCACCTAATTCTGAACGCAGATCATCCAGATCATTACGTTCAATGGCATCGACCACTTCGTAGGCTTCTTCAATAAGGTAAGGAATCAGGCTGGTGAAGTCCTGCTTGAGATCCCATGCACAGCCGTCTTCCGGGCGGCGCAGACGGGCCATAAGGTCTACTAGCTGTTGGGTATTTTTTAGCATGAAAAGCTCAGTATTTTAAAATGAACAACCAAAGTTTTCGTGGTAACGTTGCTTGAAGTTGTCCATGTCCAATGAATGGTTTTGCGTGCCGTGATGTTCTATTTTAATGGCACCCATTAAGGAGGCAATTCTGCCCGTAGTTTCCCAATCCAGCTCATTCATCAAGCCATAGAGCAAGCCTGCACGATAGGCGTCGCCGCATCCGGTAGGATCAAGCAAGGCTTTGGGTTTTGCAGAAGGAATAGTGATGCACTGGCCTTTCGTGTAAATTTTAGAGCCATTGCCGCCCAGCGTAATAATCAAGGCATCTACCCGCTCTGCCATTTGCGCTAATGACAATCCGGTGCGTTCCTGCATTAACTCGGATTCATAATCATTCAATGTCATCCAGGTCGCTTGATCGATAAATTTAAGCAATTCCGCGCCATTAAACATGGGCATACCTTGACCGGGATCAAAAATAAACGGTATGTCCAACTCTACGAACTGTTCGGCGTGTAGCTGCATACCTATTTTGCCGTCAGGCGATACGATGCCTATGCTGATATCTCTGTCGACAGGGATCGAGTTCAAATGCGAGAAGCTCATTGCACCCGGATGGAACGCGGTAATCTGATTACCATCCTCGTCAGTGGTAATATAAGCTTGGCCAGTGTATTGATTATCCATACTAAAAATGAACTCACTGGATAAACCGTTCTGGCTCATCCATTGGCTGTAAGGTTCAAAATCATGACCCACTACAGCCATGGTTAAGGGTTCTTCGCCAAGCAAATTCAAATTGTACGCAATATTACCCGCACAACCGCCATATTCACGGCGCATGACCGGCACTAAAAAAGATACATTCAGGATATGAACTTTTTCCGGCAAGATGTGGTTTTTGAATTTATCATGAAACACCATGATGGTGTCATAAGCCATGGATCCGCATATTAATGCACTCATTTGTATTCCTCTTTAAAGTAAAATTAATGCCCAGGTTACTGCTGCCCAGGCCAAAGACATCATAACTGCGGCAGAACCAATATCCTTGGCCCTGCCGGATAATTCATGATGCTCAAAACCCACTCGGTCAACTACCGCTTCTACTGCTGAATTCAATAATTCAACCAGCATCACCAAAACCATGCTGCCGATTAACAGCAACTTTTCAATATTGGTCTCCCCCAGCCAGATTGCCAGAGGCGTTGTCACCACAAACAGGATAACTTCTTGTCTGAAGGCTTCTTCATGCGTCCACGTTGCTTTAAACCCTGCAACAGAAAAGAAACACGCGTTAATGAGGCGTTTTAGGCCTTTTGCATTTGGATTTGCCATTGTTTCACTGATTACCCGTTCAAAAAGAAGTGAATAGTCCACAAGTTAATATCATTGCTCAATGACGTGCTGGTAAGCATCAGCATCCATTAACTGATCCAGATCGGATAGATCATCCGCTTTGACACAAAAAATCCATGCGCCATAGGGGTCATTATTGACTTGCTCAGGCTCATCTACCAAGGCCAGATTGACAGCAACAATTTCTCCGGAAACCGGGCTATATAAATCTGATGCCGTTTTAACCGATTCAACTACAGCGCATTGCTCTTGCGCTTTAATTTTTCGCCCTAATTCAGGCAACTCTATATAAACCAAATCCCCCAATTGTTCCTGAGCAAAATCGGTAATACCCACACGAACGACATTATCGTCCTCCAAACATGCCCATTCATGGGAGTTCGCATACTTTAAATTTTCTGGTAAATCACTCATAGTTTAATCTCTCAAAAATTAATTAAGGTACAAGGTTAAAGGATAAAGGTACAAGGACTATTTTTGATCCTTTAACATTTAACCTTGAACCTTTAACCTTTAACCTTTAACCTTGAACTTTACATATTAACAAACATCAATAAAACATGCCTGAGATACTGATCTATACGACCGCTATTTGCCCTTACTGCGTTATGGCCAAACGTCTGCTCGACAAAAAAGGTGCCTCTTATACCGAGATAAATGTAGATGCCCAAACGGGCTTAAGAGAGGAAATGATGCGCAAAACAAAACGCCGGACTGTACCTCAGATTTATATTGGCGATCTTCATGTTGGCGGCTTTGACGATTTATATGCACTGGAACAACAAAAGAAGCTGGATACTTTGCTGGGAATTGTTTAAGGAATGATCATTTTATAGCATAACTACTGTGACTTGCCTTATTTCATTCCCATTCCTGACTCAGGCGTTCTACAACAACTGGCGATTTAGCCGTTCAATAAAGCATCGCCATTTACCTCAAGCCCATAAAATCAATTAGAGTTTTCCTAAGAGTCATCTTAACCTTTATAATGGGAAGCTTTTAAGAACAACATTTGCGATACTCATGACCCTCATGAAGAAAAACCCTCCTTAGCACTTCTAAATCCAGTGTTACAGATATCAGTGTTCTTGAAAACCAGGCATTGTCCAAGCTGAATTCAGGACAATACAAAGAAGCGATTGATCTGTATAAAGCACTATTAAAACAGGCCAATAATGCTGATTGGCGACAAGCATTAGCGCAGTGTTATTTACAAAGAGCCCTGGCATTCGCTGCAAAAGGCATGGTTAAAGAGGCCCTGGTTTTATGGGAAAATTATGCCCAGAATGCCGAGCCGCCGCATGAAGCCTTTGATCACTATATCAGTTGGCTATTGCAAACCAATGACATGGCAAAAGTCAAAACCTGTCTTGGTCAGTTATCCGCTCAACAATTGGACGAACAGTATCCTGAGCTTGCGGGTTTATTAGGTTTACTTATCATTACCGGAAAAATCAGTTGTCAGGAACTGTTGCCGAAAGATTCGGTTTTCATGGCGCATTTAGGTATTGTACAAGAAGCTTTGAGTGCTTACCGGAACAATAAGCTGGAAGATATTGAGCCGACTTTGAAGAAATTGCCGTTTCGTTCTGCTTTCCGCGATTTTCGTACACTGATGAAAGCGACTCTCCTGGTTCACGAATCGGTCGAACAAGCACAAGCGCTGATAGCTAAAATCCCTGCCGCTTCGCCGTATCGTCAAGCGGGCGCATTGCTCAATGCTATTACGCATGACGGTGCAGCACTGGTTAATGACTTATTCCAACTCACCCCGCCACAAATCAAGATTATTGAAGCCGTAAAAAACTACAATAAAAAGCAAGTTGAACTACTGGATATACTAATTAAACAACAAAACCGCTTATCGGACAAACTAAAATTTAATCTGGCTATTCAGTACCAGGCTCTATTGGGTGCGGATTTGGTGCAACCCTATTGCCTCGCCGCACTTTCAACCTACCCTGCAGGGCAGCGCGACTTTATCAAGCATTTTGGCGCTATCAATGATTTTGAAGAATGGCGGTTAAAGGCGCTTAAGTGTGAACGCGATGGAGATTTTTATGGTGCCGAATATTATTGGAAGCAAGGCATTACTGTTTTAAAAACCAGAGGCGCTGAAGGCGCTTTCAAGATAGCGCTGATTATGAGGCATATCGCGACGCATCAGGAATCACCTGAAGAGGCGATTACCTGGCTAATAGACAGCCTTTACGCTGACCCGGATGATCGTGAAAGTTACGTCAAAATTCTCCAATACTATGAACGACAGGAACAAGAGACTGACGCCTATAGGGAATGGCTGGATAAAAGTATCAAGAAGTTTCCAATTGATGTTGAGATATTAAGTCTGGCGATTAAAGCCTCTGTGCGTAACAAAGCGTTTAAAAAAGCGACACAATATGCTCAGGCCTTATTAAAAATTGATCCCGTTAATACGTTTGCCAAACAGGTTTTATTTACCAGTCACTTAGCGCATGCAAGAAAGTTAATTAAAAGTAAAAAATTTCATCTGGTTGAAAAGGAAATTGAACAGGCGGAAAAAATAACTATCGGCAAACGTTACCAGATACAGGCGCAGTTAATGCGTGGTTTTTTTGTGTTTGTTGCGGAGGATAAAAAACGAGGCGAACAGCTAATTACAGAAACCATGCAAAAAACCAATGACGGGGTATTCAATGCTCATTTTTGCGTCATTATGGAAGCGCTGTTACTGAACGTGCCAATCGCGCCCTTACTAAAAATAGTGCCGCCACTGGACAAAAGATTATGTGTTATCCCAGCAAGAAATAGTTCAGCTTACTCAAATGATCCAGCAATACGCTGAGGATGATAAGGCAAATCAGGCACTACCTGCATAAGGCACTGGAAAAAGTAAAAGCCATTATTAAACAATCCACTCAAACAGAACATTAGCGAAGAAACACTATTAACACTATGTCAATGCCTGGATCGTATCGGCCATTTTGAATTATTACGTGCTTGCGTAAAAATTGCCCAGCCGCTGTGGGATAAACCCATCTGGATGTACTATCGTGTTTATTCCGAAGCCAATGGCAACCCCAATAAATGTTCCGATATAAACAGCTACCGATTACAAGAGAGTTATAAAATAGCCCAAGAGCAAAATGATCAGCGTGCTATTGCTCTGATCGGTAAATTTCTCGATCAATTTTATGAAATCGCGTCAAGCCACCCAGTTTTAATATTTTCGATGCATTATTTGGCGGTAACGATGATGACGAAGACGATGACCCAATAGATCAGCTGTTTGGTCATCTGCCCGATGATTTATTCGATCAGCTCGAAAGAAAAACGCTTGAGATTACTAAAAAAAACCTCACCGGAGCGGATGCTTAAGATACTCGCCGCCAACTATTTATCAAACAACGTTAATAAAATGTTTGACCTGCTTAATGATGATCCTGAGGTACTGTTTGCCTTTTTAATGCTGAAAGCCGCAGATGACTTAGGGTTTGATATAGGCGTAACGGCTGAAAAAATTATTACATGTTTTAAGGGTCAAAAAGCCACTTCAAAACCAAAGTCATTTCCGTTTTTTTAACAAACAGCACACACTTATGAAAACACCTTATGAAATATTAGAGGTAGCCGAACAAGCCTCCGATAGTGACATCAAGCAGGCTTATTTACAGAAGGTCAAGCTCAACCCGCCTGACCGCGATCATGAAAAATTTCAACAAATACACAGCGCTTACGAGACCATTAAAAATGTAACCAGCCGTGAAAAATACGCATTATTTAATCACCCTGAAGCCGATTTTGATGCCCTGCTCGATCAGGCGTTCATTGCTGCGCAACCGGCATTAATCAGCGCTGATCATTTCGATAAATTATTGCACGCCAGTATTGACGACAAAACCTTCCTGATCGGCAACCCTAAAAAGACAACTTAGCATGAGTGACCTACAAAAAAACCGCTTGCTGGAAGAATTCCAGACGTATCTGGAGCAAACCGACCTGGCTCAATCACTCAGCGCCGAACAGCCCGACTTGAGCACCTTACTCAGCGAAATGGCCGGATTAAAAAGTGAAGTTAAAGCTGAATCAAGGCACTTTAAAACGACCCTGGATACTCTCAATGATGCCTTGTCGACCCTGAAGACGGATAATAAAGTGCTTGCCGATGAACTTGCCGCACATAGCGATCGCTTACAGCAAATGCGTAGTGAAACGCTACGCACGGTACTCCTGGAGATTGTCGATATTTATGATCGACTCACCGTAGGTTTTGGCATTTTACAAAACTACAATCCGGTTTCATCTTTGTTTAGTCATTCTACAAAACAGGATGTCCGCTTTATAGAATCTTTTAAAGAAGGCCAAGCCATGACGCTCAAACGCTTTGAACAATTGTTACAACGCCATCAAGTTTACGCTATTGACTGTGTAGGCAAGCTGTTGGATCCTCGTACCATGAGTGCCGTTGAAATCAGTCAAGACCCCAATCTTGATAACGGTATTGTGATTGAGGAACTGCGTAAAGGTTTTCTTTTTGAAGAATAATGTCCTGCGTCTTGCAGAAGTCAAAGTCAATAAACTCTAACACTTAATTAACATAGAAATAGCTTATGAACGAAATAATTATCGGAATTGATTTAGGAACGACCAACTCGGAAGTTGCCATTGTAGAAAATGGTCAAGTGGTGGTGATTACTGACAACAACAAGAAAATCTTGCCATCTTTTGTGGGTATTGATGATCAGGGAGATATTTTGGTGGGCGAAACCGCCAGAAACCAATATCTGGTTTACCCGGAACGGACGGTTAAATCCATCAAGCGTTTGATGGGGCAAGATATACAAGTGGATTTAGCCGGTCATGCTTATGCGCCACAGGAAATTTCCGCAATTATTCTCAAACGCCTTAAAGCCATTGCCGAACAGTACCTTGATCAACCGGTTACTAAAGCCGTAATTACCGTACCTGCCTATTTTTCTGATGCACAACGTCATGCTACACGCGAAGCCGGTGAAATTGCGGGACTGGAAGTCGTGCGTATGATTAATGAACCCACCGCCGCCGCGCTGGCTTATGGCGGCAATCAGGTTGAACAAAAACGCATGCTGGTTTATGACTTGGGCGGTGGAACATTTGACGTTTCAGTCGTGAATATCGAAGCCGGTGTTGTCGAAGTGCTATCCAGTCATGGCGACAACCATCTGGGCGGCGATGATTTCGATCAACAAATCATTGAGCATATACTCGATCATCTGCAAAGAAACACAGGGTGTTGATGTTCGCCAACACAGCAAGGCATTGGCGCGTATCACGCGTGCTGCGGAAAATGCAAAATTCGTACTTTCCGATCAGCCTTATGCAAAGATTGAAGAAGAATACTTGCTGGAGCATGAAGGCGCGGCTATTCATTTGTCCTTAGAGCTATCTCGAATCGATTACGAAGACATGATCGAAGACTATATCAACGCCACCATTGATGCCGTGCATATCGCCATGAAAGGTGCAAAATTAACGCCCGCTGACATTGATGAAATTGTTTTGGTGGGCGGTTCGACGCGCACACCGTGTATTCGTGAACGGCTCTATGATGAATTCGGTTTTGAACCACACAGCGAAGTCGATCCCGATTTATGTGTCGCCATGGGCGCTGCCATTCAGGCCGCAATGATTAGCGGACAAGAGGTAAACGCCGTATTGGTCGATGTCACCCCTTATACTTACGGCACCAGCGCGATAGGTTATTTGAATGACGAGTATTATCCGTTCACCTATATCCCTATTATTCACAAAAATACTGCCCTGCCGAATCGTAAAACCGAAGCCTTTGTAACCAATCATGATGGTCAGGAGGTTGTAAATGTAACGATCTATCAAGGTGAAGATCCTGACGCATTGAACAATATAAAAATTGGCGAATTTCTCGTTGAAGGTTTACAAGATGTCGAGGCGGGTAACGTTATTACGATCACCTTGGCCCTGGATCTTGAACGGCATGCTGCATGTTTCCGCACAGGAAAAAGCGACCGGCCTGGAAAAATCCATTACCATCAAAAACGCCATCTCGCGCTTTGAACACGGGGCATTAGATACTGCCAGGCACCGCATCAATAAACTATTCGGACAAAATGAAGCTATCCGTGCTGTTGTTAAAAATGAGGCGCCGGAAATCGCCGAGGCACGCAAACTGATCGCCAAAGCCGAAGCCTTATTCGACAAAACATCCAATGAAGACAAAGAGGATATGATTGATTTAATCGAAGACATTAATAGCTGTATCGAAGCCGGACTCGATGATCGATTGCAAGAGTCCGTAGCAAAATTAGCCGATATTATCTATTATCTGGAATCCTGATGGAACGCTGCCCTTGCTGCAATGCGCGATTAACGGGGGCAATTTTCTGTCCTCGTTGTCAAGCTGATCTAGGTAGCGTTCTCGGCAGCGAACAACTGGCAAGGCATTGGTTAAACAATGCCTTGCAGTTTTGGATTGCGCGTGAACCGCAAATGGCCATTCTTGGCTTTAACTAAATCCGTCAACCTCAAACAGACACCGTTAGCGCTGATTTTCCGTGATTTTATTATCCCGGCAGCAATGTCAGAACGTGTTAGGGTTATTGGCAAGAAAATAAATGCCTAAAAGCAGAAAAATTACTCAGTACCTTGCGTGATTTAAACCCTCAATAATAAATTTATAAGGCAGTTGTACGGGTTTACTGAAGTATTTGTTGGCAAAAGATATAATAGAACTCTCTACTCAACAAACAATAAGAATCTTCAATGAGCTCAAATCCAGATAAACTATCTTCGCCTTGCATCAGTTTGTGCTGCCTGAATGATAACGATATTTGCCTGGGTTGCTTTCGTTCTATCAATGAAATCACTCTCTGGGCCGAAGTGGATGAGAAGACACGTCATTACTTTTTAATCAATGCTGAGAGTCGCAAAAAGGCGATCAGTAACTAAGTGTTCCTTAAAACTTATCTTGTTGAAAAAGTAGTGTGTATGATAATCAATCGAGGAGATTTTGAATGAAACAATTGCATAGAAAAGATTTATTTGGCTGGTCAGAGTTTAACAAGGAACGCAATCTGGATTTTCACAGTGTGCTTTGGGTACGTGACGGCGGCAATGTTTTAATTGACCCTCTGCCGATGTCAGAACATGACCACAGCCATTTGCAGCGATTAGGCGGAGTCAATTTCATCGTCATTACCAATAGTGACCATTGCCGTGATGCTGAACATATTGCAAGCAGCACGGGCGCCGCAATTTATGGTCCATCAGGTGAAGAAGAGTCGTTTCCTATTTCCTGCGATCGCTGGCTTCACGATAATGAAGAAGTTGTTCCCGGATTGATCGCTTATCAACTTGACGGCTCTAAAACGCGGGGAGAACTCGCGCTTCTTTTGGAACACACTACACTGATAACAGGCGATTTAATTCGCTGTCATACCGGTGGTGAATTGTGTATGTTACCGGAAACAAAACTTACTGATTCACACAAGGCTATTCAATCAGTCAAGCGTATTGCAGACTTACCCGGCATTAAAGCAGTTTTAACGGGGGATGGCTGGCCGTTGTTTAATCATGGCAGTGAAGCTCTGCATCGTCTGGCTAGATCGCTGTAATCGGCTGACGATTAAGGGGATGCCTGATCTGCTGAATGGGGAAAATGAAGAGTTAAGATTAAATTTCTAACAATTTTGATTTCAACTTTGTATTTTATGTAAACATCTTCTATTATTCCTTTAATATATCAATTAATCGAGTATTTTAAATATCAGGAGATAATAAATGAATATAATTGATTTGAGGACAGGTCTGCGAAGGTCATCAACGACTCAACGCATAGCCGACAGGCGCAAAGTTCCATACGAATTTGGCTCACCTGAATGGTTGGAATATATAAAAAATAATCATGTGGATTGTCCAAATGTTTAATCGTCGCCAGGCAGACAGACGCACGGATAAGCGAAAGTTACCTGATCGTCGCCAACAATACGATGCTGAACCTATCTGTTTCGAGAAAAAATACGCGCGAATTTTATTGACTCCGGCAGAAAGAAATTTGATTGAGGATTTGTATCTGAACGACTTGGAATAGTCCTTTAAAATTTAGGTTACTAAGTTAAGCTAGGACAGATAACATCCCGTTAAGGAATGTTATCTGAATAGTTACTAAATCAGTATTTTCTCATTACTTATACCATGCGGCACATGCGCTGCAGTCACATGTTGAGCCGCAGATTCACAATGCCCCCTTTGGTCATCAAAGAAGATATCCGCACCAAATGCTTTCAAAAAAGCACCTTTAGACATACCCCCTAAAAAAAGCGCTTCGTCTATACGAATACCCCAGGCTCTCAATGTTCTTACCACCCTTTCATGAGCAGGAGCGGCGCGTGCAGTTACCAATGCAGTTCTAATGGGTGATGATTGAGAATCAAACTGTGTTTGAATATGATGCAAGGCACTAAGGAAATCCTTAAAGGGACCTCCAGGCAACGGTTTTTTTGCTTCGTTACGCTCATTTTCGGCAAACACAGCCAAGCCACGCTGTTGATAAATACGTTCTGACGCATCCGAAAACAATACCGAATCCCCATCAAATGCTATACGCAGTTGACTGGAAGGATTAATCAGCGAAGATCCACAGAGAATTGTTGCGGCAGCAAAACCGGCATCCAGTGTCTTGACAACATCATCAGCATTAGTCGATAAAAACAAATGCGCTCCGAATGCAGACATATAGTTGTAAGGTGATGAGCCACTGGTAAATGCTGCGCGGGTAATAGCCAATTCATGATGGGCAATGGAATTAAAAATCCTTAAGCCTGTATCAGCACTATTCTGAGACAACAAAATAATTTCAACAAGGGGATCATCAAGGCAACTGTCATTAATAGCCAAAAATTTCTTAACTAAAGAAAAGCCGTATCCCGGCGCTAATATTTCATCTTCATGCTCTATCTGGTAACGACAAAAAGCTTCTTTACCGTGCGTTTTAAAGATCGCATGCGAATCATCCAGATTAAATAAAGTTCTTGAAGAAACCGCTACAACCAGTTTTTGTTTTCTCATAATCCCGATAGTGTTGGCTCTAGTTTTTACCCACGAAAACAGTATTCAAATTGAGTGATTTTTTTATTTTGGCTGCATACGAAGTTGCTTCCTCTTCATTTTTAAAACCACCCACCTTGAGTCGATACCACTTGGCATTATTCATATTGACCGCTATTACTTTAACGGGAATGCCTTTTTGTATGAATTTTTCGGCTTTACTTTTGGCATAACTCTGGTCTTCATAGGCATTCAGATTGACAGACCAGCTTGTAGCGGGCTGAGCAGTGTTTCCCTTCTTTTCGGCTAATACCTTGTTTAGAGAGACCTCTGACGATTTTTTATTTTTCAGCACAGGCGTCTTGCTTTGCTGCTCATCATTGGCTTTGTTGTCCGTTGCCTGTTTTGTGACATCTTCTGTCTTCACATTTTCTGAAATGTCCGGGGGAGGTTGTGTTTGCTCTTCAATCTGTTCAGGTAGACCATTGGTCTTTTGATTTAATTGTTCAACAGATGGATCACTATTGTTAATTTCCAAATCGGAGTTTTTTCCAACAATACTACTCATATCTTCTTCAAGAATCGAAACCAGCTCAGTTAATTTTGAGATTTTTGTTTGCATACTTGAAACTATTACACCCATGACCACTGTAGATAATAAGGCGATACTAGCAAAACTCAACGAGGTATAAGTGATAATTGCGGCTTTTTTAACTTTATGTTCATAATCATTTATCTGTTTTTTTATAGCGTCCTGTTGGAGTCTAGCAGAACTCTTCGCAGTTATTACTGAATCTTTATATAAAGATTCTAAAGTATCTTCTGGATAATTTGTCTCGCTAATAGACTGTTCATCAATCGCAGCTTCAGAGTTTTCTACGACATTGGTTGCATCTTTATCAAGCGTTAGCTCGCTTTCCTCGTTATCAAAAATACCTGCATCAGCGACCATAGCGCCCTGCTCCTCAAAATGTATATCAAACTATTAACCCTGCTTATATCATCAATCACCCATGCATCCGGCTTTCCATCGACTTGTTCCTGGTTGATAGTATTATCAAAACCGGCATTAACAAGCAATCTATCAATGGCGTCTTCTTCATCCGCTATTTCGTCGAAATCGGCCATGAGATAAAAATCCGAAGCTGCATTTTCTTCAATCTCTACTTGCTGATTGTGCTCTGCCTGTTTCAAGGGCTCAATCACAAATTGATCGAAACCTGAGCATTCATCAGTCAAATCTGTATCATCAATCACCAGAGCATCCAGCTCTCTATCTTCTTCCAGTTCATCATTGACTTCAAAACCTGGTTTGATAAGCAATCTGTCAATGGTTTCTTCGTCATCAAAAAAATGATTCAGCGGCACAGGAGATGGCTCTTCTTCAAGCATTACATCCAAATCAGCTAAAATAAGATCATCTTCCCTGCCGTTGAAATCAGCGGTGAAACTATTCCGTCTGAGTTTTTGTTTTTTAGTCATATTGGGTTCATAAAATGAGGAGTAAAATAACTATAAAGCTTTGGAAAGTATTTATTATTTATCAGCATTAAAAAAATAATTCTTTATTTTAATACCAATAAAACTTAATGTTCGTAAAGTTTCATTCATTTGATGCTAAACTCCCAAAAAAACTTTTTTTAAAATACAATGCAACTAGCCATCACTGTTTTAGGTAACAATCAGATCAATTTTATTGGCGAAATATTGCCCGTTGTGCGCGATTGCAACTGTAATATTTTAGAAATAAGATCGTCTCATCTTGGTCAATCTGCTGCCGCATACCTGCTTATTCAAGGTAACTGGAATCAAATTGCCAAATTTGAAAACACCCTGGACAACATCCAGAAGCGCCTGGAAATAAAAATCCATACTTTGCGACCCGATCAAAAGGACAAAGATAAAGGTAAAGATTGCGTGCCTTACTCATTGGAAACCATCTCACTGGATAAGGATAGCGTTGTAGAGTCTATTACCTCCTTTCTGTTTGACCGCGATATAGATATAGAAGAAATAACAGGGAGTTCATATCAGGCTCCTTATATTCAAACATCAGTATTTTCAACCAAGTTTGTCATTTTAATCCCACCCCAACTCCATCTCTTATCACTACGAGAAGAGTTTCTGGATTTTTGCGATCAATTAAATATTGACGCCATTCTTGAGCCCATAAAACGTTAGGATTCATCATGACACAGATAAGTATCGGCAACGCTATTCCTGATTTTGAAGCACTGTCTACCGGTAATAAAACGATCAAATTAACAGATTATCGAGGTCGTTATGTCATTATTTATTTTTACCCCAAAGACAATACGCCTGGCTGCACTCAGGAAGGTCAGGGTTTTCGTGACAATATTGAAAAATTCACAGTATTGAATGCCGTTATATTAGGCATATCCCGTGATACCGTTCGCGTCCACGAAGGCTTTAAATGCAAACAGGAATTCCCTTTTGATTTACTGTCAGATGAAGATGAAAAGCTGTGCCAATTGTTTGATGTTATTAAAATGAAAAACATGTACGGCAAGCAAGTTCGAGGTATCGAGCGCAGCACATTTCTAATTGATCCCCAGGGCCTACTCATCCGTGAATGGCGTAAAGTCAAAGTCAAAAACCATAGTGAAGAAGTTCTGGATGCTTTGACTGAGGCTACTAAAAACTGTCATATCTCCGGTTAATTCAGATTATAACTATAACCAACTTCGAATAATCAAGCAAACGCCAAACTGTCGCTGAACTTGCCAATAACTCATCATGAATATTCAAACGCCGCCTGATAAAAAGCTGTTTGTTTTAGATACCAATGTACTTATGCATGATCCGGCGGCTATCTTTCGATTTCATGAACATGATATTTTTATTCCCATGATCGTCCTGGAAGAGCTGGATCATGCTAAAAAAGGCTTAACAGAAGTTGCTCGCAATGTAAGACAAGTCAGCCGGTTTCTGGATGAGTTGATCCGCGATGCCAACCAACAAACGCTCAATGACGGATTGGCATTATCTCGAATAGAACACGGACCGAAAACTGACGCCGCCAGGAGTATAGGACGCTTATACTTTCAAACCAGCGCCATGACAGCGCTACTGCCTGAAAGCATGCCTGGCAACATTGTAGATAATTCTATACTCAAACTTGTATTAGCACTCACCAAAGAACTGCCAAACACGACGATTATTCTGGTATCCAAAGATATCAATATGCGCATCAAAGCAGCCACTTTAGAGTTGACGGCTGAAGATTATCATAATGATCAAACACTGGAAGATATTGACCTTCTCTATAGCGGCGCCTCTGCATTGGATGACGATTTCTGGAATGAACACGGTACCAAAATGGAGTCCTGGCAAGAAAAAGGCAGAACCTTTTACCGGCTCGAAGATCCTTTGGTTACCGAATGGTATCCTAACCAGTATTTATACTTAGAAGATGATTCAAATTTTGAAGCCATCGTCAGATCGTGTGAAGGCCAGGTTGCCGTTTTGGAGCTGGCCAAGGATTATCGTATAAAACACAATAATATCTGGGGAATTACTGCGAGAAATCGGGAACAGAACTTTGCCCTTAATGTCTTATTAGATCCGGATGTTGATTTTGTTACCTTGTTAGGCACGGCAGGCACAGGCAAGACATTGCTGGCTTTGGCTGCTGGACTCGTAATGACGATGGAGAAAAAAATTTACAACGAAATCATCATGACCCGGGAAACAGTATCCATAGGTGCAGATATCGGCTTTCTTCCCGGCACTGAAGAAGAAAAAATGGCGCCATGGATGGGCGCCTTAATGGATAATCTTGAACTGCTGGGCAGTCGCCTGGGACAGAATGAATGGGAGCAAGGTGCAACAAAAAACATACTGATGAACCGGGTTAAAATCAGATCCCTTAATTTTATGCGCGGCAGAACTTTCCTTAATCGGTTCCTGATCATTGACGAAGCCCAAAACCTGACCTCAAAACAAATGAAAACGCTGATAACCCGTGCCGGTCCTGGAACAAAAATTGTTTGTATCGGCAACCTGTCACAAATAGACACCCCTTATTTAACCGCGACAACATCCGGTTTAACTTATGTGGTAGATCGCTTTAAAATCTGGCCTCATGGTGCACATATCACTTTACTCAGAGGTGAACGTTCACGTTTAGCCGATTACGCTTCAGATATTTTGTAGATCCATTTACCATGACTTTATTAATCAAATACCTTTCGCTTTGCTGGTTCCGAAATAACCCTGCTGATTTATTTCCCTCAAAATCGTTTATGTGGAAAGTGGTGGCGTTTTATCTTGTTTCAGGGATTATTGTTGAAGGCCTGATTTCTGATCCAGCCGATGGCACGCTTGAAGTCTTGTTAAGAACCATCATGGCGTTTTCATCCATTGCCACGTTATTGTTAATCACCAAAAAATGGCAGTATTTTAATCAACTATTCACGGCTATTTTTATCTGCGAAAACTTTATTATGACGCTGGCCACGATCACCGAAGGACTGTATTTTTGGATGGTAATGAGCCATCAAGAGCACTCGGAAGAAATATCAATCGGTATTGGCGTATTATTGGTCGGATGGTATATAGCGATTGTAAGTTATATTTTTCGACAATTATTGGCGTTCAAAATGAGTCTAAGTGTTGTTTTAGCGATTAGCTATTTTGTTTTGACTTACGGCATTCCGATGCTATTTATGGATATATAAAAGCTACCCCGTTATTAAACTATAGTAATGTTACTCTCCAACTAGGCCTATGCTACTATATGAAGTTTTATTTCATGTTTTATTTATGCGAAAAAATAGACATGGTTGCTATTAACACAGTCTCTCAACGAAATTAAAGATTTTATGGAAGAACTATTTATTGGTTGGCTTAGGGAATACGGTTACGTTATTTTGTTCCTGTGGAGCATAATAGAAGGCGAAATGGGCCTGATCATGGGTGGAATCATGTCTCATACCGGAGACATGCAGTACTTCATGACGATTTTTGTGGCGGGTCTGGGTGGTTTCACTGGCGATCAAATCTATTTTTACGTTGGCCGCTTTAATAAAGGCTTTATTCAGCGCAAGCTGCATAAACAGCGGCGCAAGTTTGCGATTGCGCATTTGCTGTTAAAAAAATACGGTTGGCCCATTATTTTTATGCAGCGCTACATGTATGGTTTGCGTACCGTCATTCCCATGTCGATTGGTATTACCAAATATTCGGCAAAAAAGTTTGCATTGATTAATCTTATTAGCGCCTGGGCTTGGGCCGCAATTACCGTAACGCCGGCTTATTATTTTGGCGAAGAAATATTAACTTTATTGGCTTATGCTAAACAGCATTGGTATTTTGCGTTGCCAGTAGCGGCAGGATTTCTTTATGGTGTTTATGCCTATTTTCAAAAGCTGGAGCGGCATTTCTTAAAAAAGCGGACTGGTCGTTTTATGGATTGATAGACGTTTTTCACCTTAGGTAACTAGCAAAAAAGAAATTTCAAAAAAGAAATGAAAGGTTTATAAGGATTTTTTACACTCTTATAGGAAAAGCCTTATGTAAAATACCTTCTCGATAATATTTGCGGGGATCAATGTTCCAATCTTGAGCTCTGACAATTCTTTTAATAGTATAGACATCCCCCTGCTTATCTTTGATCATTTTAGATAAATCAATGACTTGTTCCTCCACATGATTTTTTCTTCGTCCAGAATGATGATAATTTTAGGCCTCAATTTAATTTTTTCATTCGCTGAAAATCTTGGAGTGTGCCACAGGCACACAAGCTGACGCTATACGGAAATAGAGGTCAGATGTGTATAAGCTCATTGGAAGATGATGGTAGGCCCATCAAAGTCTGTTGTCGGAAACTGGCTTAAAACCACCTCAAGCTGCTGGCATTAAGAGTGCCGGTAGTGAGCGTTGAGGAAAAGCTAATTTTGAATTAGCAGGTAGGGTATAGAGAGACGAGTTAAACCGAACCTATGTTGACGCGTCGTTATTCAGAGACTAGACATCAAAACCAAGGGCGTCCAAGACTCTTGGGATGAGTCTGCAAGCGAATCCGAAGGCTGTGCAGGCGGTGTCCGGCGTATAGTAGGCGTGACTCTGTACTGGGCTTTCAATGGGAACTGTGGGAACCAGTCATCATGATGTTAAGGGAGAAATGCAAATAACTAAATTTATGAGTATGAGAGTACCGATGCATGATACTGGGGCGGAGTTGCTCGTAGTAGCGAGGAAGCGTTTGTAATGAACGTGGAGCGAAGGGGCAACATCAGGCAGCCTGTGTTGATATCACAACTGTCTAACGGCAGGAGGATGATGTGAGCGAGGCAAAACCATTTGTCATTTCGAAATGGCAGGTTATGCGTGCATTTGAATTGGTGAAAGCCAATACGGGTGCCGCGGGAGTTGATAAGCAATCACTGTCCGATTATGTTAAGGGTTGTCAGATGCCTGCCCTCAAGCGCAGGGCTGCCAGGATGCGCCAGAACTCTGAGGGCAGGCGTCGGACAAGCCTCGAGGGAGGAAACCGCGGGTTGTACTGGGGCGTGTCAGGATAGGCGGCGGACTATGGGGATTTGAGTGGTTGCCCGGCCGTTTGACCTGATCATCAAGCCGATCTGCCGGACGATGACTTCGCCCATGTGAACCATTTCGAAGCAAATGCCCCCGATTTTTCTTCGCAGCAGATAGAAAGAAACGTGGATTTTGCGCCACCCGGCAAAGCCTTCCCGCATCGGCTCTGGCCGATGAAGCGTTGGTGGCTGGTTTGGGTTTCGAAAGGCGCTGGTGTTCATGGTGCGCCTCGCTGCCGGGGTGGTGCGCGGATGAGCTGTTTGCGTGCCAGGATTTCGACAATGATCATCGCTGCACCACAGTCCGGGCAGATGAAGGTTGGCTGAACGGCTTTGTCTGACGCGTCAGCATCAGCACTCATGGGTTCCGTATTAGCCGGGGCAACTTGCAGTAGGTCGCGCACTCGCGCAAGATTATCGTGGCGCCCGGCATTAGCGAGCAACCCATAGTGGCGGATGCGGTGAAAGCCGCTGGGCAGCACATGCAGCAGGAAGCGGCGTATGAATTCGTCGGTAGTGAGGGTCATGGTTTTATGACGGGTCTTGCCCTTGGCCCGGTAATCTTTCCAGCGGAAGGTCACACCGCGCTCGTCCAGGGCGATGAGGCGTGAGTTGGCGATCGCCACCCGGTGCGTATAGCGTGACAGATAAGCCAATACCGCCTCGGGTCCGGCAAACGGGCGTTTGGCGTAGACCACCCATTCGCACTTTTTAAGCGGCGCAAGCCAGTCGGCGAAGGCCGACGAATCAGATAGATGGGCGTACTCACCAAAAAACTGCAATTGCCCAGCGGCATGCGCTTTGCTCAGTTCTTCCAGAAAGCGCCGTCGAAACAGTCGTGAAAGTACGCGGACCGATAAAAAAGAAGCCTGGTTTGCAGGCGACCCATCGCTCACCGTCCAAGGATAAACCGCCACCGGGTACGATGCCGTGTACATGCGGATGATGGGTTAAGGCCGATCCCCAGGTATGGAGCACCAGGGTTGCCCCGATCTGTGCACCCAGATGTTTGGGATCGGCGGCAATGGTGCGGAGTGTCTCGGCGGCAACTTCAAACAGCAAGCCATAGATGACAGTTTTATTGGTGTAGGCAATGGCGCTGATCGGTGCAGGGTAAGCGTCCAGCCCAACCAATCCTCTCGAACTGATCTCACTTGAGTTTTTCAATCATTGCCGGTGTCAAAGGCAGTAATTCATCAATACGACTATTTGGCCAAGTCGGCAATTTTTCCAGGGTGTCTTTTAACCATTCTTCCGGATTTAAACCATTCAGCTTGGCGGTACCCAGCAAGGTCTGAATAGCGGCAGCTCTTTGTCCTGCACGTTCAGAGCCTGCAAACAGCCAGTTCTTTTTGCCCAGGGCAATCGGCCGGATACAGTTTTCCACGACATTATTGTCGATCGGCAGATGCCCGGTTTCAGCATAGCGAATGAAACTGGCCCAACGCCTTAAGGTGTAGTCCAGCGCTTTGGCCGAAGCACCGCCATTGGCCGTGCGGGCACGGACCTTGGTCAACCAGTCATGCAAGTCGTTCAAGACAGGTTGACTTTTTTCTGCCCGTAACTGTTTACGTGCAGCACAGTTCAAGTCCTTGCCTTCCTCTTCAATGGCATACAACTGGCCTATGCGTACTAAGGCTTCTTTCGCCATAGGGCTTTGATTGGCTTTATGCAAGTCAAAAAATTTCCGGCGTGCGTGGGTCCAGCAGCCTAATTCAATACAAGGTTCCACCGTTTTCTTGGCATTGAATGAGGCCTTATAGCCACTGTAGTCATCAACCATCAGATGGCCTTGCCAGGCGCCGAGGAACTGGCGGCAATGTGCTCCGCCTCGCCCATCACGGTAGTCGAAGACAATAATACGCGGCCCGGGTTGCAGGTCGTTGCTGCGATACGCCCAGAGATAGGCCTTTTTGGTTTTACCCCGCCCAGGATCCAGTTGTGCGACCGGGGTTTCATCGGCATGCAGGGTGTTGCCTTGCAGGAGATGCCAAGTCAAACGATCAACCAGTGGCTGTAGCGCCACGCCCAGTCGCCCAACCCAGTCAGCCAGGGTCGAACGCGATAAGACGACCTGCTGCCGTGCCGCGATTTGTTCAAGGCGATACAGCGGCAAATGATCAACGTATTTACTAATAAGTACCCAGACCAGCAAGCCCACCGCCGCCATGCCGCCATTAATGACTGCCGCAGGAATCGGCGCAGCGGTAATGGTTTCGCAGTTTTTGCAGGCGTATTGGGGACGGATGTGACGATGCACGGTAAAGACGGCCGGTACGACATCCAGTTGTTCGGTCACATCTTCACGGATTTTGCTTAAATCACGACCGCATTGGCCGCACTGACACGAGTCCGGTTCATGACGGAATTCGATGCGTGGCAAATGCGCTGGTAACGGCTGGCGGCCAGCGCGGGGGCGTTTGGGTTTGTCGGTAGTAACCACCGGCTGTTGCTCAGCCAGTTGTTCGAGTTCGGCTTCAACAGCGGCCACATCCTCATCCCAGGTCTCGGCAAACAAATCCGCTTGGAGTTGACTAAACGTTTCGCTCTTGACGCCGTAACGAATCCTGCGCAGGTAGGCAAGCTCGTAAGTCAGTGCCTGGATTTTGTCATCTTTGCTGTCGATTTCGGCTTGTTTGGATTGCAGGAGTACCGCATCATTTTTCACTTGGTCGAGCAACGCCTGAAGCATTTCAGCCACCTGTTTTTGGGAGGCGGATTCAAGGTCAAATTGATCGAGTTCGGCAAGTGATTTCATGGTGAAATTATACCATGAAATCCGCTGAAAGCCTTATAAATACTGGGTTTTCATAAAAATAAACAGCCTTAAAACCGGCTATGTTTACGCCTGCCAATTAGCAGAAGGAACGGCCGATAAGCGTTGCCAATCCACTCCGGCAATCAACCACTGCCATTGCTCAAATGTCACCGAAAAACACGCATCGCTGACCTTAGGCCATAAGAAGCGGCCTTTATGCAAGCGGCGCTGACACAACCATACGCCCGTGCCATCCCAGAGCACCACCTTGATGCGATTGCCGGAACGGTTACGAAAGACAAACGCCGATCCTGAGCAAGGGGCGTGTCCTAAAGCCTGCTGGACTATCATCGACAAACCATCAATGCCACGGCGCATGTCTACGGGCGCTACCGCTAACCAAATAGCGGCAGGATTCGTTATTAACCCAGACATTGTAATAGCTCGGCTAACCAGCGCGGAGAAATGTTGCCCGGTAGCTCCAACGCCTGTCCTTTGGGTAACCGGAGCCACAGGGATTCTATTGCTTGCGTGGCGGCTGCAGCGGGTTTGATTTCAACCGGTATCAATAAGGGTGTTGCGGGCTGCTTCGATAATCGGTAAGCTCTAAACCAACGCGAAAATGTTTTTACATTAAGCCCATGCTGCTGGCAATAAACCCCCTGGGTCAAGCCGCTCGCTTGCCAGGCTTTTATATGTTCTATGTGGCGTTCTTGTAATGCCATCGGTCATCCTCAGAAAAAGTTTAAGGATACCTGAGCGGCTAAGAAATTTTTAGATGGTGGGGTTGAGCGCTTACCCTGGCCCACTCGGCGGGCTGAGTAGTACGGCACTGGGTCGCCCAACGCACCGCCATATCCGTGGTGATAAACGTCTCGCCATGAGCATCAAGAAAATCAATGAATCGGGGCAACAGGCGGCTCTCCTCCTGCAGTTTGAACCCCATTGCCTGACGCAAGGCGAGATATTCATTGAGGGCTTGCCGGAGCGTGTTCATCCCTCACCTCCTGGCCATTGCAGTGCCAGTCCGCGCAAGGCAGATTCATCGACCTTGGCATAAATCTGCGTGGTATTGAGGTCGCGATGTCGCAATAGCTCGCCGATTTCGGCCAGTGATGCGCCATTTCGAAGCAATCGGGTGGCCAGTGAATGGCGCAGCAGATGCGCACCCTTGTGCGCTGGGTGGAGGCCTGCCCGGTCCAGGGCACGATGGACGATCGTACCTATGGCCTCGCCATTGACAAACCCGCGCTGCGGCGCCCGATGGCGCACAAACACGCGTCGTGTCGAGCAGGACGGTCGGCCATCACGCAGGTAGTTGGCAAGTGCCTGGCCGACTTCATCAGGCAATGGGAGTCGGTCGTAGCGTCCGCCCTTGCCGCGTACGATGATTTCCCCGGCATCCCAGTCGAGGTCATTTAAAGTGAGGGCCGCCACTTCAGCGGCCCGCAGACCCAGTCGGGCCAATAGCTGCAAAATCGCATAATTACGACGGCCTTCGGGCGTTTTCTGGTCAACGCAATGCAACAAGTGCTCGACATCATCGGCGCTGATAAACCTGGGTAACGTCGACAAACGTCGCCGTGCCGGGGTGGGTACGCACTGTGCCAAATCGTTGGTAATCAAGGCTTGCTGAAGCAGAAACCGGAAAAAGCTGCGTAGCGCTGAAGCGATTAACTGGGTTTGGCCCGCACTATAACGGCGTGCCTGCTGTAGCATAAAGCCGGTGACGTCTTGCGCGCACAGCGCATCCAGATTCGGCAACTGTATTCCAAAGCGTTGGCTAAGAAAACGCACCACCGTGTCGAGATAATAGTGGATGGTCGAAGGCGCCAGATTGCGCTGGCAAACCAGGTATTGTCGAAACGCCTGCACAATACTGGCGTATGCGGGATCACCAACGGCCTTTACCGGTGCTGCGATTATGCCCTCCGTTCGAAGATATGCCAGTAACTTCTTCAAGATGGATTGATCATCGCGATGAGGACATCGGATCTGATAACGGTTCTGAAAAAAAGTATGGACTGGCAGTTCAGCAAGGTCCGTTATCGTGAGTCCTTGTTCCTGCATCCATGTAGTGAGGTCTGCGAGCAGACGAACAGAATACTTCACTGTCCACAGGGCATAACCTTCGTCAAATAACTGCTGGGCGAAGGTGTCGATGTGCGCACTCAGCGGACCCGCTTGTAAGCGCTGTACAACAATGGGATTGGGATAGAAATTTTCGATCATAATTGTCTCCTGGGTAACTGGTCAATTGACCAGACAGAGAAGACAAGCCGAATAATGCTGAGTAAGCAAGCCTTAGCTCAGAATGAAACCTATTGAAAACCGTGGATAATAACAATCGACCTAAACCTTACTCGGCATTATTCGGTACTCCGGATTATGCCTCTAATGCCGAGCTCGGCATTAGAGGCACAGCTTCGCCACACACCTGCTTGAGCAAGGCCTAAGCCTTCGCCATATTCAAGGCATACTGGGACACGCCAGTTCCAAAACTACCGAACGTTATACTCAACTCACCGAGGAAACACAGCAAAATGCGCTAGCAACCATTAATCAATTGGTCAGTACGCTGAACCTCAGCCAGCGGGGAAATTAGCATGAAGTTTACTGCCATTCTCCGTCAATTCGAAGCCGCTTTGAAGAGCCACTATGCTGGCCGGCTTTTACCCAGCATGTTTCAGGCTATTAATGCGTTGTTGCGGTGCCGAACTTAGGCGGCAGGAGCGATGAAGCTCCACTGTCCGGACTGTGACGAGACCACCTTTCAGCCGCGATCCTGTGGACATCGCAGTTGTTGCCAATGTCAAAACCATGAAACGTCACAATGGCTAGACCGTCAATTCGCAAAGCTATTGCCGGTCGAGTATTTTATGGTGACGTTTACCTTGCCTTATGAACTTCGCTCTCTTGCTTGGCACAACCAAACCGCTGTTTACAACCTCTTATTTGATTGTGCTACCAGTACCCTGAAAGATTTTGGACTCAATCCGGCTAACCTGGGGGCCGACATGGGTATGACGGCAGTTCTTCATACCCATTCCAGACGTCTGGATTATCATCCGCATTGCCATGTTATTGTCCGAATTACATACTGACAAGATCAGGATAGTTAACGAAACCGATGACCCGAATGGATTTGACTTTCTCGGCTACACCTTACAAGAAGGGCGTGCGACTGGTACGCAAGAAAATCCTGATGTCGATGCGTGTTAAGATCAGGCTGCATACCCGGCGAAGCCAGG
This sequence comes from uncultured Gammaproteobacteria bacterium, assembly GCA_963789475.1. Taxonomy (GTDB): domain Bacteria; phylum Pseudomonadota; class Gammaproteobacteria; order Methylococcales; family Methylomonadaceae; genus Methylobacter_C. The sequence continues at coordinate 66,032 of CAWBLO010000010.1, read as the reverse complement.
GAGTTGGAATAACAACCGTTATTGACAGACTCAACCCGATACTGCGAGGGTGGTTTAAGTACTTTAAACACGTTGAGCGGGATGAGTTGAAGGCAATGGATGGTAACTTGGAAACTTCACAAGAGCTTGATTTAAGGTGGTTTCTGATTTGAACTCTGATTGACAATCTTTTTTTACATTACATGGTTTTCTATGGATTATCCTACTGAAAAAAATAATTTTCTTGTTGAGCATGTTGTTCATATTAGAAATAGCTATCGCCAATTGCTCTTAAAAGAATTAATTCCAGACAGTCAGTCCGATGAACAGTTTTCCAGACAATTGTTTTATGCGCCTTTTGCGCTGGTTTCCCATGATACGGCAAGTGATCCGGTTTTTAATTACGCAAACCTGAAAGCGTTAGAGCTGTTTGAATTAAGTTGGGAGGACTTTACTCGTCTGCCTTCCAGATTGTCAGCAGAGCCGGTTAATCAGGTTGAACGTAAGCGATTGCTGGCAGAAGTTACGGAAAAAGGCTATATCGATCATTATGAGGGTGTTCGAATATCAAGTACCGGTAAAAGATTTCTGATTAAAAATGCAGTCGTCTGGAATCTCATCGATAAAAATCAGCGCTATAAAGGGCAGGCGGCCTGTTTTGAGCAATGGATGTTTTTATAGCAATATTCCTTCGTGTTGACATGTCTATAGCGAGTCACTAGACTGAGCGCTTAAAAATTACCGCCGTTGTCTTTGTGAAACGGGTTCAGGTTATGCCAAAAAAACCCAAACAAGATCTATGATAATTACTCCGGAAATGATTGGCTATTTAGCCGCTACCTTAACGACCGCCTCTTTTTTACCTCAAGCCATCCTGACAATAAGAACCAAAGATACAGAATCTCTTTCGTTGAGTATGTATAGCTTATTTACCCTGGGCGTGCTCTGTTGGCTTATCTACGGTCTTTATATTTCGAACAAAGCTATCATTTTTGCCAATGCAATCACCCTGGTATTAGCAGCATCAATACTTTCTTTTAAGATTTATAATGTGCTGTTCAAGAAAACATAAACGGAGATATGAAGAATGACCAATAAAGTGACTTTAACCCAGTTTATTATTGAGCAGCAACGAGGCTTGCCCGGTGCATCGGGAACCTTCAGTATGTTGCTGAACAATATTGTGACGGCATGTAAAGAAATATCGCACCTGGTTAACCGGGGTAATCTCGTGGGTGTATTAGGTAGTGCCGAGACTGAGAATGTGCAAGGTGAAGTACAAAAAAAACTGGACATTATTACCAATGACATTATGGTCAATGCGCTGAACTGGAGCGGTCATTTGGCGGGCATGGCATCGGAAGAAGTCGACGATATTATTACTATTCCAGCGCAATATCCCAAGGGTAAATATCTGGCGTTATTTGATCCATTGGACGGTTCTTCAAACATTGATGTCAATCTGGCTGTGGGTACTATTTTTTCTATTCTACGTTGCCGGGAAGGCGTCGATCCAGCTGCTGAAGATTTTTTGCGTAAGGGTTCCGAGCAGGTTTGCGCAGGTTTTGTGCTTTATGGTCCGTCAACCATGATGGTTTTGACAACCGGGCATGGTGTTAATGGTTTTACGCTCGATCAGGATATAGGTGAATTTATTTTGACCCATCCTAATATGAGAATTCCCGAAGAGACCGGCGAATTTGCTATTAATATGTCAAACCAGCGTTTCTGGGAACCGCCTGTAAAGCGTTATATTGATGAATGTGTGCAAGGGACAGAAGGCCCGCGCGGGAAAAACTTTAATATGCGCTGGATCGCTTCGTTGGTTGCCGAGGTTTATCGAATTCTTACGCGTGGCGGCGTATTTTTATATCCGTATGATTTACGCGATCCATCCAAACCCGGTAAATTACGTATTCTGTACGAAGCCAACCCGATGGCTTTTATTATTGAGCAAGCGGGTGGCGCCTGTTCTACAGGACGTGAGCGTATTCTTGATATTAAACCAACAGGTATTCATCAACGCGTGCCCCTGGTTTTGGGGTCAAAAAACGAAGTTGAGCGCATTGTGGCTTATCACCAGGAAGTCTCATAGGCATCAAGAGCAATAACACCACGAAGACACGAAGGACACGAAGAAAATGACTAAGATAAAAACTTCGTGTCCTTCGTGTCTTCGTGGTGAAGAAGCCTTATCCGTGTGTATTTGAATGCGTCATTGCCCTTGACTTTGAGTGCTTTCATCTATTGCTTTACGTTGTTGCACTGCCGCATCCTGAAGCGTACGCTCGACTTGTTTGGCTTTGTCCAAAGCTTCCATTTGGGTTTTAAGCACGTCAGGTTTGGATGTCTTGGCTTGTTGATCTTGTTCACCGCATCCGGAGATTGAAAAAAACAGCACCATTGCCGTCATTTTAATGATTAATTTCATCTGTTTCGCCTTGTTTGCAGGGTGTTTATCAGGGCAATTTATTCGCTTCTGATGCTTTGTTGTAATCAACGCCAACACTGACAATAAAGCTGGTGGCTTCTTCAATATCCATATCTGATTTTACCAATTTTGATTTATCGACAATCACAGTAAAGCCGGAGGTCGGGTTGGGTGATGTGGGAACAAACAGGATATATTTATCATCGATGTCTGTTAGTCACATAGGCAGGCACCCAAATACCTTCTTTTGGGTATTCAACATAAACCACTTCTTTGGCCATGGTTTGTTCATGTGATGAAAACATGTTGATAACTTTTTTAAGCACACGGTAAATAGTGTTCAGAAATGGAATTCTGTCAATAATAAAGTCAAAGATACTAATAATCCAAGAGCGGCCTTTTTTAACGATGGTGTTACCTATCGACACTAATAAAATAAAACTGACTGCGAAAACCAGAGCGGTATAAAGATAGTTATCGGAAAAACCGTAAACGAAGTGAAATAACTCGGAAACCATTTCTTTTACAAAAAGAATGATTTGCAAAACAATAACAATAGGAATAACCGCAAAGACGCCGATCAGGAAATGATTCAATAGCTTTTTAGTGTACTCGTTCATTTTTTTCTCCGTTGTTTATACTGACTTAAGCATCAGCAATATAGTTGATGGCTATTTACTATTTCTTCAATCAGTTAAACATCACTATACAGACTGGAAGAAATGATGTTCCTCATTATAAGCGAATTTACGGCAGTTGCATGAGTGATAGAAAACGCTGTCAAGAAAATATTTTTAAAAGAGGATGAAATATTATGCAAAAGAATGTGTTGATTACCGGAGCAGCAAAACGTATAGGTGAGGCTTGTGCCCGGTTGCTGCATAGCAAAGGCTGTAATGTATTTTTGCATTACAGGTCGTCAAAAGAAGCGGCCTTGCAACTTTGTTATGAATTAAATCAAATGCGCCCTGATTCCGCTTACATGATGCAGGCTGATTTACTAAAAATGGAGGAGTTGGAAGCGCTTGCAACTGAAGCCTGCATGGCTTGGGGCAAAATAGATGTACTGGTAAATAACGCTTCATCCTTTTATCCAACGGCAGTGGCTGATGTAACTGAGCAACAGTGGGATGAGTTAATGGGCAGTAATTTAAAAGCCCCCTTTTTTTTAGCAAAATTATTATCAGAAACGCTAACTGATAATAAAGGCTGTATTGTCAATATCGTTGATATTCATGCTGAACGGGGTCTGATGGGATATCCCGTATACAGTATTGCTAAAGCCGGATTAGTTGCCATGACCAAAATTCTGGCTAAGGAGTTTGGGCCGGCAATCCGCGTAAATGGAGTTGCCCCGGGGGCTATACTTTGGCCCGAAAATGATTTGTCTGAACAGGAAAGGCAAGAAATTTTGCAACGGGTGGCTTTGAGGCGAAATGGTGAGCCCGCTGATATTGCCAAGGCGGTATGGTTTTTGATCAAGGATGCCGATTATATGACCGGGCAAATACTGACAGTTGATGGTGGGCGTACTTTATTTTGTTGAGGTTAGTTAACGAGTCCAGGCAGGGGTAATACGCTTTTGTTTGAGATTGGTTTTGTCGAATTTTTCCCAGAGTTCGGCATAACTCAAGTGGCTAACCGGGTGTTTTAAAGTCGGGGCAATTTCCGCTAAAGGTTCAAGCACAAAGGCATAGCGTTCAATTTCATCGCGCGGTATCTGTAGTCGTCCATCATTGAGTATCAGGTCATCATATAAAATGAGATCCAGGTCAAGGGTGCGGGCAGAAAATTTTTGACTGTCCCTGGTGCGGCCGTTGTCCAATTCGATTTGTCGTAGCTGTTTGGCGACTTCTTTCACAGTCAATTCAGAGTTAAAACCAACGATAAGATTGTAAAAGGTATCGCCTGTAAAACCGACAGGCTCTGATTCATAAATACTGGAGATAGTCAGTTCACCAAATTGGTGTTCAAGCGCCTCCAGGCTGGCAAGTATATTTTTATCCTTGTCGATGTTGCTGCCTATGCTAATGTAGCCTTTGGGCATGGCTTATCTCTCTCCACGTTCAATGATAATGCCGACATCACTGGCACCACGAATAGCGCCTTTTTTATTCAGGGTTATTTTCACCCAGGGTACATTAAATTCATTTTGGATAATGCCGGCAATTTCAGATATCAATTTTTCAACGAGTAAGAATTGGCTGGCTTCGACAAAAGAGATAATGCGTTTGGAAACGGTTTTGTAATCAAGCGCGTATTGAATATCATCGGTCTCAGCGGCTTTTTTTATGTCAAAAGCCATTTCTATATCAAGCACAACCGTTTGTTTGGTTTCCCTTTCCCAGTCATAAATGCCGATGATTGTTTCAATTTCAAGTCCGCCTAAAAAGATGATGTCCATTGTTATTTCCGGTTATGATGTACAGTTTTTAAAAAGCGGTAAGTATCAGGGAAATTTGCCCGGCTTACAAGTTCTTAAATGAGGATAGAGTGACATGATTGAATGGTTGTTTGTTCCGGCTGCCTATCTTATAGGTTCGATTTCCAGTGCAATTATTATTTGCCGTCTGATGGGTTTGCCAGATCCCCGTGAACAAGGCTCCGGTAATCCCGGTGCGACGAATGTCATGCGTATTGGCGGCAAAAAAGCGGCGGCTATTACTTTGCTGGGAGATCTGCTTAAAGGTTTTATTCCCGTTTACATGGCCAATTTATTGGGCGTGTCCGTTGAGTTATTGGCAATTATCGGTCTGGCTGCGTTTATGGGGCATCTTTATCCGGTGTTTTTTAAGTTTAAAGGTGGCAAGGGTGTTGCTACATCCATTGGTGTTTTGCTGGGCTTTTCCTGGTTGCTCGGTTTTGCTTTTATAGGCACCTGGCTGCTGATCTACAAGGCAGGTAAAATTTCCTCTTTATCTGCGTTATGCGCCTCTGTTTTATCGCCGGTTTATGCCTGGTTTATTGTGGGTGATGTGTCCATTGTAGGTGCTTCAGCGGTCATGATGGTGCTCTTGCTCTGGCGGCATAAAAGTAATATTCAACGGCTATTGGCTAGGGAAGAAGAGTGAGTAAAGTTTGTTGTCCACGAAATCCACTAAAGACATGAAAAAAGCACAGTTAGTCTCTAATTTACAACGCTAGACCTTTCAGGTTTTTAAAACCTGAAAGGTCTAAACACTTTATATGCCTAAGCTAAGTCAACTCACTCATCGGCCAGCGTGGACGGGCAAAAATCTCCAGGCCTTGCTGTTGTCCGGCCATTAAGCGCTGACAGCCAGCGTAAGCAATCATGGCGCCGTTATCGGTACAAAATTCCAGTCTCGGGAAATAGATTTGAGCCTGTTCTTTGGTGGCCATTTCAGTTAAGGATGCGCGGATTTGTTTGTTGGCGCTAACACCGCCTGCAACGACCAGTCTTTTTAAGCCGGTTTGTTGCAAAGCACGTTTGCATTTAATGCTGAGTGTTTCAGCAACCGCTTGTTGAAAGGCGGCGGCGATATCGGCTTTATCTTGCCAGGTTTTTTCAGAAGTGTTGATGGTGTTTAATGTGAAGGTTTTTAAACCGCTAAAGCTAAAATCCAGTCCGGGCCGGTCGGTCATGGGGCGCGGAAATTTAATCTGTGGCTTGCCGTGTTCGGCAAGCGCCGATAGTTTAGGGCCGCCCGGATAACCCAGTCCCAGCATTTTTGCCGTTTTATCAAAAGCTTCACCCGCAGCATCATCTAGTGATTCGCCTAGTAGCTGGTATTGACCGATTCCTTCGACTTGCACCAGCAGGGTGTGGCCGCCGGAAATTAATAAAGCAACAAAAGGAAATTCCGGCGGATAAGCTTCCAGCATAGGTGCAAGCAAATGCCCTTCCATATGATGCACTGCAATAGCAGGAATCTGCCATGCCCAGGCCAGGCTTCTTGCAGTTGCTGCGCCGACTAATAATGCGCCCATGAGCCCCGGGCCTGCCGTGTAGGCAATGCCGTTAATGTCAGTGCTATTTAGCCGGCTTTCTTGTAACGATTGCTTGATGAGCGGGACTAATTTGCGGATGTGATCGCGGGATGCCAGCTCAGGAACTACGCCGCCATATTCGCTGTGCATGTCGACCTGACTATATAATAAATGATTGATCAAGCCTCGCTCGGCATGATAAATGGCAACGCCGGTTTCATCACAAGAGGTTTCTATACCTAAAACGTACATTGATTTTTTGAAAATTATAAAAGTGAATGTATAATTAAGGGTTCTGTTTATTCAGTGGATAGTAAGTATCCTCGCACACAATATTAACATAATTGGAATCATATAATGCCGTCAGTGAAAATTAAAGAAAACGAACCTTTTGATATTGCGATCCGTCGTTTTAAACGTGCTTGTGAAAAAGCGGGTGTATTGGCAGAAGTGCGCCGCCGTGAGTTTTATGAAAAACCAACCGCTGAGCGTAAACGTAAAGGCGCAGCAGCAGTTAAGCGTCACTTGAAGAAATTGGCTCGCGAGCGTTATGCGTTGAAAAATTTACGTCGCGGACGTCCTGTGCTGTAAATTAAGGTTAATGTGATGGATTTGTTAACAGACCGTATCAAGGAAGATATGAAAGCCTCCATGAAAGGAGGCGATAAAGCAAGGCTAGGGGTGATTCGTTTAATTTTGGCTGCCATTAAGCAGGTTGAGGTTGATGAGCGAATCCAGCTCGATAATGATCGGGTTATCCTGGTGCTTGATAAGATGCTCAAACAGCGTCGTGAATCTATCAGGCAGTTTGCTGATGCCGGCCGGCATGATTTAGTCGCGATTGAAGAGGCTGAGATTCTGGTGATTCAGGATTTTCTGCCTCAAGCCTTCAGCGAAGAAGAAATTGATGCTATGGTAAACGAGGCGGTGAATGAGTCGGGTGCGGAATCTGTTAAAGACATGGGTAAGGTGATGGGCTTGCTGAAAGCAAAAATGCAAGGCCGCGCAGATATGTCGAGTGTCAGTGCCAAAATTAAGGCAGCATTAGCTGGATAACTTGTTTTTGTCCGGGTAACTTATGTCCGGTAGAATTCCTCGCGAGTTTATTGATGAGCTTTTGGTGCGGGTTGATATAGTTGATTTAATCGATTCGCACGTTCCTCTAAAAAAAACGGGTGCCAATTATGTTGCCCGCTGCCCCTTTCATACTGAAAAAACCCCCAGTTTTTCTGTAAACCGTAACAAGCAATTTTTTCATTGCTTTGGTTGTGGTGCAAGCGGTAATGCCATCAGTTTTCTGATGGATTTTAATCATCTTGACTTTGTTGAAGCTGTTGAAGACTTGGCAGGCTTTGCGGGTATTGATGTGCCTAGAGAATCAATTGATTATCAGGCCGGGTCAAAGAAAGAGGATTTAAATAGTCTTTATGTACTGATGGAGCAGGTAGCTGCTTTTTATGTGAAGCAGTTGCGGACTGGCGATGAAGGGAAAAAAGCCGTTGAGTATTTAAAAAACAGAGGTGTCAGCGGTGATTGTGCAAGTGATTTTATGCTGGGTTACGCGCCTGATGAATGGAAAGCTTTGGCGAGTCGATTTAATCAGAAATTATTAATCGAAGCCGGATTGCTGGTTAGCAAGGAGGGTGGGCAGGCTTATGATCGTTTTCGCGGTCGAATCATGTTTCCCATTCGGGATAAACGCGCCCGGATTATAGGGTTTGGTGGGCGAGTACTTGATGATTCCTTGCCAAAATACTTGAATTCTCCGGAAACGTCACTATTTCATAAAGGCAAGGAAGTTTATGGTTTGTACGAGCTTCTGCAAAAAAATTCAAAGCCGCAGAGGATTTTGATTGTTGAGGGCTATATGGATGTTATCGCCTTGGCTCAGTTTGGCATTGATTATGCGGTTGCAGCGTTGGGGACGGCGGCATCGCAAGCGCATCTTGATTTGCTGTTCCGGTTTTCATCGGAACTGGTGTTTTGTTTTGATGGTGACAGGGCGGGGCGTGAGGCGGCATGGAGAGTGATGGACATCGGCTTTCTCCAGTCTTAAAGGATGGGCGGTCATTGTCGTATCATGCTGTTGCCGCAAAGTCATGATCCTGATTCACTGGTGCGCGAAGAGGGGTTAGATAAGTTTACCGAGCGTGTGCAGGCAGCTCAAGCATTGTCGGATTATTTTTTTGAGCATGTCTCAGGAGACTTGAATCTGTCTGAAATGGAAGGGCGTGCGCAATTAATCAGTAAGGCTAAGCCGTATCTGGAAAAATTGCCGGAAGGTGTATTTCAGGGAAATGATGTTTGCGCGTCTTAAAGAATTATCCGGTATGGTGAAGCTGGACGTTTTGGATAAGTGTCGCTACAGTGGGTTCGAAACCAAAAGGACAGCAGTCAACGAGAGTCTAATCGATTGTCATCGGCACGTGTTGCGATTGCCCTGTTGCTGCAAAACCCGAGGTTGGTTGATAGTAGTTGAGCAAAAAGACATTGATTGGAGTGGTCTGGAATTTCGGGGTATTGAGTTATTTAAAAATATTCTGCAAGTGATTTTAGATAAAAAATCCGTCAATACCGCTGTTTTGATAGAAGTTTATCGCAATACATGCTGAAGAAAAATCTGTTAAGGCATTGGCATTATTGGACTTGACTGATTTCCAGATGACAAGATAGAAGCGGTAGTTTTGCGATGCTCTGAATGGCTTGCTCAAGCAGGGAAGGGAGGCTGGTATCGCCAGATTGCAGGCCAAAGCACAAAGCAAGGGATTAGATATTCAAGAGCAAGAGACGTTAGTTAAAATGTTGGCAAATAAATAGTTTGATGTTATATATAAATTTATAGTATAATTTTCTGTTAAGTATGACCGTGCTCAACAGAGTATTCAGTGAGTAAATGATGAATCAAGAACAACAACAGTCCCAGCTTAAACAATTGATAGCCAAAGGCAAGATGCAGGGATACCTGACTTATGCCGAGGTTAATGATCACTTGCCCAGTGATATTGTTGATCCTGAACAAATTGAAGACATCATTGGCATGATCAATGAGATGGGCATTCAGGTCTATGAATCTGCACCTGATGAAGATTCACTTATTACTGATTCAGCAGCAGTCACTACGGATGACGAAGATGCTGAAGAAGTTGCCGCTTTAGCGTCTGTTGACAGTGAGTTTGGCAGAACGACAGATCCTGTGCGCATGTACATGCGTGAAATGGGCTCTGTGGAGTTACTGACGCGTGCCGACGAATTAAAAATTGCCAAGCGTATTGAAGAAGGGCAGCAGCAGTTGGTCAAAGCCATTGCTCGATCCTGTGTTGTTGTTGAAGATTTTTTGCAGTCATTTGATGCTATTTCCGGAGAAGAAGGTGACATTCGCCTGACTGATTTAATTTCGGGTTTTGTTGATTTAAGCGATGCTGATGATTTGGTTGCCGCTCTGCCTGCTCAAGCTGATGTTGTTGAAGAAGCGGCCGGTGCTGAAGATGAGCTGAAAGGGCTTAATTACGAAGAAGTTCAGGAAAAAGTCGAGGCACTTAGAAAGCAATTAAAAATAGCTTCAGCAGCCATTAAAAAACATGGCTATACCAGTGATAAAACCGAAAAAGCCTTTGAAGTATTGGCTGATTTGTTCATGGAATTTAAATGGACACCGCAATATTTAAAAAAATTAACGGCTATTATCCCAAATGGTATCGCTACTGTTCGTGAGCAGGAAAAGCTGGTTCTGGATATTTTTGTTAAAGAAGCAAACATGTCGCGTAAGGATTTTATTGCCTCATTTACTGAAAACGAATCCAGTTCAGAGTGGCTGGAACAGTATCTGAATGGCGGGCATAGTTACTCGGAAGACTTGAAAGCTCGTGAAAAAGAGCTAAGAAAAGCGCAAAGAATATTAGCTGATATTGAGGCAGAGTATGGCTTGACCATTAGTGGGTTAAAAGATATTAACCGGCGCATGTCTATCGGTGAAGCCAAAGCAAGGCGTGCGAAAAAAGAAATGATCGAAGCTAATTTAAGGCTGGTTATTTCGATTGCTAAAAAATATACTAATCGCGGTTTGCAGTTCCTGGATTTGATTCAGGAAGGTAATATTGGCTTAATGAAAGCGGTTGATAAATTTGAATACCGTCGCGGCTATAAGTTTTCTACCTATGCGACGTGGTGGATCAGGCAGGCTATTACCCGATCCATTGCGGATCAGGCCAGAACCATTCGTATTCCGGTACACATGATCGAAACGATCAATAAATTGAACCGGATTTCCAGGCAGATTTTGCAGGAAATGGGGCGGGAAGCAACACCTGAAGAATTGGCTGAGCGCATGGAAATGCCCGAAGATAAAGTCCGTAAGGTGTTAAAAATCGCCAAAGAACCGATTTCAATGGAAACGCCTATTGGTGACGATGAAGATTCTCATTTGGGAGATTTCATAGAAGATGCTAAAGTATTGTCCCCGGTTGAAGCGGCTACCATTGCTGGTTTGCGTGAATCAACACAAAACGTGTTGGCGGGATTAACAGCAAGAGAAGCAAAAGTTCTGCGTATGCGCTTTGGTATCAATATGAATACTGATCATACACTTGGAAGAAGTAGGCAAACAGTTTGATGTAACGCGTGAGCGAATTCGTCAAATTGAAGCAAAAGCATTAAGAAAATTAAGACATCCCTCCAGATCAGAGCAATTAAGATGCTTTCTGGATGGTGAGTAGATAACGAATAAGGGCCCTTAGCTCAGTTGGTTAGAGCGTCCGACTCATAATCGGCAGGTCGTAGGTTCAAGTCCTACAGGGCCCACCATTAATAAAAAAAGGCTGCTTATGCAGCCTTTTGACTATTTGGGTTTTATCATTTAAGAAGGTGGTAGCGTGAGCAATAATTTTAGTTTTACATCAGAATCCGTTTCAGAAGGACATCCCGATAAAGTCGCGGATCAAATTTCCGATGCAGTCCTTGATGCCTTATTAGCACAAGATCCCCGGTCACGAGTTGCTTGTGAAACACTGGTGAAAACCGGCATGGTTGTTCTGGCGGGTGAAATTACCACCAATGCCTGGGTTGATCTCGAAGCACTGGTTAGAAAAGTGGTTTGCGAAATCGGCTACGATCATGGCGACATAGGTTTTGACGGACAAAGTTGCGCCGTATTAAATGCCATTGGCAAGCAATCTGCTGATATTGCGATGGGCGTTGATGAAGGTGAAAATCATGAGCAAGGCGCAGGTGACCAAGGCTTAATGTTTGGTTATGCCAGTAATGAAACCGATGTGTTAATGCCCGCTCCGATTACCTATTCACATTTGCTGGTCAAGCGTCAGGCGGAAGTGCGTAAAAATAAAACCCTGCCATGGTTGCGTCCTGATGCCAAGAGTCAGATTACTTTCAGGTACGAAAATAACAAGCCGGTTGCCATTGATGCAGTGGTTTTATCTACCCAGCATTCACCGGAAATTAGTAACAAAGCCTTGCATGAAGCGGTGATGGATGAAATTATCCTGCCAGTCCTGCCTAAAGAATGGTTACATAAAGATACTAAATATTTTATTAATCCGACGGGACAGTTCATCATTGGCGGCCCTGTTGGCGATTGCGGTTTAACAGGTCGTAAAATCATCGTTGATACCTACGGCGGTATGGCAAGACACGGCGGCGGCGCTTTTTCGGGTAAAGATCCTTCAAAAGTTGACCGGTCTGCTGCCTATATGGCGCGTTATGTGGCAAAAAACATTGTTGCAGCGGGTTTAGCGGAGCGTTGTGAAATTCAGGTTTCTTACGCGATTGGTGTTGCAGAACCCACTTCCATTACTGTTGAAACCTTTGGTACCAGTAAACTTAGCGAAGACAGACTGGTACAGATTATCAGGGATAACTTTGACCTGAGACCTAAAGGTTTGATTACAATGCTGGATTTATTAAAGCCCATCTATCAAACCACAGCGGCTTATGGACATTTTGGTCGTACAGAAGACTCATTTAGTTGGGAAAAAACCGATAAAGTTGACGCATTAAAAGATGCGGCTGGTATTTAATAGCAAGCTAAACACAGGATAACATAATGAGCCAACAAGATTATAAAATTGCTGATATTTCTTTAGCAGCATGGGGCCGTAAAGAAATCAATATTGCTGAAACAGAAATGCCGGGCTTAATGGCATTGCGTGAAGAATATGGTCAGGAACAACCGTTAAAAGGTGCGCGGATCGCCGGCTGTTTGCACATGACCATACAAACAGCGGTATTGATTGAAACCCTGACTGCATTAGGCGCGGAAGTACGCTGGTCATCGTGCAATATTTTTTCTACCCAGGATCATGCGGCGTCAGCAATGGCGGCGGCAGGTATTCCTGTTTTCGCCTGGAAAGGCGAAACCGAAGAAGAAGCTGAATGGTGTATCGCCCAGACTATTGAAGGCCCTGATGGCTGGAGACCCAATATGATTCTGGATGATGGCGGTGATTTAACCACCATGATGCATGACAAATATCCTGAATTAATGGCTGATGTTAAAGGTTTGTCTGAAGAAACCACCACAGGCGTGTTGCGTCTGTATGAAATGGTGGCAAAAGGCACGTTAAAAGTACCTGCTTTTAATGTCAACGACTCAGTGACCAAATCAAAATTCGATAACCTGTATGGTTGCCGCGAGTCTTTGGTTGATGGCATCAAACGCGCAACCGATGTCATGATTGCCGGCAAAATTGCCGTGGTCTGCGGTTACGGTGATGTCGGTAAAGGCTGCGCCCAATCCTTGCGTGGTCTGGGTGCAACGGTGTGGATTACTGAAATTGATCCCATTTGCGCTTTGCAAGCCGCTATGGAAGGTTATCGCGTAGTTACCATGGAAGAAGCTGCACCTATCGCCAATATTTTTGTGACAGCAACAGGTAACTTTAGCATTATTACCCATGAACACATGCTAGCCATGAGAGATCAGGCGATTGTGTGTAATATTGGCCACTTTGATGCTGAAATCGAAATTGCTTCATTGCGTCAATATGAATGGGAAAATATTAAACCCCAGGTTGATCACGTTATTTTTCCTGACGGCAAACGCCTGATTATTTTGGCAGAAGGCCGTTTGGTTAATCTGGGTTGTGGTACAGGACATCCCAGTTTTGTGATGTCTAATTCGTTCTGTAACCAGGTTTTAGCGCAAATAGAACTGTGGAAAAATGCTGCGAAGTACGAAAATAAAGTCTATATCCTGCCTAAAAAACTGGATGAAAAAGTCGCCAGATCGCACCTCCAGCAAATAGGCGTGAATCTGACGGTCTTAACTGACGCACAAGCCAAGTACATTAATGTTCCGGTTGAAGGACCTTATAAAGCGGATCATTATCGTTATTGATTTATCATCGTTCCCACGCTCCGGTCTTGGGAATGCAGTCTGCAAGCCGTTATTCGGCATCCATGCCGGAATAAGACGTTTACTGACAATGCGTATAACTGAGAGCGTTCCAGCTGAATGCAGTCTGTAGAGACGCAATATTTTGCGTCTCGATACAGCAGCAAGGTACGCAGAGCGTCCACAGCGGTATTTCCACGGAAAAACCGTGGGAGCGATACATTCCAGCAATTGCTCTAGCACTGCTCTACCTCCTGCATTTATGCAAGTCGTTAGATTCCCGTCAGTGAGACCAAAATGCAATCACAAAAAACACATCCCCAACTATTCAGTTTTGAATTTTACCCACCTAAAACGGAAGAAGGTGCGGCAAATTTGCAAATTGTGCATAGCAAACTGGCAGAACTCAACCCCGACTTTTTTTCCGTTACCTTTGGCGCGGGTGGCTCAACCCGCGATAAAACCTTTGACACAGTGGTCGATATTCAGGCAAAAGGTATAGCCGCCGCCCCGCATTTATCCTGTGTTGCCTCAACCAAAGACAATATTCGCGCTATTCTCAAAGACTATCAGGACAATGGCATTGCCAAAATTGTCGCCTTAAGAGGCGATTTGCCATCCGGCATGATGTCAGCGGGTGAATTTCGTTACGCCAATGAGCTGGTCGAGTTTATTCGCCAGGAAACCGGCGATTACTTTCAGATTCATGTTGCCGCCTACCCGGAAGTGCATCCACAATCGGCAAGCGCCACGGAAGATTTTAAAAACTTCAAGCGTAAAGTTGAGGCGGGTGCGAATGCAGCAATTACCCAGTATTTTTATAATGCGGAAGCGTATTTTTATTTCGTGGATACCTGTGAAAAAAACGGCATAACGATTCCTATCGTTCCCGGCATTATGCCCATTACGCAATATGCACAACTGTTCCGGTTTTCAGAAATGTGCGGCGCGGATATTCCCCGCTGGATGAGAAAACGCCTGGAAAGTTTTGGTGATGACAAGGAGGCGGTACAAGCCTTCGGCCTGGATTTGGTCAGCAACCTTTGTCAGCGTTTGTTGGACGGCGGCGCGCCCGGACTGCATTTTTACACCATGAATCAAGCTGCGCCTACCTTGGCGATTCTGGAAAATCTCAAGTATAAGAAGATCAATTAACCACGAAGCCTGTCCTGAGCGCAGTTGAAGGAAACACGAAGTTTTTACCTGGTTTTTTCTTCGTGAATACTTTGGCTATGCTCAGGACAGGCTTCATCGTGTCTTATCCCAAAGCCGGACGGTATGCCCCGTTCGATGGCTTTATAGTTAATGATAGCGAGGGTAAACTTGGCTTGAAAACCTCGTACTGCGCTAGATTATGTATTGGTACTCACCCTGAAATTTCAGGCTATGTTATGATTTAGTCATCACCTCAGCCGGAAAACACAAACAGCATGATTCGTGAACTGCAAATAAGCAATTATAAATCCCTGCATGATCTGACTTTAGAAGTTGGACGCTTTAATGTGTTTATTGGCGAAAATGGTTGCGGGAAAAGTAATTTGTTGGAAGCGATTGCTTTGGCTGGGGCAGCAGCAGCCAATAAATTGGATAATGAGTTTTTGGGATCGAGAGGAATTAGAGTTACTGAACCGCAATTGATGCGATCTGCCTTTAGTCATGAAAGTTTAGCAAGAGCCTATAACAATCGCTATGGGGTTTTGAAAATTTAGATGTGGTAAGAAATATATATCGCATAACGATAATTGAGCCCTATGCTGAATGGACCAGATTGGATGCTAAATTTGCTAACGTTTTGAAAGACGCAGCATAGGGAGTTGATGAATATCAAGAAATATTCAGCATGACCAAATCATCTGAACTATCAACGATCTGAGAAATTGATGAAATGAAAAAAACAATTTAGTTTACAACAATTTTTCTCAAGAACGATTTTGAAATATATCTTACCAAAATTTTGCTTGAACGACTATGAAAATATTGCATACAACTGAAGATAAGCTAAAAAACTTCATTATCTACTCTCCCGAAAATACCGCTTTAAGAAACTTCTACAAAGAAGGACAAATTGAACCGCTTAGGCATTAATGGTGAAGGTTTGCTTAAAGCTCTTAAAAGTTATTCAGAATAAATCGCCCGAACAACGGCAAGAAATCCATACTAGTCTTCAGCTTTTCGATTGGTATGCCGAAATTGAAATACCCAAGGATTTCTCGCCATCCGAAGATAAAGTCACCATCACCGACCGTTATTTATCCCTAGCCTTCGACCAGCGCAGTGCCAATGAAGGTTTTCTGTTTGTGCTGTTTTATATCGCGTTGATGGTGTCAGACGATACCCCGAAAATCTTTGCTATTGATAATATTGATACCTCGCTCAATCCCAAGCTGTGTACCAAGCTCATTAAAGAAATGATTCGTTTAGCGAAAAAATACGACAAACAAGTCTTTGTAACCACCCATAACCCGGCCATATTAGACGGCATTGATTTGGGCGATGATGAACAACGCTTGTTAGTGGTCTCTCGCAATAAACAAGGCCATACCCGGTTTAAACGTATCGAATTAAAGGACAAACCTCGCTCATCAACTAATGAAGATTTAAAACTATCCGAAGCCTTTTTAAGAGGTTATTTAGGCGGCTTGCCGAAAGGGTTTTAAGGTTCATTATGCTATTTGGCTTGGCTTGTGAAGGTCCTACCGATCAAATCACTATCGAAAATATTCTGTGTGGGTATTTTGAAAATCTAGACCTTGATGGAGAAATAGCAGAGAGACAACCCCACTTGGATGAAACCGACCAGAAACAGATAGTTCCTGGCGGCTGGTCAAATCTGCTGAAGTATTTGCGTTCAACACGGTTTCGCGATGATGTCCTCAATTATCAATTTATCGTTATTCAAGTGGATACCGATGTTTCTAACGAAAAAGGTTTTGATGTTCCTCAAGTCGATGCTAAAAATCTGCCATTAATACCCGAAGTTTTAATAAAAAATGTTATTGCCAAGCTGGTTGCGATCATCGATAGCGGCGAAATGGGCTTTTACCATCACCATTCAGAAAAGATTATTTTTTGCATCAGTGTCCATTCCCTGGAATGTTGGCTTTATGCGCATCATAATAAAAAGTCGCTCAGTAAACCTAAAATTACCGGCTGTTTTAAAGCACTGGCTCATTTATTACCGTCTATTGAAAAAACCTACCGTTGCTACGATGAACTCAGTCGAGATTTTTTAAATCGAAAAAACATTGATGCCGTGGCAAAAAAAGATCCCAGTTTCAGGATTTTTATTCAATCGCTAGCAACCATCGAAGATCAGGTTTTCAAGCACAATGATGCTTAAATATCTCAACGGCCTCTTGGGTTATCCACCATCGTTCCTTCATCTAATGCCGTAATGTGGTAACGATAAAGCCGTTGCCCGACTACAGTTAGAGGTTTTTTGGATGAAAAGATTATAAACTTGCCGGCATTGGTCTGTTTCTGCTTGACATCAAACAGTTGTGTCGAAGACAATCAAGCCGGGTTATGCAACTAGAGAAATTACTCGCCTGACCTCTACTGTAGTCCAAATTAGTTCCCATAAGATTCAAAACCACACCCCAGCCAATCGAAAGGAAAAACCATGAAACACAAACTACTTGGTTATGTACTGATAGTTTCTGCGGTGCTATCGTGCGCCGTTGTTACGCCTCAGGCTCTGGCAGAAAAACCCCAAAGCAAAGCCAGTAAGACAATCACTAATAAAGACCATAATCAAACAGGCCAATTGCAGATCACCGGCACGCCGGGTTCACCCGGCGCCACTACCACCATCAGCGGCAAGCAACTTCCGGCGCCGGAACCGAAATTCGGCGGCGTGATCAAGGATGCGTGCCCTGCAATCGAAACCATGGTGGGCGCCGCGCATCGTGCCGCCCAAGGAAGCGCCCAACGTGTTGCTCATCATCACGGATGACGCCGGATTTGGCGTGCCCAGCACCTTCGGCGGCGTGATCCCGACGCCCACGATGGATCGCATCGCGAATAACGGTTTGCGCTACAACAACATTCACTCCACCGCGCTCTGTTCGCCGACGCGTGCTGCGCTTATTACCGGGCGGAACCACCACTCGGCGGGCTTTGGCGTGGTCTCCGAGCAGTCCACGGGCTTTCCCGGTTACAACAGCATCATCTCCCAGGACAAGGCGACCATTGGGCGGATTCTGCTTGATAACGGCTACGCGACGTCATGGTTCGGCAAGGATCACAACACGCCGGCGTTCGCGGCCAGCCAGATCGGGCCGTTCAATCAATGGCCGACCGGCATGGGTTTCGAGTATTTCTACGGCTTCGTCGGTGGTGATTCGAACCAGTGGCAGCCGAACCTGTTCCGCAACACCACCCAGATTTATCCATTCACGGGCAAGCCGGAATGGAATCTGGTTACTGGAATGGCCGACGACGCTATCGATTACCTGAATCGCGTCAACCAGACGATGCCCGGCAAGCCGTTCTTCCTTAAATACGCGCCTGGCGCTACGCACGCGCCGCATCATCCGACCAAGGAATGGGTGGAGAAGATCAGTAAAATGCACCTCTTCGACCAGGGCTGGAACAAGCTGCGTGAGCAGATTTTTGAAAACCAGAAGAAGCTTGGCGTGATCCCGCAGGAAACCCAGCTGGAGCCTTGGCCCACGAATGTCCTCAAGAACTGGGATGATTTGTCAGCCGAGGAGAAGAAGCTCTACATCAAACAGGTGGAAGTCTTCGCCGCCTTCGCCGCCTACAACGATCACGAAATCGGGCGCGTCATTCAGGCCATCGAGGACATGGGCAAGCTCGACAATACGCTTGTCATCTACATCAACGGCGACAACGGCACCAGCGCCGAAGGCGGCCCTATGGGCACGCCCAACGAAGTCGCGTGGTTCAATGGCGTCAACGATATGCCGGTCGCAGATCAGATGAAATGGTATGACGTCTGGGGCACCGAGCAGACTTACAACCACATGTCGGCGGGCTGGTCCTGGGCCTTCGATACGCCTTTCACCTGGTTCAAGCAGAATGCCTCCAAGCTCGGCGGCATCCGCCAAAACATGGCGGTATCCTGGCCCGGTCACATCAAGGACAAAGGCGGTCTCCGCGAGCAGTTCATGCATGTCATTGACGTGGTGCCCACCATTCTTGAAGTCACCGGCATCCCGGCGCCCGAAACGGTAGACGGCATCAAGCAAGCGCCGATCGAAGGCACGAGCTTCGCCTACACGTTTGACGCGAAAAACGCCAAGGCACCTTCGCGGCACAAGACCCAGTACTTCGAGATGATGGGCCAGTGGGCGCTGTATCATGAGGGCTGGCTGCTCAGCACCCAGGTGAACCGCGCGCCGTGGGAAGCCTTTGGTGCCGCCAATACCGACCCGCTCAACAACCAGGTGCTCGAACTCTACGACCTGAACACGGACTTCAGCCAGTCCAAGAACATCGCCGACCAGCATCCTGACAAGATGAAGGAGATGAAGCAGATGTTCATCGCGGAAGCCAAGAAATATCAGGTCTTCCCGCTGGACGCCTCGGTGGCTGCCCGCATCGTGGCCCCGCGCCCGAACATCACCGCCGGCCGTACCGAGTTCGTTTACACCTGGCCCATGGTTGGCCTGCCGCAGGGCGATTCCCCGTTCCTGCTCAACAGTTCCTACACCATCACGGCGGACATTGACGTGCCGCAGGGCGGCGCGGAAGGCATGATCCTGACCTCCGGCGGGCGCTTCGCCGGCTATGGTTTTTACCTGCTCAAGGGCAAGCCGGTGTTCCTCTGGAACCTGGTTGACCTGAAACGCATCAAGTGGGAAGGCCCGGACGCGCTCATGCCCGGCAAACACACGCTGGAGTTCGACTTCAAGTATGACGGCCTTGGCGTCGGCACGCTCGCCTTCAACAACATGAGCGGTCTTGGCCGCCCCGGCACCGGCACGCTCAAAGTGGACGGCAAAGAAGTCCAAACCATTGCCATGCCTCATACGCTGCCAATGATCCTGCAATGGGACGAGAGCTTCGACATTGGCTCCGATACGCTGACCGGTGTCAATGATGCCGACTATAAGCCGCCGTTCACGCTGACCGCCAAGCTCAACAAGCTGACGATCAAGGTGGACCGGCCGCAGTTGACGCCTGAAGACATCAAGACGCTCGAAAATAAGGAAGCCATCGCTGTAGACGGCAACCCGATTCATCACATGCAGAGCTCGCCGCAGTAAGGCGCACCGTACCATCGTTTCGCTTGTGAACCGCGCGGGCCGTCTTTCAAGAGATGGCCCGCGATTTCACCCTCGAGTCAAGTTTGATAATCTTCGCAGGTAGAATTTATGAGAACTGAAAAAATGAACATAATCGGCCAAACATTCTTTTATCGGGCGCTCATTTGTGTTAGCGTCATAACGGCATTCGCCGGTTGCGCGAGCGGAACCCACACCGGCTCCTCATCGGCCACTTATAAAATGACCACGGCTTTCGCGCCCGGCGTCGCCGTGCCGGACAAAGTCGAAACCTCGATCGGCGACCTTAAACTGAACTACGGCTATCCCGACGATGCGACCACTGAGAAAGTTTATGACAACCTGGACCGGTCACGCGCATTGCAGGCGTATTTGCTGGCCATCCCGATCGTGAACCAGGCCGGCATGCGCGCCACCGAGCGCCAGTTTGGGCCGGATAACCAGACGGATGTGATTTGGGAGGACTTGGTGGATTCCAAGACGGTGCAACTGACGGCGAACGACAATACCGTTTACAGTTTCATCTGGCTCGATACCCACAAAGGCCCGCTCGTCGTTGAAGTTCCACCGATGGTTTTGGGACTGATTGATGATTTCTGGTATCGCTGGGTGGCTGACATTGGCATCACCGGTGCCGATCATGGCAAAGGTGGCAAATATCTCATCCTGCCTCCCGGCTACAAGGGCGAAGTTCCGGAAGGCTATTTTGTGGTGCGCCCGAGCACCTATGGCAACTGGATGCCTTTCCGATCGTTTCTGGTCAAAGGCTCACCCAAGCCAGGAGTCGAGGAGGTCAAAAAATATCTGAAGATTTATCATCTTTCGGATGCGGCCAATCCGCCCGCAATGAAATTCGTCAATGCTTCCGGCATTCCGTCGAACTTTGTTCCGCCGGGTGATTACTCGTTCTGGAGTCTCCTGAACGAAGTTATCCAGGAGGAACCGAGCGAAGGTTCCGATCCGACTACGCTGGGCCTCTTTGCCGCAATCGGCATTGAGAAAGGCAAGCCTTTCAATCCCGATGCCCGCATGAAGAAAATTCTGGAGGACGCCGCGAATATCGGCGCTGTGACTGCCCGGGCGATTGCCTTCCGCATCCGTGACAAGGACGCCTTCTTCTATCCCGGCAGCGCGTGGCGTTTGCCGTTCTTTGGCGGCTACAAGTTCGAGAGCGCACCCGGCGTGGCCAATCTGGATGGGGCTGCATTCTTCTATTATTTCGCCACTGGTGTCACCCCGGCCATGGCGGAGAAGATGGTGGGCAAAGGTTCGCAGTATCCCTGGAGTGCGCAGGACGCGGATGGTAATCCGTTCGAAGGCGGAAAGAACTACAAGCTGCATCTGCCACCGCATATCCCGGTGAAGGACTTCTGGTCGGCCATTGTTTATGACAACCAGACCCGCTCGATGGTCCAGACCGACCAGCAATTCCCCAGCGTGAGCAGCCAGAACAAGGATCTTCAGGTCAACGTCGATGGCTCGGTAGATGTTTATTTTGGCCCGAAAGCTCCGGCAGGAAAAGAAAGCAACTGGGTGCAGACGATTCCCGGCAAAGGCTGGTTCATGATCCTGCGCCTCTATGGCCCGCTCGATCCTTGGTTCAACCAGACCTGGCGTCCGGGCGAGATTGAGCTGGTGAAGTAATTTGATGATTTCAAGGAGAGCAAAAAAATCGCCCAGGTTGGGCAAACCCGCCGCGATGGGCAGGGCGGTTTTTATTCAACTCGCCCCGAACGTTTTGTGAGTCCGGTTCGCATGTCTGAAACGTTAGAGCCGGGGTAGTAAACCCCGACCCGCTCAGCCTTGAGGCATCAAACTTATAAATCGGTAGGCCGGAATAAGGTTATCCAAACGTATCAGATTGAGCAATCAGGTACGGTGTACTAGAGCTTCGTCATCAGGGTTCCCAAGTAAAGTTTGGGGAAGGAACCAGCGCAAAACTATAAAAATATAGGGTAAACAAATGACACAATTTTTTATATTGATAAAGGCTTTTTATTATAGTTCGGTGATATTAGAGGTAGGTAACTGATGTCAGCCCAGTTAATTGCGTTTATTATTTTTGCCCTTATGCTCGGTGGAATGGCGCTGGGCTCCTACCTCCGTTTGGTTTTACCTGATGAGCACACGCAAGCAGACTCCAAGGATATTCTGATGACGTCAGCCGCAACCATGGGCACGCTGATCGCCTTGATTATTGGTCTGCTGGTGACTTCGGCAAAAAGCACTTACGATGAGACTAACTCAAGTATTACCCAAGGTGGCGCGAAAATCATCACACTCGATTACTATTTGTCTCAATACGGACCGGAAGCGAAAGAATTGCGGGTGCTTCTGCGTCAATCGACCGCCGACGCGATTGAACGCATCTGGCCTGACGAAGGCGCGCAGGGGGCGGTATGGGCAAAAATGGTAGCGGCTGACGACACGGCTGACCTTTACAACAAGATTCGAGAACTCTCGCCGCAGAACGACGCCCAAAAATATCTCCAGACTCAGGCTCTGCAAATTGCCGACGACATGATGCAAAAACGATGGATGTTAATCGAACAGTCGGAGGTTAACCTGCCGAGGATGTTTCTTAGTGTGCTCTCATTCTGGCTAATCGTGCTGTTCATCCAATTTGGACTCTTGGCTCCCCGAAACCGGACAGCGCTCTCGGCAGTATTTATCTGCGCCCTATCGATGGCGGGCGCTATTTTTCTTATCCTGGAATTAAATCATCCACTGGAAGGAAGAATCAAGATTTCGAGCGCACCGATGCAAAAAGCCCTTTCTTTAATCGGGAAATAGCCAATCGATAAGTTTGACCGGAATGCGGCGACTGTAAATTGTAATAACAAAATGCTTGCTTAACTTCTCATTGTTACTACAATAAGTCAATGCTAATCGACTTCGACCCCGCAAAAAATGCCAAGAACATCCGCGAACGTGGTTTGAGCTTTGAACGCGCGGCGGAGTTTGATTTCTTGTCGGCAACTTACCTGCTTGATGATAGACAGGATTATGGCGAACTGCGCCAAATCGCTATCGGTTATCTGGATGGACGGTTGCATTTTCTTTGTTTTGTGCAAATTCCTGACGGCATTCGTGTCGTGAGTTTTCGCAAAGCCAACAGCAAAGAGGCGCGTAAATATGATAGACCCATTACCCTTAACTAACGCGGACGGTGAAGTACGCGAGCTTACCGAGATCGATTTTAAAAACGCCGTGCCGTTTTCGGCATTACCGGAACCGTTACAAACCACATTACTTGGCTTAAAAGGCCGTGGTAAGCAACAGTTGCCCACCAAGGTATCAACCACGGTGCGTTTTGACAGCGATGTGCTTGAAGCTTTCCGTTCCACAGGCCGTGGCTGGCAAACACGCATGAACGAGGCACTGAAGGAATGGCTTAAAGAACATGCTGCTGGATGATGGGTTGTCAATTTTACAAAGGATTTACAGCCATGATGCGCTGTGCGCACCATGAAATGCTGGTAGGATACGCTTCAGTGTAGCCTGCCAAACTCAACGCTCCAAGGAGAGCTTATATGATTGTTAATCCCCGTTTTTTCCCGATTTTTAAACCTCTGGTACTTGCGGCAGCATTGCTGGCAGCATCCGGCGCCCACGGCGCCAAAACCACGGAAGGCACCGCCGCGTATGATCCCTGGGCGTTCAATCTAACGCTCTACATGTGGTTTCCAGGCGTTGACGGTAACTTTTCCGCCGGGCCGCTTGGCGATTCAGTGAGTTTGAGCTTTATCGATATCGCCGACAAAATGAGCAGTTTTCCAATGGCTTTCAACGGGCATTTCGAAGCGCATTACGAACGGCTGGGCTTCTATCTGGACGGCAATTATATGGGGATGGATTTCGAGCCCCACTTTGATAGGGTCAGCAAGGGCTCGTCGCTTGGATTGGGAATCATGGATTACGGTGTGTCGTACCGTCTGTTCGGTTCGCCAGCTTCGGAAAGCGTCGCCCACTGGGACCAGAAAGCACGCTCCAACATCCTGGACATTTATGCCGGCGGGCGCACCATTTGGCTGGGCACCCAGGTCGATATTAAGAATGGCGACAGTGCTTCCGCCAACACGTCTAGCACGGCTCCGGTGATAGGCGGCCGGATCGTGGCAGAATTCTTGCCGAAGTGGTTTTTATTGTTGGATGGTAATGTCGGTGGTTTCGGTGCGGATAATGTGAACTTAACTTGGGCCGCGCTCGGTGCAGTCGGCTACCGCACCAGCCTGTTTGGCGTTCCCTCCTCAGTGGAGGCGGGTTACAAGGCGCTTAATGTGGATGTGGACAAGGGCCGCGTGACAGCCGATGTGACCATGAACGGGCCATTTATCGGGCTGACGGGGTATTGGTAAATTATAAACTTGGAGAAAAAATCATGAAAAATTCAGATAAATTCAATCGTGTTAATAGGCAAGTGCAAAAGTCGGCGGGTATGAGCCACCCTATCCGTACCGGTTTGGTCGCTTTAGTACTACCACTGATTATCAGCGCCTGTGCGACCGAGGCCCAGTTTCTCGCTGAGAATGCCCCATCAGCTCTAAACACTGCATTAGCCAGAGGTAGGTTTGAACTGAACTGCCCGCAGGCAACCGGTACCGTATTGTCGCAGAAGGTTACGTACATTAATGGCATAGGCATGGGCATGGGAGGAGGTGGCGGGTATGAGTGGACCGAATACACGATCGGAGTTAGTGGTTGCGGAAAACGGGCGGTTTATGAAACGATGTGCCGTGATCAGGATAATTGTAATGCCTTTGGTAATAATGCCATTTCGCAGACTGGCCAAATTTTAAATGGCGGCCAATAACGGGGCGCGTTATTAGATTGTTGGATGTGGCAATGGACGTGTTGTACCCCTTTGTCGAATTCTTCCCATTACGTTTCGCCTGGCCGGCAGTGTTGGCGATCCTGGTAATGGCGGCCTCGCCGGTGAGCGCGACGGATATCGAACCCAGATCCTATTCTAACATACCCGTCGGTCTCAACTTTCTGATCGCCGGATACGGTTATACCAAAGGCAATGTGACGTTTGCCCCTTCTGTGCCCATCACGAACGGCAAGCTGGAAATTCACAGCGGCGTCCTTGCCTATGTCCGTTCACTGGATATCTGGGGAAAATCAGGCAAGCTTGACATCATCATCCCCTATGCCGGAATCTCCGGTCAAGCGGAGGTATTGGGGGAGCCACGGGACAGGGAAATCGCCGGTTTTGCCGATCCCTTGTTTCGTTTTTATGTGAATCTTTACGGTGCTCCGGCCTTGTCGATGAAAGAATTCGCCTCCTATAAGCAGGACATCATTATCGGCGTCAGCCTTGCGGTAACCCCGCCGGGAGGGCAATACGACCCGAGCAAGCTCGTGAATGTCGGCACTAATCGCTGGTCCATCAAGCCCGAGCTTGGCATTTCCAAGGCGTGGGGGCCATTGACCACCGAGGCAGCAGCCGGGGTATACGTCTTTACCGGCAACGGCCAGCCGTTTCAGGGAAACACGCTGGAGCAGGATCCGATCTATAACATTCAAGGACACCTGATTTACAGTTTCGGATCGGGCATTTGGGGTGCTTTCGATGCCAATTATTACGCCGGTGGACGCACCACAACAGACCATAAAACGGCTGATAACCTTCAACAGAATTGGCGCGTTGGGGGAACGCTGGCGTTTCCAATCAGCCGGCATAACTCTATCAAAATTAACGGCAGTACCACCATTTTTTCACGGACCGGAAGCAACTACGACATAGTCGGAATTGCCTGGCAGTACCGCTGGGGAGAAGGGTTTTAGGTAAAAACCGAAGAATTATCTTCGGATCAAAGATGAACAACCAATAATCACTATCATTAATAGAGGTCTAATCATGCAAAATGAGCAAGAAAAATCTGGAAAAATGTCGTCAGAGCCTATCCTGTTAGCCGCAATCATTCTTGCTCTTTCGGTGCAGGGTTGTGCGCACCAGGAGAACAAGTCAGTCGATATGCCGGCTCAACCGCAGGCAAAGATAGAACAACAACCTGCGACGCAGCCTGTAAACCCTGTACCGCCGCCGGTTATTGAAAAATATGCTCTGGAGCGTCTTAAACAAATGAGTGGAACACTGGCTTCTGCCAAGGCGTTCACCTACCGTTCAAACAACTTGATGGAAGTACAGTCGGCGGTTACCGGTCAATTTCTAACCTTCTTTGTCGACACTGAAGTCGCCCTGCAACGGCCAAATAAATTACGCGTCAATGTCTTTGGTGACGTGCCAAGCTTTCAATTTTATTTTGATGGTGCTAAAGTCTCGGCTTTTGATCCACAGAAGAATGTTCATTCCGTTTCCGAGCCAATTGCCACGATTGATGAAATGCTGGAATTCGTGACGACCAAGGCGCACATTAATTTTCCTTCAGCGGATTTTATGTACAGCGATCCTTACGCCGTGATGACCAAAAACTTGACACACGCTATCGTAGTGGGGCCATCCATGGTAAATGGAGTGCCTTGTGAGCATTTTGCTTATATGGAACCGAGCCTCAATTGGGAAATCTGGATCGAAAACGGCAAAAGAGCGCTCCCGCTGCGTTTGGCCATGACTTACAAACAGGTCCCCAATTTTCCCCGTTTTATGATCGAATACAAGGACTGGAATCTTAATCCCAAGCTGAAAGCGGATATATTTGTGTTTAAAGCGCCCGCTAATTCCAAGCAAATCGGGTTTGATATTACCGGGCCGATCAAAAATCAAAGTAAATGAATGAGGATAAGACAATGAATAAAATGAAAAAAATACTGCTATTTGCAGGCTTTGCCTCGGTGATGTTGACATCATTGCCTGCCAGCGCATGGTTTTTTGCAGGCGCGCGTCGTGTGATAGTTGTCCCACCCCCTGCGGTCTATGTTGCTCCCCCACCAGCAGTCTATGTAGCCCCTGGTGCGGGTGCTTATTATGCTGCTCCAAGCGGATAGCCGGCTTATGCTTATGGAGGCTATGGCGGCGCGGCTTACTCCAACGGCAGCGCTACTTACGCCCATGGCGCTTATGGCGGCTCGGCTTACCACAATTATGGTACCGATACTACCTACGCTCGTGGCCCTGAAGGTGGCGCAGCTTACTCTCATGATGGGACGGGAGCAGCATACGGAGCGCATGGTGGCTCAGCTGCGTGGAGTGATGGTAGTGGCTCCGCTCACAGCGCCTATGGCGGGTCAGCTGCCTGGAGTCATGGCTCCGGTTATGCCGAAAGTGCGCGTGGTGGTTCAGCGAGTTGGAGTCATGGTTCCGGCACGGCAACGTCAGCTGGCGGACAAACCAGAAGTTGGAGCAGGTAAGCATTTCACTGTACGAGAGAAAATTTTATCGATTTTTCCTCATTTCCACTATTTCATCTTAAACCCAGTTAGGAATAGTTATGCGATTAAAAAACTTATTAAAATTATCAGGAACCGGCCTGTTTTTTTTGTTGATTGCCGGTTGTGCCAGCACGAATGTTCAGGATACTTACGAAGTAGCCAATACCGGGATGCCCACACCGAATCCCGTGTTGATCTATAACTTCGCCGTTAACCCTCAAGATGTTCAGCAAAATTCCAGTATTTTTGCGAAGGTCGAGAGGAATATTGAGAACAAAAGTCAGACAGCGGAAGAAATTCAGTTGGGTCGTGAGGTAGCTGATGCCATGGCAACTGAACTGACACAAAAAATAGCGGCTTTGGGTTTAAACCCCGTACGTGCAGATCAAAGCTTACGGCCAACGCAAGGATCGATCCTGATAACCGGCTATTTCGTCGATATCAATGAAGGTAATCGTTTACAAAGAAATGTTATTGGTTTGGGCATGGGGCAATCCCGATTAGATAGCAAGGTACGGGTTTTGGCGCCTTCACCTTCGGGTTATAGGGAATTGATTGCTTTTGATGCCCATGCAGATAGCGGCGACATGCCGGGTGCCGCTGTGATGGGGCCGGCGGGGGCTGCGGCTGATGCAGGTACTGCAGCGGTAATCGCAACCAACGCGGTAGCTGGCGGTGTCAAAAGTTATAAGTCAGATTCCGCTCAGCAGGCAAAGAAAATGGCCGATAAGATCGCTGCCCAACTGGCTCAGTACTTTGCTCAGCAGGGTTGGATTAATCCCGGTCTGGCACAATAACACATGAGATTGTAAAAGATTCGGCTACTAAAATTAAAGCTGGGACAGATAACATCCCTTAAAGGGATGTTATTTTTAAAATCGTCCCGTTTTAAATTGGATGTCGACGGGTAAGCCGCTTATGCGACTTTCCGGCGTTTGGCCTCTGTAGGCCACAAAGTTACCGTACGGTAATCCAGCGTTTTATAAAACGGCAGATTGAAGACTTGTCCTCTAATGGATGCGTTTCGGCTCTATTCGGTTATTTGAATTCACTTTGACAATAAACACTGTTCACAACAAAACGGCGGATAACATTGCGTTATCCGCCGAATAAAGCATTGAAGCTATTTAATTTCTGCCGTTGAACGCGCCCAGCAGTTGCAACAAGCTCAGGAACAGGTTGTAGATAGAAACATACAATGAAATAGTCGCCAGGATATAGTTGGTTTCACCGCCGTTGACTATTTGACTGGTTTGAAACAGGATCATGCCGGACATCAGCAGAATAAACATCGCTGATACTGCCAATGATAACGCCGGGATAGCGAAAACGATGGCGCCGATACCGGCCAGAAATGCTACCAGTACGCCGACCATCAGAAAACCGCCCATATAGCTGAAGTCTTTGCGCGTGGTTAAGGCATAGCCTGAAAGTCCCATAAATATGACGCCAGTGCCGCCCAGGGCCATCATGATCAGTTCATGACCATTGCTGAAAGCTTTAACATACATTGATAAGATAGGCCCCAGTGTCAAGCCCATAAAACCGGTCAAAGCGAAAACAAAAACCAGGCCTAATGCGCTGTTGCTGAATTTTGTCGTTAAAAACAATAAACCGTAAAAACCCACCAGGGTAACGAGCATACCCAAAGGAGGCAGATTCAGGTACATTGCCGCACCTGCGGTCATGGCACTGAAAACTAATGTCATTGATAACAACATGTAAGTATTTCTCAGTACTTTATTGGTTGCCAGAACGCTTGATTCCGGACGTGAAATAGCAGTATTTAATCTCATTTTAGTCAGATTCCTTAATATTAATGATTTACAAAACAGGCTTTGTGTAAGTTGGGACAAGCAATAAGGCTTAACCCTAAATTGTTCCTTCTCAAGTTGAAAGCCAACAACAGATAAAGACATTATGATTTTACAAGAGTTTCATTGTCTTTGTAAGAAAACTTAAGTAGAGCTTGCTTGCTTTGTCAGTATTTGCCGATTCTTTAGTGCCTGATAAAAAATAAACGTAGCGAACGCAGCGATCAGGTGTTTCAGCGAGTGACCGCTAATCACATTCAATGCGTTATAAATCGGAGCATCGAAGAATTCCATGAGTTTCGAGACGGCATAGGCGCCGATAATGCCCCAAATGTACTTTTTTCCGTTCAACCTGGAGTCAAATAACAATAAAATAAGGGGTATCAATAGTATAGGTAAAAATTGCACCAGCGCGTAGGCGCGCAAATCGCCACGGCCATTGAGTTCCGAAACATGCCAGTAGCCTGCTGAAACAATACCTAATGCCAGCAAAGGGATAAATAGTCTCAAGGCTATCCGGGATGAAATAGTTTCACCTATGATGGCACTGAAAAGAGCCATGAATGCAATCGTCATCGGCAGTCGATCCCAAAGTAAAGTCTGATTATCAGGATGGAAGTGGTAGTAAGCGGAGCCGAGACCGGTCAAAAACACGCCGGTAAAAAACGTCAAGTATACGGCTTGCAACTCCGGCAGTCCGCCGGTTGCTCTTCCTGATCGGATTAGCCGTATGCCCATGACGCCGACAATAACGAAGGAAAGGTTGGAAATTACGTCGAAAAAATTGGGTATATTGATCACTCCGCGCTGGTCGGCAAAGTTATGGTAACCCGGATCCTGGGCAATGGGCTCCATTCTAAAAACCGCGATAATCGTGATAACTACGATAGCTACAATAATTTTCAGACGATAATCATTAAGCATAAAACAACTCCATTTCAAATATGTTTATCGTTCAATGGTAGTTTTTCAGGCGGATAGTCCCTTCTTTTTACTTCTCCTAGATAGCTCTCTAAATACGTGAAATTTTTAAGACCGATAGAATTCAGTTTGCCAATTAAGCTCTCAACGGGTTTCGCCTTAAACATTCTGGCAAAAAAGTGTTCTATCATAGCTTTGTCAACAATTCCGGAATAGTAAGCAGACGCTAAAGTATCAAGTAAATTCAGGTCATGCATAGTCTGATGAAAGACGTAATACGAACCGGCCTTTGTCAATGTCGAGTGTTTTTCTTTTTGTGAAGGCTTTAATAAATCATCTGTCTTTTGCCCTGCGAGACAACGATTAACTGCATCAATATGCACATTATCAATAGTTAGTTCGTCAAAAGAGAATAATTGTTTTAGCTCATCTACTGACATATCTGCCAGGAAATAGGCGCAGTAGAGGCCCGTTCCAATTTTATCTTCAGCGTTTAGTACAATGTTAAGTGAAAATTCTTTTCTGGCTTTGTCGTTATCTTCATACATCTCATCTTTAAACGCTATGAACATAACGAATGTAACAGCAATGCCAATTAAACAAATAAACTTAATGCCAAGATCGATTTTTTTGTAAGTGTCCACAATATTTTCCTACCACTGGGATTCGCCGGTTTCAGGATCGTACATTTCGTGGACAATTTTATGCCGGTTGGCGATTAATTCTTCAATGCTGGGTGAATTGCTCATGGCGCGGGAAATAGCCAGTTTCATTGCTTCGTAGTTGGTGCGATATAAATCTTTACGATCCACCTCAGGATTAGCCGCGCATTCGGGAGCTATCCATAGCATCGCTATGATGCACAGGTCATTGGCCTGATCGGCGGGAATAACGCCGGCAATAACGCTGTCTAAAACGGCATCGGCAATTGCCGACTGCACGGGGCCGCCGAATAAATTCACATAAGCGGCGGATTTAATGGTGACCTTCGGGACTATTATCGTCGCGGGACGCACTTGCTGGTTGCAGGCGCGGATGGCAAACATACGGGTATGACCTTCAGTTTGTCCCATCAGGGTTGCAAAGGCAGTGCCTGCGGGGCCTTTTACACTACCGATAAGTATTTCAGGCATGGCGTCTGTGCCTTGGCCTTCGCTTGAAAATACGGTTGCTTCGCCCGTTCTAAACCAAATTGTATCTGACATTACAAAACCTCAAAAAGAGAAATTTATAGAAGCGGGCATTCTATGATGGATAACCAGGGTCGGCAATAGTTATGTTTTTTGCCAAAATTTTTTTTAAGCTGTGAGATGAGCGTTCTGGATTCGGCTTTGGGTTATTCCTAAGTCGAACTCAGGTTAATTTAATCTCTTTTTTTATTCAGGTATAATCAAGCTTATAGGCTACAGGGAAGTAATATCAACATGTTCTATCTTTGGATTCTGGATTCGCTTTGCGCTCTAACTGAACCGGCAATCCCTGCCGGAACGACATTGTCTGTAGGTGTTGCGCATTGGCTGAAGAGTCCTGAACATCAAACACCGAATATCACCAAATTTTAGCAGAGACAATAAGTTGCAAATAAAATCTATCGTTTTAATTCTCCCATTTTTTGTCATGTTAGGGTGTTCTGTGAATGATCAAGGAACAAACGGGGTAATAGAAAATAAAGTCAAAACGCTTCTGTCCACCATGACGCTTGAAGAAAAAATAGGGCAGATGACTCAGATTGACTTCGCTGTCATTGGCGTTCCAGAAGGAACAAAATGCTGACAATCCAGATTGATCAGGCCAAGCTGGAAGATGCTGTATTAACACATCATGTGGGTTCCATTTTTAACGCGCCTTACCTGATAGCAAGGCGCAATCCATTGAGACCTGGCGGAAAATGATGCAGACAGTGCAAGCTGTTGCAGCAAAATCCCGATTAAAAATTCCTGTTATGTACGGGATTGATGCCATCCATGGGGCCACTTACACGCAAAATTCTGTTTTGTTTCCGCAAGCTATTAACATGGCGGCGACTTTCAATCCTGAATTGAGCTTCAAGGAAGGCGAAATTACCGCAAGAGAACTGCGCGTCTCCGGGCTGCAATGGAATTTTTCGCCGATGATGGATATTGGCCGTCAACCGCTTTGGCCACGATTATGGGAAACTTATGGAGAAGATGTTCACCTGGCTACTGTTTTGGGGTCGTCTTATATAAAAGGACATCAAGGTGATGATTTTTCCGCTCCCAATAAAGCACTGACTTGTTTGAAACATTTTGTGGGTTACAGCTTTCCCATTAACGGCAAAGACAGAACGCCTGCCTGGATTGGTGAAAGAATGCTTCGCGAATATTTTTTGCCTACATTTGAGGCCGGTGTGAAAGCCGGATCACCTACGATTATGGTTAATTCTTCTGAAGTTGACGGCATTCCTGGTCACGCTAACTATCACTATCTAACGACGATTTTACGCGGTGAAATGGGCTTTAAAGGCTTTACTGTTTCTGACTGGGAGGACATTAAACGTCTTTATACCCGTGATAAATTGGCCGCTACGGAAAAAGAAGCGGTAAAAATGGCGGTGATGGCTGGCATTGATATGAGCATGGTGCCCCTTGACTTTTCTTTTTATGATTTGTTGCTTGAATTAGTCAAGTCCGGAGAAGTGCCACTATGCCCGGATAGATGAAGCCGTGTCCAGGATTCTTAACGTAAAATATCAAGCAGGACTGTTTGATTCGAAAGCGGCGGTTTTGCCTGTAGAGGGCAATTTTGCAACAGCCGAGGCATTAGAGACCAATCGCCAGGCAGCACGGGAGTCCATTGTCCTTGCCAAAAATGCCAACAACATCCTGCCATTAAAAAAAGAAGCCAGTATTTTAGTGACAGGGCCTACCGCAAACTTGTTGAGTGTGATGAATGGCGGTTGGACCGTTACCTGGCAAGGCGATGATGAGAGTTTATATCCTCAGGATAAGCTAACGGTTTTTGAAGCCATACGGCTTAAGTCCACAGGCAAAGTGACTTACGTGGGCGGAAATTCATTTGCTGATAAGATTGATGTTCAACAATCCGTTGAAGAGGCTAAAAACCACGACATTATAGTGCTGTGTCTGGGTGAGAAACCTTATACAGAAACAGCGGGTAATATTGACTCATTAAGTCTTGATCAGGCTCAAATCAATCTTGCCGGCGCTATGATTGCCACCGGAAAGCCGGTAATTCTGGTTACATTGGGTGGCCGCCCGCGTATCATTACTGCCATTGCAGAACAGGTATCGGGAGTTATTCTAGGCTTTTTGCCGGGTATGGAAGGCGGTGAAGCCATTGCCGATGTTTTATACGGTGACTATAACCCCGATGGCAAACTTCCCATTTCCTATCCGAGAAATACCAACGACAGTGTTATGTACGATCATAAACCGATCGAATCTTATGAGCTTAATGCTTATAAGCCCTTGTATCCGTTTGGTCATGGCTTAAGTTATACCGCCTTTCAAACCAGCGGCTTGAAGGTAGAAAAAGACAAAATTAATCTGGGCGAAAATATCAAGATAAGTGTTACTGTTAAAAATATCGGATCATTAAAAGGCAAGGAAACGGTTTTGCTTTATTTAAACGATGTTGCCGCTTCTGTAAGCAGGCCCAACAAACAATTAAAAGCGTTTAAAAAAATCGAGCTTAATCCTGGTCAAGCTGAAAACTTAAGCTTTACCTTAACGCCTGATGATTTGTCATTTATTGGCGTTGATCTTAAGCGGATTGTTGAACCCGGTGATTTTAAGGTTATGGTTGGCAATGAAACAGTCAATTTCTCGGTAATGAAACCCTAGGTTTAGTGCAAAACAAGGGTAAGTGTTCAGTCCCCCTCTTTGGAAAAGAGGGGTTAGGGGAGATTTCATTAGATAAATCCCCCTCAATCCCCCTTTTTCAAAGGGGGAAGTGAACGCTTACAAACAAGGCAGAGTCCTTTCATGTTAAGACGGGACAAAAATTAAAGTTAAACCGAAGGGTTAACGGTTAATGTCTTGCGGTAAGTTGGTAGTCATATAACCATTGATTAATTTGGGAGGTGAAGAAGCCTGTTCAAATTTCTAATCCTTCATTTTTAAACTATAGAGATTGCAATATGTGGAAGATAAGTATTAAAAAACTGATAGTTCGTCGATTAGGCGTGCTTTCAAAACCAGGGAATAAGGTCTTTTATTCATTCAATGTCTTAATTCTTGCTTTGCTATGCAATTTTAATGCGTACGCAGAGACACCATTTTTTGAAGATTTTAACGGGGGAGCCGTTGATGAATCCATTTGGGCATATCCAACTGGAGATGCTTCGTTCAATGGCCGGACACAAATGCGCTTGGGCTACCCCTCTGTCTCTAACGGATTACTTCACCTTCAATTCGATACTTATAATCCAACAGCAAATCCCGCTGGGAATTCTTTCTACGGATCAGAAATATTGTCACGCAAAAGCTTCAAACGTGGTACTGGTTTGATTGCGGAGATACGTGCCCGCATGGTAACACCTGTTAAGGGACTCGTCGGCGGGGCATTTTTTTATAAATATTTTCCCGCAACGCACTTACATAGTGAAATCGATTTTGAATTGCTTACCAATATGCCTAATCAGGTGCAGACCAATATTTATGCCAATGAACCGCTTGGTGAAGGTCACCCTGAGTTTGCCGGCATACCACAATTTGATATTACCCAGTTCAACACTTATCGAGTTGAATGGTTGCCTGATCGTGTTCGCTGGTTGGTCAATGATCAACTCGTTAGAGAAAATACCACCATTGTTCCTAAAGAACCTTTAGCCTTGCACCTCAATTTTTATGCACCGGAATGTAATTGGGCTATTGCATGTGATGCTAATTTGCTTCCAGCATCAAGTCCGGAAAATAATAAAACCTACTTTTTCGATATAGATTGGGTACGAGTTACATTTAAGGCGTCTCCGCAGACCGTCTCTGCGAAAAAGAAGTCGAAGAGTCACCGGAAGTAATAGGCAACAGGCCTGATATTTAGCTTGCAGGTAGATGAAAATTCATAATCTAATGAGCTTTAGAAAGGTCGATTTTCAACTACATAGGACATCAGACTAACCTTTATTACCTTAAGGCGCCAGCCATAATCATATTGTATTCATAGGTTAATGTCTCTTGGCTTCTTTTTTGGCAGGGATAGGTTTGGCAATATTGATTAGTGGTGATGTAATCAAAAATTACATCACCCATATCATATTGATGCAGATCTTCTTTTTTAACAAATTGACCATTTTCGATGTAAAAAGCAGATGGTTTCATAACGCTATCATGGGTATTATTACGATAGCCCATTTGTTGATAAAACTTGGAACTCCCTAGCAGTATTGGCACATGATCGCCCATTACAATAATCAGGCTTTGCGGGTCTAGTTCCATTAATTGGCTTAAATAATGGGCCAATGCTTGGGAGCGATAAAATATTTGGTTAATAGCTCTTTGGTATTCGTCAGCGAGTGTTTTATTAAGGGCTTGCGCTTTTAATTTCAGCGGATGTCTTTTTTTATCTATATCAAACGGCATATGTCCATATACACCCAATACATAATTAAATAGCGGTTGCTGACTTTTTAACCCGATATGTTGTTTCACAAACTGTAGATTTTGTTCAAGCAAATCACCATCAAATATATATTGCGAGCTTTCGTCGACTAATGATAAATAGGTTTTTCTTTTCTCAGCATATTGACGCGGAAAATAAGCCTCGTCAAAGCCTATGCCCTTATAGGCATTGGTGGCGTTAAAAAAAAATGGTTTATAGGCATTGGTAGCAACAACGCGATAACCAATTGCTTTTAATAGGGTTGGGATACAAAACACCGGTCCGCCAGTAAAGCTGTTAAATTCGATGCTACTGTATTTGTGTAATGCCGGAACGCCGCACAAAACTTCAAACTCTGCTTGGGCTGTCCTGCCGCCAAATACGGGTGAAATAACCGCACTTTCACGATTGCCTACCAGTTTTGAGAATTTAGCATCGTAAGTAGGGCCGTTATAGTTAATCTTGGCAAACAAACCAGGATTAAAGAAACTCTCAAGTATGACGACATGAATATTGTGAGCATTGCTTTTCTCAGCTAAAAATTGAGTTAATTGCTTTTGTGAGGTTTCATAAGCAATGCCATCACCATACATTTCATTAGCCATTGCTTTTGAATTGCTCATCATGGCTTCGAAATATAACAGGGTGGTGATATAACCATTTTGAGCGGTATGTTTATCTGACCACGGGGTTGCACCCCAGGTAGCCACAGTTTTGAATAAGCTTAAATATAAGGTTGGCGCAAATGTCAGGATTAGCGTGGTTGCCATAACTACAAACAACGGAAAAATATAGCGTCGCCACAGTTTGACGCTGTTAATAGCTAATAAAAAGATTAAACCTAACAAGACGCTGATATAGACTGCCACCTGCCAAAAAGGCAACACATCAATGACTTCCGGCATCTCTGAGATATCGCAAAACTTAAAGGCTTTACCAAAAACGGCAAAATAATAGTCATAAAACAGATAGAGTATTACTACAGGTAACAGCGATAGCACATATCTGTAGCGATTATCTTTTAATATAAAAAAAAAGCCGTAATAAACAATGGTCACACACAAAATTTCCAGTTTAATATTGCTCAGTTTAAAATCAGTCAGCGCTATTTTGTCAAACAGATTGCCAATACCTCCTTGTAGCAGGCTTAGTTCAAATTCAATCATCGAGCCGTGGTCTAGCCCATAGCCAATACCACCAAAGAGCAAGCTTAATTTGGGATAAACTGCCAAAAACATCATAATGCTTGCCAGGGGTATTAACAGATATTTAGCTATTAATTTTGTTTTTGAGTTCATAGATAGAGGATTTATGTTTTCAATGGTGTAGTGCCGTAGGATGGGATGGGTTGCATTCTTTCAACAATGCCGTCTCTTTCGGGTGTGTTGCGCAGTAGTTGTTACGCGCTTGTCGTACTTTAGCCAAATGCGCCTCAATGACTGCCGCATTTAAATCAACCCCAAAATCATTTTCCACGCCTTGAAAGGTGGGCGAGAATAGCTTAAAAAGCATTTTTTTGCCTACGTCCGGGCGGTAATGCGACTGTTCCCAATAATTCTGCATAATCGGTTTTCCGGTCGCCTGGGGGATTTCTTCAGTGGTAATGCTATTAAAGCCGGAAAAATCCATTAGCCGAATATCGCAGCCCGATTGTTTATGTTTGTCGATTATCTTTACCAGCCCTCGCTTCCAGTTTTCCATGTGTTGCCAGGGCCTTGCGTGATACAGCTCGTCTAAAGCGTGAATAGGTTGAATAAAAAACCGGAATGCCGTGCCCTGTATGCAAAAGTCATTGATAACAGAATCCAATTGTTTGAAGGCAGTGTCGAAGTTAGGATTTTCTTCGCTTGAATTGCCTTTCATCACCAACTCAAAAGCCTTTGCCGTGCCGCCTTCAATCGCCATCGTATAATCTTTACAGGGCGAAGGTCTTTGTCCAAAAACAGCTAAAGTTGATACACAAGCTTGCTCAGATACGCCTCTTAAAACAGCAATCGTCTCGCTAGTCATATCCCAAGACATCGAGCGCTTAATATTAAGCAGTGTGCGCCATAGCGGATAGAGGGAGTTTTGTGCAACCAGGGTTCTGTCAAAATCTGTGTTACCTATCTCTTCTGAAAATAAAGCGCCATAGTCAAGTCCCCAGATAACCATCTCAGGGCGATTGAAAACACGGGTATGTTTTAACATGGCCATGGCATCACCCAAAGAGCCGCCACTAAGGGTAAGACTAAAAACACGTTTACCTGAAAACAAATCTACCTGGGTTGGCAAACCAACTTCAGTTCGAGAGCTTCCCAGATAAATGACTTCCGGTTTATAACGTGATGCCGCATAGGTTTTCACCCAAGGCGTTAATTTTTGCCAGCCGGGGTAGAGTCGATTAACTAATGGCGAGTCCCATTGATGAATAAGATAAGGATCAACCACATAATTTAAGGTAATAATGCCAGACAACAACAATACAATTGCACTGCTTAGCGTCCAAAGGTAAGTTCGAAAATCACCGGTAATAAATGAAGACGACATAGCTATTTAAAATTGAAAATAAAGAAATTCACTGACCCGATTCATATTTAATACGCACATCACAAAAAGTAACGCCATTATTAGCGACCAAAGCAGCGTAGGCGACCAGGAAATGCGGATTAATGACGGCAGCGGATTGATTTTGTCATAACAAGGATCATAACGAAGAAATAGCTCTTGCGTATTTGGCATGCAAAAAACAATGAATGCACCCAGGACAATTATGGCGTGACCGATGGTATTAACATCAACTGCCAAGGAAATGCCATGCTGACCTGCCATACCCGCCAGGACATTCAGTGCGGTACTCACATCGGGCGCACGGAAAAAACACCAGCCCACTAGAACGGCAAAAAAAGTGAGCATTCCCGCTAGAAAGTTAGGCATAACAACCAATGGCTTAGTGGTTTTAGTCATTAAAAATTGCCACGAATGGTTAATGCAAAGGTATAAACCATGCAGTCCGCCCCATATTACAAATGTCCAGTTTGCACCATGCCATAGACCGCCAAGCAACATGGTCAAGAGTAAATTGCGGTAACGATTAAATGCGCCATGACGGTTGCCGCCTAGGGGAATATAAAGGTAATCGCGGAGAAATCGTGACAGTGACATGTGCCAGCGTTGCCAAAATTCGCTAATACTGGTGGCTTTGTAGGGCGAATTAAAATTAAGCGGCAATTTAACACCCATCAAACGCGACAAGCCAATCGCCATATCGGAATAACCGGAAAAATCAAAATACAGCTGCAAGCTATAAGCCAATAAGCCTAGCCACGCTTCAACAAATTGCGGGTTATAGCCTGAAAACACCGGAGCGACTAAGGGAGAAAGATTATCAGCAATTAAGACTTTTTTTGTCAAACCCAAGATAAATATGGCGGTACCCACCGCAAAATTTTCTGCTTTAAGCTTATAATTTTCGTCATCGGCAAATTGCGGCATCATTTCTTTGTGATGTAGCACGGGGCCGGCAATTAAATGCGGAAAATAAGTCACAAACAAGCTGTAATGAATAAAGCGAAATTCTTTGACTTTATCCTGATAGGTGTCGACCAAAAAAGCGATTTGTGTAAAGGTAAAAAAAGAAATACCGACAGGCAGTATTACCTTTAAAGCGGGTATTTCCCCGCCTGTCATGCTATTAATCGATAAAATAAAAAAATCGGCGTATTTAAAATACCCCAATAGCAGCAAATTGACGGTAATAGCTAGTATCAACCAGCGCTTGCGTGAGGGTTGAATAGCGTGAGCAATGCGCCATCCCGTCCAGTAGTTAAAGAGAATTGACCCTAACAATAACGGTAAATAATGATAATCCCACCAACTATAAAACAGCAGTGAGGCCAGCGTCAGCCAAACCGCAGCCCATTGTGTACTCTTGCGACTCAACAAAAAGTAACCAGTTAAGGTGATAGGCAGGAAGGCAAAAATAAATGAAAATGAGTTAAAAATCATAGCTCTAGGTGAAATAAAAGAGGGGGTGCTACCATGCCTCGTAAGCCGGTGGCGTAGCCGGGCAACAACTTTATTGTTGTCAGATTTTGTCGTGTTCAACGATGGAATGACAGCGGGTAAATCCGAAAGCTGTTGCCAAATTGAAACATCGCAAAGCCGGGCTTAAAAAATATTCCCATCTTATCCTGCTGAGTCTCAAATGACTCGCAAAAATACCCTCCATCCCACGCTCTGGCGCACATCGTTATACACAATTGTCTCCAAGACGGTCATTCCGGCATGGATGCAGGAATGACGATGACTTTATGCTTTACTGGACTTATGTAAAACGATGTGAACCGGGGCGATGGAGTGAAGTTAGTGGTTATTTTTGCGAGTTACCTAATAATTACTTATTTAAAACATCGATACGGTAAGCTTCTATCATGGTTTTATTCGTACCCGAAATCATGGAGGCCACATAGAGATTATTTCCGTGGATTAATGGGGCAGAATCATGCCTACCGACCCCTTTCAATGCTTGCTTAGCCACCAGCACACCATCTTTTATACGAACACCATAAAGCGTTCCAGGATTACCGGTGTCTACAACCCAGATGATGGCGTCGCCGTTTTTACCCGGTTTTGAGATTACAGGTAATGAGGTATGGTATCTGAAGTTTTGAACGGCTTCAGGACTTGAAGGGTCAGGAAATTGCCAAAAGCGTTTGAATTTTGGCTGACCTGCTTCCAGCACAATCTTTAATGCTACCAGGCCGGCCGGATGAGTTTTATCATGGACAAATGTGGGGATTACCACAACCGGGTTTTCATCAATAAAAGTCAACACTGGCTGTGTGACAATCATGCCCATCCATGGTGATATGCAGGGGTCGGCTTTGGTTCCACAAACATCAACAATTTGCAGGCGATCATATTGAGTGCCCAGATGCTCTGCATTAATTAAATAAACACCACCCTCCTTACCTGATTGCACCAGTACAGAATGACCATTATCCATGTCTACTTTAACCGGTGTACTTCCACCCAAATCATAATCCATTCTGGCCAGACATTCCCAGAAGGATTTATTATCACATTCACCCTCGGCAGGCCTTAAAGGAGCATCACCTTCCAGCAAACGGGGAATGAACAAATTCTTGCAGGATGCCATGCAGGCCTTATCCGGATTAACGGGATTAAAGTTCGCACACAACTTGGCATTGCAACCGGCATCAAACTTGAGGCCGGGTTTTAAACGCATAATCGTATTGGCGTAATCATGCCGGTCAAGATCAATTTGTCCGTTACCTGTAGGAACAAATAATTCATATTCATCGCCAGCAGGATAAATTAGAGGGCCAGCAGGTGTCCAGATACCGCCACCGCAAATCATTTCCTGATTGTTGTTAGACAGGCCTTTGGTTACCGGACATTCAGCCTCAGGCGTTATTAATACTACACTACTTATTGCCGGTCTTGAGTTCGCGTTTCCAAGCCCTTGTCTGGGAACGCGCCAGGCATCCATATCAATTTCAAAAAGCCAGCCATGATAGGGTAGTTCGTCGGCTGCATTGCCAAAGGCGGCATACACGTAACCTAATTTTGAACCCGGTTTGAGCGCATGTTTTAGCGCTGAATGGGAATAGGCTTTAGGCGGATTAAATTTTACTGTTCCAACGCCGTTAGCTGCGGGTTTTTCGGCAGACAGCACAAGCACAGGAAACGCTTCGTCCAGTTGTTTTTTTGTCAAATCAATAACAACTAAACGATGGCTGGTACGCACGCCTTTTTCCAGGCATTGATAAAGAATAACCAGTTTATCGCCAATTATTACCGGCGTTGAAATGAGTTGGGCCTCTTGACCTTCAGGCACAGGGGCATTGATTTGCCACTCCAAAGCGCCCGTTTCGCTATCCAGTGCAGCAATAATGCCATTAGAAACGGACACCAAGAGCAGCGGCTTGCCTTGCGACAAATAGAGCAGCGGAGAGGCGGAAATATGAGCATCAAAGGTAACCGATGGAAAAGTCTCTGTCGGAAAGAATCTTTCCAGGTTGAAATGTTCCGGCGGGTTTGACCCGGTACGATAAAGACTGGCGCAACTTATTAAAGCGATGCAAGCTAATAGGGCGATAGCAGCAGAAAAGTGACGCAATGAGAATTTGATGACGGTTTTGTTCAAGCGTTACTCATTAGATTTGAAGACTAAATGGATCACGAGTATACAGACGAACTATGATGATGTAAATTCGAAGAACACGAAGAAAAACTTGATTTCGTGCTCTTCGAGATGAGTAAAAAAGGTTAAAAGACTACAATCCTATAAGCTGGATGAGATCTATTTAATTTGTTAAATAGCCGACTTTACTGGCATTAGTTTGCAGATAACTCTGCTTGATTGCCTGTGCCAACTGATGCACCGCCATCGCATATTTATTGCTGTTATTGTATTTTTTGATGACTTTGAAATTTGGATAAATACGCCAAAATTCATTACCCTCATAAGTGCTCAGCTCAATAATAGCGGGGTCGTTAGCTGGGCTTGCTGGTTTTGTTACCGGATTATGTAACTGCCAACCGCTACGCGAAAAATAATGTGCCACACTGCCGACAGCATCCTTGGGATGCCAGAGATCACGACGACCATCGTTGTTGAAATCAACAGCTAATTTACGAAAACTACTGGGCATAAATTGCCCATAACCCATGGCCCCAGCCCAGGAACCTTGTGGTTGACGCGGATCAAAGTCTTCGTCACGTGTCATTAGCAAAAAATTCTCCAGTTCTGACTTAAAATAGTCGGAGCGTCTGTAAGTGTCGAATGATAAAGTAGTTAAGGCATCAAAGATGCAGGTTTTACCAAAATTTTTGCCAAAATAAGTCTCTACGCCAATAATTCCTACAATATATTCGGGATCAACACCATAAGTGACACTGGCTTGTTTAATAGCACCTGCATTATTGCGCCAAAATTCCACACCATTGCTGATATGCGCATCGGTGAGAAACTTATTGCGATAGCGAGTCCAACTACCCCGGCTCGGCTTTGATGGCCCGGTAGAGGGCGCAGGACTTTCCAGCCGAATAACCGAATCCAGACGATTAGCGTGCGAAAACAGACCATTCAAATAGGTTTCAGAAAAGCCATACTTTTGGACCATGTGCTGGATAAAACTTCGTACTGCTGGTGAATTAGCGTAGGTTCCTGTTAATATTGATGACCCATAGCTACTTGAATAAGGCGACCTCCTATAATTATCTGGATATTTTTGAATGGGCCGATACGCAGGGACTTTACTTTGTTGATTGATATTCTTTGGATATTTTTCATGATAAGTCACTGGCTCGCTGGCACAACCGGCAAGCAACACGGCCAAAGTTAACTTGAAGAAACGTTTATAAACTAAGTTTGCCATGATAATCCTCTCTTGTTTGTACTGTTAAATAAGCGCTCACGCTTTCCCTTAAATTGGATTGTGAAATTTTTTGCTTTACAAACCATTCCGGTAAATAATGAGTATTTTACCGCGAATATGGTGATTTGTTTGCGTTTTTCATGATTTTTTAACCTTATGAATATAGAACAGCACTGGCTTATAGATATTACACGAATTCCCTCGCCTAATTATGATGAGCGTCCTGACCCGGCAGATATTTCATTGCTGGTGATTCACTGCATTAGTTTGCCGCCCGGTGAATTCGATAACCTTTATATAGACCAGCTGTTTTGCAATTTGCTCAATCCTGATGATCATCCCTATTTTAAACAAATTCATCTTCTCAAGGTGTCTGCACATTTGCTCATTAAACGAGACGGGAGTTGTGTGCAATATGTCCCTTTTAACAAACGTGCCTGGCACGCGGGTAAATCAAGCTATGAAGGAAGAGAATGCTGTAATGACTTTTCTATTGGTATAGAACTTGAGGGTACCGAATCGATTGATTATAGCGAAGAACAATATGCGCAGCTTGCAGTGGTAATTGACATGCTGCTTAAAACTTACCCCAAGCTATCAAGACAACGAATAACAGGACATAGCGATATTGCCCCCGGTCGAAAAACCGATCCGGGAGCATCGTTTGACTGGCAAAGAATTTTATTCAACTAAAAAGTCACGCATCATGCCCATGTCTTCATGTTCAAGATTGTGACAATGATACATAAACAAGCCTTTAAAGTCCTGGAAGGGTTTTATGATACGGACTTTCTCGCCCGGCATCACCAGTACGGTGTCTTTCAGGCCGCTTTGATGAAGCCTTCATGCACGGTAGCATAGTCTGCTTCTGCATCCGCACT
The DNA here is from genome assembly GCA_963789475.1 of uncultured Gammaproteobacteria bacterium. GTDB lineage: Bacteria > Pseudomonadota > Gammaproteobacteria > Methylococcales > Methylomonadaceae > Methylobacter_C. Next base: position 22,162 of record CAWBLO010000010.1, on the reverse strand, counting down.
GACACTGCGGCTGACAATCTGAAACTGTTGTCCGTGTAAATGAATCGGATGCGCCATGGACATCATCATGCCCATACCACCCATTCCACCGCCCATGCCCTTCATGCCACCCATGCCTTGACCACCGCCTTTCTGATCGCCGTCGCCATGCTTCATACCACCCATCATGCCCATGCCACCGCCTTTCTGATCGCCGTCGCCATGTTTCATGCCGCCCATCATACCCATGCCGCCGCCTCATGCCCATGCCATGCCCATGCCGCCGCTTTGTTTTTCCGCGCCATGTTCGCCGGTTGCCGGTGCAGCATTCCTTGCCATGCCCCCCGCCACCGCCATGGGCATGGAAAATTTCCATCAGTTGTATGGTGTTTAGCTTGATGCGTTCAAAATCCTGAATATCGTTGTACGCATAGGGTCGGCCATTCAGAAGCATGGCCATTGGACCTTCGGAAATACCGATGGGAACCGGTTTGTCGGGATTCGCTGGAGCAATGGTTTTATGCCATTCGAATGTTGATAATTGTGATGGTAGTTTAGGACTGTCACTCACTTTTTTGGTAACACGCGCAGTGAAAATCGGGTAATCGCTGCCGACGGGTAAGGCGTTTGCGTGCATCATGCCACCCATGCGCCCGGCCATTTTTGGCAACACGCCGGAAAATGCGAGGCTGCGCATGACTAATTGGGAACCTTCGTTACGGCCGCTAAAATCTGCCCAAACGTCCAAGCGTTCGCCGGGCGCCAGCATGACATAAGGTTTGACTTCCGGTTGTTCCAGTAAACCGCCGTCGACACCGATAACGGTGATCGGCGTGCCATCATCCCAGCCCAGTTTGTAAATACGCGCGGTTGAACCATTTAAGACACGTAAGCGGTAGGCGCGGCTGTGCAACATCAATCTGGAAATCAGGACGGCCATTGACCAGTATGCGGTCGCCATAGAAGCCCATCATACGGTCATGCATGTTGCGGACATAGATAAGTTGATTTTGCTGATCGAAGAGACGATCTTGAATAACGATAGGAATTTCGAATTCGCCGGCGGGCAATTCCAGTTTTGCTTCTTCTTCATCACGGACGAACAATGCCCCGGCAAGGCCATGATAAACCTGTTTGGCGGTGGCTTCATGCGGATGCGGATGGTATATATTCATACCCGCTCGATTGAGCACTTCAAATTCATAGACTAACGTTTGGCCCGGATCGATCGTGTACATCGGATGCCCGTCCATATTGGCGGGGACATGCAAACCATGCCAATGCGTAACAGTGGGTTCATCCAGTTTGTTGTGCAAATGGATTCGCACTTTCTGCTCTTTTTGTAAATTGATCAGCGGCCCCAGATAGGAACCGGTTATGTCCTTTATCGTATCTTCCGGGCCTTTTAATAACTTGGCAGCGTATTGTTGCACGCGCGTTTCTTGGCCTGGCAAAATGGACACAGAGTTTGACCGGCAAAACAGATCAAATTCGACATCCGGTTTAAAATTGGGTGATGCTTTGTTAGGGTGTCAGTTTCGGGAAAGCTTGCATTCCTTGCATGCCTTCCATGGCACGTAAAAAACCAGGCATACTCGCAAAAGCCATTAAGCCCAGGCCGGATTGGGTCAGGAAACGACGACGGGATAAATTTTTAAGATTAGACATAGTTCCTCCTCAGAATAGAATCGCCCTTGTTAATGATGCTAACTTTTATAATGGCAGGGCGATTGTGAGTTTATATTAGAAGACTATTATATTCAAGGCAATTAGTGACTTTGGCTCTTGCTTAGCTTGCAAATAAAAAAAAGAGTTAATGTAACTATTATTGATTCAGTTGGAAGCGGCGGTTTTAGCTGTAATCAATGGCTATATAAACACTCATTGAATTATGAGCTTTATTGTCAATAACAAAATAAAATGATGTTGCCGTAGTCATCGTTGCAGATTTTGATTTAGCTATAAGGGCTGTAAATGAATTCAATTACAGATGATTAATTTCCATTATTATTGTCCAATTTTGGATTCTACTGTTTTTAACCTAATAAATAGGAAGATATTCGGGTATGCCTTTACTGTCGCTCTGTTGGTATTGCATTTTCCAGGCTTTGGTATTACTTATCGCTGCCAATGGCGCACCGGTGATTGCCGTTAAGGTACTTGGTAAGCGGTTAGCAAGACCAATGGATAACGGACTTTATTTCCGTGACGGCTATCGTTTATTTGGCGATAGTAAAACCTGGCGAGGCTTGCTTTCAGCCGTTTTTTTTACCACAACTCTGACGATTTTATTTGGAATACAACCTTTAACGGGTGTATTGTTCGCTACGCTGGCAATGACAGGAGATTTACTGGCAAGCTTTATCAAACGGCGAAGAGGGAATGTTGAAAGCAGCAGGGCTAGAGGCCTTGATACCGTCCCGGAATCATTATTGCCATTATGTCTGTTAAAAGATTCGTTAGCACTGAACTTTATTGATATTACATTAATTGTCGGGCTTTTTTTCTTAATTGAGGAATTTGTTTCGCCGGTTCTTTACAGATTGCATATTCGGAACCAGCCTTATTAGATCAAAAAGGCTTATAAATCACAGACAGTCAGGGTATTTATGAAAGAAAAAGGCTTGCGGGTATTAACCTATAATATTCATAAAGGTTTTAACACGGGTAACCGGCGCTTTGTATTGCATCAGATTCGGGAAGCGTTGATAGCTGCTGATGCCGATTTGTTGTTTTTACAAGAGATGCAAGGCGAGCATCAGCGTCATGAAAAAAGAGTGGAGGATTGGCCCGATCGCTCACAATTTGAGTTTATTGCTGAAGGAGTCTGGCCATTTTACGCGTATGGAAAAAATGCAATTTATAATGCCGGTCATCACGGTAATGCTATTTTAAGTAAGTACCCTTTCGAAAGCTGGGAAAATATCAATGTATCTCCATTCCCCTGGGCCAGTCGCAGCCTTTTGCATGGTGTTATCCGATTACCGCAGAGTAACCAGGACGTACATATTGTTTGTATTCATTTTGGATTGATGGGAAAAGAGCGCCGCCTGCAAATAGGGAAATTGTGTGATCGTATCGACAGTCATGTGCCGCATGATGCACCCTTGATTGTCGCCGGTGATTTTAACGATTGGCTGGGGCAGGCCGGCCGGCTTTTCCATGATCATCTGGATTTGCAAGAGGTTTTTCGCCAAACCCATGGCCGCTATGCGCGGACATTCCCTTCCTGGTTACCTTTTTTGCAGATGGATCGGATTTATTATCGTGGACTGATCCCGGTGTCGTGTGACCGGCTGACTCATTCACCCTGGCACATGCTTTCAGATCATGCGCCACTTGCAGCCGCATTTACTTTATGAATAACAAGCAACACACTGAACAGTCCAGGTTAACCTTGCCCAATCTGCTGACAGGATTTCGGTTTGTAGCCGCTCCGGGCTTGTTATGGCTGGCATGGCAAGGCCATGGAGTTGCTTTCATGATTTTGTTAGCGATCGCTTTTTTAACCGATTTATTGGACGGTCTAGCCGCCCGGTTGACCGGACAGGTTTCCCAGTTCGGCGCTACTTTGGACAGTTGGGCAGATGTAATCACCTATTTAACAATCACTATTGGTTGCTGGTGGCTATGGCCGGATATCGTCCGCAGAGAGCTGATTTTTGTCGGCTTAATGGTAGCCAGTTGTTTGTTACCGGCTTTTGCAGGCTTTAGCAAGTTTGGGCGCTTTACCAGCTATCACACCTGGGGAGTAAAAATTGCTGCTGCCTCTATGGGGCTGTCATTATATGTGATGTTTCTCGGCGGCCCGGCATGGCCGTTTCGATTGGCTGCAGTGATCTGCATATTTGCAGCCATTGAAGAGATTGCGCTCACTTTGCTTTTGTCCGAACCCGAGTCTAATGTGCGTTCAGTCTGGGATGTGTTAAAGCGTTCTTTACGTAACTTCTGATTATCGACAGGATTTAGACCTTTCAGTTTTTTAAAGCCTTAAAGGTCTACCGGAGAATAACAGCGCTTAATGAGAAGTTACCTGATTATTTCTTAAACAGTGTGATCAATTGAGTTTGATCATCGATATTTATTTGATACCGCCCTAAAACACTCATCCCCAACAAGCAGTTTTTCCCTAAAAGAACGTCTGGAATGAAGGCAGCTTCTACATTTTCAATGGTTTCCCCGGCAATTTTCAATTCCTGTAAAAGGCCAATTTTTGCTTCGGTAATGCCGTTGGCAGTCTGCATAGTCTTCTTGGTAAAGGCGCTGTCTGTAAGGCCTAATTGGACTATCATGGATTCTGGCAAAACGACTAAATCAGCTCCTGTGTCGATAATCATATCCTTGGTTAGCCATAGACTGCCATTACCTGAAATGGCTACGGAAACTATGAAATGATTACCTTGGTGACTGGTTGGTAAAATAATACGATCAACTTCGGTTTTTTGTTTTTTATTGATAATGACGATGCGCTCAATCTGGCCTTTATTATTTCGACTGATGATGTGATTAAACGAAGCCAGAACCTGTTCAATTTGCTGCTCCAAACTGCCATTGGTCATGACTTTTTCTTCGTTCTGGATTCTCTCCAGGCCAGTGATCTGAATATTCATCTGGCTTTGCAGCGACTGGATTTGTTGAAACAGATCGACGGTATCTTCAGTATTTTTGGCAAGCGCGCTTAAAGAAAGCAACGCTAAGGAAGAAATGGCTATTAAACACAATGGTTTACTAACAGGGATGATGGAGTCGATTGTTGACATTAGTTTTTAATATCTTTGGTTATCATTTCAAGAATCTTGCCGGTGTTAAATAGCTATTCCATTGAGCTCCTTTGCACATTTTAACCAACGGTATCGGTGAAGGCGCCATCCAGGAGAGTATTATTGTACAAATGGTCATTAATGCCGTGGCGGTCATATTGCTATAGCTGAATAATTTCAATGCCGTGCCAAAAGAATTTTTTATTCTTGTATTCGATAAATCAACGCTATAGAGTTCATCCAATAGTAAGTGAATGATATACCCCAAAGCAATGAAAATACCATTTAACCACGCATGAAAAACATCCCAATGTAAATAATGGTAACTGATACAGGTCATTAACAAGGTAAAAAACAGGGCTGCCAATACTGAATGGAATACGCCGCGATGAACTGTAAGTGCGTTAAACAAGGCAAACATCCCATAACGAATAAACAGGTAAGTGCAAGCTGCAACCAGCGCTTGCGGGTAAGGTGCGTAATGGTCTTTAGACGTATGCAGGGCAGCAGCTACGCCCATTAACGCTAATACGTTAAACAACAGTTTTACCGGCCTTGAGTTGCTTGCATCAATATCAGGCAATAGTCCGCCTAAGGTAGTCAGAAAAATAAGCCAAGGCATATCGCTGTTAGCAATCAAATGGATATTAACGGCAACCAGAGCAGTCCCTGTACCGGCAACTGAGGCGATGAATAAATGAGTGTTAAAATTAGCCATATAAAACAACAATCCTTTTTAAATAAAAAAATGCAGATTATGACATCATCCGTCTATAATTTAAGCTGGATTTGCTTGAAGAAGTCTACGTCAATAACGCAGGATAACTTCGATATACTGTATAAAACTATCAACTTTATAAATTCTCATGACTAAATTATTAAGCTGTTTTAAAGCCTACGACATACGTGGACGCATTCCTGATGAGTTAAATACAGATATTGCCTATCGTATAGGCCGGGCTTACGCGGAGAATATTCAGCCGGATAGAGTGATTGTAGGGCGTGATATACGTCTTTCCAGTAATGAAATGGCCGCTGCCGTAATACAGGGCCTGCAAGATGCCGGCGTTAATGTTTATGACATTGGCTTGTGCGGTACTGAAGAAGTTTATTATGCAACCTTTGCCTATCAGGATTCTGGTAAGCCTATGGACGGTGGTATTATGGTGACCGCAAGTCATAACCCAAAAGATTATAATGGTATGAAACTGGTGCGCGAACAAAGCAAGCCAGTCAGTGGTGATACGGGATTAAACGACATTAAACAGTTGGCTGAAGCCAACAGCTTTCCTGCACCTGTAGCTCATCGCGGCATTGTTAAAGCTATTTCAATTGGCGCGGATTATATTCAACATCTACTGGGTTATATTGATCCCCTATCATTGAAGCCCCTGAAAATAGTAGTTAATGCGGGTAACGGTGCAGCAGGTCATGTGATTGATTGGCTGGAAGCGGCTTTACAAGAAGTCATGACGCAACCATTGGAATTTATCAAAATACACCATGAGCCGGATGGTCATTTTCCGCACGGTATCCCTAATCCTTTGTTACCGGAAAATCGGGACAGTACCATTGCGGCAATAATAGAACATGGCGCGGATCTGGGTATTGCCTGGGATGGGGATTTTGATCGTTGTTTTTTATTTGACGAAACAGGGCGTTTTTTAGAAGGTTATTATATCGTTGGTCTTCTTGCTGAAGCCTTCCTTAAACAAAATCCGGGGGCAAAAATAGTTCATGATCCCCGTTTAACCTGGAACACTATCGACATAGTTAAGAGCATGTCGGGAATAGCCGTGCAAAGCAAAACCGGTCATGCCTTTATCAAAGAAAGAATGCGCTTGGAAGATGCTGTTTATGGCGGTGAGATGAGTGCTCATCATTATTTTAGAGATTTTTCCTATTGTGATAGCGGCATGATTCCCTGGTTATTAGTGATTGAACTGATGAGTAAAGCTGGGAAAAAGCTTTCGCAACTAGTTGATGAAAGAATGCTGCGTTTTCCCGCCAGTGGCGAAATTAATCGCACCATAGCCCAGCCGGAAGCGGCTATTGAATTAGTAAAAAAACATTATCAGAAAGATGCACAGCATGTTGATTTTACAGATGGTCTGAGCATGGAATTTGGTAGTTGGCGTTTTAATCTACGTTGTTCCAATACTGAGCCGCTGGTGAGGTTAAATGTAGAATCACGCGGTGATGACGCTTTAATGCAAGCTAAAACTGAAGAGTTATTGGCGTTGTTGGCTTCAGTGAATGTGGATTAGTACTTGAGTGGGTAGGTTCTTCCCTGTTCTATGCACCATAATTTACTAAATTTGAATTACAAGGCCCAGAAGCAGGGCAAGGCTTTTCTGAAGTTAGCGTTTATTCGGTTAGGCATTAAGACTTGGCAAGCTATATCTAATCTCAATTATCTTGCTATAATTATTTAATTTTTAATACTATTTAAAGATTTGGCCGTTGTTTAAAAATATCCTCGTTGTTTGTGTCGGTAATATATGTAGAAGCCCTATGGCCGAGGGATTGTTAAAACATGCAATCGCTGCTTCCAATAAAAGTGATTGCACTGTTAGTTCTGCTGGTCTGGGCGCATTGGTTGGACATCCACCTGATCCCAAATCTTGTCAGTTAATGATGGAAAAAGGCATTGATATTTCAGGCTATCGAGCCCGTCAATTGAATAAGGAAATGATCCGTAAAACTGATCTTATTCTGGTTATGGAAACAGCCCACAAAATTGCCATTGAAGAAAGTGAACCGAGCGCAAAAGGAAAAGTTTTTCGCTTGGGTGAATGGGGAAAATTCGATATTCCTGATCCTTATAAACAAGATTTATCTGCGTTTATAAAATCGATTAATTTAATAGAACAAGGTATAGCTTTATGGGTGCCAAAACTTTAATGCCCGCTACGAAGACCTGCTGAAAATTAATAAATCTCTAACCCGTCAAAAATTTTATACATGATATTGAGTTGGAAATTATAAGTTTATGCGAATCAAAATTTTACTAACCTTAATTGCAGTGAGTCAACTTGGAGCATGCTCTGTCGTTCCCGGCATGCACATGTGGCATTTTGCCACTGAATCGAGCGTAGAAATGCCTGTTACGGAAAACAATGCAACCATTTTGAAAAAATTGAATATTGAACCCATTACGGCTCAGTTAATCGTTGACTTGGAAAAAGATTTTAACAACCGTAGCTTAGGTCCCAATAATGTCGCCAATCTTTATTTCGACTATCGCATTGGTTCTAAAGCAACAAAAAACGGTTTACCCCCTAAAGAAGCCCAAAGCCAATATCGTGTCGGCCCCAGAGATATTCTTAATATAACTGTTTGGGATCACCCTGAATTAACTATTCCTGCGGGTGAATTTCGCTCGGCAGAAACAGCCGGCACAGTTGTGGGGGAAGACGGAAATATTTTCTATCCTTATGCGGGCATCATTAAAGCAGCCGGTAAAACGGTTGAAGAGATTCGCGAAGAATTAACACAAAAACTTTCAGTCTATATTGAACAAGTCCAACTGGATGTGCGGGTAACTGCTTATAGAAGTCAACGGGTTTATGTCGTCGGTGAAGTCAAAACACCAGGCATCCAGTTGGTTAAAGATATTCCTTTAACAGTACTGGAAGCGATCAACAGTGCAGGCGGATTTGAGTACTGAAGCAGATTCACGCAATATTATCCTTACTCGTGACGGCAAAACTTATAAAGTTAATTTGCTGGCTCTCTATGAAGGCGGAGATCTCCGTCAAAATGTCACGCTCCAACACGGTGATGTGCTGAACGTGCCGGATAGGCAGTTCAACAAAATTTTTATTTTTGGAGATACGAGTGCTGCCACTACCGGTTCTGGCAGTGCTGCATTTCCTGGCGGAAGTGGTTCTACAAGATCACGCAGTCTTTATATGAGCAATGGCCGCATGACACTGGTCGAAGCACTCAGTGATGCGGGGGGTATAAGCCAAGATTTATCCGACGCGGCTCGAATCTTTGTCTTTAGAGGCGGCCTCGGAAAACCGAAAATTTATCATTTGGATGCCAAATCCCCCGATGCCTTATTGTTGGCTGACCGTTTTCCTCTTCAGCCCCGTGACGTGATTTTTGTCGATCGTGCAGAAGGTATTCGCTGGAATCAAATCATTGATCAGATACAACCTACTGTCTCATTGCTGAATTCAATTTATTGGAATACCTTTCCCCACTGCTACCAGGACAATCAACCAGCAATAAATATATTTAATTTTAAAGCCACTGCCATTAGGCTAAGTCGAAAAGACATACTGGATGCAGATTTACTTGCGTTTGAACAGAGCATCCGCATAATGCAAATCAGTTAATCGAATGAGTCTTGGATTAATGATACGATAGCAAAAATGCCTTTCCCTATGAAAAAATCTGAAAATCAATAGTTTAGCATACTCAGGTTAGTCCTTGCAAGTTTCTAGCTATTGATTATCAATGCTACTTTACCTTGTAAAGTAATTACTTGAATTTATTTCACCAAACCTTGCTTGATACACAATGCCAAACACATCTTCCGATAATAAAAAACCCCCTGTTAATTATTTACCGAGTCAAGATGAAGATGAAATCGATTTAGGTGAATTATTAGCAACGCTTGTTGATAATAAATGGCTTATCGCTTTTATTACAGTAGTAGTACTGATCATCGGTACTGCCAAAGCCTTAATTGATAAGCCGGTTTACAAAGCCGATGCGATGTTGCAAGTTGAAGAAAATTCACCATCATTGGGGGCTCTGGAGCCGGTAGCTGCTTTAATGGCGATGAAGTAGAGGCCGGTAGAGGCTGAAATTGAGCTTATCAAATCAAGGATGATATTAGGAGCAGCCGTTAAAAACCTTAATCTGGAAATTATCGCTAAACCAAAATATTTTCCTGTCATCGGCGAGGCCATCGCCAGACGATTTCAACAACACAATGAAGGCAACGAAGTTTCCAGTGCTTTATTCGGGCAATCAGGCTATGCCTGGGGCGGCGAATCTATTCATGTTGACACTTTTACTGTACCTTCAAATTGGCTAGGTGAAAAATTAATATTGATTGCCGGCAAACAGGGCCATTTTCGGTTAATGTATGAAGACGAACTCGTACTGGAAGGCGAAGTTGGGAAACTGGCCAGCAAACAACTTGAAGACGAGCAACAATCCGTTACGCTGTTTGTGTCGCTGTTAAAATCGCGCCCTGATACCCAATTTATACTCATGCGACAATCGGCGGGTGAAGCAATCAGTGAATTGCAAGAAAATATTGGCGTTGACCGAAAAAGGTAAAAAAACAGGTATTCTGGAGTTAACCATGGAGTCGACAAGCCCTGATGGTGCTCTCCAGACATTAAATGAAGTTGCCAATATTTATGTCCGGCAAAATGTTGAACAAAAATCTGCGGAAGCGCAAAAAACACTGGAATTTCTGGATAAGCAACTGCCCCAGCTTAAAGAGCAATTGGAAGCAGCAACAACCGCCTTAAACGATTACAGAACCCGCCATGGCTCTATCGACTTAGACTTGGAAACACAAGGTGTTTTAAAAGGCGTAGTGGAAATACAAACCCAAATTACTCTACTGCAACAAAAACGTGATGAATTACGGCAAAAATTTACCGAATCGCATCCTTCAGTTAGTCGCTATCGACAAGCAAATTGCTCGCCTGCAAGGGCAGATGAATTCTAATGACAAGAAAATTGAAGTACCTCCCGGAAACGCAACAAGTTATTCTAAGGCTGGCTAGAGACGTTAAGGTCAATACTGAACTTTATACTGCTCTGCTCAACAACACCCAGACTTTGCGTGTTTCAAAAGCCGGCACAGTGGGTAATGTGAGAATTATCGATTATGCCGTATTGCCTGACGAGCCTATAAAACCGAAAAAAGCATTGATTGTTGCTGTTTCATTTATCTTGGGATTAATTTTAGGTATTGCTTTGGTATTTATCCGAAAATCCCTGCACCGTGGCGTGAAGACCCTGATTTAATTGAAAAACAGCTTAATATTCCGGTTTATGCAACTATTCCGCATAGTGCGCAACAATTAAAGATTAATGTCAAGCTCAGAAAAAACCAACAAAGTAATGAACTTTTCATTCTTGGCGCTGGAAAACAACGATGATCTTGCCATAGAAAGTTTGCGTAGTTTACGCACCACCTTGCACTTTGCGTTTCTGGAAGCGCAAAACAACATCATTATGATTACCGGCCCAAGCCCCGGAGTCGGCAAATCTTTTGTTTCGATTAATCTTGCCACCGTACTGGCTGATGCCGGAAAAAAAATATTGCTGATAGATGGTGATTTACGCAAAGGCTTTATTAATAAAACCCTGGGTGTCAGCAGAGAACAGGGCTTATCCGAATTCATTTCAAACACAATAACGTTGGATATGGCGATTCATAAAATACCAGATGGCTAATTTCGACTTTATCGCTACCGGATCTATTCCTCCTAATCCATCGGAATTATTACTGCATGAAAGATTCGGTATTTTTCTGGAAAACATTAGTAAACAATACGATCATGTCATTATCGATTCCCCGCCCATTTTAGCGGTTACCGATGCGGCTATTATCGGCCGCATGGCCAGTGCAACATTGATGGTAATCAGAGCGGGCCAACATCCCATGCGCGAATTGGAACAAAGCACTAAACGTCTGCTTCAGGCTGGAGTGGACATCAAAGGTATCGTATTTAATGATGTGCCTGAATCCTCATCCCGTTACGGATATGGAAAATATGTCTATCAATACAGCTACCAAAAATCCAAATGATCCAAGCGTAATAGTTTATTTTTTAATGGAGTGAGTAAATGAAAGGTATTATTTTAGCAGGCGGAAGCGGGACAAGACTTTACCCTATTACCAAAGGCGTAAGTAAACAGCTAACGCCAATTTACGACAAACCAATGATCTATTATCCGCTTTCCGTGTTAATGCTTTCAGGTATCACTGAAATATTGATCATTTCCACACCCAACGACCTGCCCCGATTTGAAGAATTGTTGGGCGATGGCTCTGAAATCGGCATGGCATTTTCCTATAAGGTTCAACCTTCTCCTGATGGACTTGCTCAGGCATTTATCCTGGGAGCAGAATTTATTGGTGAAGATGATGTGTGCATGGTATTGGGTGACAACATCTTTTACGGGCATGGTTTAGTCGAAATGCTTGCAAAGTCTGTAGCCAATGTAACACAAGATAAAAAAGCGACGGTGTTTGGTTACCATGTTAAAGATCCTGAACAGTATGGCGTTGCCGAGTTTGATGATAAGGGTAACGTGCTCAGTATCGAAGAAAAGCCGGCCAACCCTAAAAGTAACTATGCGGTAGTGGGTTTGTATTTTTATCCTAATAGTGTTGTTGAAATTGCCAAAAACATCAAACCATCCCATCGCGGTGAACTGGAAATTACAACAGTCAATCAAACTTATCTTGAGCAAGGGGATTTGAAAGTTGAATTGATGGGGCGAGGTTTTGCCTGGCTTGATACCGGCACCCATGAATCATTGCTTGAAGCGTCCAATTTTATACAGACTATTGAAAACAGACAGGGGCTAAAAGTGGCTTGTATTGAAGAGATCGCATATGAGATGGGCTATATTTCCAAAACCCAGTTGATCAAATTGGCACAGCCTTATATAAAAAATCAATACGGCCAGTATCTGATGCGCAGGGCAAGCGAAGGAGTTGCAACACAATGAATTTTATAAAAACAGACATCCCGGAAGTTATTATCATTGAACCTAAAGTTTTTGGTGATGAACGAGGTTACTTTGTTGAAACTTTTCGCCAGGATAAATTGGACGATTTTCTTGGGCTTTAAAGTAGGATTTATTCAGGATAATGAATCGAAGTCAAGTTATGGCGTGTTAAGAGGGTTGCATTATCAACTTGCGCCTGCATCACAAACAAAACTGGTACGCGTTATCAAAGGCAAGGTGCTTGATGTTGCAGTAGATATCAGAAAAGGCAGTCCTACTTTTGGAAAACATGTTGCCGTAGAACTGTCAGAACAAAACAAGCGGCAGATGTTTGTTCCACGAGGTTTCGCACATGGTTTTGTTGTACTGGAAGATGAAACTGATTTTTGCTTATAAAGTGGATAATTATTACTCGCCGGAAAATGACAGAGGGCTTGCTTTCGATGATGCGTCATTAGCTATTGACTGGATCGTAGATAAAGAGCAACTTCAACTCTCACCAAAAGATACTCGGCAGCCCACACTTGATCAAGCTGAACTTTTTGATTACGGGATAGACCTTTATGCCTAAATCAATACTGGTCACGGGAGCAAATGGACAGCTTGGGCAATGAACTACGTGAACTTAGTGTGTTGTATTCCGATGACACGTTTACTTTTATCGGTAGAAGTGAGCTGGATTTCAGCAATACAGAAGATATACGGAACTGGTTCCTTGATAAAACGATTGACGTAATTATTAACTGCGCAGCCTATACCGCAGTAGATAAAGCAGAATCAGAACAAGCGTTAGCGAGAGCAATTAACACGACAGCCGTGGATACACTGGCGCGAATTGCCAAAGAAAAAGCTATTTCATTGATTCATATATCAACAGACTATGTTTTTGATGGCAAAAACTTCAAGCCTTATAGTGAGACAGATACGCCTCATCCACAAGGCATATACGGGCAGACCAAACTTGACGGAGAGGAGGCGATGCTAGCGATTAATCCTGCAAACTCCATCATCATCCGAACCTCCTGGGTCTATTCAAGTTTTGGCAATAATTTTGTCAAGACCATGTTGCGTCTGGGCAAAGAACGAGATGAGCTGGGCGTCATTTATGATCAGGTCGGTACACCGACTTATGCAAGGGATTTGGCACAGGCAATTCTGTCGATTATTCAACATCCGAAATCTCAACGCCCAAAAAGCAACAGAAATCTATCATTTCAGCAATGAAGGTGTTTGCAGTTGGTATGATTTTGCCTTAGCTATCTTTGAGCTTTCAGATATTCATTGCACTGTTAAACCTATAGAAACCTTAGATTATCCAACGCCGGCAAAACGACCGCATTACAGCTTATTGAACAAAGCAAAAATCAAAAAAACATTCGATATTACCATCCCTTACTGGAAAGACAGCCTGCAAGAATGTCTCGACGTATTAAAAGGAAATAAGCTATGAAATCAATTTTAGTCACCGGATGTGCCGGGTTCATTGGCAGTAATTTTGTGCCTTACTTTTTAGAAAAGTATCCTGAGTATCAGATCGTCAATCTTGATTTGCTCACCTATGCCGGCAATCTTGCCAATCTCAAAGAGATAGAGGGTAATGAACGCTATACCTTTGTTCAAGGTGACATTTGCGATCGTGAATTACTTGAGAATCTGTTTAACAAGCATGATATTCGTGGTGTTATCCATTTTGCAGCTGAAAGTCATGTAGATAACTCCATCAAGAATCCGGGCGTTTTTATCCAGACTAACGTTAACGGAACTTTTACCCTGATTGATGTGGCCTATAAATACTGGATGGAAAAACCATTTATATTTAAATCGGGGTATGAGGCGTGCCGTTTTCACCATATTTCTACTGATGAAGTGTACGGTACCTTAGGTGAAACAGGACTCTTTACCGAATCGACTCCTTATGCCCCTAATTCCCCCTACTCGGCCAGCAAGGCCGGCAGTGATTTGATTGTCCGTAGTTATTATCATACCTACGGCATGAACACGGTTATCACCAACTGCTCCAACAATTACGGCCCAAAACAGCATAACGAAAAACTGATTCCGACTATCATCCGCAAAGCGGTTAATGGAGAAAACATTCCGATTTATGGGGATGGCAAAAATATACGTGATTGGCTTTATGTGTTGGATCACTGCAAAGGAATCGATCTGGTTTACCATACAGGTAAAGTTGGCGAGGTCTACAATATTGGTGGACGCAATGAACGCAACAATAATTATATAGCCGATAAAGTATGTGAAATTCTGGATGAACTGCGCCCAAAAGCAGAGGGCAGCTATAAAGATCAGATCAGTTATGTCGAAGACCGTGCCGGGCATGACAGACGTTACGCAATTGATGCAACCAAGATAGAGAAAGAGCTGGGCTGGAAAGCCGATGAGAGTTTTGAAAGCGGAATAGTTAAGACAATCAAGTGGTATTTGAATATAGAATACAAAGAAAGTTAATGAATTTGTACTATGCTTAAATCTACATTGTCTCTTAAATAACGTTTTATTGAAAAATGAAAAAAATTCTGCTGGTATTTGGTACTCGTCCGGAAGCCATCAAAATGGCGCCGCTGGTAAAAGCTTTCCAGGATCAAAATCAGGAGTTTCAAACGAAGGTATGCGTTACTGCACAGCATCGGGAAATGCTCGATCAAGTCTTAAATTTATTTGAAATCAGTACAGATTTTGATCTTGATATTATGAAGCCCAATCAAGACTTGTATGATATTACCTGTAATATCCTGCAAGGTATGAAAAGTGTTTTTAAAACGTATCGTCCTGATATTATTTTTGTGCATGGCGATACCACAACAACCTTCGCGGTCAGTCTGGCGGCTTTTTATGAAAAAATTGCTGTTGGACATATAGAAGCAGGACTGCGAACCGGCAATATTTATTCACCATGGCCGGAAGAGGCCAATCGTAAATTGACATCGCAGCTTACCACCTATCACTTTGCCCCGACCCAACAAAGCCAGGATAATTTATTAAAAGAGAATGTCGCTCCTGAAAAAATTATAGTGACCGGCAACACCGTTATTGATGCCTTGCTCTTGATGCGGGACAGATTGGAAACTGATGCGCTTTTTCGTAAACAAGTGCAAAAAACGATAAAAGAGAAAGGTTTTGATCCGGAAGCAGCTGAATTTATTTTGGTTACCGGGCATCGCAGAGAAAATTTTGGTCAAGGATTTATTGATATTTGTACCGCGTTAAAGACAATTGCCCTGGCTAGACCCAACCTGAATATCGTCTATCCTGTTCATTTGAACCCTAATGTGCTTAAACCGGTTAATGAATTATTAGGTGATTTGAAAAACGTCTATCTGATTGAACCCTTGCAATATGAAGCATTTATTTATTTGATGAGCTTATCTAAATTAATCATCACTGATAGTGGCGGCGTGCAAGAAGAGGCGCCCAGTTTGGGTAAGCCTGTTTTAGTGATGCGAGACACCACGGAACGGCCCGAAGCAGTAGATGCGGGTACCGTTAAGCTGGTGGGCACCAATGTACAGCGTATTGTTAGTGAAACAAGTGAACTGCTGGATAACAGCCAGGCTTACAATAGCATGGCCAAAGCCCATAATCCTTACGGTGATGGTAAAGCATGTGAACGAATTATAAATTTTATGAAGAAATTGGTATGAATAAAATAAAAAAAATATGTGTCATCGGCTTGGGTTATATCGGCTTACCAACAGCCGCTTTATTGGCCAATAGAGGGTATGATATTCACGGGGTTGATCTTGATCAGCGAGCAGTCGACATAATCAATCGCGGCGAAATCCACATCGTCGAACCGGAGCTGGATACCTTTGTTAAATCAGCCGTCAATTCAGGAAAACTCAAAGCAGACATTAAACCCGCTGAAGCCGATGTTTTTATAATAGCCGTACCGACACCCTTCCACGAAGGGTTTGTGCCAAACGTTGATTATGTGTGTGCGGCAACGTTGTCCATCGTGCCTTATATAAAACCCGGTAATATCGTTATCCTGGAATCGACATCCCCGGTTGGCACTACAGATTGGGTCGCTGAGTTACTTGCTGACAAAGGTATCGATGTTTCCGGAATACATATAGCCCATTGCCCGGAACGTGTACTACCTGGGAAAATCATGAAAGAACTGGTGGAAAATGACCGGATAGTCGGCGGAACAACAACAGCTGCAACCAAAATTACCGCCGATTTTTATCGGGACTTTGTCCAGGGAGAAGTTCTTGAGACTGATGCAAAAACGGCAGAAATGGCGAAATTAACTGAAAACAGTTATAGGGATACCAATATTGCCTTCGCTAATGAACTTTCAATTCTGTGTGATAAATTTGATATTAATGTATGGGAGCTTATTCGTTTAGCGAATAGGCATCCGCGCGTTAATATACTTCAACCCGGCGCTGGGGTTGGCGGACATTGCATCGCTGTAGATCCCTGGTTTATAGTTCACAAGGGTGGAAAAGATGCCAAAATGATTCGTACCGCGAGAGAAGTCAATACCTACAAAACCGAGTGGGCAATTGAAAAAATAAAAAATGCCGCCTTGGAATTTGAAAAGGAAAAAGGCAGAAAGGCGAAAATAGCGTGTATGGGGTTGGCCTTTAAGCCGGATATTGATGACTTAAGAGAATCGCCTGCATTAAATATTACTAAACGCCTTGTTAATGAGGGTATGGATGTGTTGGCGGTTGAGCCCAATATAAAATCTTATGAGGGTTTAAATCTTGTCAATTACCAGGATGCGGTAAAAGAAGCTGATATAGTTGTTTTTTTAGTTGCACATAAAGAATTTAAGGGTCTTAAAGTTGCTAATAAGCTGGATTTTTGTGGAGTTGTAGATAACAGATAATCAGTTATAAGATTTCAATGGGCAGTAAAAAAATAATAGCTATCCTGGGTTTCATAGTCATTGCTGCAATTATTTTCTTTAATAAACGCCCCAAGCTGATTGATGTTGAAATAGTTCGCATTGAAAAAGGGGAAGTAAGACAAACGGTGTCCAATACTCGCGTAGGAACTGTTAAAGCTTGCAGGCGAGCTTTTCTGGCCCCTGCAACAGGTGGGCAGGTTGCGAAGCTTCATGTCAGGGAAGGCGATAGTGTCAAGCAAAATCAATTGCTGATGGAAGTATGGAACAAGGATCTGAAAGCGCAGGTAAAATTACAGGAGTTTCAGATTAAAGCTAATCAGGCGACTGCCGAGCAGGTTTGTCAGCTTGCGGCGGTAGCAGAACGTGAAGCTCAACGCATGTCCCTTCAGCAAAAATATCACATTGTTTCAGAAGAAGCGCTTGATTCAAAAGAAACAGGATCAAAAGCCCAGCGGGCATCTTGCCATGCTTCCCGTGAGGCCGTTGCTGTTAGTCAGGCAAATCTCGATGCTGTTCAGGCAGCGGTTGATCGCACCCTTGTTTTCGCGCCTTTCGATGGAAGAGTTGCAGAGATCAATGTCGAACTGGGTGAGTATGTCACCCCCTCGCCACCCGGTATTCAAACTTTGCCGGCCATCGATTTGCTGGATGTCAGCTGTTTATATGTGTCTGCACCGATTGATGAAGTGGATGCCCCGCAAATACGAACCGGTATGAGCGCCTGTGTGTCACTGGATGCCTTTACCGAGAAACGCTGCTCCGGAACGGTAAGCCGTATCGCTCCCTACGTGCTGGAAAAAGAAAAGCAGGCACGCACCGTTGAAGTAGAAGTTAAATTAACCGATCCGAATGATATTAAGGATTTACTGCCGGGCTATAGCGCCGATATTGAAATCCTGCTTGCAGCCAGGCAACAAGCACTCAAAGTGCCTGCCGAGGCGGTACTGGAAAATAACCGGGTATTGTTGATGCAGGCTGATGGTTTATTGGTAGAACGCACATTCCAACCGGGTCTGTCCAACTGGAATACGGTGGAAGTATTGTCCGGCCTTAATGTTGGCGATAAAGTGGTATTGTCAGTCGGCCGGGATGGCGTAGTTGCGGGCGCTTATGCTCGTGAACAAAAATGATTCAGTTGGAAAATATACACCGCTATTTTCAAGTGGGCGATCAAACCGTCCATGCGCTAAATGACATTACCCTCGCTATTAACAAAGGAGAGTATGTTTCCGTCATGGGACCCTCAGGTTCAGGCAAATCGACCTTGTTGAATGTGATTGCCCTGCTTGATAAACCGTCATCAGGCCGTTATCTGCTCAATAATCAGGATGTTACCCAGCGAAGTGATGATGAACTCGCTAAAGTCCGCCGTGAAAATATCGGCTTTGTGTTTCAGTTTTTTCATTTAATCCCACGTTTGTCGGCCGCTGAAAATATTGAAATGCCGATGATTCTGGCCGGTATAGCCGTTAAAGAGCGTAAACAACGCGTAGTGCAGGCGCTAGTGTCAGTCAATCTGCAAGATCGATCCAGCCATAGACCGGATCAGCTTTCCGGTGGACAACTTCAACGGGTTGCCATTGCCAGAGCCATGATCATGCGGCCGGAAATTTTACTGGCAGACGAGCCGACCGGCAATCTTGACAGCAAATCCGGTATGGAAATTATCGAGTTACTGGAAAATCTTAATCAGCAGGGCGTAACCTTGATGATTATTACCCACGATCAGACTTTGGGTGACCGGGCACAACGGCAAATTCGCATCGTGGATGGACAATTAAAATAATATTACGTGCGTGCAAGGTTGACCCTAGATTTCCAAAGAAAACATTAGGAAATCAGCTCATTGAATATACAATATGTCTTGCAAAAAATTAATCACTTTAAGGCGTCCAATCATGAAATATTTCACGTTAATTCCCGTTGTTTGTTATCTTTAACTTCTTTCAATGTGCTTGCAGATGGTTATAACTGTAAGACTATAACCGGAATTATTAATCAGTTAGAGACTGATCTAGCATGTCATATTAAGCAAGCACAAGAGACTCAATCTATATTACCTGATGTAACTTTTCTTGATCCATTTATTCCCGACTTTCTTCCGGCTAGCTGTTTCTATACCAGTTTAACAGCTAGGCTCGGTAATAGAGATGTCACAGGAACATTCTATTCGGGTTTGACTGCGAACAGTCTCTGTCAGTGGAACAAACTACCAATTTTCAGCCGCATCTGTTATCACTTTGAGACATAAGTACAGGGGCTCTTTTAGGCCGTATTATTACACAGGATGTGATTATTGACCCCCCTTGACTTTGGCTTATCCTCATCAACCAGAGAGTTCATAACTGCTGTAAAAGGTACCAACACCTTCAACAATGTTCAGGGACATATTGAAGTTCTAGGTAATTTGGTCCTGGATGATCAGGCTTTTACCGGCACGTTATGCCTCCCAAACTAAGATAAGTCAGATAAAGTCTTGCGAAAAACTGTCTTTTTTTCGACTCAAGTTTCCAGGTTATTCGCTTCAAAAATGGGATCATCCGTGAGGTACTCACCAAAACTTACAAAAATTACATTTCACAATACGTTATCGACGTACAAGCCTGCCGGGTGCAAGTTATTTTTTTACGGTTAATCTTGCCGAACGAAAAAGCTGTTTGCTGGTGGAGCATGTTGATGTGCTGCGAGAGTCGGTACGCTGAGTCAAAATGGCACACCCATTTATTATTTGATGCGATGGTGATTATACCAGATCACCTGCACCTACTGTGGATCATTCCCTAAGGCGACAGCGATTTTTCTACCCGCTGGGGCTTAATAAAAAGCAGATTTTCCAGGCATCTTGAAGCCACTGAACGGATTTCAGCCAGCCGCCAAACAAAAGGCGAACGTGGTATCTGGCAACGCCGGTTTTGGGAACATCTTATCCGGGATGATAACGACTTTTAACGCCATGTCGATGTATTCACTATAATCCGGTCAAACATGGTTTTGTATTGCTTCCTGTGGGCTGGCCGTTATCAAGTATTTATCGCTACATAGTGAAGAGGGTTTTTAGTCTGGCGGTCGCGGTGCACCGAGCAGTATCACTGTGGGGGACTCTCACCGCGACCGGTAGACTAAAAATCCTGTTGGACTAAACCGCCGCACTGGCCGTGCCGCTATGGGGATTGAATCAGAGCACCATCATCGAAGCGGGCTGCTGACAGAGGGAAAAGGCATACCGGCAAAGCCTGCGCACTATTTTCTGGCAGGGTGTCCGGATGTCGAAGGGCCGCAATAAGTGATTTAATGGGTAAACTTGCCGCGACATGAGGGTATTAACGCAGACTTTGCCTGCTCTGGCCAAAGGAAGCCTACCGTTCCGCTTGGCTATTCCGGAAACGTTCAGCAGTGTTTTTAGGTGGGCGTTCATGAGCACGCTCCCGGAGGCCCGCGCGGCAGGGTGCCCGGCAGGAAGGTTTCGATGCAAATCATGTGACCCTGACCACACTTCGGGCAATCACGCAGCGATTTACCGGTGAGTTGTTCGTAGCGGTCCCGATAGTCCAACGCGGCATCGGGGAGTTTGACGGCGGGAGCGGGAGCGTCGAGTAACTGCCGGCAGCGAGCCAGCTTAACTGCGCGACAGCAATTGGCAAGCAAGCCGTAATGCCGGATCCGTTGAAATCCGCTGGGCAGGACATGCAACAGGAAGCGGCGAATAAACTCATCGACATCCAGGCACATCACCTTCTGGCGCGAGTCGTGCCGGTAATCTTTCCAGTGAAAGCGGACCTTGCCATCGACGCAATCGATCAGACGCTGATTGGCAATAGCCACCCGATGCGTATAGCGGCCAAGATACTCAAGAACCTGCTGAGGGCCGCCAAACGGTGGCTTGGCGTAAACTACCCACTTGACCTTTCGTACTGGAGCCAGATAGCGGGCAAAGGCATCGGGACTTTGCAGTGCTTCCAGTGCGTTAAAAAAGTGCAGTTGCCCGGCGTCAAAGGCAGCCTGCAACTGCTCCAGAAACAACCGGCGAAACAGCAGCGACAGGACTCGCACGTGCAAAAAGAAGCCGGGACGGCAGGCGACCCAGTGCTCGCCGTCAGCACTTAAGCCGCCGCCCGGAACGACACAATGCAAATGCGGATGATGCTGCAAATTTTGACCCCAGGTATGGAGTATGGCGATGAAGCCAATCTCCGCGCCCAGGTGCTTGGGAGTCGCTGCGATCGTGCGCAAGGTCTCGGCGGTGGCGTGAAACAAGATGTCGTAGACTACGGCCTTATTCTGATATGCAATCGCGGCGATCGCCTCGGGCAGCGTAAAGACCACATGGAAGTATTCCACGGGAAGGAGGTCGGCCTGGCGATCTTCCAGCCATTGCGCACGGACCAGTGACTGGCATTTAGGACAGTGCCGGTTGCGGCAACTGTTGTAGGCAATGCGCTGATGGCCGCAACTATCGCACTGCTCAACATGGCCGCCGAGAGCGGCAGTACGGCAACGCTCGATCGCGCTCATGACACAGCGCTGTCCACGACTGAGGGAATCAGCGTGTTGCTGGCGGTAGGCAGCACCGGCCTGGTGGAAAATATCCGCCACCTCGAGCCCGGCGGCGTGCATCACGCACCTCAGAAATGAGCGGGTGGCGCAGGAAGTATTGCTGGACTTTCAATCCGGGGTAAGCAATCAAATGGACTGGTGGTAGCGCACACGATAGTGGTAGCGACCTTCAGGTAACGTGAGGTGGTCGCCAGACTGCGATGCCCCAACAGGAGCTGAATGGTGCGTATATCGGTGCCGGATTCCAGCAGATGCGTGGCGAACGCGTGAC
>CAWBLO010000009.1:0-25905 GCA_963789475.1 uncultured Gammaproteobacteria bacterium | reverse complement strand
GGTTGTAATAGGTATGCGAAGAAAAACCCCTCTAAGAAGATCGTAGTACTCAGTCAGTGTTGTTATGTCGTGTAAAACTAGCGTTAATCAACAATCGCGTATTCACCTCCCCCTTTGAAAAAGGGGGATTGAGGAGGATTTATTTAAAAAATCTCCCCTAACCCCTCTTGGCAACTGCTCCATGCGTTGCTCTACCTCCTGCATCTATGCAGTCGTCTTTTTCAAAGAGGGGACTGAATCGTTACGTTAATTTTACCCGCCATAATTAAAATGACTGACTACTATGCACCGAAGGGAGAAGATATTTTTAGAAGTCTTTCGATAAATGAACGGGCAACAAGGTTGGAAAAGGGGTCGATCAGATATTCCAGCAAGGTACGTTCACCGGTGTTGATCAACACTTCAGCGGGCATTCCCGGCAGCAATTTCAGATCTGACTTGATGACATCTTCGAGTCCTTTCGGGGTAATTTCGACGCGCGCCAGGTAATACGAGTTTTTATTTTGGATTTTTCATCCACCAGACGGTCGGCAGAAACCTCGATCAGTTTGCCTTCAATTTTAGGAACAGATCTGGATTTAAAGGCGCTGAAACGGATCTCAGCCATCTGTCCAACACTAACCCTGTCAATGTCCATCGGTGATACCTGGGCTTCGACGATCAATTTTTCATTCTGCGGAACAATCTCCAGAATTTTACCGCCCGGCGGAATCACCGCACCCAGCGTATGAACCTGCAAGCCCAGCACCATACCTGCTTCGGGTGCTTTGATTTCGGTACGCTGCACGGTATCCTGCAATGATTGCAGACGCTCGCGCAATTCGAAAAGTTCGGACTGTACTTCGCTGAGTTCTTTGGCGACTTCCCGTTGCAGTTCTTTTTGTAGCTGCAGGATTTTCAACTTGGTTTCGTTAATCTCCAGCTCTGTGGCCGCCAGATTGGACATAAGCTCGCCCTGTTCACCCTCCCTATCCGCCAGGTTGCGTTCAAACTCCCTTACTTTTTGCTTTTCAGCGTAGCCTTTTTGAACCAAATCACGAAAGTCTTGCAATTCGCTCTGCAAGGAGCTAACCACCCGATCGCGACTGCTTTTTTGCGCGCGTAAACCAACGCCCTTGGCTCGTAATTGTTCGATCTGACCCTTATAGAGATTGATTTCTCCTTCATAGGCTTGTTTGCGGACGAGGAAGGTCTGACTCTGCATCAGCATGGCATCTCTGGTGCGTTTATCATTTTCATATTCCTGTAATTCCGCTGGATAGCGGATTTCTCCCAAACCATTTTGTTGCGCGAGTAGCCTGGCCTCCTTAGCCAGGGAAACAATGTACTGACCACGAATTACTTCCAGCAGTGCACGAGGCTGGGTGTTTTCAAGTATGATCAGGGTCTGGTCTTTAACGACATTTTCTCCATCCCGCACCAGGATCGATTTAACAATACCGCCCTCCAGATGTTGCACGGTTTTGCGATAGTTTTCTACGGTGATTACTCCAGGTGCCAAGGCTGCACTGCTGAGCGGCGCCAGTGCCGACCAGGCGCCAAGGCCGCCAAAAATACTGAGGACGATAATCAAACCGACGCGGCGAAAGTGCCGATCATCAGTAATCACGCCGTTTGCATTTGTTTGTTTTAAGCTCATATTATCTTGAATATTGTACTTTCAGTGAATCAGGAGACCGGATTAGCCATCGCTTCAGTTTTTACCGTATAAGAGGCGGGGGCCACAGACTGTGCCGGCTGACTTTTTACGGCGCTCTGCTGCAATGCAGCCAATACCTGGTCACGCGAACCATAAAGTGCAACCTCTCCATTCACCAGCAGCAATATCTTATCGACCTGGCTGAGCACGTTGCTACGATGGGTAATAACAATGACGGTCCGTCTTTGTTCTTTGAGGTTTGCCAAAGTATTAAGCAAAGCCTGATCACCGGCTTCGTCGAGATTGGAATTGGGTTCGTCAAGCAGAATAACCTGGGGATTGCCATACAGGGCACGGGCCAGCCCCAACCGCTGCCGCTGTCCGGCCGAGAGGACGTTGCCGTTGCCGACAATCTTGCTGTCATAGCCTTCCGGAAGGTGCAGCACCATATCATGGATACCCGCCGCCTGCGCGGCCGCAACCACTTTGTCTGGATCTATATCGCCGAAACGGGCAATGTTTTCGCTAATGCTACCATCGAGTAATTCAACATCCTGCGGTAAATACCCGATATAACGCCCCAGTTGTTCGCGGTCCCATTGATCTATTTCCGCGCCATCCAGACGCACGCTGCCATTGGCCGGTTGATACAAGCCCAAAATGGCGCGAGCCAGAGTGGATTTACCGGCTGCGCTAGGGCCGATAATGGCCAGTTGCGTACCTGCTTCGATAATAAGACTGATGCCTTTAATAATCGGCGCGAGCTGCACCCGGCGGCGTAATCACGGCTTTTTCCAGGCTGATTTCGCCCAACGGAGCCGGCAGAGGCATCGGTACGATTTTTGCCGGAATTTCATCCAGTAACTTTGCCAGCCGTTGATAGGCTACCCGGGCTTGCAAAAAACCGCGCCAGGTTGCGATGATTTGGTCTAGTGGCGCCATTGCACGGCCTAACAATATGGAGCCCGCGATAACCAGGCCAGGTGTGATTTCCTTGTGGATGGCGAGATAGGCTCCCAAGCCTAGCGCTAGTGATTGGATGGTTAAGCGGAAGGTTTTCGAGATCGACGAGATCATCCCTGATTTTCCGCTCGCGCGGCTTTGCAAGGTCAATAAGGCAATTTGTTTTTCTTGCCAGCGTTCGCGCATGCGGGGCTGCATTCCCATCGCTTCGATAACTTCGGCATTGCGCAGATTACTTTGCGCCAGTTGTTGTGCCACCATGGACTCGCGGTTGGCATCTTGCAGATCGCCGCGTGTGGCGTTTTCGTTCCAGATTGCCAGAATGATTAATATGACCGCCGCAATCACCGCCATCACACCAAAAACCGGGTGAAACATAAACAGGACTGCCAGGTAAACCGGCATCCAGGGTGCGTCAAAGAAGGCAAACAGCCCTGGACCGGTCATAAACTGGCGCAGTTGAAGCAGATCGCTTAATGGTTGGGCGCTGAGCACGCGACCACCACTGCTGATAGCTTGAGCAAAAACCGCATCAAATATTCTGCCGCTGAGCAATTGATCCAGGCGATTGCTGGTAACAATCAATATTTGTGAACGCGTCCATTCCAAACCACCCATAATTAAATACATGAACACCATAATCAGTGTCAGCATTAATAGTGTCGATTCACTGCCGCTGGATAATACCCGGTCATAAACCTGCAGCATATATATTGATGGCAATAACAGCAACAAATTGATAAACAAGCTGAAAAATCCCGCCGACATAAATGAACTCTTGCAGGACAACAGTGCCGTACGCAGCTCTGAAACTTTCTCCTGTTGTTGATTTTGTTTGGCCTTGGCCATGGTTTTATTTCCTCTAACGTATTATAGCCAGGCAAAATACCGTCTGGCCTGGAGAAAGTCCGGTAACAATTTTACCCAATCACTGCAATGTAAATATAAAACTATGTAATGGATCAGATTTTATGGGCAGAGCCTATAACCAAAGCCCTTCACCGTGAGGAGTAATTTTGGTTTATGAGGATTCTCCTCCATTTTGTTCCGTAGTATGTACACATATTGATGCACATCCGCATTTGTAGCCCTCTTATTTTCAGGCCAAACTTTTTCAATTATGTCTTCTACTTTAACCACACGAACCTGGCTGTTGTGCCAGAAAATCGATGAATTGAAATTCTTTTGGACTGATTTCGATAGGGATACCATTAACGCTAATGGATTTCGCAAGATAATCAATGACTAATTGTCCTATACGGCGACTATGTCCTAAATCGGGTTTATTTTCCGGAGTATATTCAATGTATGGATGCCTGGGAGTGGACACGGATGACGCATCATTTTCAATAAATACCAGCTTGTTGCGCCGGTCTCCTCTGCGCCTTTCCTTAGCTCGTCTTTCAAAATTTACTATATTAGCCGCCATTCTATCGTCCAGAAAAGACTCTATTTCATCAATATTCAAGGGGTCCGTAAAAATTTTATTGAATACCGGCTGCGGCACAGTTTCACTATAGTTGGTTAGCTGTTTGCCGATTCCACAAAGTGCAATTTTGTTTTGCTGCATAAGCAACCAGGTTGCCGGCCATTCCGGAGCGTTAAATATTTGCGCTGCCTGTTCCATGTCAATAAACACCATCGAAGGTGATTCCGTTTTCAGGGCTTTAAAAAAAATGTCGGCATTATTACTACAGGGTAGTGTTTTCATATTGCAACCGGCAAAATGACAATAACCTTGGAATATGCCAATTAAATGCATATTGTCACTCTGTACTAAAATAAGCAATTTTTGATCACTACTTAGCGCTTTAGTTTTGTTGAAGCAACCATCTACTATTTCACCTTTTCGAACAATATTCATAAATATCTCTAATTTTTAATTAAGTTCTTTATTCGGAAATGACCGGCTAAAATCAAATTGGATCAAATAGCGGACTGAAAGTTCGGATACGCGTCGACTAAACGATGCGCTTAGCCCTCCATTAGCCCTCGTAACTGTGTAACGAATCATTAAAACTGAAAAACGGGGAGAAATACATAGGTATAAATACCTACTTAAACTCGCAAAATAAAGTATAGGTCAACGCGCAAAAAATACTATCACCCACGCCTCATCTTGCATATTTTTCACGCTCCGGCCCTCATCGTTATACATTGGAATCCTGGCAACAGGAAACGGGTCTCACCATTGCCAAACGTTTGCTTGTTGTCAGTATGGCTTGCGTGGTCGTCTGGAAAATAGCCGCTGCAAAAGGTGAAAAAACAGTTTACTTTGAAGAGTTTTCTTTTGATTATCAGCAAAATTGCTGACTAACAAGGGGAGTAAGTTGCTATTGACTCCCAATGAGCCTGTTTTTGAGCGGGTAGCTCTATTTTCGCTTAGTTAGCCGGATATGTCGTCAATTTTGTAACATTTAAGGCATGGCTATCCCTATGGACCAAGAAAATCTACCTGCTAAAGCTGCTGGTGTATCTCAGGTTACTAAAATCATCATCTGGTTCGCTGTTAGCGCCAGAATGCCAAACATCAAATGGCACATGACTTTAGCATGTCCGCGAACACGCACAAAGCGCCCACCAAACTCATCTTTCAAGCGAGCGTTAACGCGTTCTACAGTGCTGCGCTCGTTATAGCGTACTGCTTCGGCGGTTTTATGGCCAACCAATTGACTACGTTTGTTTTCTGCCGCTATTTCTTTTTTTAGCGTTTGATCCCGGCGCGGATGCACATCGATCAGCGGGACGTGCCCCAGCTGCCGGCTCATGTCATGAATCTGCGGCACATCATAAGCAGAGTCCATGACATCATAAAGATTGGTAACGCGTTCACTACTCATCTTGGCTAAGGGAATAGCCACTTGGCTATCATGGGTAGAGGCTGAGGTTAAGATTGCACTAATGGGAATGCCGCCATCCGCCACATCAATGTGTAATTTATAACCTGTCCAGCTGACTTTATAACCCTTGCTGTTTTTTTTGGTGCCTACGTCGCATGCGGTCGGCAAATCATTGAGCATGTCCGCTAGACCCATACCACTGGCTTGCTGCTCAATACGGGTCAACGGTTTAACGCGGACTTCGCCTTGTTTAGGACGGCCGCGTTTTGCCGCTATTTTCTGGATAGGTTCCTTTTTAAGCGGTTTTTCCCGTGCCTCTATCGCCGTTGAATCGCGTGAGTTATGCCCCACCAACTCATCTTCATAGCTTTTTTTGATGAAGGCTTCATGGACTCGCTCAGGTAACTGGGAGGCCGAGAATTCGGCAAATGCCCGCGAGAATGTCCACTCATCGGGAACATCGTTTTTACGTTCCCAACCGCAAATCCGTCTTAAGGCGCTATCGGTCTCCAATCGATCCAGCAAAGCGCGGGTCGTTGGCATGTTGTATATCGTTTTGGCCACAAACGCCCTGGCTATAGCCGTGCGGTCTTGAGGCGGGCGGCCCGGAAAGCCTTGGCTGGAATAGATAAACTCTTCGATACGCACCACTTCTAATGTGGTCACCAATTCCTGTTGTTTTCCTGTTAGTGGCCCCAATTCTTCCGACAACCATGGAAATAAAGAACTTTGTATATTAAGCCAGGTTTGTGATAAAGTGTCTCGTAGCTTGCTCATGTCATTGATAAAGTTGGATTTTAGAAGCTTCTATTTTATCACACTGGGCAGGTTACTTTTCTTTTTTGGCCGTTCCGGCTATTAATCCCGCTCGCTTTAATGGGTTTTGCAAGTTCCTCATCAGTAATATTTTTATACGCCCCTGAATCTCAAGACTTGCGCAAGAGTTCGGCAAACGCTTCTGCGGGTAAAGCCCGGCTGTACAGATAACCTTGATAACTATCACAGCCTTTCGTTTGCAGGAATGCCAGCTGTTCAGGCGTTTCCACCCCTTCTGCTGAAACTTTAAAACCTAAGGTATGCGCCATAGCGATAATAGTGGCCGTGATTTCCATATCGCCCTGCAGGAAGGGAATATCGTCGATAAAGTTCTTGTCGATTTTCAATACGTCCAGTGGAAAATATTTAAGATAAGCCAAGGACGAATAACCCGTGCCGAAGTCGTCAATAGCCAAACGAACCCCCTGGGCACGCAAATCATTCAAAATAGCCATTGCTTTGTCCTGATTCTCCATCAATCCGCTTTCGGTTATTTCCAACGCAAGATACTCGGCAGGATAACCGGTTTCGCTGAGTACCGTAGCCACTAAAGCGTTAATGTCCTGGCGACGGAACTGGTGCGGGGAAACGTTGACCGATAAAGTTAGCGCCGGCAAACCTTCATTCAGCCACTGCTGCCCTTGACGGCAGGTTTCTCGCAACACCCAGGCGCCAATGTCTATAATCAAATGGGTTTCCTCGGCGATAGAAATAAAGTGCCCTGGAAAAACCAAGCCTTCGGTTGGACTTTGCCAGCGCACCAAGGCTTCGGCACCGACAATCCGGCCACTGGCAATATCGATCTGCGGCTGATAAAAAACGCGTAATTCCTGATGGTCAATGGCTTGTCGCAACTGTGTTTCCAAAGCAATTCGCTCACGAGCGACGAGGGTTAGTTCTTCTGAAAAATAAGCAAAGCAACCACGCCCCCAGTCTTTGGCTTGATACAACGCTGAATCGGCGTTATCCATCAGTATTTCCGGCCTGTTGCCATGTTGCGGATACAAACTGATACCTATGCTGACACCGATTCGTACATCATCACTTTGGCTTAGCTGGAAGGGTTTACTCAAATCCGCAATGATATTTTCTGCGACCCGTGCAGCATCTTCCAGGTGAGTGATGTCCTCCAGCAATAATATAAATTCATCGCCACCCAAACGAGCAACCAGATCAACTTCGCGCAGCCTTGCCGTGATGCGCGTGGCAACTTGTTGCAGTAATTCGTCGCCGGCCAAATGTCCCAAGTTGTCATTGACTGCTTTAAAACGATCCAGGTCGAGCATCAGCAATGCCATTTGTTTGCCATCACGCCGTTCCACGCCAATGCTGTGTTTCAGTCGCTCCAGCAGCAGACGCCGGTTAGGAAGCTGGGTAAGCGGATCATAGAAAGCAAGCTGTTTAATTTTTTCCTCAGCCGCCTTGCGCTCGGTGATATCAGTCAGCGTAGCGACGTAGTGAGTGGCTTCACCATCAATGCCCTTAACTACGGTAATGGTAAGCCATTCGGGATACACCTCGCCATTTTTACGCCGATTCCAGATCTCTCCTTGCCATGCTCCAATGTGGTTTATGCACTCCCACAATGCCTTGTAAAAGGCCTTATTCTGGCGTCCTGATCTAAGCAAGTGCTCTGGTTTTTGGCCGACTGCTTCCTTCGCTGAATAACCTGTTATATGAGTAAAAGCCTGATTGACCTTAATAATAACATTCTCGGTATTAGTGACAAATATGCCTTCCTGAGACTCAAAGGCGGCGGCAGCGATGCGAAGCTCCTGCTCGACGGCTTTGCGCTCAGTGATGTCTGCGTGAGTTCCACTGATACGAATAGGACGCCCGTCCTGATCTTGCTGGACAACTTTTGCGCGATCAAAAATCCATCTTAAACTACCATTCTTGTGAATCATCCGATAATCGATTTCGTGTATTGACGAACGTCCATCAAGCACATCTTGTATTGACTGCCATGCCTTATCCCGGTCATCCGGATAAATAAAATCCGTCCAATGTTGGGTCGTGTTTTTTATCTCTTCATGGCTATAGCCAAGTATTTTTGCCCAAACAGGATCTCGTTCCATCTCATTGGTATCGATTTTCCAATCCCAAAACCCAAGTCCACTCCCTTCCAACACGAATCTCAAGCATTCTTCACTTTCCAGTAGAGCGAGATCTGCCAGCTTATGTTCAATCCCCAATTGTGCCAGATTGGCATAATGCTCAATCAGGGTGATTTCTGCGTTTGTAGGCAGTGAAGGCTGTCTATGATGAAGCCCGAATGTACCGAGCACTTCCCCCTTATTGTTTCTGATGGGTTGAGACCAGCAGGATTCAATATCGGCCAGCTTTGCCAGTTCACGGAATGATTCACAGTAAGGATGTTGTTGCATGTCTTCAATAATGACGCGTTCATTGCGATACGCTGCCGTTCCACAACCTCCGGCGCCGTCACCGATTGCCAAACCATTAATAGCCTGGTGATAAAAGTCCGGCATGCTAGGCGCTGCGCCTAGATATAGATGTTTACCTTCATTATCCAGCAGTAAAATAGTGCACAACATACCAGGGTGCAAGGCCTCAATTTGTCGAGCCAGTTCATCCAATAGTTTAGGTAACTCAATTCCCTGATTGATTTGCTGGAGAATTTGATTGTGCAAAGCCAGTTCATTGGTGCGCTGACGTAGCTTTTTTTCTATCGCAATACGCCGGCTATTTTCTCGTTTTATCGATTGATAGGCAGTGTACAAAATTAATGCAATTAAACTGATGATTATCGCAATAACCACCGTTATCTTCAGGTAATGAATCAGCCTTTCTTTAACGATGTCTGTGTTGGGCGTATAAATAAAACCTGGCAACAAGTGATCATTTTCAACCATCCCCGCTTGTACAAACGTTTCAGCCATGTGTCGCCACCGCCAGGGATTCATGTGCCCCAAATCTATCACATCAGGTATTATCAAAGAATGCATTGCCTCGGCTTCAAATTCAAGATGGTCCTCTTGGATTTGGTGACTCTGTATTTGTTCAGCAATAGATCAATTATTTCCCGGGGATGATTCATTGCGTAATACCAGCCTTCAAGACTGGCCTGACGGAAGGCCTTGACGCGCTCAGGATGGTGTCTAATCTCATCTTCTGTCGTAAACAGAATATCACTGTAAAAATCAACACCGTAGTTGCGAGGATTAAGTACAGTGAATTCAACTCCCTGTTGCTTCAGATAATACGGCTCATTACTCAGGTAGGCATTAAATGCGTCTACTTTGCCGTCAATCAAATCCTGAATTTCAAAACTGCTGGGGACAATATCAATGCCTTTGATATCCAGATTTTCATTCTTAAACATGGCAACAAAATCGGCGTCAACAGTGCGATCGAGCATCATCGCTTTTTTCCCGATTAAATCATTGGGTGAAAGAATTTCAGCCTCTTTGCGAGCGAGTAGCACGGAAGGAGAATGCTGAAATATAGCCGCTAAAGCGACCAGCGGGGCGCCACGCAAACGTTCCAGCAGGAGTTCACTATTGGCAACACCGAATTGCGCATGACCTTGCAACACCTCATTTACCGGCATTTTTTCGGGCGTGCCCTTGTCAATAATCACATCCAGCCCCGCTTTTTTGTAGTACCCTTTTTCCAAAGCGGCATAGTATCCGGCAAATTGAAATTGATGATGCCAGCGCAATTGAAGATGAATGGATTCAGCCGCAACGGAAAAGCACGGGCATAAAAAAGCCACTAAAAAGCAGAGCTTGATTTTTGGCGTTATGGAATTGCGAAAATTCGGGTTAAATCGCATGGTCAAAACTTCATCCAAGAGACGATGGCTAACAATAAGAACGACAGCTGTAACCAAAGAAATAAAACTAATTTATTAGGTAAGAAAAAAACAAAACGGGTAAGAGTAGGAGCCTCTAGGCGATACGAATTGCACTGGTTCCCAAGCTGAAGCTTGGAAACCAGCGCAAAAACGGGCTTGGAAGAGACTAAGGTAACCCGGAAAAAATAAACCGCCAAAGATTCACAAATTAAATTTATTTATAATCTGAGAATCTGTCCTGAGGTACCCGTGAGCGATAGTCAAATGGCGAAGCCAAAGGATCTGTCGCAACTATGGCGGGGGTATTTTTTGCGCTCTAAGCTAAGTCCAACTTAGGCCGCATAATGCGATTCGATATACTTTTGAACTATTTCCTGAAATTCTTCAGCAATTCTGTCACCTTTAAGCGTGACCGTTTTTTCGCCGTCTTCATAAACAGGCGCTACGGGTGTTTCGCCGGTACCGGGTAAGCTGATGCCGATATTGGCGCTTTTACTTTCCCCGGGACCATTAACCACACAGCCCATAACGGCAATTTCCATAGTTTCAACACCGGGATATTGCGTGCGCCAAATCGGCATTTGATCGCGCAAATAGGTTTGAATATCCATCGCCAGTTTTTGGAAATAATCACTGGTAGTGCGGCCACAACCGGGGCAGGATATAACCATGGGGGTAAATGAACGAAAGCCCATAGTCTGGAGAATTTCCTGACCAACAATGACTTCCTGAGTTCTGGATGCGCCGGGTTCAGGCGTTAAAGAAATACGGATGGTGTCGCCTATACCCTGCTGCATCAATACCGACAAAGCCGCAGCTGACGATACGATGCCCTTGGAGCCCATGCCCGCCTCAGTAAGCCCCAAATGCAGGGCATAATCACAACGACTGGATAAATCCTGATAAATATTAATCAACTCCTGTACATTACTGATCTTGCAGGACAGAATGATTTTATTTTTTGACAACCCGAGTTCTTCTGCTTTAGCGGCACTTTCCAGCGCAGACAAAACGATCGCTTTACGGGTTATTGCGGGTAAAGGTTCAGGATGTTTTTGCAGTCTGTTTTCATCCAATAACCGGGTCAACACCGCCTGATCCAGACTGCCGCCATTGACGCCAATACGGACTGGTTTGTTATATTGACAGGCGAATTCAATCATTTGCTGAAATTGTGGATCGCGACTTTTACCACGTCCTACGTTCCCCGGATTGATGCGGTATTTATCCAGGGCTTCTGCGCAATCAGGATATTTTTCCAGTAATTTATGACCATTAAAATGGAAATCACCGACTATGGGTACGGTACAACCTTTCTGATTTAATTTATTGCGAATCTCGGCAACGGCTTTCGCTGCTTCTTCTGAATTGACGGTGATACGAACCATCTCAGAACCTGCAGTAGCCAGTTCGATAATTTGATTTACGGTTGCAGACACATTAACCGTGTCGGTATTGGTCATTGATTGCACGACGATAGGCGCACCGCCGCCGACTTTAACATCACCGACTAAAACTTGATGGGTAATTTTTCTAAGGCTAATTGACATAGACTAAATCTATAAAAAAGTTGCAGTTATAACTAAATTATACGCCATACTGACTATTGAGCAGAATTAAATCGTTAAGCGCAGAATAGTAAGCTTCTCAATTAAGCGCAGGTTAAAACGCAAGACCTTTCAGGTTTTTAACGTACTTTGCGTCCGCCTGCTCGAGTCGATGTTGAAGGGTCGTTTCGGTCATCCCGCCAGGTAGGATGATTGAAGTGGAGCACAAAATCGCCGTTGTAAGAAACAACAGCTTCGGTGAAGGTTATTTTACCGATAGTACGCCAATCGCTGATGATACGCCGTTGGTAAACAGGTGTACCTTTGGTTATGCCGGTATCCGAAACATCGATAGTGAAAATGAGACTGCGTTTAGGTTTAGGATCACCCTTGTCATAAATCTGCGCCATGATTTCATCACGAAAATCCAGCGCGTCTCCTTCGATACGGGGTTGCTCCGGAAGCGACGCGTCAAACGCATGAATTGCGGTGTTCGGGCAGGTTCGTCGTTCCGGCTTTCCCAGTTCTGCGATTTCGTATAGTTGCCGATTCGAGGGTTCTTTGTCCGCCTTTAAAAATACCGCTCCGGTAAGCAAGAATATAGGCAAGCCTGACCCGCGACGCCAGGAGCGCGTATCAGGAGCGTTGCGTGTTTCTGCATCGTTAATGAAATCGGTATAGTCTCCGCCCAAATCTTGCTGAGTAAAAAAACTGGCCGTTCGTAACGGTTCAGTATGATTAACATCGGTCGTGGGATAAAGCTTCCCTACCAGCGACAATGACCGTGAATTGCCGCGCCGGGTCTCGGTGCAACAAGTTGAATATCGACCTATCATTAATGCCCGGCTGCCCTTTTTAAAATACCCTGAATAATCAGTTTCTTCAGTAATCTCCCACAAACCTGTAAGACAGACACCATTAGGATGCAACAAGCGGCGAAACCCCTTGCCGTCAGGCCCCCAGCGCAAGTCCGCATCGGAATCAACGGTTCTTTCTGCGGCCTTAAGAAATCGCGAAGGCTGTCCAAATGGCAATATACCGCCGAGCACACTAGTCAAACTGACTTCATAAACAGGAAGTGCTGGCGAATCCTCAGCCCCCCATACTTTCTGATAAGGGTTAGCAAAAATAGCGTTACGCACCTCGGAATAGCGCGATCCGTTATAGTTAAGATCTTCGTTAGTGAGTTCTATGGAACCATACTGTATCTCTTTCATGACGGCGTTCCTTATGGCGGCTAAATTGCATTTATTAACACATTCCAACAAAATCACCTACTAAAATAGAAAACTTGAACAAAAAGCCGGGCAATTGGTAATCGTTCACCTCCCCCTTTGTAAAAGGGGGATTGAGGGGGATTTATCTAATAAAATCTCCCCCTAACCCCTCGGCAACTGCTCCATGCGTCGCCTAAAGCGCCTACTTTTGGTGCTCTACCTCCTGCATCCATGCAGTCGTCTTTTCCAAAGAGGGGGACCGAACTCTTACGGCAATTTAAGTTTTGTTAGCTATAAAAATTAAATCTCGCCCTAAATTACTGCGCAAATAATTACATCAAATAATCAAGAAGTCTGTGGATGGTCTATGCTTGGTTGGTAAAAGCAAGCAATCTTTAAAACAAACCAGCCACTGAGCTTTCTATCAATTTTAAGGCACCCAAAGTAAGGACAGCCCATACATGCGCCTAACGACCCTACAAAATCCGACTATTAGTAATTGGCTGCCTGTCTTTGTCACTGCCCTATTGTTTTATTTTGCAGGCAAGCTGACGTTGTCATTATCGTTGCCCCCCAGTTATGCCACAGCTATCTGGCCTCCAGCCGGCATTGCCCTGGCTGCTGTTCTGTTGTGGGGATATAGGGTTTTGCCTGGCATATTTCTGGCCGAGCTATTGATACACTATGAAGTCTATAAGATGTCATCTTTATTAGACTCACCGCTGGAATTACTGGTTTTTTTTCTTAATCCCATTAATAGCGTGATCGGAGCTTGGCTAGGGAGTGTTCTGGTCAAAAATTATGCGGGATATCCCAATGCGTTGATTTCAACGCGATTAATTATCCTGTTTTTTTTACTTGCAGGGCCGGTTGCAACTTTTTTGCCCGCCTTTTTGAGTGCTATCGGGCTAATTCTAACGGGCGTTATCATAAAACAGGATCTGGTTTTTTCCTTCCTGACCTGGTGGATGGGCGATTGTACCGGCATCGTTATTTTTACCCCGCTATTTTTTATTATCTTTGACCGCTCCCATAGAATTTGGCAGCAACGGTTTTTCTCTCTGGTTTTACCGCTTACGGCCATGTTTTTAATAACCTCGACTGGTTATTTATTGGCGCAGAAATACGAAGTTGATCGTTTACATAAAATTGTCAGCAAGCAAACACGTAGTATCAGGGATAGTTTGCAAGATGAGTTTCAGCGACATTTGACTGCCTTGGGCCAGCACAAGGAATTGACTGAATCACATAGCTTGATAACGGAAACCGATTTTCGACTCTTTTCACAGTTGGCTTTTAATCAACATACCGATATTTCACATATTGAATTTCTGAGCGCACAAAAAAATAACGCGAGGCATCACTTCACCCGTCAATACGCGCAAACCAATGAAGGGAATGACCCAGCTGATTTTAATTACATCGCTGATATAGCCAATAAACTTGATTTTGATTCCGGGTTTGTAACAGTAATGAACAAAAATCAGTTTCTTATTTTTATGCCTAGTAGTTGAAAGGGGAGAAAAAGGCTGTCATTGCCTGAAAGGTCTTGTTGCCAATACGTTTAATATCAAAAAATTTATCGAAGCCGCTTTAGACAAAAATAAGACTGAGCATCTGATTATTAAAATATTTAATGCCAACAATAAGGGTCGGCAGCAATCTATTTTCCAATCCAGTAATATTCAGGAGCTATCAGACCCATTAACATTGATCAGTCACGAGACCATTACTCTGGGTGATCAAAAATGGCAGCTGGAAATCGCCCCCGATAAAAAATTCCTCAGTGAATATTATTCCTGGTCGGTATGGCAACTGCTCGCCGGCGGTATGTTTTTAACCGGTTTTATGAGTATCGGATTATTGGTTTTGACCGGTCAGAATGAGTCCATCAGAGCTGAAATTGATAAGCGTAGTGAAGAACTCAAGCAAAGCAACAAGCAGCACGCAGCAAGTGAACAACAGTTCAAAAAGCTGGTACAAACACAATCAGCCATCGTTTGGCGGGCCGATCCTGTTTCGCTCAGGTTTTTGTTTGTGAGTGATGAAGCCGAAAGCCTATTGGGCTACCCGGTTGAGCAATGGATTAATGAGGCTGATTTCTGCCAGCATCACCTTCATGAAGATGACCGGAAAGCAGTTCAGGCATTTCGTTTAGAAGACATCAGGAAGCAACGCAATCACGAAATTGAATTTCGCATGATTGCCGCAGATGGCCGTTGTGTCTGGTTACGTAATTTTGTTGATTTAACTGAAGAAAATGGCGAAGTAACCGAATTATTTGGCTTCATGATCGATATAACCCGGCAACAACAGGCAGAAGAACAATTGCGGTTGGCAGCAACTACATTTGAAATTCAGCAAGGCATCATGATTACCGATAAAGATTCCAACATACTACGGGTAAATAAAGCGTTTACTGAAATTACCGGGTACTCTCAAGAGCAAGCCATAGGAAGAAACCCAAGAATACTAGGCTCGGGGCGGCATGATCAGAAGTTTTATCAAGATCTCTGGAAGCAATTAACAACTTGTGGCCGCTTTGAGGGAGAGATGTGGAATCGCCGAAAAAACGGCGAAATCTATCCGGAATGGCAAACCATTACCGCAGTAAAAAATGATACCGGTGAAGTGACTCATTATGTCTGCGTATTCTCAGACATTACTGAGAAGAAAGATGCAGAAGGCAAAATTCATGCGATGGCTTTTTATGATCCTTTAACCAAACTGCCTAATCGTCGTTTACTGCTGGACAGATTTGATCAGGAGTTGTCAATAGCGAAAAGGCATAAACAATTCGGTGCGGTTATATTTTTGGATTTAGATCATTTTAAATTACTTAACGATTCACAAGGACATTTGGTTGGTGATCAATTACTCATTCAAGTGGCAAACCGTCTGGTTTCGGTACTCAGGGAAGAAGATACGCCAGCCCGTTTAGGAGGGGATGAATTTGTGGTATTACTGCATGCAAACTCAGAAAGCTTAAACACCGCTGCTGATCAAGCCTGGGTTGTCGCTGAAAAAATTAAAGAAATATTAAATGAGCCGTTTATGCTTAATCAATATCAGCATCAACTATCAACCAGCATCGGTATTTCCTTGTTTCCCGATCAACACGAAAGCCCGGAAGTGATTCTGCAACAAGCCGATACGGCTATGTATCGCTCCAAGGCCAGTGGCCGCAATGCTGTCAGTTTTTTTCATATCAGTATGCAGGAAGCGGCTGATTTGCGCTTAAACCTTGAGCAAGACATCAGGGCGGCTATTGATAATGGCCGATTTATATTGTGTTATCAGCCGCAAGTGGATGCCGGTGGATCTGTACTTAGTTCGGAAGCACTGATACGCTGGGAACACCTGGATAAAGGCATAATACTACCTGTGGATTTTATTCCCCTTGCAGAAGAAAGCAATTTGATTCTGGCTATAGGGCGCTGGGTATTGCTGGAAGCCTGTAATCAGATTAAAGCCTGGCAAGATGAAGGAATTAATCTGCCGCACATCTCCGTTAATGTCAGTTCCCGTCAATTCAGACAGCAGGATTTTGTCGTCCAGGTAAAACATGCAATAGACAGTAGCGGGATTGCTCCACATCTGCTGGGTATTGAATTAACCGAAAGTGTAATGATTGTTGATATTAACGATACCATAGCTAAAATGAAGGCATTAAAAGCGCTGGGTATTTCAATCGCCGTGGATGATTTCGGTACGGGTTACTCTTCATTGATGTATCTGAAACAATTGCCGATTGATACATTAAAAATAGATCAGGGGTTCGTCAGGGATATTTTAACGGATGCAAGTGATGCCGTTATCGTAGAAACCATCATCAGTATGGCGCAGCACTTAAACCTGTATATTGTGGCTGAGGGCGTGGAAACAGCAGAGCAATTAGCACTATTAAAGCAAAAAAGTTGCCATGCTTTTCAAGGTTATTATTTTAGCCACCCACTTCCTGCTACGGAGTACGCGGAAAAGTATTTTGCGCCTTTTGTTGTGGCGAGCGACCAATAGCCAGGTAACTTGCAAAAAAAATCACTCCCTGTCATAGTTGCCACAGATTCACAGATTATAAATAAATTTAATCGGTGAATCTGTAGCGGTTTATTTTTTACGAGTTACCTTGGTGTTTATTATGGCCTGCTTGATCTTGATAACAGCCTGCTTATTTAACTGCCCTACCCTCTTGTGTTCCTGACATAACGCGCCCTCTAAAACCGAGATAATCAGGCCGATAAGGCATGAGTTCGGGTATGTCTTCCAATCTCAGTGAACCAGCCAGTCCACAAAGCAATTGCCGGGTTTTAGCTTGCGTGACAAATTGCTCAATCTCCATTTTTGCCATCAACTGAGTTAATGAACCTTTCTGTTTGTTCATGGTATCCAGCATAACTCCAGTAAAACCAGCATCTTTCAGCAAACTCATAACCGTAAGATCAGGTTGTGTGTCGGCAAATAACACAGCGATCAAGGCAATATTTTGCCTGGTTAATGCCGACAATTTCTTTACAGTTCCTTGCCACTCATCACCGGGAAAAAAACCGATTTTTATATAATCAACCCCCGTTTCGGCCATCGCCTTGACAGCATTAAAAACCGGATCAGGCTGCACGGGCAGGTCACCAATGGTTGCACTGACCGGACAACGTCCATCAATTCCGGCAACAATCTGTTTAACGGTAGCAAAATCCAAAGCGCCTAATGCACCCAAAGCGGGCTGCTTAAGATCAATAATATCAACGTCCGCACTCAACACCAGTAAGGCTTCTGCCAAGCTGTTGACGCTGGCAAGCATGCCGGTCATACCTTACCCTCTGCTTTAAATTTGTCTATAACGTCCATCAACCAAGCCCACGCTTCCAATTCTCTGTCACCCGCTGTTTTTTCAAGCCCGATACGCAGGTAGTCGATTTCAGACTCTATTTTTTCAATAGGCAGCCTGTTTAGCCGGCTGATTAAAATAGCCGCTTCCAACACTGAATACTGGGCACGGTTAAAACCCTTAAAGGGAGCATGATTAACCATATGCACCGCTTTACAGAATAATTTAGGCCGGGTAGGATCGTCTTCAATTCGTACCAGCTCAACTTCAGTATGCGCCAATGCACAGCACAGCACCTTACCAATGATTTTTTCTGCCGCGTTTAACGGCCAATCCCGCCGCCCCGTTAAACAGCCCGCAAAAACCCGCACATCATCGCAATAATTAAGCACCGCTGCTCTATTTTCCAGCAGATTATTGAGTGTTGTAGACGGACGAAACGGCAGAATAATAATTTCATCGCCGTCGACATGAATGCCCATAGGCGCAATGTGCGCGACTCCTGAACTATTCTGAGTGGTCACTATGGTTTCTTGAATCATTATTTTTTCTGTAAAGTAGTTCCAGCTGGTTTAAAACTGTGCAGATCAACCGTTGGTTCTGCCTGATCAGTGGCGCAACCCCAGTTCAGCGCTTGATCCTGCGTAAAACGCTTGCCCAATTGCCAGGCTATTTCAGCGCGAGCCAGTTCAACACCTAAATAGAAAGCATGTCCACCGTCATTTTCAACATGCAGTTTGGGGAACAAAGCAAACGGATCAGTGGCCGTGTGCAAGCCATCACGGTTAAAAATATGCACGCCTTCCGCGCTGGTTTGAATGCGAAAACTGGGGTCTGTGATTTGTCCGGCGAGTTCCCTGATTTCTTCCATTGAATACGGAAAAGGCGAAATCTCATGCAGAGCCATCAACCCGGGGTCGATATGTTTAGGTAGGGTGTCATGTTCTTTAGACGCAAATAATATACGCCGCGCCAAATCCGCTTCTTTTATCGCCCGGCAGGCATGTTTGCTGACTTCGGTTGCCAAAATGTTATTAATGTTAAGCTCTGAACAAATACCCAGCAATAAGACATTCATACCCGCCGTATCTGCATGGGTCAGTTCGGTAATATTGCCCACACCCATCATTATTTCAATATCCGGGTGATTTTTCCTGACTTCGTGATAACGCACGATAGCTTGTGTGAAACCGAAATGCAGCGGATCTAAAATAGGATCGACAATAAAAGCGCGATTCTTTGCCTGCATAATCTTGATGGCTCTATCCAGCGACGCCAGATCTTCATGCTTTTCCGGAATCAAAATCGGTGTTGCTGTCACTTCATCGGCAATCCAGAGCGTGCTTTCATGGAGACTGAGCATATAATCAGCCCCCGCTTTGCCGCCTCTGAGCAAATCGCTTTCATCCAATGAATCGATACTGACCGTAAAACCTTCCTGTTTCAAAGTCCGGATGATTTCTTCCATATGTGGAAAATCGGTGCTGGGCAAACAGCCTATATCGATGACATCAGCCCCATTTTTTTTATAATAGTAGGCGCGTTTAACCACCTCTTCAACACTGACATTCGGCGCATCAACAATTTCAGCAAAGATTTTGACGCTGTAACGGCTTAAGTCGGGCTTTTGTGCGGCTTTGCCAAAATACTGCGGCAAGTCTTTAAGTTCTTCAGGCCCGCGTTCTATAGGTAAGCCTATTGTTTTTGACAAGGCCTCCAAATCACCACGGCAACGTCCGGGTACAAGAATCCGGTCAGCCCCAAAGGTATCAGTCAACCTGCGCCCTATCATGTCCGCAGTCATTAATGCCGCGACTTTAAGCCCCAGTTGATGCACCGTGTAGATAAATTCCGGCTGCATTTTTGCCAGAATATTACGCAGCTGTTTTTCCGCCAGTTTGCCGGTAAGAAATAGAATGTGTTCGCTCATTGACCTTCCTTCGCAACAACAAAACCCCCTCTCCTGCTGGACAAATCCGCCAGGAGCGGGTTTGGTCGCGTGGAGAGCGCCCGCAGGGTTCCGGGCAGGACAGCCCGGAAACATTGGGCTGGGGTGACGACTGCATGGATGCAGGAGGTAGAGCAACGCATGGAGCAGTTGCCGAGGAGATTAAAAACGATCATTTAATTCCCCTCATAACAACCTTTCTACCTCTGGAAAAGTATCTAAATCGCTCAACTTAATGACAGGCTCGTAGAGCTTGGAAACCTTAGCCAGCCGTTCTTTAACCGTAACAATCAATTCATCAACACTTTCAACGACAGTCGTGTACTCGAATGTGCTTAATTTGCCAGTACCTTCCAAATCGATTTTGCGTGGATAAACCATCACTTTTTTACCCCCAGGTGCAGTAGTTTCCATTTCCGGCGCAATATCACAAGGATAAACAATACTGGGCACCCGGCATTTACCGGCCTGGGAATATAAGTTGGTTACCAGGGAATCGGCAATCCCCAGCACACATTTGGCCACGGTATTTGAAGTCGCCGGCGCCATCACAAAAGTATGGTAATAACCTTTATAAAAATGCCCAACCGGTGGTGATGAGGCGGTTTTATCACGATAAACGGGCATTTTTTCGCGAATGTCATTGAGATTGAACCCGTACATTTTTATCACCTCTTCCGCCGCCTGACTGAGATAGAGATCAACATCATCCAGGGTGAGCAGGAAATCCAGGCATTCTTCTATGTAATGACCGGAGCCGGTAATTGCCCAGGCTAATCGTGGTTTATTCATGACAGTATTCAAAGTCGAAAGTATTGTGTCATTATACTCGAATCTGTAGAGCTAATTTCGTAAGCAGGCAAACAAAGAGCCTCCAGTTTTCGCATAAGCAACAATAAAATCGTAAAGAATTAAAAATATACAGGAGCTTTTATAAATGTTCAGTCAACTCGATAAACCGCTGATTATGGGGATTTTAAATGTTACGCCGGACAGCTTTTCTGATGGCGGCAAATACACAGGTATCGATGACGCGCTTAGCAGGTTGAGCGGATGCTGACTGAAGGTGTGGATATTATTGATATAGGCGGTGAATCAACGCGTCCAGGATCAGATTCAGTTGCCGCTACAGATCAACTGCAGAGGGTAATCCCGGTTATAACAGCCATCAGGCAACAGTTAAAAAGTGATATTTTAATCAGTATTGACACCACCTCCAGCGCAGTTGCCAAAGCAGCGCTGGCAGCCGGCGCCGATATAATCAACGATGTTTCCGCAGGGCAAGATGATGAAGCCATACTGGCATTGGCAGCACAGCATGGTGTGCCGATTATTTTGATGCACCGCCAGGGTACGACAAAAACCATGCAGGATAATCCTTATTATGATGATGTTGTCCGGGAAGTCATCGATACCTTACAAAAGAGAATCGATGCGGCATTAAAGGCTGGTATTAAAAAAGAAAACATCGCGATAGATCCAGGGATAGGTTTTGGAAAACGTAAACAGGATAATCTGGATTTACTGGCGCATCTGGATGCGCTAGTCGCATCAGGATTCCCTGTTCTTTTAGGCACCAGCCGCAAGCGTTTTATGGGCACACTCTGCGATGTAACCGAGCCCTCGGAACTGGTTACAGCGACAGCAGTCACTACCGCTTTAGGCGTTATGGCAGGCGTGCAGATATTCCGGGTACATGATGTCAAGGAAAACCGGCAAGCGGCTGATGTTGCCTGGGCGATTAGACAGAGCCGTTAACTTGATTGTGTTACCCAAATCCACTTTCATTATTTATAGCCTTCGCCGGTTCCCAGCAAGGCGGCGATAATGTTTTTCTGGATTTCCGAAGAGCCGGAAAATAGACGGCTGGCGAGTGCATCGCTGACCAAATTGCCCACTGGATTGTCCTCTATAAGTCCGCTGCTGCCGAGAATATGCACAGCATCCAGACTGGATTGCAGAA
The DNA here is from genome assembly GCA_963789475.1 of uncultured Gammaproteobacteria bacterium. Taxonomy (GTDB): domain Bacteria; phylum Pseudomonadota; class Gammaproteobacteria; order Methylococcales; family Methylomonadaceae; genus Methylobacter_C. The sequence continues at coordinate 4,327 of CAWBLO010000009.1, read as the reverse complement.
ATGCTTCTGCAGCGAATAATTTGGTCTGGGCGCTGGCTAGAGTGATGCGCTTGTTGTTGTCCTTCAAGCGGGCGCATTCATTAACCCAAAGTCTGATGGTTACCATCAGACTTTGGGTTAATGAATGCGCCCGCTTGAAGGACAACAACAAGCGCATCACTCTAGCCAGCGCCCAGACCAAATTATTCGCTGCAGAAGCATTTCTGCAATCCAGTCTGGATGCTGTGCATATTCTCGGCAGCAGCGGACTTATAGAGGACAATCCAGTGGGCAATTTGGTCAGCGATGCCCTCGCCAGCCGTCTGTTTTCCGGCTCTTCGGAAATCCAGAAAAACATTATCGCTGCCTTGCTGGGAACCGGCGAAGGCTATAAATAAATGAATGTGGATTTGGGTAACACAATCAAGTTAACGGCTCTGTCTAATCGCCCAGGCCACATCAGCCGCCTGCCGGTTTTCCTTGACATCATGTACCCGGAATATCTGCACGCCTGCCATAACGCCTAAAGCGGTAGTGACTGCTGTCGCTGTAACCAGTTCCGAGGGTTCTGTTACATCGCAGAGTGTGCCCATAAAACGCTTGCGGCTGGTGCCTAAAAGAACAGGGAATCCTGATGCGACTAGCGCATCCAGATGCGCCAATAAATCCAGATTATCCTGTTTACGTTTTCCAAAACCTATACCTGGATCTATCGCGATGTTTTCTTTTTTAATCCCGGCCTTTAATGCCGCATCGATTCTCTTTTGTAAGGCATCGATGACTTCCCGGACAACATCATCATAATAAGGATTATCCTGCATGGTTTTTGTCGTACCCTGGCGGTGCATCAAAATAATCGGCACATCATGTTGTGCTGCCAATGCCAGTATGGCTTCATCATCTTGTCCTGCGGAAACATCGTTGATTATATCGGCGCCGGCTGCCAGCGCTGCTTTGGCAACTGCGCTGGAGGTGGTGTCAATACTGATTAAAATGTCACTTTTTAACTGTTCCCTGATGGCTGTTATAACCGGGATCACCCTCTGGAGTTGATCGCTAGCGGCAACTGAATCTGATCCGGGCCGTGTTGATTCGCCGCCTATATCAATAATATCCACACCTTCACTCAGCATCCGCTCAACCTGCTTCAGGGCGTCATTGAGACCTGAGTATTTGCCGCCATCAGAAAAGCTGTCCGGCGTAACATTTAAAATCCCCATAATCAGCGGTTTATCGAGTTGACTGAACATTTATAAAAGCTCCTGTGCATTTTAATTCTTTGCGATTTTATTGTTGCTTATGCGAAAACTGGAGATTCTTTGTTTACCTGCTTACGAAATTAGCTCCACGGATTCGGGTATAATGACACAATACTTTCGACTTTGAATACTGTCATGAATAAACCACGATTAGCCTGGGCAATTACCGGCTCCGGTCATTACATAGAAGAATGCCTGGATTTCCTGCTCACCCTGGATAATGTTGATCTCTATCTCAGTCAGGCGGCGGAAGAGGTGATAAAAATGTACGGGTTCAATCTCAATGACATTCGCGAAAAAATGCCCGTTTATCGTGATAAAACCGCCTCATCACCACCGGTTGGACATTTTTATAAGGGTTATTACCACACCTTTGTGATGGCGCCGGCGACGTCAAATACCGTGGCCAAATGTGTGCTGGGGATTGCCGATTCCCTGGTAACCAACTTATATTCCCAGGCTGGGAAATGCCGGGTGCCCAGTATCGTTTATCCTTGTGACATTGCGCCGGAAATGGAAACTACTGCACCTGGGGGTAAAAAAGTGATGGTTTATCCACGCAAAATTGATTTGGAAGGCACTGGTAAATTAAGCACATTCGAGTACACGACTGTCGTTGAAAGTGTTGATGACTTGATTGTTACGGTTAAAGAACGGCTGGCTAAGGTTTCCAGTCTCTATGATCCTGTCATTAAGTTGAGCGATTTAGATGCTTTTCCAGAGGTAGAAAGATTGTTATGAGGGGAATTAAATGATCGTTTTTAATCTCCTCGGCAACTGCTCTATGCGTTGCTCTACCTCCTGCATCCATGCAGTCGTCACCCCAGCCCAATGTTTCCGGTCTGTCCTGCCCGGAACCCTGCGGGCGCTCTCCACGCGACCAAATCCGCTCCTGGCGGATTTGTCCAGCAGGAGAGGGGGTTTTGTTGTTGCGAAGGAAGGTTGATGAGCGAACATATACTTTTTCTTACCGGCAAACTGGCGGAAAAACAGCTGCGTAATATTCTGGCAAAAATGCAGCCGGAATTTATCTACACGGTGCATCAACTGGGGCTTAAAGTCGCGGCATTAATGACTGCGGACATGATAGGGCGCAGGTTGACCGATACCTTTGGGGCTGACCGGATTCTTGTACCCGGACGTTGCCGTGGTGATTTGGAGGCCTTGTCAAAAACAATAGGCTTACCTATAGAACGCGGGCCTGAAGAACTTAAAGACTTGCCGCAGTATTTTGGCAAAGCCGCACAAAAGCCCGACTTAAGCCGTTACAGCGTCAAAATCTTTGCTGAAATTGTCGATGCGCCAAATGTCAGTGTTGAAGAGGTGGTTAAACGCGCCTACTACTATAAAAAAAATGGGGCTGATGTCATCGATATAGGCTGTTTGCCCAGCACCGATTTTCCACATATGGAAGAAATCATCCGGACTTTGAAACAGGAAGGTTTTACGGTCAGTATTGATTCACTGGATGAAAGCGATTTGCTCAGAGGCGGCAAAGCGGGGGCTGATTATATGCTCAGTCTGCATGAAAGCACTCTCTGGATTGCCGATGAAGTGACAGCAACACCGATTTTGATTCCGGAAAAGCATGAAGATCTGGCGTCGCTGGATAGAGCCATCAAGATTATGCAGGCAAAGAATCGCGCTTTTATTGTCGATCCTATTTTAGATCCGCTGCATTTCGGTTTCACACAAGCTATCGTGCGTTATCATGAAGTCAGGAAAAATCACCCGGATATTGAAATAATGATGGGTGTGGGCAATATTACCGAACTGACCCACGCAGATACGGCGGGTATGAATGTCTTATTGCTGGGTATTTGTTCAGAACTTAACATTAATAACATTTTGGCAACCGAAGTCAGCAAACATGCCTGCCGGGCGATAAAAGAAGCGGACTTGGCGCGGCGTATACTATTTGCGTCTAAAGAACATGACACCTTACCCAAACATATCGACCCCGGGTTGATGGCTCTGCATGAGATTTCGCCTTTTCCGTATTCAATGGAAGAAATCAGGGAACTCGCCGGACAAATCACAGACCCCAGTTTTCGCATTCAAACCAGCGCGGAAGGCGTGCATATTTTTAACCGTGATGGCTTGCACACGGCCACTGATCCGTTTGCTTTGTTCCCCAAACTGCATGTTGAAAATGACGGCGGTCATGCTTTCTATTTAGGTGTTGAACTGGCTCGCGCTGAAATAGCCTGGCAATTGGGCAAACGTTTTACGCAGGATCAAGCGCTGAACTGGGGTTGCGCCACCGATCAGGCAGAACCCACCGTTGATCTGCACACCTTTAAACCGGCTGGAACTACTTTACAGAAACCATAATGATTCAGGAAACCATAGTGACCACTCAGAATAGTTCAGGAGTCACCCACATTGCGCCTATGGGCATTAATGTCAACGACGATGACTTTATCATTCTGCCGTTTCGGCCTTCTACAACACTCAATAATCTGCTGGAAAGCAAAACAGCTGTGCTTAACTACTGCGATGATGTGCGCGTTTTTGCGGCTGTTTAACGCGGCGGCGGGATTGGGCGTTAAACTCGGCAGAAAAAATCAACGGTAAGGTACTGTGTTGTGCATTGGCGCATTCCGAAGTGAAATAGTACGAATTGAAGATGATCCTACCCGTCCTAAATTATTCTGTAACGCGGTGCATACTGTTAATCACGCTCCCTTTAAGGGCTTTAACCGCGCCCAGTATTCAGTATTGGAAGCAGCTATTTTAATCAGCCGGTTAAACAGGTTGCCTATAAAAAAAATCAATATTTGAAGTGATTTTATGCGTATCGGCCTTGAAAAAACAGCGGAAACGTGGCTTTGGTTGATGGACGTTATAGATAAATTATAAAGCAGTGGATCAACGAATGACCGGCATGCTTGCCAGCGTCAACAGCTTGGCAGAAGCCTTACTGGTGTTGAGCGCGGAGGTTGATATTATTGATCTTAAGCAACCCGCTTTGGGTGCATTAGGCACTTTGGATTTTGCTACCGTTAAACAGATTGTTGCCGGAATTGATGGACGCTGTCCGGTCAGTGCAACCATTGGTGACCTGCCTGTGCAGCCTGATCCGGTTT
>CAWBLO010000008.1:0-41535 GCA_963789475.1 uncultured Gammaproteobacteria bacterium | reverse complement strand
TGTCTTTGGCATCGATAGAACTGAGATCGTCCAGCGTATATTTGTCCTTGCCGATGTGATACGGCTGGATGTTGGGTTCAAAAATGCCTTGGGTGGTATATTCCTTTTTGTAGGTGTCGCGCCAGACGTTAAATCGATGTTTTGCATCGCCGCCCTCTTTAAAGGCGTTCAGGTTTTTGCCTTCTTCAATTACTTTGGGGTTATCCTTGTGGGAAATGATATGCGAGAGCTTAGATAATCCGCCTGTTTTGGTGAAATCAGACGTATACAGGCAAAGAAACTGGGTGTCGGGAATTTGTTGCGCATAGCTAAACAGTTGGTCGCCGTGCAATTCGGTATTTTTCCAGGCTTTTGTGTATTCGTTGCCTGGGGTTTTACATTCGATAATCAGTAAGGGCTTGCCTTGATTATCCTTAATCAGAATATCGGCACGGCCGCCGCTCGCGCCGTGTCCCAATTTCCATTTGGGTTCAAGTTCGATATGTTCGGGCTTGTAGCCTTTTTCCAGAAGCCTGATGCACGCACTCGAACACGACAAAATTTTCATTAGCCGAAAAGTTGCAGGTTTGCCGTTCGTGGATTTTTAAGCCTTGGTCTTCCGGATAAATCAATATATTTTTATCGAAATCGACTTTTAAGAAGGTGTCCGAATCGGCAAATTGTTTGCTGAACTGATTGCCGTTTTGCTCAAATTGCAAGGCAAGTAAAAGGGTTTTTAGATTATCTTTAGTTATCATGCAGTGCGTGACTGATTTTATGAAAAATTACTCGAACCTTTACATCCCTGTGGCTGGATTCCGGCATCCCTGCCGGAATGACGAGCTTCGATACACTATTAAGGCATGAGCTAATGAGTTTTGGAAAGAGGGATTTTCAACTAGCTATTATGCTCATTCATTATCCCTTTGCTACCCTTTCAGTTTCTCCTTCAACATTTTATTAACCTCGGCCGGATTGGCTTTGCCCTGCATCTCTTTCATGACCTGTCCGACAAAGAAGGCGAATACTTTATCTTTGCCGCTGCGATATTGCTCAACCTGACCGGGATTATCGGCAATGATTTTATCGATAATAGCTTCGATTGCGCCGGTGTCTGTGATTTGCTTTAAGCCTTTTGCGGCGATAATTTCATCGGCTGTAGACGTGGACTGCCAAAGCGCTTCAAATACCTGTTTGGCGATTTTTCCGGAAATGGTGTTGTCGCTAATACGGGTTAATAAACCCGCCAGGCGCTCATCACTAACCGGCGAATCGGTAATTTCCAGGCCGGCTTTATTGAGTGCAGCAGACAGATCGCCTGTTATCCAGTTGGCGCAGAGCTTGGCTTCGCAGCCCGATGTTTTAAGCACCGCTTCAAAATAATCAGCCAACGGACGCGAAGAGGTAAGAATAGACACACTTTCTTCATCCAGATTGTAATCCGTTTTAAAACGTTGTTTTTTAGCTTGCGGCAATTCCGGCAATGCCGCTTTTATTTGCGCTTTAAAGTCTTCATCAATGATAACGGGCAATAAATCAGGATCGGGAAAATAGCGGTAATCATTGGCTTCTTCCTTGCTGCGCATGGAGCGCGTTTCATCTTTTACCGAATCATATAAACGGGTTTCCTGAACGACTTTGCCGCCATTTTCTATCAGCTCAATTTGCCGCTCAATTTCGTGATTAATGGCTTTTTCAACGAATTTAAACGAGTTGATATTTTTAATTTCAGCGCGGGTACCAAATTCTTTTTGGCCTTTGGGCCGCACGGATACGTTGGCATCACAACGGAACGAGCCTTCTTGCATGTTGCCGTCACAAATGCCCAGATAGCGCACCAATTCATGCAGTTTGCGCATGTAAGCGACGGCTTCCTTGGCGGAGCGCATATCCGGTTCGGAAACAATTTCCAGCAACGGTGTACCGGCGCGGTTTAAATCAATGCCGGTCAAGCCATGAAAATCCTCATGCAGCGATTTGCCGGCATCTTCTTCCAGATGGGCGCGGGTGATGCCTATACGTTTGCTTACGCCGTCCACTTCAATATCCAAATGCCCGACACCGACAATCGGCAATTCCATCTGGCTGATTTGATAGCCTTTAGGCAGGTCGGGATAAAAATAATTCTTTCTGGCAAACACCGAATACGGTGCAATGTGCGCCTCGATGGCCATGCCAAAGATAACCGCCATGCGCACGGCTTCTTCATTTAATACGGGCAAAACACCGGGCAAGCCTAAATCAACGGCACAGGCCTGGGTATTGGGTTCCGCGCCATAAGCAGTAGACGCGCCGGAAAAAATTTTTGATTTGGTGGCCAGTTGTGTGTGAATTTCCAGGCCGATAACTGTTTCCCATTCCATCTCTTTCTCCTTACTCAAAACCTTTAGGGGTTTGTTGATGCCAATCAGTGACCTGTTGATACTGATGAGCAATGTTCAACAATCTGTCTTCTGCAAAATAATTGCCGATAATTTGCAAGCCTACCGGCATACCCGCTACAAATCCGGCGGGAATTGACATGGCCGGCACACCGGCAAGATTGATGGCAATGGTGTAAATATCGGATAAATACATTTCGATCGGATTGCCGATTTTTTCACCGATACCAAAAGCAGTAGTTGGTGTGACAGGCCCCATAATCACATCAACTTCCGTCAAAGCTTTTTTAAAGTCTTCGCTGATTAATCGCCGGACTTTTTGCGCTTTAATATAATAAGCATCGTAATAACCTGCGGATAAAGCATACGTACCCATAAGAATACGGCGTTTAACTTCCTTGCCAAAACCTTCACCACGAGAGCGGGTATAGAGGTCTGTTAAATCCACCGGGTTTTCGCAGCGATAACCATAACGCACACCATCGAAACGCGACAAGTTGGCAGAGCATTCAGCGGGCGCAATGACATAATAAGCAGGAATGGCCAACTGAAGATTAGGCATGGAGATTTCCTTGATTTCCGCGCCCAGTTTACGATATTCATTGATAGCTGCTTCAAGGGTTGCAGCCACATCGCTGTTTAAACCTTCGCCAAAAAACTCTTTGGGTAAACCGATTGTTAGACCCGCAAGAGAGTTATTCAATCCCGCCCTGTAATCAGGCACAGGCAGGTCGACGCTGGTTGAGTCTTTTTCATCAAACCCTGCCATAGTTTGCAGCATGATGGCTGCATCTTCAGCGGAACGTGTCATGGGGCCGCCCTGATCCAGACTTGAGGCATAGGCAATCATGCCGTAGCGGGATACGCGTCCGTAAGTGGGTTTTAATCCGGTAATGCCGCACAAGGCTGCGGGTTGGCGAATAGAACCGCCGGTATCCGTACCGGTTGCACAGGCTGCCAAACGCGCCGCGACGGCTGCCGCCGAACCACCGGATGAACCGCCGGGAACCGTATTGGTATTCCAGGGATTTTTTACGGCTCCGTAATAACTGGTTTCATTGGAGGATCCCATCGCAAACTCATCCATATTGAGTTTACCCAGCATGACTGCGCCAGCCTGATTCAGTTTTTCTACGACGGTGGCGTTATAGGGCGCAGTAAAATTATCGAGTATTTTAGAGCCGCAGGTGGTTTTAACGTCCAGGGTACAAAAAATGTCTTTTTGGGCAAGGGGTATGCCGGTCAACAGTTCAGCTTTGCCGTTAGCCAGTCGAATATCTGCGGCTTTAGCATTCTGCAAGGCACTCTCTTCGGTGACGGTAATATAAGCATTCAGATCCTGATGTTGCTTGATTCGATTCAAAAAAGCCTGAGTCAACTCTACGCTGGAAAATTCACCTGAACGCAAGCCTTGCGCTAATTCTAACAATGTTTTAGTGTGCATTATTGTGCGTTCCTTTTATTCAATCACTTTCGGAACCAGATAAAGTCCCGCTTCGACTTGCGGCGCAATAGCCTGAAATTTTTCGCGATTATTCTGTTCTGTGACCACATCGGCTCTTAATCGTTGCGCCTGATCCATAGGGTGCGCCATCGGCTCAACATTACCGGTATCCAGCTCACTCATCCGGGTCATCAAATCCAGCATACCTGACAAATCTTTCGCATAAGATTCAACATCTTGTTTGTCAATTCCCAATCGCGCCAAATGCGCAATTTTGTTCACATCATCCGCCGTTAGCGACATTTTGGTCTCCATATTTAAAATTAATTATTAATGGTGCGCGATGCGCACCCTACAAGCTCGATACAGGATACCTTTTACCTTGCCCCTTGTACCTTCACTAAGTATATTACTACAAATATCATACTTATAGCTTGCTCAAATACCCCCTTGATTGATAAAGTAGTGTAATTTTTCTTCCTTAAAGGAAACCGATAAAAATGTTCAAAAGAATTCGCGGTCTTTTCTCAAACGATCTCTCGATAGACCTGGGAACCGCTAATACATTGATATACATTCCAGGGCAAGGGATCGTGCTTAATGAACCTTCCGTTGTTGCCATCAAAGAAGACAAAGTCCGTGGCTCCAAAACCATCGCAGCTGTAGGTAGTGACGCGAAACAAATGCTGGGGCGTACGCCAGGCAATATCACTGCAATCCGGCCACTGAAAGACGGCGTAATCGCCGATTTTGCAATCACTGAGCGCATGTTGCGGTTTTTTATCGAAAAAGTTCATAAGAAAAACCGGTGGCTACGCCCTAGTCCGCGTATATTAATTTGTGTGCCTTGTGGCTCAACGCAAGTCGAACGTCGCGCCATCCGCGAGTCTGCCTCAATGGCGGGCGCGCGCGAGGTTTATTTAATTGAAGAACCGATGTCTGCTGCTATAGGCGCAGGTTTGCCTGTCGATGAAGCCTGCGGTTCCATGGTGCTTGATATTGGCGGCGGTACCTCGGAAGTAGCGGTTATATCAATAAACGGCATTGTTTATTCAAACTCTGTTCGTATCGGTGGTGATCGATTTGACGAGGCCATCATCAATTATGTTCGCAGAAACTATGGCACCTTGATTGGTGAAGCCACGGCTGAAAGAATTAAGCTGGAAATCGGTACGGCATACCCCGGTAACGAAGTCAGAGAAATAGAAGTTAAAGGACGCAATCTGGCAGAAGGCGTACCGCGTAGTTTTTCCCTGAATAGCAATGAAATCCTGGAAGCCTTGCAAGAACCCTTATCCGGTATTGTCGGTGCCGTAAAAGTAGCACTGGAACAAACACCGCCTGAACTTGGATCGGATGTTGCCACTCGCGGCATCTATTTAACCGGCGGCGGCGCTTTATTGAAAGATATTGACCGCCTGATTGCCGAAGAAACAGGCCTGCCGGTGCATATTGCTGATGATCCGCTCACCTGTGTTGCCAGAGGGGGCGGCATGGTTCTGGAAATGCTGGATAAAAAAGGAATTTCAACCTTTTCACTAGAGTAATTACGATCCTCATTTAAATACCAGAAAAAACAAGCTATACACCACAGAGACCAGAGTCTCACAGTGAGCCAAAGCATAGAATTCACCTGCCATTTTTTTGATAAGTGAAGTGTATTTTTTCAACCCAATAATTCTCCTCTGTGTATTTCTGTGTCTCTGTGGTGAAATGAGGTTTTTAGATTAAATCTGGCTGTGATTTAGGCATACCTTACCCAGAGTCTGCAGCACTCTTTAACTGATACGAGGCATCCGCTATAAATCTTTTATTTGCCACCGGCCCATCAATCAACACCCGCCTACTGGTAGCAGTCATTGCATCTGTTGCTTTACTTGCAACTGAACACAGAAGCCCGCGATTGGATTCACTACGCACAACCTTATCCTTTTTTGTTGATCCATTAAAATATCTGGTCGATTTGCCTACTGTTCTGGTTGAACAGACTGCCGACTCCGTGAGTTCATACCGGACATTAAAAAAGGAAAATGAAAGTTTGCGTGAAGAACAACTCATTCACCAAACCAGACTACTTAAATTGGCCGCTCTGGAAAAAGAAAATATTCGTCTGCGTGCGTTATTGGAGAACTCCTTTAAACTGGGCGAACAGGTACTGGTTGCCGAATTATTATCAATCAATATGGCGCCTTATGAACATATCGTTGTCGTCAACAAAGGCACTCGTTTTGGCGTTCATCCTCAACAACCGGTATTGGATGCAAACGGCGTTGTTGGACAAGTTTTTCGGGCATTGCCATTCACCTCTGAAATCATGCTGATTACCGATCCGAATCATGCCATTCCTGTTCAGGTCAATCGCAATGGTTTATTAACCATTGCCGTGGGTAGCGGTCAACTGAACCGGCTTGTACTGCCTTTCTTACCCGGCAATGCCGATATTCGCCCGGGTGACTTACTCATAACGTCAGGTTTAGGCGGTACTTTTCCACAAGGTTATCCTGTGGCTGTCGTGGATGAATTTACCTCGCAACCCAACAAGGCTTTCGCTACCATTACCGCCACTCCGAAAGCCTTGTTAGACCGTAACAGGGAGTTAATGATAGTCTGGAGCAACTCAACGCCTGTGCCGCTCATTTCAAAGCCAACAGCAAACGAAGCGGAGGCCAAGACCCATGCAGACTGAATAACACTGTGGGTTTTTTTCGAATTATACTAACCCTGGTGATGGCGATGGGTTTAAGAATCGCACCCTGGCCGGGAGAAATGGCAGCGCTCAATCCGGACTGGGTGCTCCTTGTTCTTATCTACTGGTCACTTGCCATACCCGAGCGTGTCGGTATTTTTCATGCCTGGACATTTGGCTTGCTCACCGATGTATTGACGGGCAGGATGCTCGGTCAATATGCCCTGGCTTATTCACTGGTTATCTATATTTGCCTTAAGCTGCACAAGCGGTTACGTCAATTCCCTTTATTACAACAGGGATTATTTATCTTTTTCTGCCTGCTATTGTCCCAATTATTACTTTTTATTATAAAAAACCTTCAACATCCTGCACAACTTCACGCCTCTTTCTGGCTACCTGTTTTTACCGGCACGCTTTGCTGGCCCTTGGTCTATGGTGTACTGCGCTTTGTTCGTTTGTCACGACGCATTAAGTAGACCACGCTGCAACTCATGTCCAATATGTATGCTATTAAAGACCATTCAGTAGAGAACCGCCTGTTTCTCAATCGTATTGTCGCGGCTTTCATTGCCATTATTCTATTAACGTCGGGCCTGATTGTTCGTCTCATTTACCTGCAAATTGTCGGTCACGAACATTATTCATCGCTGGCAAAAGATAACAGCATCAAAATCGTTCCCTTAGTCCCTACTCGAGGCATGATTTATGACCGGCACGGAAAAGTATTAGCCGAAAACACGCCGTCTTATAGCCTGGAACTCATCCCGGAACAAATCAGCAACATGGATGACACCTTGTTACGCTTGCAAAAGCTGCTTGATATACCTGACGAAAAAATTGAGCAATATCAAAAGCTACGTAAACGCCAAAAACGTTTCACCAGCACACCGCTGTTATTAAGCATGAGCGATGAAGAACTCGCAAAGTTTGCCGTTGCCAGGCCTTATTTCCCTGGCGTCGATATTCATACGCGCTTGGTTCGGCATTACCCTTACAGTGATTTAGCCGCTCATGTTATTGGCTATGTAAGCCGTATTAACGAGGCAGAATTAAAGGAGTTACCCATTGCTGAATATAGAGGCTCTACTCATATTGGCAAACTGGGAATAGAGAGTTCGTATGAAACTGAACTGCATGGCAAAACCGGTTATGCAGAAATAGAAACCAATGTGCAGGCCCGGCTTCTTAACACCCTGAACGAAGTCAATCCGGACCCCGGTGCCAATCTTTATTTAACCCTGGATATTGATTTACAAAAAACGGCTTATGATGCGCTGGGTACTTTCAACGGCGCTGTCGTTGCCATTGATATCAAGACCGGCGGCGTGTTGGTCTTCGTCAGCCGTCCTGGATTTGATCCCAATCCTTTTGTAGTCGGTATAGCCAATGACGCCTATCAAGCATTGCAATCATCGGAAAATCAACCGCTCTATAATCGAGCGCTACGTGGGCTCTATCCGCCCGGCTCTACCATCAAGCCGTTTATCGCTCTGGCAGGTCTTGAATATGAGGCTATCAGCCCCCAGCAAAAACTCTTCTGCCCAGGCTCCTATCAAATACCTGGAGTGAGTCACCGGTATAGAGACTGGAAAAAAGGGGGGCATGGTTCAGTGGCTTTAAATCAGGCTATTACTGAATCGTGTGATGTGTATTTTTATCGCCTGGCAGCGACATTGGGTATAGATCATATTCACAGTTTTTTACAGAAATTTGGCTTTGGTGAAAAGTCCGGTATTGATCTGATTGGTGAAAAAGAAGGCCTACTCCCATCGCGTGAATGGAAACTTGCTCGAAAAAATCAAGCATGGTACCCCGGCGAAACACTTATTACCGGCATAGGCCAGGGCTATCATCAGGTTACACCTTTACAGTTGGCCAGAGCCACGGCAACGTTGGCGAATAAAGGTAAAGTTGTCACGCCCTTTCTGGTTGACAAAATTGTCAGCCCACATGAAACCCGTCCAGGCCCTGAAATCCATAAAGATACCCTTCCACTTAAGCCGGATAACGTTGATACGGTTATCGAAGGGATGATCAATGTGGTTCATAGCGCACGCGGAACCGCCAAAGGCATTAGTAAAGATATTAGTTATCAAATCGCGGGTAAAACCGGAACTGCGCAGGTTCTGGGCATTAAACAAAATGCAAAATATAACGAAAACAGCATTGACTTTAAATATCGTGACCATGCGCTATTTATTTCTTTCGCCCCGGCAAATGATCCCAAAATCGCCGTAGCGGTCATTGTTGAAAATGGGGGGCACGGTGGTTCAGTCGCAGCGCCTATTGCAGGACAGGTTATCAAGCAATTTTTACAGGAAAACAATGAAAACTGAAACCCGTCATGATCAATTTGAACCGCCTTCAGTACTCGGCAATCTCCTGAGAAAACTGCATATCGACATCCCCCTGTTTATCGGTCTGTTTCTAACTTCATTACTGAGCTTCGCAATTCTGTATAGCGCCGGTAGTCAGGATATGGACATACTGATGCGTCAGGCTGGCCGTGTCGGATTGGCCTTTTTTTTAATGACGGTATTGGCTCATATAGATCCCTATCAGTTTAAACGTTATTCTACGATACTGTTCGGCTTCGGTATCTTCCTGCTCATTGCGGTATTGATTATGGGGCAGATAGGAAAAGGCGCGCAACGTTGGCTGGATCTGGGTTTTTTCCGTTTCCAGCCGTCAGAAATGATAAAAATTACTACGCCGATGATGATCGCGTGGTATTTGGCAGAACATCCGTTGCCGCCAAAACCCAAACAGCTATTTATAGCCGCATTGCTTATTATTATTCCTACCTTATTGATAGCCAAACAACCTGATCTGGGTACTGCTTTACTGGTAGCAAGTTCCGGGGCCGGCGTACTGTTTTTTGCCGGTCTTTCCTGGCGCTTTATAGTGGCGATCATTGCCGCACTGGCTTCGTTAACGCCTATTATCTGGCATTTTATGCGCGGCTATCAACGCGATCGAGTACTCACCTTTCTGAACCCTGAAGCTGATCCGCTGGGCAGGGGCTACCATATTATTCAATCAAAAATAGCCATTGGTTCCGGCGGTATCTATGGTAAAGGCTGGCTGGGTAGTACCCAATCAGAACTGGATTTTTTGCCTGAAAGTTCTACCGACTTTATTTTTGCCGTATTTGCCGAAGAATTCGGTTTATCAGGTTGCCTGGGCTTGTTAATTCTGTATTTGTTAATTATTGCACGTTGTTTATATATCGCTACCCAGGCTCAGGATACCTACAGCAGGCTATTGGCGAGCAGTTTGGCTTTTACTTTTTTTGTTTATGTTTTTGTCAACATCGGCATGGTCATCGGGATTCTCCCCGTGGTCGGTGTTCCCTTGCCTTTAATCAGTTACGGCGGCACATCTATTGTCACACTCTTAGCCGGCTTTGGCATTCTAATGTCAATTCACACCCATAAAAAATTTCGATAACACCAATGAAGATAAAACAGGTTCAAGGTTCAAGGCGCAAGGTGCAAATTTACCCGCTTGTATTCTGGTTAAAAAACATACTTTTCGCCTTGCGCCTTTCGCCTTTTGCCTTGTGCCTGTTACTCACAGCGTGTACCGGCAACATAAAAGACTCCGAATCCTATCATGCGTTTATCAATAAAATGGTAACAACGCACCAGTTCGACGAATCCGAACTTAATGAGCTGTTTCAAACCGTCGAAATAAAAGAGGATATTCTCAAAAAAATTTCAAAGCCCGCAGAAGGTTTGCCTTGGTATAAATATCGCAAAATATTTATGACCGAGGCACGTATTGATGGCGGTGTAAAATTTTGGCAAGAAAATGAGTCGGCATTGACCACTGTTGAAAAACAAACAGGTGTTCCAGCGGAAATTATTATTGCCATCCTCGGCGTTGAAACCTCTTATGGACAAAAGACCGGTAATTATCGAGTCATCGACGCATTATCTACACTGGCTTTTGCCTATCCACCCCGCAGCAAATTCTTTCTCAGTGAATTGGAAAATTTCTTGCTGCTATGCCGTGATGAACATATTAATCCCTTGGAGCCAATGGGCTCTTATGCCGGCGCAATGGGAATGCCACAATTTATGCCTAGCAGTTTCAGAGCCTATGCCGCTGATTTTGATAACGATAGTCATCGTGATATCTGGCATAACAAAAGCGATGTTATCGCCAGTGTTGCTAATTACTTTGTTAAGCATCAATGGCAGACCGGTCAGGCTATCGCGATTCCTGCCAGTGCAACAGGGGAAAGTTATAAAACCGCATTGTCCGGGAACCTTAAGCCGGACTTAAGGTTTGACGAGTTAGAATCGCTTAACTTAAAAATATCGAGGTCACTACCTTTAAACACTAAAGTAAAACTGCTTGCTTTTGAACAGGAATCATCCGGACAAAAGCCAGGCGAAGAACTCTGGGTGGGATTAGACAACTTTTATGTCATTACCCGATACAACCACAGTCCTTTATACGCCATGGCTGTTTATCAGTTAAGTCAGTCTATTTTAAATAAAAAAGGCACATTCCCATGAATAAACTCATATTAACGATTTTAATACTTGCCCTCTTCGGGTGCTCTACAGAACAAATAAAAACCAACTACGCTACCTTACCCGCCCCAGTCTCTATTGATCACACACCTCAGGCAGCAGCCGGCCATCAGTTAAAACACCAGTCAAAAACAGGAATGTACAGCCACGATGGCGCTAATAAGATTGCCCAACAAGAAAGACTGCTCCCGCGTATTGCACGGTACATAAAACAGGGCGTAGCTTCATGGTATGGCCCCGGATTTCATGGCAAAAAAACCGCTACCGGCGAAATATTTGACATGTATGCCATGACTGCCGCACATAAAACGCTACCGATTCCGTCCTACGCTCAAGTAACCAATCTGGAAAATAATCGCAGTATTATTGTCAGAATAAATGACAGGGGTCCTTTTGTGCGCAACAGAGAAATGGATTTGTCCTACGCCGCCGCAAAAAATCTGGATATGGAACAAGACGGTACAGGAAAAATAGAAATTAAAGCCATATCACCTAGTCAGGCTTTACCTCAATTGCAACAAATTGCAGCCTCACAAGAACAAGAGGTCTATCTGCAAATTGGCAGTTTTGGCAGTGTAAAAAAGGCCATGAAATTAAAAGATAAAATTGCCGGATTTGACTTGCCTGAGCCTGATATTCGCTCCTCTACCTACAAAAAATCCACTCTTTACAAAGTTCAACTGGGGCCGATAGACTCAACAGCCACTGCTAATCAACTGAATGAACAATTGGCAAAAATAGGCATAACCGATACCCAATTTGTTACTGAATCCAAACAATCGCAAAGCTCGCGTGTTATAATGTAAATAGAAATATTGTTTTACTGTCTATTTTAAAGAGCAATGAATCCTTTTAAAAAATTTACCCTATTGTTATTTTTTGGCCTACTCGTTACCCTCTTTGAGGCAAACGCAGAAACCGCTGAAATTGCAACCCCACCCGCACCCACAATAGCCGCCACCGCCTATATATTGCAGGATTTTCATACCGGCAAAGTTCTGGCGGAAAACAACGCCGATGCCAAACTCGCCCCCGCCAGTCTCACCAAGATAATGACGGTTTATGTGGTGTTTAGAGAACTCGGCAATGGTCACTTACATCTGGAAGATATGGCCACCATCAGCGAAAAGGCCTGGAAAACATCCGGTTCACGTATGTTTGTTGAGCTCGGCAATCAGGTTAAAGTTGAAGATCTGCTTAAAGGTGTCATCATTCAATCCGGTAATGATGCCAGTGTCGCTCTGGCTGAACATGTTGCGGGAAATGAAGCGACATTTGCTGACATGATGAATCAGCATGCTGCGCGATTGGGAATGACGAATAGCCATTTCAAAAACAGCGATGGACTACCCATGGAAGACCATTACACCAGTGCACGCGATTTGGCTATTCTGACGACGGCTTTAATCAAAGAATTTCCCGACTGGTATCGCTGGTTTTCGCAAAAAGAATTTACCTATAACAAAATCACCCAGCATAATCGTAACCAATTGCTTTCCCGCGATGAGTCAGTTGACGGCGTAAAAACCGGATTTACTGATGATGCCGGTTATTGCCTGGTTGCCTCCGCGTTAAGAGAAGACATGCGGCTTATTTCTGTCGTACTGGGAGCAAAAAGCGCCAACGCCAGAGCCAACGAAAATCAAACACTGCTTAACTATGGCTTCCGGTTTTTTGAATCACACCGCTTGTATGAAGGAAAAAAACCTTTAAATGAAGCCAGAATCTGGAAAGGGGCAGAGTAAAACAATACCCTTAGGCTTGGCCGAAGATCTTTACGCGACTATTCCTCGCCGCCAATACAAAGACCTTAAAGCCGTAATTACCGTTGATAAAAAAATCACCGCGCCTGTTAAAGAGGGCGCAAAACTTGGCTCTGTCAAGGTCACACTTAAAGATGAGGTGATTGCTGACAAAGATCTGATAGCCCTGAAAACTGTTGATCAAGGCAATATTATTCAGAGACTGTCTGATAGCGTTATGATGATGATGGAAAAGTCAGAAGATGGAAAATAAAACAGTCTATTTAAACGGCCAATATCTACCGCTTAATGAAGCCAAAGTTTCGGTACTGGATCGCGGATTTTTATTTGGCGACGGCGTTTATGAAGTCATTCCTTCTTATTCCGGTCATTTATTTCATTTTCAGGAGCATCTGGAACGCTTGGAAAATAGCCTGGCAGGTATTCGCTTGGCTAACCCCCATACGCGCGAGCAATGGCTGGAAATATTGACTCCCCTGCTGGATGCCAATTTTGATCAGTATATTTATCTACAGATTACCCGTGGTGCTGCCCCTAAAAGAGATCACGCTTTTCCTGAAAACACACCCGCCACCGTTTTTGCCATGTGCTCGGCTATCGTGCCTTTTGCCGGTTTAAATACCGGAGTAAAAGCGGTTAGCATGGATGACACCCGCTGGAAATTTTGCAATATAAAAGCCATCACGCTACTGGGTAATATCCTGCACAGACAAGAAGCTATCGACCAGGGCTGCGCCGAAGCACTGTTGGTAAAAGACGGCTATGTCATTGAAGGTGCGGCCAGTAATGTGTTTGCCGTCATTGATGGCGTTTTGTGTACGCCGCCCAAAGGCAATGACATTTTGCCCGGTATTACCCGCGATGTGATTCTGGACATTGCACGAAAAAATAAATTCCTTGCAGTGAAGATAAAATTCCATTTGCTGCGTTACAAACAGCCAGTGAAATCTGGGTAACCAGTTCTACTCGTGAAATTATCCCCATTGTTGAACTTGATTCTAAACTTGTGTCAGACGGTAAACCCGGCCCGGTTTGGCAAGCCATGAATCAGCTTTTTCAAGCTTACAAACAATCGCTGTTATGAGCGAAGAGACGCTACTTGAATTCCCCTGCCAATTTCCTATCAAAGCAATGGGAAAAGCAGAACTGGAGCTTGACCTGTTAGTGGTAGAAATTGTGCGCCGCCATGCTCCTGATATTAAGGAGGACGCAGTCACTACACGCCCCAGCAAAGATGGTAATTACGTCGCCGTAACTATCATAGTAGAAGCCTCCAGCAAGCAACAACTGGATGCTATTTATCAGGATTTAACAGATCATCCTCATGTTTTGATGGCTCTTTAGAGATTCACTCATTGCATCCCTCTACTCGATTCCTTCACAAAATCATCGGCAATCTGGATATTCACTAGCCAGGCAATACCGATGTATCGTTGTTGACGTTAACGTAATATATCAAACCTTTTTGTTTAATTGTTTCCAACAAGATACTAGAATGGAACAATTAATAGCCTGGAGATAGTTATGACAACAACCCGTTACGAAACAGACATTGTTGCTTGGGCGAACGAACAGGCGCATCTGGTTCGCGCAGGGCAGTTTGAGTTGCTTGATCTGGAGCATATTGCGGAGGAAATAGAGGACGTGGGAAAAAGCGAACAACGTGAACTGGCAAACCGCTTGGCTTTACTTATGGCTCATTTGCTCAAATGGCAGTTTCAACCAGAACGACAGGGGCGAAGCTGGCAAATTACTATTCGCAACCAACGCCGGGCAATCGCACTTCATTTGAAACAGGTGCCCAGTTTAAAGTCAAAACTCAACGATGCTGAATGGCTGGAAGTCGTATGGGGTGATGCTGTTTATCAAGCATCAAAAGAAACCGGTTTGGATAGTTTTCCCGAAGCATGCCCATGGTCAATTGAGGATATTCTTAGCGATGGTTGGATGCCAATGGCTTCAAATTAGGCTATTTTGAAAGACTTATTTTCTGTAATTTATAACCTATAATGGCAGTTGATACGAAATCTAGGCTTGCAAGATTATGAATCGATCTGGCATAACATGCAGCAATTCACCCAAAACCGTAACCCCGAAACGCCGGATGAAATCTGGGTCGTAGAACACTTTCCCGTTTACACACTGGGATTGAACGGTAAACGTGAACATTTGTTGAATACCGGCAACATTCCGGTCATTAATTCCGACCGGGGCGGACAAGTCACTTATCATGGCCCCGGGCAACTGGTTATTTATACCTTACTGGATATTAAACGCTTAAAATCTAAGCATACGCGAATTGGTTACTCTTTTAGAACATGCCATGATTAGCACCTTAGTCCCAGCATGGTATCATTGCAGTTTCCAAAGCTGATGCGCCAGGCGTTTATGTAAACGATAAAAAAATCGGCTCTATCGGCTTAAGAATTAAAAAAAACTGTAGCTACCATGGCCTGAGTCTGAATAATGACATGGATTTGCGCCCTTTCGACCACATTAATACTTGCGGCTATTCAGATCTTAAAGTGACTCAACTGTCTGATCTGGGTGTAACTATCAGCACCCATCAACTTGCAAGCTCTGTAATTCAGGCTATCACTACGGCACTACCAACATGACTATTCAAGCACCTTCCCGCTCTACCCCTGAATCACACCAGCGTAGCACTGAAAAACTGGCGCGTATTCCGATAAAAGTTGAACCAAGCGATACTGTTTTGCGTAAACCTGACTGGATACGCGTAAAACTGTCGGCCAGTGACGAGATCACAAAAATTAAACACTTGTTGCGTGAGCATCAACTGCACACGGTTTGTGAAGAAGCCGCCTGCCCAAACCTGTCTGAATGCTTTCAGCACGGTACCGCCACGTTCATGATAATGGGCGATTTATGTACCCGGCGCTGTCCTTTCTGCGATGTAGCGCATGGAAAACCGCTGGCACTGGATAAGAATGAGCCGCAAAACCTGGCGGATGCCATACAAGCAATGGCGTTAAAATATGTGGTTATCACCTCGGTGGATCGTGATGATTTAAGAGATGGTGGAGCCGGGCATTTTGCCGAGTGCATAAAAAAAATCCGCAGCAAACACCCGCTACAAAAATCGAGATTCTGGTTCCGGACTTTCGTGGGCGCATCGATAAAGCCATAGAGATACTCGCCCAAGAACCTTGCGATGTGTTCAACCATAACCTGGAAACAGTTCCAAGACTGTATAAACAAGTGAGGCCCGGTGCGGATTATCAAGGTTCTCTGGAACTACTGAGCAAGTATGGTAAAGCACAGCCGCAAACGCCAACCAAATCAGGACTCATGCTGGGTGTAGGAGAAGAGCAAGAAGAAGTACACCAGGTCATGAAAGATTTATTAGCACACGGATGCTCAATGCTGACACTCGGCCAATATCTACAACCCACCAAGGCACATTTATCAGTCCAAAGCTATATTACTCCCGAACAATTCGATGAGTACGGCGCTTTTGCAAAACAATTAGGCTTTAAACAAGTAGCCAGTGCGCCAATGGTCAGATCCTCTTACCATGCTGATCTTCAGGCTAAAACTATTATCTGATTATCAGTGCTACCCCAAAAGAAACGACAAGCTTCGCTTGTCGCACTTAATGAGTAGTTGCTCCGTGCCTACAATTCTTCCTGCAAGCGTTGATATATGCCGCCGAAACTGCCATTACTCATTAACACAAAATGTCCACCTGAACCCGCTTCTGCTTTAAGTTTAGCGACAATATCGTCCAGAGACTGACAGATTTCAATATTGCCGGCATAGTTAAGCAGTTTGCTTAAATCCCAGTCCAGGTTTTTCGGCTGATAAATGATCGCCAGATCGGCATTACCCAGCGATTTAGCCAGCGTTTCTGTGTGTATACCCAAGCGCATAGTGTTTGATCTGGGCTCTACAATTGCGATAATACGCTGCTCCTGCCCCACCTGTTTACGCAAACCATCCAGCGTCGTTTCAATTGCTGTCGGATGATGAGCAAAATCATCGTATAGCGTCACGCCATTAATAGTGGCAATCACCTCCATACGTCTTTTAACATTCTTGAATTGACCCAAAGCGGCTATCGCATCCCTGGGCAAAATGCCGACCTGATTTGCCGCAACAATTGCAGACAAAGCATTGTAAACATTATGTTCACCAGTTAACGACCAATCGACTATGCCTTGCTCATTATTTTCAAACACTACCGAGAATTGGCTACCATCGGCTTTTAGCAATGTAGCATTCCATTGCGCATTCGCATTAATTGAGGTATGTGCAACGGGAGTCCAGCACCCCATAGCCAATACATCATTAATATTAGTATCACACTCAGGGCTGATAATTAAACCTTCGCCAGGGATTGTTCTAACCAGATGATGGAATTGCCGTTTGATAGCATCCAGATCAGGAAAAATATCGGCATGATCGAATTCCAGATTATTCAGATATGGCAGTTCGTGGCCGGTAATGAACAAATTTTGAGCGTTTATCAAAAAAAGCGGAATCATATTCATCAGCTTCAATCACAAAAAAGCCTGACTTATTTTCCGGCCCACCCCCTAAACGCGCAGAAATGCCAAAGTTTAACGGAATACCGCCGATTAAAAATCCAGGATTAAAGCCCTGATGCTCAAGAATCCAGCTCAGCATGCTGCTGGTGGTGGTTTTGCCGTGAGTTCCGGCAACACCCAACACCCATTTATCGTGCAACACATGTTCTGCCAGCCACTGCGGACCTGAGACATAATTCAGGCCTTTATTCAGAACGGCTTCAACCTCCGGATTGCCGCGTGACAGGGCATTGCCAATAATAACCAAATCGGGATCGCCATCCAGATTTTCAGCACGATAACCGTCCATCAATTGAATCCCTTGTTGTTGCAATTGTGTACTCATAGGTGGATAAACGTTTTGGTCAGAACCACTGACCTCATAGCCTAATTGCCTTGCAATCACTGCAAGTCCGCCCATAAAAGTTCCGCAAATACCTAAGATGTGAATATACAATGTCGTGTCCTAATGATTGTGAAAGGGAATAGTTTTTTCATCGGTTGTTTAATAAAATGAAATGGTTACTTGCGTTTAGCCGTAAGTTACGATGAAATAATCAACAAATAATCCATATATGATCTAATAATGACTGAAAAAAACAAAATATTAGTTGAAGCTACACCCTATTTTATAGCCGAGCAATCTGCTCCTGAACAGGGTCGTTATGTGTTCGCCTACACCATCACGATCACTAATGAAGGCACTGTCCCTGCACAGCTGTTAAATCGTCATTGGTTAATTACCGACTCTAATGGCAAAATTCAGGAAGTCAGAGGCGATGGCGTTATTGGCGAACAGCCTTATCTTAGACCTGGCGAAATGTTTCGTTATACTAGTGGAGCAATACTTGAAACCCCGGTCGGCACAATGCAAGGCCAATATACAATGCATTCGGATGAAGGCGATAATTTTAATGCCCAAATCCCCCAATTTACTTTATCCATTCCAAGAACACTGCATTAGTTAAATGTCTATTTACGCTATTGGTGATATACAAGGCTGCTTTGATGATTTATTAAGACTCCTTGATACCCTCTCTTTTAATGAAAATACCGATCAGCTGTGGTTTGCAGGTGATCTGGTTAACCGTGGCCCCAAATCCCTGGAAACCTTACGTTTTGTTAAGTCACTAGGCAATTCAGCCGTCACTGTTCTCGGTAACCATGATATGCACTTACTTGCGGCATCGTGTTTACAAAAAATAGCCAATAAAAAAGACGCGCTCAGTCAAGTACTTGACGCGCCAGACCGGGATGAATTAATTCACTGGCTAAGGCATCGGCCATTGTTTCATTATAACGATGATTTCTGTTTGCTGCATGCGGGCCTTCCGCCTCAATGGGATTTTAAAAAAACCCAAAAAATGGCATTAATAGCAGAACAGGCCTTAAAGGGTCATGATTATCAAGTATTTTTAAAACAAATGTACGGTAATAAACCCAATATCTGGTCAGCCAGCTTAAAAGGTGTATCAAGGTTACGATTTATCATTAACTGTTTTACGCGTATGCGTTATTGCGATGTTAATGGCCGCCTTGACTTTGCCAACACAGGGCCTTTAGGTTCTCAACCCAAAAACCTGGTGCCGTGGTTTGAGGTGCCAAAACGTAAAAATGCGGATATGCGCGTTATCTTCGGACACTGGTCTACCTTAGGTTATTATGAGGGGCCAAATTGTTATGCTATTGATACCGGTTGTTTGTGGGGTGGTCAACTGACAGCATTAAAACTGGGCGACCCGGTGCAACGAATCAGTATTGATTGCCCTGGCGCTAAAAAACCTAACAAAACTTATCATGTTGATGCAACACCTGCACTTGAAGGGGTTGTTTGATAGTTGATAGTTGTCCGCTTAGGAACACGTTACTCAAGCTTTGCAGATCAAATTTTTTAGCATTTCGTTATAATTTAGCTCTATTTGATACGCAATAACGCATTTTTAAACATTCATCGTTTTCATGTCTTCATCAAACACTTTTGATTTTAATTACCCGAATTACTCGGCTTTTAGTCCATTAGAACAACAAAAAAAATCGCGTCTTGTTGCGAGTTTGTTATTCATGATGGTTGTGGGGTTGCATATCATCTTAGCGTTGTATTTATTAAACGCACCTAAAACGGAACATAATAAACCACCTGTCGTTATGGAAGTGGTGATGATGCCCTTACCTGAACCGCCCGTGAAACAAGCGGTAAAAGAACCGCCGCCTGCACCACTGCCTGCCAAAAAAGAACCTATAAAACCGAAACCCATCGTAAAACCTCCCAAACCGATTAAAAAAACTGTCGTAGTAAAAAAACCTCTACCTGCACCTAAACTAACACCTACAGAAATAAAAGAAGTGATACCCGTACCGAAATTTGAGCCTGTGCCAACTTTTAAACCCGCGCCGCCTATTGTTGCCCCGGCCCCCGCTATCGTTCCTTCAGCGCCATCAAATTCAAGCGCTACGGCTAAAACGACAGAAACAAGCGGGCATGGACGCGATAGTAGCAAAACTGTTGTTTCAGGCGTTGTGCCATTGGTTCGTGTACCACCGAAATATCCTGCTCGAGCTGCTAACCGGCAAATTGAAGGCTGGGTAAAAGTCGAATTTACCATTCAGACTGACGGTTCCGTTATTAATGCAGTTGTCGTAGGATCAGAGCCCGAAACTATTTTTGATGATGCCGCACTCACTGCAATCGGCAAATGGAAATTTAAAGAAAAAATTGTCAACGGTGTCGCTGTACCGCAACGCGCTGTGCAAAAATTACAATTCAAACTTGAACACTAATTTTTTAAAAACCTGATACAAGGATAATTATCCAATGCCCACCCATATTGCCCCCGACTTTATTATCGATGCAACGCTTTACACGTTGCTGGTTTTTTCAGTCACGACATGGACGTTAATTTTTTTCAAAATCTGGCAGTTTTTTAATAACAGCCGTTGCAATGAACGCTTTGAAAGCGCGTTCTGGAATTTGCCTGATTTAAAACAAGTCAAAGCTTTATCGCCGGAATTAGCTAAAGGCTCGCAAGCGCGGCTGGCTTATGAAGGCTTAGCGTGGCTTGAGGAGCACCAACGTTCAGCGGGAAAAATGCTGAAACACTGTGGAGATTCGACAGAATTATTAGAACAAACCTTGCGTGTACAATTACAACAAGAACAACATACCATGGAAAGTGGCTTAACAGTGCTGGCAAGTATCGGCAGCACGGCGCCCTTTGTCGGTTTATTTGGAACCGTATTGGGTATTATGCAAGCAATGCATGATATTACTGAAAGTGGTTCAACCAGTCTAGACGTTGTTGCAGGCCCGATTGGCGATGCCTTGGTCGCAACGGCAATTGGTATTGCCGTGGCTGTACCGGCTGTTTTGGCTTATAACTTTTTTCTCCGTCGCGTGAAAGTGCAACGCACACGCTTGGAAAATTTTGTTGCCAGTTTTTTATCGGTTGCTTTAGACACTAAAAACGAGCAGGCATAACTGATGGCATTTAAACCTCAAGCCGACGATGAAAGCGCGATGAGCGAAATTAACGTCACGCCACTCGTGGACGTAATGCTGGTACTGGTGATTATTTTATTAGTTACCGCGCCACTACTGACGCAATCGGTTCATGTTACGTTACCCAAAACAGTTGAAACAACAGCTGATATACAAGATCAACCATTGCAACTCGGTATCGATGCGAAAGGACTGGTAACCCTCAATAAACTACCCGTCGCTGATCTCGCGGCACTGGAAACAAGCTTGAAGAACGAACTTGCAAAAAACCCTGAGATTGGCCTGCATTTATACGCTGATCAAGCTGTGATTTATGCCAAAGTCGCAGAAGTGATGGCAACAGTTCAACATGCGGGCATAGCTAAATTAGCCTTCGTAACGGTGGAGCAGTAACGAGTAGCTAGACTGAGGCTTCCCAATTAAAGCGAGAAAATTAGCGAGGCTTAAACGTTTGTTCTAATCCATACTAAGCCGGCCCTGAGCATGACAGAGTCAACTTCTACTCCTCAATCATCCTACAAACGGAAGTTACCGAGGTTATTTCGGGATCCGCTATATTATGGGCCAGAATATTTGTGTTACAATCGAAAATTTTATAATTAATGCTTTGTCAAAACATTCATTAGCTTCCGAAGCAACAATAAACGGGTTGATGAGGACATAAATAATAATCAGTCGAGTCGAAATGCATTCACACTCCGGTAACTGCGCCCCAGTCTCAGAGCAACCTTCAGCACTGATCGCTGGTGCAATCATGGTGATCATCGTTGCGTTCTCAATACTGCTCAGCTTTCAGCTGTATGTCGATAACGTCTTTATAGTCACCACGAATGGCTTGTGGAAAAGTGTTGTCGTGCGCCAGTGGGCGGATAATCCGGATCTCGTTAACCTCGATCTCGCTAACCTTCTTTACTTTCCCGTCTATGGTCAGCTCACCCGGTTACTGGATGCCTTAGGTATTTTTACCGGCCTGACCTGGAAACAAATGGCTGTCCTCAACGCAGCATTTGCCGCAATTATCCTGGGTTGCATTTACTACTGGATTTCGTCGATTTTTAAAAGCAGGCTGATCGGCTTGCTTACCGTCCTTTTCTACTTGGGATCAGGGCACTTTTTGACGCTCTCGGTTATCAATGAAGACATCATGCCGAGCTATTTTTTCGTGCTTGTTGCCATGATTCTCGCCTCTGTTTGGTTTGGGGCGGCAACCACGCCGCGCATAATCGTGGTAGCTTTGATATTCAGCATTGGCTGGCTTTTCGAATGGCGATTATTGTTTCCTGTCCTACCTCCCATGCTCCTTGCTTTATGGATGTCCGCTCGCGGCTGGAAGCAACGACTTGGAATGGTGCCTTGAATTTATTCTGAGCCTGTGCATTCTGCCATTGATTATTACTGTAGGGTTCGCGATCCTAAACAATTTAATTTTGTTGCGGCTGCCGCCTTCTTTGGACGATTGTTCTGGGTTGGAAAGGGTATCGGCACTGGTTGGGCCGGTTTTTCCCTGACAAAACTTCATCTTACCTGGGTGGGTATTGCGGAGTCATTGATTGGCGGTCGATGTGTACAATCGGGCGACTGGATAAACTACCTGGCCAATATTTGGGAGGTGTTTTCTGGAACTGTGCTAGCACTGATACTCGCAGGTGTTTCGATTCGTTATGTTTGGCAGCGGCGAAGTGATGCTTCCATACTCGCACATTTCATCATATTTGGCGGAACCTTTATAGGCGGAGAGGTTTTCAATTTTTATTCCCAGCCGCAAGATCCACAAATGCAACTGACTGTTATGCCATGGATTATTCCCGCCTGGGGCATATTGATGTCGTTGTGGCTTGCTCCAGGTAACAGGATCCTTGAAAAAGCCCCCAACATTTTTAAAAATAAACCGGCCCCGGTAATTTTAGCCATGGTCTTTAGCTTATTTCCTATGATCAATACAGTACCGGTAATTGCGGGAGAGCGAGGTGGAAATGCACAATATTTGGAGATCCTCACGCGTCTTGAGCAAAAATTTGATTCGTCCACGACTGTTTTTCTGTATCTGGGATTCGATGCATTGATCCCCTGGCAATTTGCTAATTGGAGCGCAAATTGGCCGGACGTTGATCATTTGCCGCCAGCACCCGCCACGAATCCAAAGTTCAAGTGGCTCTCTATAACGGATGAGATGGTTAAGTATCCAGGCAGGACACCTGAACAACAAGCGACAGAATTACGTCGCAAGATCGACTTGGCACTGTCTTTGGGTTATCGCGTTGTGACCAATAACTTGTGGTTATTTCCGGAAAAAAAGTGGACTGAAATAACAGGTACTATATCCAGTCCGGAAACACCGTTGGCCATTCGGCGGATGCTGCTCCAGACCTATCATGCTGATGAAGTTTACGTTGATCCGGCAGAAGGTTCTTTTTTTGAGATAAAAAACCCAACTCCGGCACATTGATCTGTACTGTTATTCATCGGGTACACAGTATTTATTTACGCTACTGCTTATATATCAAAGGCTATAAACATGACCCTAATTCGGTACTTGCTCGTCGGTGTTGTTAATACATTAGTCGGGCTCGGCATTATTTACCTGGCAATGTACTTTCTGCAAATGGATCTTGCCTCTTCCAATGCATTGGGTTATGCGATTGGTATTATGGTGAGTTTCGTGCTGAACAAAAAATGGACTTTCGATAGTCAGGATCACGTCGTTTACAGTTTCCTCCGCTATTTGCTAGTACTAGCAGTAGCCTATGTGGCGAATCTTGCAACGGTACTTTTTGCTAACTCTCATTTTGATCTGAATCCTTATTTGTCCCAAGCATTGGGTATTGTTCCCTATACGACTATCGGCTTTTTGGGTAGCCGCTACTTTGCTTTCCGTGAGCGCAGAGGCACCCAGCCAATACTGGATCAAGCAGGTGAGGTTAGCAACGTTAAGAAGACAAGCCTGCTCAAGCACATGATCAATCTGAGCATTGTTGTGCCCTGCTACAATGAAGAAGCCGTGCTCCCGGAAACGATTCAGCAACTGACCAAGTTATTGCAATACCTGATAGACAAGGGAAAAATCACCTCCGGTAGTTGCGTCTATTATGTAGATGATGGCAGCCGCGACCGGACTTGGGACTTGATTGAGACCTATGCCAAAACTAACAGTTTTGTGCGGGGGATTAAATTGTCTCGCAACCGGGGTCATCAAAATGCATTATTGGCTGGCCTGTTAACGGTGAAAGGTGAGGCGGTTATCAGCGTCGATGCGGATTTGCAGGACGATTTATCGGCTATCGAAGCAATGCTTGATGACTATGCCGCAGGCCACGATATCGTATACGGCGTTCGCAGTTCTCGTAAGACGGATACGTTTTTCAAAAATTTTACAGCGATAGCCTACTATCGGCTGCTGGCCGTTATGGGCGTTGAAATTATTTACAATCATGCCGATTACCGGCTAATGAGCCGCCGGGTTATTGAGGCGCTGAAAGAGTTCGGCGAAGTCAATTTGTTTCTTCGAGGCATTATTCCTCAGTTGGGCTTCTCTCATACCATCGTGTATTACGAACGCGCAGAACGTTTTGCTGGAGAATCCAAATATCCGTTAAAAAAAATGCTCGCATTGGCCTGGCAGGGCATCACCTCCTTCTCTGATGTGCCTTTAAAATTTATTACTGGCCTGGGTTTACTGGTATCCCTGATTAGTTTTGCAGTTACCATCTGGGCGGTCTGGATAAAGCTGTTCACTGAAGTGGCTATACCGGGATGGGCATCCACTGTTTTGCCGATCTATTTTCTTGGCGGCATTCAATTACTTTGCCTGGGTATCATTGGCGAGTATTTGGCAAAAATTTATACGGAAACCAAGCGCAGACCCCGTTATATTATTGAGAAAACAACAAGCCAGGACGGATTTGTTTCGTTATCTGCTGATAACCCTCCAGATAGATTCTGAAACACTCAAATAATTAGAGAGCGCATCATTGTCAAATAATAAAGTAATTTCTTGGCCGACGATGCAGGTAAATTATCCTCGATGCTTGGCACTGCTCTCAGGTGTAATATTCTTATTACCCCTATTAGTTGCGTGGCTATTCAGGATTCCGCGGCTTATGTTTCAGAATTTCACGGATAGTGTCTTTTACCTGGCTTATGCCATGCACTTTAAGGAGTTGGTTGACAGGGTAGGCATTACTTACTACAGCACTAGATTTGGGGCTATCCTGCCTGATGCCATTGCCTTTAACTTGTTCGGACCCACTGCCGGCTTCAGTATAGTTCGCTACGGCTTTTCAGGAGCTTGTTGCACCATCCTGTTTTTACTATTCACTAAACGCTACAACCTCGCCACGGGCATTTTAGCAGCGTTTTGTTGGATACTTAATCCTGTCGCACTGCGGTTACTGCAAATGGGTTATGTCGATGCGGCCGGGGCATCATTTCTCCTTTTCGGTATTTGTTTGCTCCTCTTCCCCAGAGTCTCTCTTTTAGCCGCGTTTGGTTCCGGAATCTTTTTTGGACTCACGATCTGGTCCCACCTGCATGCGGCGATTGCCCTCTTCTTTTTCCTGCCTTTAGCGATGCTTGTGCATTGGGATAAAGGCGTAACAAGAGTCACTACCTTGGTAAGCAGTGTATTGGCGGGAATCGTTGTAGTCAGCTTGGGAGGTAGCCTATTTTTCTATTCGCAATACGGATTCGCCAATCTTGCGGGCCCCAATATCGAGCTTCTCCAGTCTTTAAGTCAAGGGTATGACCCGCAATGGAAGCTTCCATGGAGCATTATTTTCAGGCAGGGGATTTGCTGGTTTGTGCCAATACCACTTACAATCGCTGCTTTCCTGGGCTTTCGTCAGGACAAGCTAGTGCTTGGAGCAGTCCTTGCCGTTAACCTATTTGCCGGATTTCTTTGGTATGGCGATATTTTCCATAACAGTTTTTCGCTAACGTCATCAGATTACCATTACTTTTCATTCCTTTTTCCAGCGTATGTCATTGCTGTTACGAGTATAAGTGCCGGTTTTATGCATGACCGGCCGTTTAAACATCTGGTTGTTTTCCTGCTTGCAGCAATTACTCCAACGCTTGTTGCTGTTTTAAGCTCCCGGCTTGGATCTTCTTGTCCCGGTCATCAGTATTAGCCTCGTGGTGGTTGCTATCGCAGGAATCATCTTATTAAGGTCAAAATGGCGAGGTATCCTCGTAGCTTTGATACTAACGTTGTCCAATAGCCTTATTGCTGTTACTCCTTCATTCGATTTTGCTCTTGGAAAATATTGGAAAGCTGATGATACAAGTCTTCTTGAAATAGGTCAGGAACTCATTAAAAGGTTACCACAAGCGAGCGAAGATCCATCGATTCTTCGTTTCTGGTACAAAGACGAAGAGGGCAGTAATGAAAGAATGATCCAGTCTCTCTATTTACATCACTTCACAAAACTGAGGGATAGAAATCGGGTAAATATTCCATTCGGATCAATTTCCGATGAACAGGCTAAGGATGTTATCTCGAATGGTATTCGTCATATTGTCATACTGGATCATGATCCAGCAGTTATTGATCAAGGAATTCAATATATGACTGATGCCGGACTCACAGTTGATTCTGTAAATAAGTTTAAGTTACAGGAGGAAACAGAAAAACTATATTTCGCACATATTAAAATCAAACCAAAATCGCTAAAGAATGAGCTCGATATTTCACTGGATTCTATTTTAGCCAATGAATCAATCACGGCATCTAAAACAAATCATGGTATCTCAGTGTTAATTCCTGATGTCAAATGGAGTTATATTTTTATCCCACTACCACCATTAAAAGTAGGCGAAGGTGTTTCAATAACCTTTCAAGTGACAAAAGGTAGAGTTGAATTAGGGTTATCAGAAGATAATCAAGCAACCGGATCCAGTTCGGAACAAGAATATGCGTCGTCTAGCCATTTTTTTGAGGCTGTTCTAATACCCGATAATGCCCATAAAAAATATCTGGCAATAAGAAATGTCTTTGTCGACGGAGTAAAACCAATCATTACCATTGAAAATATAAAAGTGGGAATCCTTAATTAAATATAAATGGTTATCACAAGCCAAACATTGCATGTTATTCAATTCGTATGTTTTTATTTTTGCCTTTCTCCCCGTTGTTTTTTTCGGATTTTATGCTATTGGACGATACCGCCACAACTTAGCCTTGCTATGGCTTACTTTGGCGTCGCTATTTTTCTATGGTTGGTGGGATGTCCATTTTGTGGGGTTGTTGCTGGGTTCTATCGTATGCAATTACGGCTTTGGCTATTTGATTGGGCAGAGACTATCAAAATCAACCGGTTCACCGAAATTGTTACTGGTTAGCGCGATTTTTGCAAATATGATTCTGCTGGGCTATTTCAAATATGCCAATTTTTTTGTTGAAAATCTAAATCAACTGGCGGGCACAACTCTTCTCATTGGTGAAGTTTTTCTGCCGCTCGGCATTTCCTTTTTTACCTTTACCCAGCTTGCTTTTCTTGTGGATACCTATCAGGGTAAAGTCAAGGAATACAGCTTTATTCACTACACTTTGTTCGTCACTTATTTTCCACATCTGATCGCAGGCCCCGTCTTGCATCATAAGGAAATGATGCCCCAGTTTGCCAAGAATAATACCTGCTCTATTAACCTGGAAAACGTCGCTGTCGGCCTATCGATTTTTGTACTCGGTCTGACCAAAAAAGTACTCATAGCGGACTCTATGGCGGATATTGCATCACCCATTTTTGATGCGGTAAGCTCGGGCGGACAGCCTGTGTTTTTGGAGTCTTGGGTAGGGGCACTCGCGTATACTTTACAATTATATTTCGATTTTTCTGCTTATTCCGATATGGCGATTGGCCTGTCGCTAATGTTTAACGTACGTTTGCCGTTAAACTTCAATTCTCCTTACAAGGCTACCAGCATTATTGAATTCTGGCGGCGTTGGCACATGACTTTGTCGCGTTTCTTGCGGGATTATCTCTATATCCCGCTGGGCGGTAGCCGCAATGGTAAAAGCCGGCGTTATATCAACCTGATGGCAACTATGTTGCTGGGTGGGCTATGGCATGGCGCGGGTTGGACATTTGTTATCTGGGGTGGCTTGCACGGATTTTATTTGATGATTAACCATGCCTGGCGCAATTTAAAGCAAAGAATGGGTTGGGGTGATGGCGGCAGCTGGTCAAATTTGGGTGCGGGTGCTCTCACTTTCCTGGCGGTGGTGGTGGGTTGGGTGTTTTTTCGTGCAGACAGTTTTTCTTCGGCAGTAAACCTGTTGCAAGGCATGACAGGTATGAACGGATTTTCGTTGCCTGCTTCACTTGGCTGGTTGGTGGGATAAATACCCGGATAATTTTCCGCATCAAGACGCAACAGGTTTAATTTCACGTATTAATTGCTCGATTTACGCCTGTTGAACTGAATGCGGTCAAAGCCATAGTCACCTTGATGATCGGCTTTGTCATCGTTTGGGGATTTCCCAATGTACGGCAAATATTCCGGCACTACCGCCCTGTCTGTGAAGATATACATAAAACAGCTATGGATTTAACCGTTGATACGATTTCGCCCGGCAGATTCGGTTGTTATTTTGAATGGAAACCCGTCAAGGCAAGTGCTTGGGTGATAGGTGCATTGTTTGCATTGTCTATTTTTGGGCTAACGCATGTTAGCGAGTTTCTGTATTTTCAATTCTGATCATGCGTAATTATCTCGTTCACCTCTGCCTGGCCACTTTTGTTTTCCTGGCACTGCCCGTCGGATTTAATTGGCTGGTTGATTCCTATCGTATATTTAGTAAACCTGATGACAAAGAGTATTTCGAATCTAACACCCGGTTTCAAAAGACGAACTATATTAACTGAAAAGTGTCAGGCATACAATTCAATGATATTCGGCAATAGCCGGGCGGCGGTATTTCCGCCTGAAGCTATTAACAGTGAAGAAAACAGGTTTTTCAATTTTGCTGTATCTGATGACAGGATGAATGGAGTTTTTTTGAAAGCGTCCTATCTTGTTTCCCTTGGCTGCCTGAAAAACGTAGCAATAATTCCTGTCTCGCTTGACACAGTTGGGTCCAAGTATTGGGATGCTCAAAAAGATTTGCTTAGATCAGAAAGCCCTCTGTTAAGCAAACGAAGCACTTTCGATTTTTTCAGCGCATACCTTTTAAACTTTGAGATTACCCATACAAATTTTAATTACGTCATTGCTGACGCAAGTATCCCTCGGTTTATTAATGGAAAAGATGGCGCTGTTTCTTATACTTGGGAAATGGGTAAAGAGGATTTCGAAAAATGTAATATGCCTGTTGACTTTGATAATGTGGATTATACCGGTTCAATTAGTCAGGATTTGGAAATACATAAAAAATTAGCTTCACTATTTAAAAGCGCTGGAATTGTCCCGGTGCTAATTTTAATGCCTATGCCATCCAATATTTTTACATCCTATCTGGAAAATAAACAGATAGCTGGCTATCTCAAGTCTCTTGAGCAAATCTACAACAGAAAAATAATTGCAAATTACGACAAGCAATTCACTAGCGATTATAAATTTTGGCATGATTGCGGGCATTTTAAAAAATCCGTTTTTGAACAATATCTTGCACCGGAAATTCGAGCTGGTTTGGCAAAGTCTATTTCAGAAAAAGAACGCCAATAGCATCAAGCCCAGTTGCTATATAATCAACAACTATCTTAAAATTTATTATTTTCATCTATGAATCAGAACTGGAAAAACTTTCTACTCAGTCAAAATGCAACATTTGAAAGTGATACCCGTATTACCTTTCCAGCCAAAGCAGATCATAACGACAAAACCATTTACCCGGTTACACATTTGGCGGTTTTAACGGTTAGCGGAAAAGATGCGGCCAAATTATTACAGGGACAAATAACCTGTAATGTTAACGATGTTACCGGGATAAAAAGCAGTTTAGGCGCTTTATGTAATCCGAAAGGCAGAGCTATCACCACTTTTTTACTGGTTAAAACCGGCGATGCTTTCCTTATAGTTTTACCTGAAGAGCTGCTGGAACCGGTCAAAAAAAGATTGCAGATGTATGTATTAAGATCTGATGTTACTTTAACGGATAGCTCGGATCAGCACTGTCTGATCGGGCTATGCCATCCTGCAAACCCGGCCGAGCCATTATTTGCTACAACTCAAGAGGAGATCATTACGGTTAATTTTTCTGCTGCACAAAGCCGGTCATTGGTGATTGCCAAAGCAGATAAAGCGATTGCATTGTGGTCAGACCGGATCGGTAATCAGGGCTTTCAACCGGAAAACTCGGAGCAATGGCGGTATCTCGATATAATCTCAGGCATACCCTGGCTTACGACAGAAACGTCCGAAGAATTTATTCCACAAATGCTTAACCTGGATCTGTTGGGCGGAATCAGTTTCAATAAAGGTTGTTATACCGGGCAGGAAATTGTTGCCAGGACGCATTATCTAGGCAAGGCAAAAAGGGCATTATTTCTGGCTGAATGCGATGCGTCCTCCACGCCTGCACCGAATTCAACCATCATTGATGATAGCACGGGCACTGAACAGGCTATAGGTAAGGTGTTGCTGGCGCAACGTTCCCACGTAGCGCATGAAAACTGTAAAATGTTGATCGTTTTGCAGGTTTCTGATAGCGATACCAATAACCTTAAATTAAAAGACAACAATCAACACAAAATTACTTTATTACCATGACCATATGATGAATACTCAAGCAGCCTTACATTTTCGTCGCATCGGCATTCTAACCATTTTCGCTGTTTATGTTGTCATTCTTATGGGTGGCATTGTCAGGGCTTCAGGCGCCGGCATGGGCTGTCCTGACTGGCCAACGTGCTTTGGACAATGGATACCGCCCACAGAAGAGTCGCAGTTACCCGCCAATTATCATGAAATTTATGCTGAGCGCGGCTATGAAAATACCCAATTTAACCCGGTAAAAACCTGGACTGAATACACCAACCGCTTAGTGGGTGTGACCATTGGCTTTTTAATTTTTCTGACCGCCTGGTCATCACGCATTTATCTAAAAAGCGATAAAACCATTTTCTATTTATCCTTAGGCAGTTTCTTTCTGGTGGGTTTTCAAGGCTGGCTGGGTTCAAGTGTCGTTGCAAGCAACCTGAAACCGGTCGTAATCACCTTACACATGCTATTGGCTTTGGTTTTAGTGGCCTTATTGATCTATACCATTGCCCGATCGCAACGGGAATTTCTCAGTCAAATTGATACCCGATTGTTACCCGATAAATTTAAAACCGTTTTAATTGCGGCAATGATCATGACCTTATTGCAAGTAGCCATGGGAACCCAGGTCAGAGAAGCGGTTGATTTCATTGCTCGCGAACACATTGAACGCCAATACTGGCGCGATGATTTCCCGATTATTTTTTACATACATCGATCCTTTTCCTCGATTATTCTTTTTACCAACTTGTGGTTAGTGTGGAAGCTTTATCAATCTGTTGGTAAACAAAGTCTGTTATTTCGTACGGGTTTAGCGCTGGCTGCGTTGGTCATCATAGCCATTCTGGCAGGTGTCAGCCTGGACAGACTGGGTGTACCGGCAATTGTCCAACCGATACATCTGCTAATGGCCAACCTGATTTTTGGCGCACAATTTTTTCTTTATAGTTGCCTGAAATATGCGGCTACCAGGCAGGTTTCCTGGTCATGAACGGCTATTTACGATCTAAGGCGCCACCCCTAACACTGCCAAATCAGCACCACGCAGGTTAGTCAATAACATTTCGCCATCAGCCGATACGCGGAATTCACCGTAACGCGCCGGTTGATAGTGTTGGGCACTGCCTTCTTCGAAGAAAAAAGCATTGGTGGCAAACTTTACTTGATCGTTGCGAATGCGATATCTCAACACTATTTCATTCGCAGCCAGTGGTGTCGTATCAGCAAAACGTTTAAAACCGGCTACGCCACGTTCATCCAACGCAACGACCAAATGCCCATCTTTGCTATGCTCTACCTTCCTGCCAGGAAAAGCGTCAGTCGCTACCTTGAAACGTAACGCCATGTAATCGCCTTGCATCAGCGAACGCGGATCGACTGGAGCCAGCTCCAGGAATACCACACGACCCTCTGTCCTCAATTGCTCTCGCTCATAAATATTCAAATTGACCGCAACCAGGATTATCAACCCCGTCAACACCACGATTAACTTACGCATCCAGGTTCTCCTTGGCATCAGCTAGCGGAAAGTATTTTTGCAAGCCGAGTCGAACGACCAATAACACCGTACCTGCTTCAGCCAACACTATTGATTTAAACAACAAAGTATTCTGCAATTGATAGTAATAGTGCGAAACAAAGCCACCTAATGCAAGCAATCCAAGTCCCATCAACAGGTGATTGCCCGTCGCAAATCCCAAGACCAGAATCAAAAGTGCCGTTGCCAAACCAGGGGCGCTAAACGACAGGATTCCAAGCAATAAAGCGACGCCGATTGCCGTCATGCCAATGCGGCTGTTGAACGAAACGCTTTCTCGATCGAGCAGCCGTTTTACGACCCATAAAAGTGTGATCGCAACTAATGCTGTGCCAAGAGTATGCGCATGACGCATCAACCAGCCAGGTTCAGAATGCGCCCATAAATTCCAGATATCATGACTGAAAAAATACAACGCTTCCATCTGTAATAGAGCCAAACCCAAACCATAACCAATGGGTCGCCAGAGCTTGCCATGCAATGCCCAGTACCTTTCATTCGACCAAATCACGGCAAAACCCACCGCTACAATACCTGACGCGAAACCGGGGATACCCAGGTGACTGAGGGCGAACGTCAACGCCAGCATTGCCGCCCAACTGGTGAGTACGCGATGAATAAAGTTAGGAATTACTATCGCCAACAACAACTCGAATGCAAATACAATGAAACCGGCAATGGATGATTCCGATTTAAATGCGGTAAACAATCCGAAAATAAATAAACCTTGTCCAGCGAAACTCACCGCCAGACCTGACTGCGTAGTAAAATCATTATTCTGACGCTACACGGAAGATTCCGTATGCAGCCCCACACAATGCTATTCCAAGCAGCAACGATGCCGCCGCGCTTTGCAGCACGGATGCAAATGCAGCACCGGCAAAGCCCAGCAGGAATAAAGCACCGGCCCAGCCTGCCACACCCAGCATCACCCGAACATACCAAGGTGATGCAGAATCACTGGCCGGTGGCATGTCTCCTTCAACCAATCCTTGCTGTTGCAACTGTTGCCACAACTGCTGTGCTGTTAGCGTGCTCATTTTTGCGCCCCATTGACAACCGACTTCAACCAAAAACCGCCGGCAGCAGAGAGTCCGATGATAATGAACCCGATAAAAAGAAAAGCACCTTCATCGCTATGCTTCAACATCTGCTCCGACAGCCAGACCGTGATAACAATAATGGCACTCAGTACACCACCCGCCAATACGAAAACATCCCGCAAGACATGGCGATAGAGGACATAAGCGGCCGCCATCCAGATCGAATAGACCAGCATCGTTACCGCCTTGTCAGCCTGAAAATCCAGCACTGCCCATACCGCCAGTACCGTGATCAAGCTGCCGCTGAAAACAGCCAGGATGCGTACTGACCAACGCTCGCGCAGCCAACTCACCCCGCTATAAGCGGAAAATTCCCAGCAACACAATGCAATCGTGTTAAGAATAAACAAAGCCCACAATATTTTTTCGGTATCAAACAGAAAACCGAACCAACCGCCGAAAGTTTGGTAATACAAGATAACCGTAAGGTTGATCAATCCGAGCCAGATTAACCATAGTGGGCTAAAACAACTCACCGCCACCCAAGGCAGTACCGCGATAGCCCAGACTCCGAATAGCACGTAAGTATCCGCGCCCGTCTGATAGGTTTGCCCAACCAATGCCAGCAATGCTCCTACCAATAAGGTGGCAAACAAGAGTGAGCCTTTGCCCGCCACACGGTTAAGATCGAGTTGCCAGCACAGTACAATACTAGCGATAAGTACTATTTCCACCAGACCGAACTTGGCAAACCGCCCCATTGCTTGCCAGTTGAAAGCAAAAAAGAAAATGAGGGCGGCCGCGAAAAATACTATCCCCAGATAAAAGGTCAAGGATTGAAAAAAATTGCGCCACTCAGCCCTACCCGGAATGAGACCCGCCAACCGCAAAGCCGTCGGCAAACTGCCGGATTGTATACGCCCTTGCTCTATCCACTCCAGAATTTCCTTTCGATTATCGCTCATAACTGCGCTCCTTAGTTGTCTACTGATTATTCGAAAAATACAGGTTATTATCTATAAATTAACAGTATATATGATGATTCAAAATACTAACTACGGACTTCCGGTTACGACACATTGCTGACAGTCAAAATTGTTTTTAAAACAAGATAACGTTTAAACGAACAGTTGATCAAGTTATTAGACAGTCCTTATCGAAATGTCTATTCAGGTACAGTTACCTGCCTTAGATTGGTCAATTAAACACTAGAATCCAGCACCAATCCGTAGCCGATTTACTTCTTCAAGTAATTCAGTTGGCCCTGTGTTGTCACCAACATATTGGGTGCGGTCACCATTCAGGTTGATAATGTAATCTTCGGTACCACAGTGAACATATACATTGTTACGGTTGTAAAGACGGCTGGTGAAAGAACAAGTTGGTTGGTGTATCGCTGTTGGTAAAAAGATTCCTTGGTTGGAGCTAACACATTGTCGTCCCTTGCCAAGCCAATGGCGTAGAGAGGGAAGCAAATCAGATTGGGAAAAATTTGCCAGTTCATTCTCACCGTTTATTCCACTGCCAATGACGGTAAAAGGAACTCTTGCATAACCCAGGTCACCGTAACGAGCACTTTCGGCACTGGTCAAGTGTTTCATAACACGGTGATCACCAACAATCATCAAATAACCGTTGTTAAAAAAGCCACTGGATTTTAAGTTTTCTACAAATATTCCTAACTGCTGATCAGCGTAACGGAAAGCAAGCTCCTCTGAATAAGTTCCACTTATCGGGTCGGTAAATGGGGGATGGGTAGTAGTGGTTTCTAATGCCATGAAGATTGGCGAGGTTTTTTTGTGCTGCAACTCCAGGAGTGCCCTACCGTAGAGAGCATCGTCTGATGCTGCATTGAAGATATAGCGTACCATACCACTATAATAGGGTGCGTCATGGCCTTCAATATAATCAAAACCTATATCTCTGAGCCAACTTCCCTTACCAATAAAGCCGAGGTTGCTAGTGGCAAGAAAGACAGTACGATAACCAAATTCATGAAGCATTTTGGGAACAGATTGCTTTAGATTGTAAAACTGTTCAAATATACCAATCGAGTGTTCAAATCCCTTTGAAATTGGCGGTTCACCAGAAAACAATGCAATTAACCCTTGCTCCGTATCAACACCATTCGCATAAAAATTACTTAGATGGCGTCCATTTTCACTAATGTTATCAAACTGTGGCATCCAGTCGTTGATCCCGGAAAAGAGCGTACTGTGATACATGGATAAAGATTCGAACACCAATAAAATAATATCTGGGTGAGCTCCTTCTCCATTATAGCAAAATTTTTGGCCAGTTGATTTGGTTGGAATAGTTGCTTTGAATTTATCGGAATAAGCAAAATTTCTAGTCTCTGGGTTAAAAAAAGCCTCAATTGAACTTGTAAAAAGTACATGTGGTGTCTTTAACGCATTGGTTCCGGCTATACCGATAACTAAGCATGCAATCAATATAGGAGGTGGCGAGGCGATCCGGTCATGTTGTAGATATCTACTAAAAATGAGCAAGAGTGTGATGGTAACAAATAGTACGGACAATTGGCCAAAGATGGTCTTGGGAAGAAAACTTATTATTGCGCTGAATTCATGAGAAAATCTGATAAAATCATGTAATGAGATGTGGGTAAAAAATTGGCTAAATACAACTAGGTCAATAGACGTAATAATCAGGGTAATGATTATTATGAGCCGCATGATGAAGCGTAGTAAGTACCATCGAGAAATCTCTGCTAGCAGATGCAAAACAACAATCAACATAATAAACTGAAGTTTCCTAAAAATTCATCAGGCCACCATGCGTAGCAACACAGCCACCCGAGAATTTTTCGTGGGTTTGCCGGGTTTGGGGCAAACCCTATTAAAAGCAGTCATTGAGTGCAGCCTTGGCGATAAGCCGCCAGAACATGCCAAAAGGCAAAACTGGTTCGCCTTTCACTTTATGCCCGTCGTTCCGGTAGGCTTTCCAGTATCCGCATAAAGCCACGTGATCGTTGACGCCATCATACAAAATTGCAGATGGTTATTCACTGCTTGAGCATTGCGACACTGACTCATTCGGCTGCCAATGTATTGTTTGAGCTCTTTAAAGCCGGACTCAATTTTCCATCGCGCCCCATAATACTCTGATAATCTGTGTTCGTTCACGCCCTGGAACTTGGAAAAAGGAACCATTGGTGAGCAATAACAGCACAAATCCCAGCCAGCATGACAAAGGCGGGTGCGGCGCCCATCCACTGCGCCACCAGGACAGCAAGGGCCGCCTTGCCAATGTCCATTATTACTACAAGGATGAAGGATAGCAGTCCGACCCTTCGGTAAACGGCCGCTGCGCTGATATGCCCGTCCGACTCATCACGGATGTCTATTTTGCCGTTGCACTTCGCGACTAGATAAGCCGAGGGGATCGAGCCCAACAGATAGGCTATGGGTACGGTACGAGGTTCATCCAGTTCATGAGCGACGTTTAAAAAGTATATCACAAAATTAGCAGCTTTTATCCGAGTCAGCGGACTCATTTTTTGTGTGATTGGGATCGGGATGGGGATTGACGCATATCGTGAGAAAATCCCTGGCTTCTTTTGAACTGGCCATCGCTACGGAGACCAACAAAACTAGCACGCCGCAGGCGGCATAAATGACTGGTATATTTTTGTTGGCTAAATCGGCGATAACGCCGGCAATGCCCAGCCCCAGCGCCGAGCCCCCTGGTCGGTGGCAACAACCCGAAAACCCTGCCCCTATGTCACTCGGCGAAGCCAGCTGCAGGACCGTCGTGGCCTTGACCATGAAAATGCCGGCCATCAGCCCAACCAGGAATGTCTCCCAGAACGATGTACGGCTGCGTCAGAACCCGTGTCTCCCATGCCGATCGATGCGCCCGGCAGCAAACAGGATTATAGGGTGTTCTGGTCGCGGCCGCGTA
This sequence comes from uncultured Gammaproteobacteria bacterium, assembly GCA_963789475.1. Classification (GTDB taxonomy): domain Bacteria; phylum Pseudomonadota; class Gammaproteobacteria; order Methylococcales; family Methylomonadaceae; genus Methylobacter_C. The sequence continues at coordinate 4,489 of CAWBLO010000008.1, read as the reverse complement.
CGTTGGCCGAGCCGGGGATCAGGTAACCCATGCGGAGCCACTCCGAGTGACATCAACATGTATCCATACCAGTCAGCGTTCAAATTGAGATAGTCTTCAACGTAAAAGGGCGGCAGCAGGTTCATCGGTGCGATAAACAGGTACAGCAACGCAGCCACCAGGAACAATATGCGCATGCCCTTCTGGTTCCAGACATACTGCAGTCCCTCTTTGGTATCAGATATAAAAGCCTTGAATGCCGCACTGCCCTTCTTTTTCTCCTGTGGAAGGGGCTGTGGTATGCGAATAACGTTTCGGACCGGAGGCGAAAAAGTAAGTCCCGGCATTTATGAGAAAAAGCGCAGATGCGCCAGTAGCGGCGTAAAGTATGCCACCCGGTCCTTGTCCTATGAACAGGGATATGAACGGAGCCGACTGGTTTAAGTGAGTTGGCAGATCCAGTTTATTATCAGGTACCAGGTCGGGAATAGCGGCCTGCACTGCGGGTGTGAAAAAGGCAAAGATGATCGCCCCCACCATTGCCACGACAAACAACCACGTCACATGCAGACCCGCCGCATAGAGGCAGGGCCAAAAATCCGGATAGCCAATAACCAGGCACGAAAAAGCCGTTGATCAGGTCGCCGTAGACAAGGATTTTCTTTGGGAAAAAGTATCGGCGAACGTCCCTCCCATCGGCCCCATCAGCACACCGGGCAGGCTTGAAAGCAGCATCATTAACCCCATCAGGGTTGCCCGAGCCGGTTGTCTCCTTCTTTACGAAAAACAGGAGGGCAAGGCCGAACGCCCTCTGCCCAACCTGGCTTATGAGCTGTCCCTGCCAGAGCAGCAGGAGAAATCGCGGATTGCACAGTTTCGGCCGGCTTTTTGGCCGTAATCATGCTGTCCATTTACTCAGCGTCAAGGGCCCCGTCCGCCCGGAAGTTTATGCCTACTCTATAAGTCATACTTCCCGCAAAAGGTATATTGAACTCCGGCTGGCTTATTTCGAAGAATGGGGCCTATCGGCCCCTCGTAACGGCGGCCCGCCTCCTGCAAAGGCTGGTGGAGATTGTCAAAATGACTGGCATGGTGGTCCCGTTCTTTGACCTCGACATTACGGCAATCAAGTTGACGCACCCGGCAAAATGATGCCGGGTTGGCCAGAATCGCTGTCCGCCTGGACGTGGAGCGATCATCAATAGGGAATAACTACATCGGACTGGCTTCACACATCTCGATGAAAGCCAGTCCTCGATTTGCATCGATATTTTTAGCGACGGGCTGTGGCCTTCTGCTTGTGCCCATTGCCGGTTTTGGCTGGCAGCCGCTCGAGCGCACAGTACATTGTCTGCCGCCACTCAGATGATGCGTAAATTTAAGGCCTATCGCCTTGGCGGCCGGTTCATACGTCGTACAAGGAGGCCATCTCCTCCGGCGTCACGCCAAACCCATCGAGCAGTTCTTTCGGCGTGGTGCCGAACTTCTTCAGCACAGTGCGACTGGGCAGAGTCGTAACCGTAACTCCCGCTTTCTTCGGCGTGACCTCGCTCGTCGTTGCTTCCACGCCCAGCGGCAATATTTCCAGGGTCAGGAGGTGTTACCCAGTCGTCAACTGGAGCTTGTCACCCTCCAGCGATCCCCAGGAGCCCCTCAAATTCGTCCCCGATATACTTAACCCATTGTTTTATGGGAATCCGTTTCTTCTTCAGAAATCCCATTGTCCCCGGCGATCAGAGCCGACAAGTTCATTTGGCTCCATCGAGAAGTACGTCCTTTGATACACTTCCTTTGGCCATCTCTTTCCTCCTCAAACCGTGGCTTCAATCGAAGCAGAACAATCGTATCACGCCCGGCATAACAAAGTCATAAAATAACCGATCCCAATGCTAAAAGGTTGTTAACTATTGTTTTAAAAGCTCCCCCTTTTATTGATACACTGGAATACGAGGGTTTGATGATCGCGAAAGTATTTAGCTCGCGAGCCGGCGTCACGCTTACTTGCCGTGATGGGGCTGATAGCTTTCCTCCTATGAACTGCGCCGGCACAGTTCTCCCTCCAAACCAAAGGCACCACCAATCCACAGCCCCGTAAGCCATGCCGACAAAACGTCAAATTCCGCTTATAAACCAGGGCAGCCCACGATAAAAGATATTCAGACCATCGGCATTACCAGTTCCCAGCGCCATTGTGACATGGACAGCAGATAGGACCGGTTCCGGAGTTGTGCAGTGGGGAAAAACAACTGATTACGAGTCCTCAACACCGGTCAGCGTAGAAACTCCGGGGCAAGCCATGGTGCGGTTTATCAGGCTAGCCCCTGATACCATATACTTCTACAAGATCACCCTGAATGGCATAACTCGCGCATCCCAGGCTTTCCGCACACTTGAGCCTCTGTATGCGAATTCCCTTTCGATCTCCGGCATCGAAAATTTTCGGACATTACCGGCAGCTCGGTCACAATCACATGGAAGACGGAAGTTCCCCTCGACTGGTCAGGTAGATTAGATGTGGACTTCCCTTTCAGCAATATACGCCACCGGATGGCGGCCTGCCCGCTATGACCACATCCTGACTCTAACAAACCTGATCGACAATGCAACTTACCACTACAGGATTAAGGCAACAGATCCGGCTGGCAACGTCTGCATTTCCGCAGATCAGTGCATTTGTCACTCCAGCCATTCAACATACACTGACAACCACGATGACGCGTATGGTATCCCACTGTGGATGTAAAGGCGTCAGGTACGGTAGGTAGTTGGCCGCTTGTCCATGAAACACGGGGCCTCACTTGTGAACTTGCCTTCCAGCCATGGTATAATGCCCTCACCTCAGATACGATAAAATAAAACATTAGAGTCGGCTTATACTATTAGTTGTTTCTTGTTTTCTCATTTGTGTATCGCGTGGTAGTGACGGGTTTTGGCGGGTGCAAAGGCGTCACCTTAAACATTCCAAAATTTCCGGGATTTGGGACAAACCAGGCCGTGCGAACTCTGTTTACCCCGGTGTGGGACTGGTGACACTCGAACTGACCTATCCCGCTGGACAAAGTCCTAAAGTATTTACCAAAGGCTGGGTATTCGGCGCACGTTGCCTGATCAGATCCCGGGAAACCGGACCAGAAAGACATATCTGGCCAGGTTAAGTGGGGCGGCAGCGGTTCCTCTTCGATCCGGCGACTCGGTTGCCGATTGAGCATCCTCTCATTCGCAAGTGAGGGCTCCAATACAATTACACTGACCGTTGCCGTAGGAGATCAGACTCTGTCCAAACCGTACACGGTCTCAGCAGTTTCACCCGCAAATTACGCCCATATTGACAGCCAGGCCTGGTGCCCTGCTGACGGGCATCGTCCCAGGTGACCCACATCCAGTAAGGGGTAAAATTACGGTGGGCAGCCTAAATGTGCAGGTCGACGGAAAACCTTGCGGCGCGTGGGGGGTACGGGGATTCATTGCTGTTGTGGCGGTACCAATACGTTTGAGATTGTCCAGGGTGATTCCAATGTACTTATCGATAGCAACCCGGCAGCCCGCTACGGTGACCAGACCAAACACTGCGGCGGCATAGGCAAGATTGTGAACGCTGACTTCAAACCACCGTCCACTGACTGTCGGGGGCAATACACAGACTAGTGTGGGGCAAAATGGAGCAACGGGCTCAGGCTGGTACTGCGATCAGTAACCCCAACAATTTTAAAAGGCGCAGGCAATAATGTCGTCACTTTACTGTAAAAGAAGGCTCCTTTCAGTTCAGAAATCATGAAATATGACAGCCCGCTAGCTCATTGGGAAGCTACTTCAAATTCCAGCCGGCACATGGACAGCGCTGCCAAAAGTCATCAAACCGGACGAAAAGAAACGGTGACCCTTACCGCTTCAATAACATTCAAAATACAACCGCAACGAAGTGGGCCTGTTTTCAAACTGGTTTTATATTGCAAGCGGTATGACTAATCTTGCAACTATGACTCTAAATGCCAATAGCGATTCAGTCGATCCTCCGCAACGAAAACTGCCGAGATATATTTCCCCGGTAAAGCCGCCAATGGCTCGGAGCGGGAAATAATCGTCCGTTTCGTTACCGGGACGGGAAGCGGCGAGTACCGGTATAAGTACGTCTATCAAAACTCGATGCAGGGGCGGGGATGGACCTGTTCTTCACCTTCTTTCTATAGTCACCGTAACCCTAAGTTACCCAATTATTTCTTGGTCTTCTTCTTTTCCTCAACCAGGCTTGCCTTGACGGTAATCATGTCTGTTGAGCAGTTGGTCTTGACGTCGATATAGCCCATCATGTTGTTGACAAGGTTGGCCGTATCGATCTGAACCTGTACCTCCTGTTGCGAATCAAAGCGCACGTGTCTCGGGCTGACTTTGATCCATTTGTGCCGCGGCACCAGATCTCCCTCGGCATATCCCACGCCCATGTTCACCAGCATCAGGGATTGCGGCAGAGGCAGGACACCGGTGTTTACTCTGAACTCCATGAAATTAGTGC
>CAWBLO010000007.1:0-41261 GCA_963789475.1 uncultured Gammaproteobacteria bacterium | reverse complement strand
ATTTTGTAACTCATTGATTCAATTGGTCGGGACGACAGGATTTGAACCTGCGACCCCTTGTCCCCCAGACAAGTGCGCTACCAAGCTGCGCTACGCCCCGACATTGAATTAATCGTGAAAAACTGAAAGGATTGCGAACACAACCCAAAAACAAATAAGCGTTTAATTATACTACACTACATAATTAACTGTAAGAATCTATTTGAGCAATTCTAAAATATCTTCAAGCTCGACAATCATTTGATGTATTAATTGCTTTGTGTGGTTTGAACCCACCTTATTATTATCCGTCATTAAATGAGCTCTGGCACCACCAATCGTATAACCTTGCTCATATAACAAGGCTCTTATTTGCCGTATCAGTAACACTTCGTGACGCTGATAATAGCGACGATTGCCTCGTCTTTTTACCGGACTCAATTCGGTAAATTCTTGCTCCCAATAGCGAAGTACATGAGGTTTAACACCACATAACTCACTGACTTCACCTATCGTGAAATAACGTTTTTCCGGTATGACCGGTTGTTCATTATTATTGCTCGGCTCCAACATAAGCTTCTACTCGGGCTTTAAGTTTCTGTCCAGAACGGAATGTTACCACACGCCTGGCAGTTATAGGTATTTCCTCGCCGGTTTTTGGGTTTCTACCGGGGCGACTGGTTTTATCACGAAGCTCGAATTTTCCAAATCCGGAAATTTTTACTTGTTTACCCTCTTCCAAAGAACTCTTAATTTCTTCAAAAAAAAGTTCCACCATTTCTTTTGCTTCGCGCTTGTTTAAGCCTAGCTCGTCAAACAGCCTTTCGGCAAAATCTGCTTTTGTTAATGCCATAAATCAATCCCTCAGATTTGCATTCATTTCATTGGTCAATAGTGTTAACAGTCTGCTAACGATAGCGTCTACTTCAGAATCTGTTAGTGTTTGTGTATCATCTTGCATGATTAAGCTTAAGGCAATACTTTTACTGCCCTCTTCGACACCTTTGCCGCGGTAGATGTCAAAGATGATTACATCTTGCAAGGCCGCCTCTGCACTGCCTTTAATACAGTTGATTATTTCACTCGCAGTGACGTCTTCTTTAACAATCAAGGCTAAATCGCGCCTTACTGATGGATACTTTGACAGCGATTTAAATACTGGTATACGCTTATTAAGCAATAAGTTTTGATCTAGTTCAAACAGGAAAACCTGAGTATCAAAACCCAATTGTTTCTCCAGATTTGGATGCAGCATTCCTATCCATCCTATGCTTTTACCATCCGTTGATAAAATCTCGGCTGTTTGTCCAGGATGCAACGCCGATTGCTGTCCCGATGAAAATTGCACCTCACAACCCGTCAATGCAAATATCGCTTGTATATCGGCTTTAATGTCAAAAAAATCAACTTTCCGGTCTTTCTCACCCCATTGCTCGCTATAAACGCCACCTAACACCAGACCCGCAAGCATCTTTTGTTGATGAGTCTCGCCGTCTTTTTTGATAAAACGCAGGCCCGTTTCAAATAAACGAACTCTGTTTTGTTGACGGTTGGTGTTGTAAAGAGCCGCTTTCAATAAACCACACCAAAGTGTAGTCCGCATCACCGCTAACTCCGAAGAAATCGGATTTTTTAGCCGGATAACTTCCATTTCAGGGGCTACAGCCATCTGGATATCTTCATCGACAAAGCTGTAAGTAATCGCTTCCTGATAATCCCGGTCAACCAATAAGTCTTTAACGCGGTCTATGTCCAGCACTGCTTCAGTTGCAGTGACTTAATTCGGAACGCATTAACAAACTGCTACTAGGCAGGTTGTTATAACCATAGACACGCGCTATTTCTTCAATTAAGTCCGCTTCAATAGCTATATCAAAACGAAAACCGGGCGGTACTAATTTGCCATCCATCAGTTTGTGTTTGGACAGTCATCCCCAAGCGTTGAAAAATATCTATGACTTGGTCGTTAGCCAAAGCAATGCCCAGCGTTTTTTTGATGCGTTGTTGTCTTAAAAAGACAGGCTGACGTTGCGGTAAATCTGTTTTAGTGGTTACTTCAGTAATTGAGCCTGCACCGCCACCAGCAATGTCAATAATCAATTGAGTCGCCCGTTCAATGGCCTTTGTTTGCAAAGTAGCATCAACACCGCGCTCAAAACGATGGGATGAATCAGTATGCAAGCCAAATCGGCGTGCCTTGCCTGCTATAGCTTTCGGTGCAAAAAATGCACATTCCAAAAACACCGATTGGGTTTCATCATTGACTGCTGATTCATTACCGCCCATGACACCTGCAAGCGCCAAAACTTGTTTATCATCGGCGATTACCAAGGCTTCATTATCAAGTTTAATGACCTGATTATTTAATAAGGTCACACACTCATCAGTTTTAGCCCAGCGGACTGTAATACCTCCCGATAGTTTCTCCGCATCAAATACATGTAAAGGTTGACCTAGCTCTAACAATACGTAATTAGTCACATCAACCAATGGCCCCAGGCTTCTTAACCCTGAACGTCGCAGACGTTCCTGCATCCAGTGCGGCGTCACTGCCTTCGCATTGACGCCTTTAATCAAGCGCCCCAAATAACGAGGACAAGCCTCTGGGGCTTCTACCGATACGGTCAATGTGTCTTGATGACTAACAGGAACACTATCGACTTGGATAGTTATCCAGTCCATCTTGTTTAGCACCGCGACTTCACGCGCTAATCCCTCTATACACAAACAATCAGCCCTGTTAGGCGTTAAATCAACGGTTATAATTGAATCATCAAGTGATAAATAATCCCGAATATCAACACCAACAGGTGCATCGACGGCTAATTCCATTAAACCATTGGCATCCGCAGCCAGACCCAATTCTTTTTCTGAACACAACATGCCAAAGGATTCTTCGCCGCGCAATTTTGATTTTTTAATTTTAAAATCGCCCGGCAATACTGCACCGATTAATGCCGCTGGAATTTTCAAGCCAACCCGGACATTGCTTGCACCGCAAACAATCTGTAAGGGCTCGGCTTCGCCTACAGCGACCTGACAAACGCGCAGGCGATCCGCATCAGGATGTTGCTGCATAGACACTACTTCACCAACAACAACGCCGCTAAATTTTGCAGCAGCGGGTTCTACAGCATCGACTTCCAGTCCCGCCATCGTCAATTGTTCGACCAGTTCTTCCGTACTTATCGCCGGATTGACATACGATCTTAACCAGGCTTCACTAATTTGCATGATTCAAGTTTTCCTGTGTAACAACAACTTAATTAAATTGCTCTAAAAATTTAAGATCATTTTCAAAAAATAGTCTTAAATCGTTAATACCATATCGCAACATCGCGAGGCGCTCCACACCCATGCCGAAAGCAAAACCGCTATATTGTTCACTATCGATATTAACCGCTTTAAAAACTTCGGGATGAATCATGCCGCAACCCATAACTTCCAGCCAGCCGGTTTGGCTACAAACGCGACAGCCTTCGCCGTTACACATCACGCATTCAATATCGACTTCTGCGGAAGGCTCGGTAAAGGGAAAATAAGAGGGTCTAAAGCGTACTTGAATATCTTTTTCAAAAAATGCACGCAGGAATTCGTAAACCACACCTTTTAAGTCAGCAAAACTGACATCCGTATCAACCAAAAAACCTTCAACCTGATGAAACATTGGCGTATGCGTAATATCTGAATCGCAGCGATACACACGACCTGGCGCAATTACTTTTAATGGCGGTTTTTCGGATTCCATTGTTCTGATTTGCACAGGTGAAGTATGCGTTCTCAACACCGTATGGGCATCAAAATAAAACGTATCGTGCATGGCTCTTGCAGGGTGATGTGCTGGAATATTGAGCGCTTCAAAGTTGTGATAATCATCTTCGATTTCGGGCCCTTCAACAACTTTAAAGCCAACACTGGCAAAAATCCTGGAAATGCGTCTCAGAGTTGTGGTGACCGGGTGTAATCCTGCCACCGAATGACCGCGTCCGGGCAAGGTAACATCAATACGCTCTCCGGCTAGTCTTGCGGCTAATGCGATATTTTCCATCTGCTCTTTGCAGACTTCCAGTTGATGCTGAAATTGATCTTTAGCCTGATTGATTACTTGACCTACTGATCGCCGTTGCTCGGGCTCAAGGCTGCCAAGTTCTTTCATCTGGAGGGTAAATAATCCCTTTTTACCAAGATAGTGGACACGAACCTTATCGAGTTGATTAAGGTCATTCACTGCCGCAAGCTCTTGTAATGCCTGCGCGAGAATCTCTTCAAGGGTAGCCGACACTGCTCTGCTCACTTTAAAATTAGGGGTAGGAGAATTTTAATAAAGGGTTTCAGGATCAAATCCTGAACCACCCGTCTCTTGATAAGACACGGGTGGAATCATAAGAGACCTCTATAAAGAGAGACTGCGTCCTTTTTAAGGCTGACTTTGATTCGCTTTAGCGATTTCAGCTATTTTGCCAAATGATTCAATGTCACGTACTGCGATGTCAGCTAAAACCTTGCGATCTATGGCTACATTGGCTTTTGTTAAGCCATTGATCAAACGGCTATAGGATATTCCATACATGCGTGCAGCGGCATTGATACGGACGATCCACAGGGCGCGGAATTGACGTTTTCTTTGTTTGCGGTCGCGGTATGCATATTGACCCGCTTTGATTACCGCTTGTTTAGCAACACGATATACCCGGCTACGTGCGCCGTAGTATCCTTTCGCTTGCTTTAAAACTTTTTTATGTCTTGCTCTGGCTGTTACACCGCGTTTAACTCTAGGCATTGCTATTCTCCTCTATCAACTGTAAGGCATCATACGTGCAGCCATGCGCACATCTGATGGATGAATAGTTGCCGGTGAACGTAACTGTCTTTTTCTTTTAGTCGACTTCTTGGTCAAAATATGACGGCGATGAGACTGTCCACACTTAAAACCGCCATTGCCTGTGCGTCTAAAACGCTTGGCAGCTCCACGGTTAGTTTTTATCTTTGGCATTTGTTTGCTCCAGTAATATAAAAATAAAAAATCCCTGAGACATAACCCAGCAAGGCAAAATGCACGGCCCTGAAGAATTACCAGCATCTTATGTGATGCTTTTAGCAGCTTATCCTGTGCTACTTGTTGAAGAGAAAATGCAATACAAAATCTCTTCAATTTTGCGCCATTGCTCCCACAGCTCCGGTGAACACGCACCAACCAAAGCCGATAATAAACGGATGCAGCACAATATACAGTCTGCATTCCCATTTTGAAGCGTGGTAACAATGAAATCTGGTAGTTTTTGTTATTTTTTCTTTTTTGGTGACATAACCATAATCATTTGCCGACCTTCCATTTTCGGGAACTGTTCGACAATGGCTATTTCTTCCAAATCTTTTTCGATACGCTTCAACAAATCCATGCCGATCTCTCGATGCGCCATTTCGCGCCCACGATAGCGTACTGTGACTTTGGTTTTATCACCGTCATTAAGAAATTTGATTAAACTTCGCAGTTTAACCTGATAATCCCCCTCATCGGTGCCGGGTCTGAATTTAATTTCTTTGACCTGGATTTGCTTTTGTTTCTTTTTGGCAACTTGAAGTTTTTTGTTAAGTTCAAACTGGTATTTGCCGTAGTTCATTATCTTGCAAACCGGAGGATCCGCGTTTGGCGATATTTCTACTAAATCCAAGTCTGCCGCATAAGCAATCTGTTTGGCTTCATCCAGCGAGATAATACCTAATACTTCACCCTCTGCACCTGTAACCCTCACTCGTCTTGCAGTGATTGCATCATTCAGGCGCGTTTCATCTTTTTTAGCAGCGATACCCTAATCCTCCAAAAATACTATTATTTTCTGTCCGCAATCTCTTGTTTTAACCGTTCGGTAAATTCACTGATTGACAGACTACCTAAATCTTCACCTTTTTGCGTGCGAACCGTAATAGTTTGATCTTCTAATTCTTTATCACCAACAATGACAAGATACGGTACCCGTTGCATAGAATGCTCGCGGATTTTAAACCCGATCTTCTCATTTCTCAAGTCAATTTTTACCCTGATACCTTGTTGCTCTAGCTCTCTCATAATTTGAGACGCATAGTCGGCATGACGATCAGCGATATCAAGCACCATGACTTGCACCGGAGATAGCCATACGGGAAAGGTTCCTGCAAATTGTTCAATCAAAATACCGATAAACCGTTCGATCGAACCCAGTATGGCTCTATGTAGCATAACGGGCACTTGCTTTGAACCGTCCTCAGCAATATAGGTTGCGCCCAATCGGCCCGGCATAGAAAAATCCACCTGAATCGTGCCGCATTGCCAAACGCGGCCGATACAGTCCTTTAACGAAAATTCAATTTTAGGCCCATAAAAAGCGCCTTCACCAGGCTGTAAATCCCACTTTAAACCTTTATTATTAAGCGCCAATTCCAAGGCATTCTCTGCTTTGTCCCAAACCGAATCATCACCTACCCTGTTTTCAGGTCGTGTTGACAACTTAATAATGACCTCTTCAAATCCAAAATCCTTATAAACAGCGAACAGCATATCAATAAAAATCGACACTTCATCCTGAATCTGTGCTTCCGTGCAAAAGATATGCGCATCATCCTGTACAAAATTCCTGACTCTCATCAATCCATGCAGCGTACCTGATGGCTCATTACGGTGACAAGAACCAAATTCCGCCAAACGAATCGGCAAATCACGATAACTTTTAATACCCTGATTATATATTTGAACGTGACAAGGACAATTCATCGGCTTTATCGCGTAATCACGATTTTCCGAATGCGTCGTAAAAATCATGGCTCCGAATTTATCCCAGTGACCTGATTTTTCCCATAACGAGCGATCTACAAGCTGTGGTGTTTTAACTTCGCCGTAACCATTTACGCGTAACTTTTCACGTATAAATTGCTCGATCTGCTGATAAATAATCCAGCCTTTCTCGTGCCAAAACACCATGCCAGGCGCTTCTTCCTGAGTATGAAACAAATCCAGTGTTTTTGCCAACTTACGATGGTCGCGTTTTTCGGCTTCTTCCAAACGATGCAAATAAGCCTGTAATTCTTTTTTATCGCCCCATGCCGTCCCGTAAATGCGCTGCAACATTTCATTTTCAGAGTTACCGCGCCAATAAGCTCCGGCAATTTTCATCAATTTAAATGCGCTTAATTTACCAGTACTGGGCACATGTGGGCCACGACAAAGATCCGTAAAATCGCCTTGCTGATAAAGGGATAAATCCTGATCCGCAGGAATGGACTCGATAATCTCTGCTTTATAGTTTTCGCCCTGATCCCTGAAAAACTTAACCGCTGCATCTCTGGTTAGTACAGAACGATTAATCACATGATCTTCGGTAACTAATTGTTGCATTTTTGCTTCAATAGCCGTCAGATCATCCGGTGTAAACGGTCTTTGATAAGCAAAATCATAATAAAAGCCATTTTCGACAACCGGACCAATGGTCACTTGTACATCGGAAAATAATTGCTTAACTGCCTGCGCCAGTAAATGTGCAGTTGAATGACGAATTACGTCGACACCGTCTGCATCTTTTGCAGTAATGATTTGCAACGTAGCATCTTGATCTATTAATGTACTGGCATCGACCAGAACATTATTGACCCGACCCGCCAAGGTTGCCTTAGCTAGTCCTGAGCCTATAGATCGAGCGACATCCATGACTGTAACAGCGTGGTCAAATTCACGACTAGAACCATCAGGAAGGGTAATTACAGGCATTTTTATACTTTTCGGTTGCTACAATAAAAAAAGCACCGCTTGTGCGGTGCTTTAATGTCTGGTAGGCGCGATTGGACTCGAACCAACGACCCCCACCATGTCAAGGTGGTGCTCTAACCAACTGAGCTACGCGCCTGAAGTTTATATAACTTCAAGAGTTGACCATTATACCAATAGATTTTAGTTACGCAACCCTTAGTCTCTTCCAATATGAAATGAGCCTGAAGGAGGTGGCTCTTTCTAACATGAAATGAGCCTGAAATAAACCGAGATTCTGTTCATGATGGGAGGATGAAAACTCTCATGAACGACACACAACTTGAAACGCTTGACCAGGTTCGACAATTTCTGGAAGGTACCGAAACGGTTAGCTTCCAAATTGAAAGCAAAAACGCGCGGTATCGCTGGCTACAGCATACCTTGGTCAAGTTTCGCTATCTGCAACTGAGCAAGGCAGATAAAGGGCTGATAAACCGTTACATCCGGAAGCTGACGGGCTATTCGCCGGCCCAGGTAAAACGTTTGATCAGGCAGTATCGCCAAACCGGTCGTCTGGTGCGTAAGCAACGAACTGCTAAGGGATTTCATCTGAAATATACGCGCGAGGACACGTTATTGCTTGCTGCCCTCGATGAGCGTCATAACACATTAAGCGGTCCGGCAACCAAAAAGCTCTGTGAGCGCGCTTATCACGTTTTCGGTGAAACCGAATATCAACGCTTGGCCGGCATCTCTATTGCCCATCTGTACAATCTGAGGAAATCCAAGACCTATAGTGGGCAGCGGCATCAGTACGAAAAAACCAAGCCAGTGTGTTCAAAGATTGGCGAGCGGCGTAAGCCTAATGCCAATGGACAACCTGGTTTTATTCGCATTGACAGCGTCCATCAGGGTGACCAGGATGGGGTAAAAGGCGTTTACCATATCAATGCCGTTGATGAGATCACCCAGTTTGAGGTGGTGTGTACTGTAGAGAAAATCTCGGAACATTATTTGATTCCAGTACTGGAGCAATTACTTGATACCTTTCCTTTTGTGATCAAAGGGTTTCACTCGGATAACGGTTCCGAATACATTAACAAGCAAGTCGCCAAACTGCTCGAAAAACTCTTGATTGAATTTACTAAATCACGTGCACGACAAACCAATGATAATGCTCTGGCAGAAAGCAAAAATGCCTCGATTGTCCGCAAATACTTGGGCTATAGTCATATTCCCCAAAAATGGGCGCCGCTGATTAATGAATTCAACCAAACCTATCTCAACCCCTATATTAACTATCACCGCCCTTGTTTCTTTGCCGAAGTAGTCGTGGATAAAAAAGGAAAACAACGCAAACAATATCCCTATAAGCAGATGATGACCCCTTACGAGAAACTAAAATCATTAGCCTACGCCTCCAGTTACCTGAAAGCTGGCACTACCTTCAAGCAATTAGATGAAATAGCCTATCAAATCAGTGATAACGAAGCCGCTGAACGGTTACAAAAGGCCAGAATCAAACTCTTTCAGACTATTTTTGAAGGAACTTCCTATGCTGCCTGAAAAGATCAAAATTCGCTTTCAATTGGTGTGGTGGATAAGCTATGGACGGTCCCGTGGACAACCTGATGGACAACATCCCTGTTGCCCACAGGTTGACCACCGGCCGCCCACAACTTACCCACCACTGATTAATTTGAATTTCAGTAATAATTTTTAATATTTTTTACCATCCTGCAACAGGATCTTACTCCTATTTCAGGCTCATTTATGGATTGGAATATAGTCCTTAAATATACAGTTGATTCTATTACCATTGACACATTGCAAGGAATACAGAAGCAAAAAGTGCGGTAACAGAGGCAAGATAAGTAACTTTATTGATATAACTCCGTACCAGTCTTCTTTAATCAAGAAGGCTGACTTTATCGCCGAGGTAAATCTGCCCTCCCGCACCACTTGTAATCATCCCAATTGCGAAAGTCGGCCTTTCTTGATTGAAGGCAGTAATGAGCGTCTTGAGGATCGGTAAGTCCCGTTTTCCAGAGATTGGGCTAGCGTGTGTAGCAAGGCATCTTCCCTTCGGTATTACTGCATCAAAGATAACCTGACCTATACGGATTTTCCGTCCCACCCAACTTTGTTCTTCCCAGGCATCCAGGCCTTCAATAGAGATATTCGAGCGAAAGCGGAGCTCACTAAGATCCGCATCTCCGGCAGCAGCGGCTACTGCAGCCAGGCTTTCACGGCTATGCAAGGTTATTTGGCCTGCTTCGTTGTCCTGATATCGGGACGTAATTCCGTCACCAACAACTCCTAGAGGAAGCCGATCCGGATGAGCGGAAAGTGGGTTTTCATCCTGTTGGAGTACATAATTTTCGATTGCAGATGCTATTCGCTTACGACCGTTATCATCAATTAACGCATCGACCAAAACCTTACCCTCCAGGCTTATTTGCAGCCGAAACGCCTTATGATCAAACTGAAGTTTAAGTCGCGTAAGACCGGGGGTGTTTACCAGCGCGACGAATTCGTGCTTTTTACTCCAAGCATTGTCCAGCACACTTGAATTAGCAAATCGTAAGCCGAACACCCGGTCTCCGGCAATTCGTCCTTCATTTAGGACGGTTAAAACTTCGCAAGCCTCGGGTGTAAAGCTTTTAAAAGGATATCGATATAGAGCAACAACGCGTGCCATTAGTATCTCCTTTTGTAGGTATTTACTACAATAAATTATATGTCATAATTCCAATTGACAGCTGTCAATTGGAATTCCGGGAACAACGTATTAATAGGCTTGGTTAATTTAAAGTCTGCGAGATTTTGGGTCAAAACTTAAATCACCCATGTTATATCAAAGGGTCGAATTTTCGTTTTTTAATAAACAATAATTGCGCAAAAATCTTGCAGGAAGACTTTAAACGCGATTGTCGTGTCTAAGGATTCTTCTTACAGAAGGCACCCCTGCAGCTATTCTCCACAATGACAAGGCTCATCGTCCACTACTAAAGAGCCAAGCGCAAGTTCATTATATAACCTCGGAGACAGATAGATTAACCAGTCATGATAAAGTCTTTTAGCTTACGCAATATTTTCAGTGAAACGGCAGCATAAACACAAATTCATTGATTGTCGTATAAAATACCGGTTTTGTTTATTTAGTACAGTTTAATATCAGGAGTTAACGTGTTAAAAGTTAAAACTCTATTGTTTGCCGGCATCTTGTTATCAGGACTATTTTCCGAGTGCTTTGGCACGTCACTAGCACAGAAATGGGCTATGGTTACTCAGCCAGCAAACACAGGCAATTACGCTCAGAGCATCGGAACTTATAATGCAGGTTGTATAAGTGGTGCAGTTTCTGTGCCGGCTAATGGCACAGGTTATCAAATGATGCGCTTATCAAGAAAGCGATCTTACGGTCATCCGGACTTAAAACAGTTTATTGAACGACTAGGACAAACTACCGCTAGCCGGCATTGGGGAGCACTGCTCATCGGAGATTTAGGGCAACCGCGCGGTGGCCCGACTTTAAGCGGGCATCGTAGTCATCAAACCGGGCTTGATGTTGATATTTGGTTTTTCCTGTCAAAACAGGCAGCTAGTCGCACTCTGGCATTTAACGAACGCGAAACCTGGGGCGCACCCTCAGTGCTTGCAGCGCATTCAGATGCGATTGATTACACACAGTGGTCGCAAGCTAATGAAAAAATCCTTGAAGCAGCGGCACGCATGCCTGAAGTCGACCGGATTTTTGTCAATCCCAGCGTAAAACGTGAACTATGTACCCGCAGTACTTCGCATGATTGGTTAAGAAAAATTCGCCCCTGGTTTAAGCATGACGATCACTTTCACGTTCGGCTCAAGTGTCCAAAGGACAATAAATACTGCCGAGGGCAAGAACCTCTGCCACCAGGCGATGGTTGTGATGCCGGACTGGCTTGGTGGTTTACGGAAGAAGCCAAACATCCTGTCACGCCCAAAATACCGCCGAAGCCACTGGTATTACCTGTACTATGTGATAATGTATTGAAAGAATAACGGAACCAGAGCATAGTAAAATCGATCAGTTCCGATAACACCGGGCAATGGGTTTCGCTAAAGAGATTGTGAAAGAATTAACGTAAGCCTTTTATTTGGAGCAAAAAACATGTTTTTTACTCCAGCCTCTCAAACTCTACCCAACCCGCGCTTACTTCGCTTCAGCGTGTTGCTGTTTCCCTTCGATCAGAATACGCGCCAACCTGCGCAAGCCATCGGAAGAAATATCCAGACCAAAAGGTGCGCCTATATTTTCAAGCTCATAAATCACATCGGTCGCCGCTATAAAAGTCATATAACGTAAACCTTGTATTTCCGGCAATTCTTTAGCCAGCGTCTTTAATTGAGGCGCCAGACGTTGCCAGGTCTGGGTAAAAAATACCCGTACCGGATCATCACCGTTAGCATCATGGTCTTTTAATCCTGCCTGAAAGGCACTACGTGATTCCAGCAGAATTTCCATCAAGGTATCACGCAATTCCGGTGATTGGGTATCATCGGATGCCTGTTGAATGGCCTTACTCAAAAACTTATCCCATTCCTGCCAGTTGGCTTGCCATTGTTTTTGCTCGGCCTCGCTTAAAGGGGCAGACGATTTTTTGTCTGCTACTTTAGCAGGGGCATTGAAGGCCAGCTTAATGGCTACGCCATTATCATTAGCATCGGCACTGCTGAATTTCAAGGTATTAAGCATTTCCTTGACTTCGGCGGCATTCTCTTTGGGTAAAAATTCGGTTACTGTTTTTTCAATGTCTGCACGCGATTCGTTTAGATCAATTTTGATTGCGGACAGTTGGGGCTCGGCAAAGCGTTTAATCAACGACTGAATTTTATCGTTGGTTACGGTACGGCCTTCCCGATCAGAAGCAGTCACTTTGGTAATCGGCAAGCTCAAGACAGACTGTGCGGAATTGATAGTTGGCTGCTGCAAGGTTTCCAAAACACCGCCCCATTCAAAAAGTGTGACACACTGTCCGCCAAGTCCTGTTCCCAATCGTGCCTGTAGATTATTTAAAAGTTTAATTTGACCTTCTTGACCGCTAACCTGAGGATCGGAAAGCTTTAAATAACTACAACCCTGCTTATCGTTCCAAAGTTCGGCGGTATTACCGGAACCCTTATAAAGCTGGGTAATTAAAGCTTTTTTAATAAGACTATAATCCAGTTGTACAGGAAGAGTGAATTGATCGGCTACAACCACTTTCTGCAAAAATCATGAGTAAACTGAAAACTGTAATAACGGAATATTTATTCATGAATTATATTTTCTCCGGAAAATAGAATGATCATCTTATGTCTATTATTTTCCCTCACCAAATTTTGTCCAGCGCAAGCGATTGGCATTAGTCACCACAGTCAACGAAGACATTGCCATCGCCGCACCTGCAATCATGGGGTTTAATAAAACACCAAACAGGGGGTACAACAATCCTGCGGCAACCGGGATACTAATCGTGTTATAGAAAAATGCACCAATCAGGTTTTGTTTGATATTGATAACTGTGGCTTTGGATAATTCAATGACTTCGGGAACTTTTAACAACGAGCCTTGCAAAATAACCACATCCGCACTTTCAATCGCAACATCGGTTCCTGTGCCGATAGCCAGACCCACATCAGCTTGGGCTAATGCCGGCGCATCATTAATACCATCGCCGACCATACCGACAATTTCACCCTGCTGCTGCAATTCTTTAACAACAGCGGCTTTATCCTGCGGTAACACTTGGGCTCTGACTTCAGAAATACCCGCTTGTTTAGCTATGGCATGAGCGGTTATCTGATTATCCCCGGTTACCATTATGATTCGTAGGCCCTGATTTTTCAGGCGTTGTACCGCTTGCGCAGAGTCCTTTTTAATAGGATCAGAGACTGCAATAATACCAACTATTTTATCGTCTACAGCAAGCAACATCGGTGTTTGACCCAGAGCCGACAGCTTTTCCAGCCTGTTGTTATAGCGGGTAAATTTGATGCCTTTGGTATCCATTAATGCCTTGTTGCCAAAAAATACCCGTTGTTCATTTATGACAGCAGTCACTCCGAAACCTGCTATCGCTTCAAAGTTATTAACTTTTTCCAGTTTGATCTGTTTATTTTCTGCAGCCGACAGGATAGACGCAGCTAATGGATGTTCCGAGCCTGACTCGATACTTGCCGCCAATTGCAACACCTGTTCCTCGGTATAATCATCTATAGCTTCAATTATCGAAACAGTCGGTTTGCCTTCGGTTACCGTACCGGTTTTATCGAGGATTAAACAGGTCAATTTGCCAGCCGTTTGTAACGCATCACCCTTACGTATCAAAATGCCTGACTGCGCAGCCCTACCAACCGCCACCATCACAGAAATAGGCGTTGCCAACCCAAGCGCACAAGGACAGGCGATAACCAGAACGGTCATTGACGTTACAAAAGCGTAACCCAATGACGGATCTGGCCCAAAAGCGTACCACACGAAAAAAGTCAACACCGAAAGCGCAACCACGGCCGGCACAAATACGCCGGAAATCTTATCGGCTAAACGTGCGATTTCGGGTTTGCTGCTTTGTGCTTGCCGGACACTTTTAATAATTTGCGCTAATGCGGTGTCACGTCCTATGCGAGTCGCCCGAAACAAAAAGCTGCCGGTCTGGTTCATGGTCCCTGCGACCACTTCTGAGCCAACACTTTTTTCTACAGGTATCGGTTCACCGGTCAACATGGACTCATCCAATGTAGAATGCCCTTCCAATAAAACGCCATCAACCGCAATTTTTTCACCTGGCCTGACTCGTAGCGTTTCACCTAAACCCACTTGCTCGATAGGAATATCCATTTCTTCGCCATTTCTAACCACGCGAGCGGTGCGCGGTTGCAGACCGATCAGTTGCCGAATCGCACTGGATGTTTTACCTCTAGCCATTGTTTCTAAAGCTGTTCCCAGATTAATAAAGGCCAGAATCACAACGGCAGCTTCAAAATAAGCATGTTTTGCCAAGGTAGGCAGGGTATCGGAATAGTCAATAACGATGCAGGAATACAGCCATGCCGAACCCGTACCCAAGGCAATCAAGCGTATCCATATTTGCCTGACCCAAGCTTAATGACTTGATTGCGCCACTGTAAAAGTGCCAACCTGAATAAACCATTATACCTAGTGTAATGAGCGCAATTTCCGGCCAAAGCCACTGCCCAGCCGCTGAACCGATTTCCGGCAGCCAGCTGAAATGCTCAGCTAACATAAGCATGGCGCCAAAAATTCCCGCAACAGAAGCTTTCTTCATCAGCTTACGGTAACGCTGCAATTCCTGTTCTTCCTGATCGGCTGGGTCTTCCAAACCTTCCATCACAGCTGCGTCATAACCGGCGTCATTAGCCGCCTTTTTCAAAACTTCAGGATCTACATGACCTCTAACCATCGCAGAGTGGTCGGCAAAATTGACGCTAACTGAAGTGACGCCATCAACCGCAGCCAATGCTCCTTCAACTGAACTCACGCAGCCGGCACAACGCATTCCTAAAATGGAAAGCCGTATTTCCTCAGAAGTTGCTTCTGTACTCATAAAATTCACCTAAGCTGATAGTTCGATCATTTAACGGCTATTTTACCGTAAAACCCGCGCCAGTAATGGTGTTTTTTATAGTATCCAGACTAGTTTTTTCAGTATCATATTCAACACTAACTTCCTTGTCTTTAAACGATGCGTTGACAGAAACCACACCATTAATAGCCTCAAGTTTACCTGTAATATTGGTTTCACAACCGCCACATTTCATATCAGTAACCGCTAAAACTACAGATTCAATCATTTCTCTTTCCTTACAAGTAGTAAATTCGATCTTTAGATCATTTTCGTTTCAATCTCCACCCAACCACATCCGATGGATACAATTCCCCCACGGATAGCAGCAGGCGGATTGACACCTTTGCGAACAAAGACGATACCGAAAAGGATAGCCCTACCCGCTCAGTGCTGTCAAATATTGATACCCACCTGAAGTGAGATGTTTTAGACTAGCACGATATTTTGATAACTCATCACCTGTAGCAATCACTTATGCAATTAAATACCATCACTAACCAAACCATTGCGCTTGCCGGCATTGCTCAAGCAGCAGCACTGGTACAACAACTGGCAACCAAAGGAACCGCCGACCCGGCAGCACTGGAAGCCAGCATTGCCAGTGTCTTGAAAATAGATTCAGACAGTGTCATCGATATTTATGGCAGTTTGACCGGAATTAAACTGGGATTGGAGCAACTTAACGTTCAAATGACAGGCTATAAAATTGTCAATCCTGAACAGGCACGTTATTCTGCTTCGCTGGTTTTTCTTGAAAATCAGCTGTCTGATAGAAAGGATCTGCTTAAATCTATTCAAACCGGCATCACTAAAGCTCAAGCGCAAAGTGAACACTTTGGTTTGTTACATGAAAACGTTTTGGCTAATCTTGGCGAAGTTTATCAGAATACAATCAGCACGCTTCAGCCAAGAATCATGGTTAATGGTGAACAGGCCTATTTATCCAGACCCGACGTTGCCAATAAAATACGTGCCTGTTTGTTGGCTGGGATACGTTCAGCCATCTTGTGGAAACAATGTGGCGGTACTCGCTGGAAATTTCTATTTTTCCGCAAAAAAATCCAGGCTGAATTACAAATCTTGCTAAAACAAGTATAGCCTCGAACGTGGTTAACCTCATAGCAGCCGAACATCTTTGTCGTTATTACGGCAAAGTCTGCGCAGTTAATGATGTCAGTTTTACTTTTGTTAATTGGCACCGGATTTCTCATCTGGCGCAAACGTAAACAACGTTAAATCTGTAAAAACTAAACGCACCTCATTTCCTGATATACTGGCGAGCAAATTCATCTGCAACCAAAGGTTTGCTAAAAAGATAACCTTAATAACCCTTACAGTTACTATTACGCAAAAATTGGACTTGTTCAGCGGTTTCCACGCCTTCGGCGATTACAGATAATCCGAAATGCTTGGCCATAACGATAATTGTTTCAACAATGACAGCATCATTGGAATCAATATTAATGTCGTGAACAAAGCTTTGATCAATTTTGAGCTGATTAAGCGGGAGGAGTTTCAGGTAAGCTAGCGAAGAATACCCCGTGCCGAAATCATCGATAGAAATATGGATACCCATGTTTTGCAATGCTTGCAATTTTTCGATGGTGTCATCAATGTCTTCAACAAGGCACCCTTCAGTGATTTCCAGTGTCAAACGCGACTTAGTGATTTCGTGTTCGGCCAGGATAACGGAAATTTTATGAGCAAAATTAGGCTGACGAAATTGCTTGGTGCTGATATTGACTGCTAATCGTGGCAAGTCAGGCCATTTGATTAATTGCGAACAAGCTTCCCTTATTACCCAATCGCCAATGAGCAGCATCAAACCAGTTTCCTCAGCGACATGGATAAAATCAGCTAGGGGAATTATACCTTTTTCCGGGTGTAACCAGCGCAATAAGCCTTCAGCGCCAATAAGCTGTTGATTAATATCAAATTGCGGCTGATAATGCAAACAAAATTGTTGCTGAGCCAAAGCCTCGCGTAAATCTCTTTCCAGCATCAGTCGCTGATCGGCGCGGCGCTGCATGTCTTCGTTATAAAAGCTAATTGTGTTACGACCTCGGCTTTTGGCATGGTACATGGCAGTGTCGGCTTGTTTTAAAACCTCGCTAGCAGTGCTACCGGGATGCGGCACCAAGGTAATACCGATACTGGGGGTTATGTAATGGATATGTTGCTTTAGCTGATAAGGTGCTTGTAAAGCAGTTTGCACACGCTCCGCCATTGTCAAAGCATGTTCCAGCATGATGTCCTGAGAGATTTCCCTGCAACTCAGCAGTAATACAAATTCATCACCACCTAAGCGGGCAACGGTATCCTCATCCCGGACACATTGCTTGAGGCGATTGGCAACTTGTATCAGCAGTTCGTCACCAATGTCGTGACCCAGAGAATCATTCAATGTTTTAAAATGATCCAGATCCAGATATAAAAGCGCACCATTAGTTTTATGGCGTATGTCGCTGGATAGAAGCTTTTTCCAGATTAGCCATAAAAAAGCGACGATTGGGCAAATTGGTCAGCGCATCAAAAAAAGCCAAATGGGTCACTTTTTCTTCTGAAAGCTTTCTTTCAATAGCGATGCTGGCCAGTTGAGCGAGTTCACTGATTGCGGTTAATAATTCAGTGCCTGGGTAATTGG
Organism: uncultured Gammaproteobacteria bacterium; assembly: GCA_963789475.1. Classification (GTDB taxonomy): domain Bacteria; phylum Pseudomonadota; class Gammaproteobacteria; order Methylococcales; family Methylomonadaceae; genus Methylobacter_C. The sequence continues at coordinate 23,311 of CAWBLO010000007.1, read as the reverse complement.
GAGTCCTATGGTAAACGGCAAATGTGCCCAGCACCCGTTGCGTTGAAGAGAAAATTGGCTCTGACCAACAAGCCGCCAACCCCGACTGCTTCGCCAGTTCAACAAAATCCCGGCAATACGGATGCTGAAAAACGTCTTCAATAATAACACGCTGCCCCTTATAGGCTGCCGCGCCACAACTGCCAACACCATCACCAATAGCTATCCCGTCTATAGCCTGGCTATAAAACTCAGGCAAACTGGGAGCGGCACCTGAATGCAGGTGTTTTCCTTCGTCATCCAACAGCAGAATTGAACATAAACTATCTGGAAAGTTTTGTTCAGCGGTTTTTACAATCAATTCGAGAATATCGGACAAAGGTGCTGGACTGGCGATGGCTTGCAAGACTTTATTATGCTCATTGTGCTGCTGGATGATTTTTTTGCGGGTGGTAATTTCTTTTTCCAATTCCTGTGTGCGGAGTTTAACTATGCCTTCGGTTTGCATAGCCCGTCCCGTTAGCATCAGCAGCCCCAAGCTAGTCAGTCCGGTCAGCAAAAAACCGCCTAAGATTAACCACCAGATATTCCAGGAAATCTGCGAGTAATAAAACTGCGGCGCTGCACGATAGGTTACATTCCAGATGCGATTAGCCAACTGTAGCTGTGTGGTTTTTTCCAATGCCGGGAAACCCAGCTTCAGCGTTGATATGTCGGCTAATTCATTAAACAGTTCGACACCTTCATCGGTAATTTTTAACAGAATCTGCAGATTATCGAAATGATTTTTAACCTCGTTAACTTCATTGCCAATCAATAAAACGCTGGCAACAAAGCCCTGTAAGTATTGGCGACGTTGCTCCAGCGAGCTCAGAGTTTGATTCGGCTGATAAACCGGCGAATAAATCACAACGCCTGGACGATTTTCCGGGTCTTGCACCAAATGAATTATGTCAGTGGCTGTTGTTTCCCCTGTGTCCCGCGCCAATTGAATTGTCTGGTAGGTCAGTGAATTAGTGCTGACATCATAACCATAAGCGCTCTCATTACCCTGAAAAGGTTCAATATAGGCAATGGGGAAATGTTCACTGCGGGGCGGAGCCGGCATCATTCCCTGTATACCGTCAGGCACCCGGATAGTAAAACCAGGCCCCAAAAGCAGCTCATAAAAAAATCGATTATTTGCAGTAATACGCGGTATCCATTCCAAAGCTAATAAAGTGTCATGACCAGCAAACACACGTTGAGTAAATAATTTAAATTTGTTGGGCGTAACATGGGTTGAACTGTCGAAAAACGCTTTTAGGGTTTGGTTAATTTCGATGTGCCGGCTTAATTCAGTTTGCAAAGCGTTGTGCAATAAGTTGACGCGCTCTTCAAAAATGGCACTTAGTCGCTCTTCTTCCTGAAGTTTACCCAGTTGAAACAAAGCGACCACCAACAGTAAAAGCATAAGCAATGGCAAAGCAACCGAGTTGATTCGTGATCCCCATTGTTTTCGTGGCTTGCCAATAAAACACAGCAAAAAAGGCGTAAAAATCAGCACGCCGATGACATCGCCAACCCACCAAGTCATCCAGCTGAAAGCTAAACTTTTCAAATCAATGAGACCTTCAAGATAGAGCGTTGCTATGCCGATAGACGCGGAAATTATACAACTAACTGGCCCACCCAGAGCAAAAAACCGCAAAATGCTACTATCATCAATCAAGGCATTATGTGCGCCAATATTACGCTTGATTAGCCAGCCCCCTAATACCGCTTGCGCTGTAGCGGCAGTACTAACAATAGCGCCGATAACTAGGGAAGTGGGGGTATTTTGCAGGTTGGCGATATCTAAAAATGCGTAAACCTGAATAATAAAAGCGCCTATCCAAATTCCAGGTATCACGCTTCTGCCATAAGTGACAATACCGGCCAGTGCAATACCCGCAGCTGGCCAGATAGAGCTCGCATGACTGGGTGGGATAGCTATTAGATTGCCAAGATACCCTCCCAAAAAATAGCCTAGAACCAGGAAAAAATTAAGTCGTAGCATAATCTGGGAAGCGAGTTAAAGTAGCTTTTGAAAAAAGAGAAATCGCATTAACAGTCTTTTAAAATACCTTTGAGGCTCTATAGGGCGTAAATCTGTGAAATACATAAGCAGGGGGAAGTTTAATTTAAACGCAACTAGGTTTTACCCAACCAGCCCTTTACAATAGGGGTGATTTTAAAATTATTTTATCGGACTATGATCCAAAAACCCTCTATTTTATTGATATTACTTATCTCTGGATTAGTAACCATCGCCTTTTTTGTTGCACCTGTGTTACAACAGAAAGCGGATATTGTACCACCTGCAACGATTTATAACCGCTCAGAAATAACCAGCAGCACAGAAAAACCCTGCTCTAATGAACATCCCGACTGGCGGCCCGCGCAAATAATTGATGGTGTTACGATTGATGCAGCCCCGTCATGCGAACCGGATAATCCATACGATATTGCGACGTCTGTTAAAGGCACCAACAATGTGTCAATGGCAACACTGATGCAGACTAATTTGGCGCAAGATGCTTTAACCATGACCGACGATCTGGATCATGATGGCGATCCTGACGTTATTCATATTAAACTGGAGGTTATCGAACTCAACGGCGCAACTCCCGATGGCGATTTTTTAATTAATACGTTTGCTATTGCGCCCGGCATTCAACCCGGACTCTGGGTTTATGCGCCCAAATCACGCGGCATGGCGCTAAAAAACTTTAATTCGGTTGTAGCCAATCCCTTATTACGCGCCCCCTCCCCTGTGATCCGCGTTGAGCAAGGCGACAAGGTTTATATCACACTGGAAAACACGCATTATTTACCCCATACCATTCATCTTCACGGTGTAGATCATCCCTGGCTCACCGCTAAGGGTGAAGACAATGATGGTATGGAAGAACATGCCGTTTTCCCCGGAAAAAGCCATACCTATGAAATACAACCCAGACATGCAGGAACCATGCTTTATCATTGCCATGTCCAAACCGCAAAGCATTTGATGATGGGATTGAGCGGCCTATTTATTATTGAAGAGAACCAGCCTGATAACTGGGTGCAAACCTTCAACATCGGCGCCGGGCAAGTGCGGCATCCCTCGGTTGCAGTAAAAAAATCCTACAGTCAGGAATATGATTTACATTACCAGTCCGTCGATAAAAGACTGGCGCAAATCATTCAGAATGCGAACGATCCCCGATTGATCGCACAACGAATGAGCCGCGACTATAACATGACCGAATCCTTTGAAAACTACTTCATGCTGAATGGCCATTCTTTCCCCTACACCCTGCGTGACGGAATGATCATCGCCGATGAAAATGAAGACATCAAATTGCATATTGCCAACTTGCAACGCTCTGCAATAGCGCTTCATACCCACGGGCATAAAGCAACCGTTACTGCGTTAGACGGTGTTGACCAACCCGCCGGCATTCAAATAACACGGGATGTTATTGACATCGCCCCCGCGCAACGGGCTGATGTACTCCTGCAAACCAAAAATGATGGCTTACACAGTTACGGCCCCGGCCTGTGGATGTTTCATGACCATGTGCCTACGGGAACCACCACCGACGGCATGGAACCTGGCGGCAATATAGCCATCCTCGCCTATAAATCGTATCTCGATGAGCAAGGCATGCCGAAAATGCACGATGAATTATTCGATCAGGTATTTAGTAAAGATTACTATGCCAAAAAAGTAGCGGTGTGGGGTTCTGGCGATTTTGCCCCGTTATTGGGCGATGCCGGATTACTCGCGCCGAATTATGTGCAAATCATCATTTTTGGCCTGGTTACGGGTTTAATTATCGGTCTGCTTGTATTTATGGTGCTGGCCTATAAACGGAAACAAAAGCAATGAAAGTATTACTAATGGGTTTACTGATGCTGGGCATTATCGAACCAGCTTCAGCCATGAATCACGGTGGCATGTTAATGGATGAAAAAGGCATGATTATGAATGCCAATAGTGACAATCTTCCCCGCGACTGTACGAAAATATCAGAAAATGTGGATATAACCATTCGTGCCGGTCAAAAACACGCCCTGAAATTTCCCGGTAAAATGTTTGCCTTTGACCAGCAACAGTGGGATGTCAAACCCTGTGCCAAAATTAACATCACCTTTATCAACGATGACCAGATACGCCATCAATTGATGATTCACGGTTTACCGGGTTATTTATATCCCGAAGGCATGTTCCATTTGGAGCTCTACGGCGAAGGTCAATTGCAGGCATCACTGATTATGCCCAGCCAGAAAAAAACCTATCTCGTCCATTGTGAAGTACCGCAACACATGGAAAAAGGCATGAAAGCGCAAATAAAGGTTGACGGAGGTGATGGCGATTTACCCAGTATTCCCGGCATTAGCGCACCTGTAAAAGCCGATATTTACCCTGTTGACTGGAGCCACCTCACCACAGCGGTATTGCTGCTCGGTGTGCTGGCAGGTTGTGCTATACCGTTTTTTGTCGTTGTTAACGCGCGAAGCATCAAGGAGGTGTTTGCAAAAAATACTGACGAAATTGAATTTTAAACGGGGCAGCACGTAAGTAGACTTTAAAGTTTTCACTTACCACGAAGAGCACGAAGTTATTTGTTTTAATTCGTGATCCGAAGCTGGTCGGGGTTTGCAACCCCGACCAGCACGTTTGAAATCATCTACAATTTACAAATCGTGAGTGACCGAATAGCAAACTCCGTCAAACTTCAAATTTAAAAAACTAAAGTTTCGGAGTTCATTTTCACCCATGTAGCCGCCATATACTATTGATTTACAGAGCCTCAAGCCGTAGCGTTCTGGGATCAAGTTGCAGGACTTGCGTAAACAAGCACTGTATGTGCGCATCAATGGTTTCCATCACCAAGGTGGCTGCATCGCCTAAGACGGCTCTCAGCTCATCCAACGCACCGTTGATTACCGCACGAAAAACCCGCCACAGTTTGCTGGCAAAACTAATGTCCGTACTGTTGCTGCACAGCATCTGTCGCATCAATGCGATACTGGCTGCCCCTTGTGTCTGTTTAGCAATCACCAACAAACAAAACCGAATAGCGGTTAAGTGGATGGAAGCGATATAGGCCGCGTAGTGATTGCTTTGTTCTTTCAGGAAGCCCAGGTGTTGCTTGGCTTCTTTGAAATAAACCTCTATTGCCCAGCGCAACGCATAGAGTTCAAGAATTTCGGCCGACGATAAATTCATATCGGTGGTCAGAAACACCACCCAATCATGCTTGCCAGCCGTCTTTTACTTATCTCCAACATTACCGCTAACAAATAACAAACTTACCTTAACCCATTTCTCAGCTTCTTTTCTTACCGCTAGGTTAAGCTCGACATCAACAATTCTGACTTGATACTTTTGCCTTCAAATCAGTAGCCATGCTTTACGTACCAGTATTTGTAAACGCCTTAATATCCAACTCCCGAGCCACTGTCTTACCACTAACATAGTCGCTAAACCGTATTTCATGTTGTTTTTCTTCATGCGAAGCACCGGAACCAATGAGGTTTCCTGGGTTAAGCGTATCATTCCCCTTGGTGCCAAACCAGGCGTCAGCCACTAGATAGTCTGCCATTATGCCAGCATTTAATGCACGCTTAATCATGGCGCTTACCATCTCAGGCTTTGTGCTTTGTTGAGCTGTCCGGTAACGTTTTGCGGCAATACTACGACCATCCTCAAAGGGCTCATGCAAGTCTATCGCTTTGGTCTGACTGATAAACAATTCGCTGTCCAGCGGGACAAAGCCTTCATCACAACTTAAGCCCAAGGTCAGCACTTGCTGCCCCATCATATGCCGTCCGCTGGTATGATCGAAATGGCTTGAGATGCCCGGCATCTTCTTGCCAAACCGTTGCTTTATAGAATCATCAACCACATAGGCTTTTTTACCGGATGCCTTAAATGTCTGAACCGTCTTGTGAGCAACCTGTTCATGGAATTTACGCCAATTCAGGTCTTCCCGGTTCATCGTCTCATAGAGCACATCCTTACCCATCGCACCTTGCAAGCATTCCCGCGCAAACATGCCAATGGATTCTTTCTGTAACCACAACCAGAGCATTAAGTTAAACATGACGTCGCTCATCGGTGTGCCGGAACGTTTATTAAAGCCCGTTCGACTCAGAATGGTTCTCATACCGACTTCCCGCCATAGGCTAGCAAAAACGTTATCGATTAATACACCGTTTGCCTTCAGAAGATCAGCGGTTAATGCTGGAAGTTCTATGATTTTTGTGGCACGATTCATCTGAGCGTCCTATTTGGGTTTAATGTGGTCTTCAACTAACCATTATTATACCCTTTTAGGGTGCTTTTTTAATTAATTATCAATTACTTGTCTGTAAATTTTAACTCCGAAACTTTAGTATAAAAAGTAGGAACTACGAACATAAATTTAGAAACCAGAATCACTTATAACCCGCTTCAGTGCGACGGCAAGCCTTGTGTTCGGGGCATGAGGATTCGCATCAGTGATATTTTGCAAATGCTAGGCGAAGGCATCAGCAGCGAAGAGATTTTGCAAGATTTTCCCGATTTGGAACCGCAAAACATCCAGGCTTGCCTGTTGTATGCCGCTCGCCGGGTGAATTTAGAACGATTAGCGACATGATCTATTGGATTGACCGGAACGTTTGAAGACCTCAACAATTTACAAAACGTCAGTGACGGGGTTGCAAACCCCGTAAAGCTTCGTTTATCACTTATTACTGTGGACAAAAAACCTGCCCACCCTTAGTTTGATTATAGAATAGAGATGAGTAATATAGCCAGTATTGCCGAAGAAGGCGATAACAACGAACCAATTCGTCTTGGTAACGATTCCGCATGTAAGAGTATTAGCTTTCAACTCGCGCAGGATTTCTACAACGAAATAACTGGCAAATCAGAACGTCTAACAGAAAAAATACAGTCGCCGTTCGTTTTATCGCTTTCTAATATAGAGCAACTTCACCAACGGCTAGCTCAATCCACTGAGCAATACAACATTGCCTCCGAGAACGTCTCCTTTTCAGTTAAGTACGTTGGCGATTCAAGTGAACGCTTCAGCTCCATCGCTCGTTTAAAGCTCCATGTCGGGCATAAAGGATGTGCTATAGAGGAGATTGACCTCGTTTATAACCTTCTTTTGGTTTTGCCAAATACACAAAGACCACAGGAGTACACCATCAATATCAACTTGGTGTCCCGAGTCGCAAGAATTGAAGGAATGCGAAATGAATTTGATTCGCTCCCATTTTCCATTCCGTTATTTCAATTTGAACGTGTAAGAACCGGAGAAATATCGATAGATTTTATTGATATCACCGTTGCTAATGCAATCATGACCACCATCAAAACATGGGCAGATGGTCTACCAACAACAAAGACGAACCCCATTCTCAAAATGCTACGATCAAAGTCAGTACATGCTCCTAGGATTCTAAAATATAGTTTCTTGGCGCTTGCTACTTTTTATGCATCAATGTATTCAAAAGAGCTGCTCCCTGCTGGAGTTGGCCTGAGAGAGACTGCCGAATTCATTCTGTACTCCATCCTTGGATCATTTATCTCTTATAGACTTGGACTGTTTATCGGTGAAATTACAAAGCAAAACCTCAGTCAAGTCTATGAGATTTCTTATATCAACTTTACACCAGCTGATGAGCGACTCGTTGAAAAGTCTCAAGGGAAAATTGTCAGAAGTGTCATCTATAGTGGAGTCTCAATCCTAATAGCTTTCCTGATTGGTATCGCATCATCTATTGTCGCGACATACTTATTAAAATGAATGATGATCCATTGGCTTACTCCTCTATGGTAAACATCGCTTAGCAAGCCGGTCGGGGTTCGAAACCCCGCGACCGTAACGTTTGAAGAATTCAACAATTTACAAAACCTCAGTGAAGGGTTGAAAACCTCACCATGCTTCGGTATCTTTTATTGTGAACTCATCGTTTACATACATGAGAGCCTTACCAACTAGAAAAAGGTATTTATAGGAAATAAATGCCTGAAATATACCGCTTTTATGGAATCATTATCAGAATGTAACTAATTGACCGCGAAAACACCCGCCGCGCCATATTCATATTAAATACGGCGAGTATGAAGCGGTGACGGAGCTTATGAATCTCAACATCATTGACGGAAGTCTTCCCAAGAAGTGCCGCCAGTTAGTCAGGGAATAGGCGGAACTGCACCAGGATGAATTAATCGAGATGTGGGACACTCAAAATTTTCACACTATTTCCCCCATTGGAGTAACGAAAATGAAAATCAAACATTTTGAACACCTCGATGGTTACCTTTTTTTGCTGACATTTGAAAATGGAGAGTATCGCCCTATCAGATTGGAAACAATAGCGCCTCATAATTTCTCGCTCCATGCAGAATGTGGATAACCACAATGAGGTCTTCAATGACACGATAAAAAATCAGATAATCCCGATTCACACAACGCCTGATACCGTAGCGCTCATAACGCGGAACCAACGGAAAAGCGTTAGGCATATCGGCGAGCGTGACGCAACGATCCAGTAATTAATCGACAAAGGTAAGCGCCAGTTTGGGATTATGCGGGCGGATAAATTCGCCAATTTCCACCAAGTCAGCTTTGGCCGCGTCGGTGATTACAACCTTCATGATTCAAAACGTCTCTTTAATTCCTCACGTACCGCTTCGATTTCTTGCGTCTGTCCGGCATCGCCATCGCCAACGCCTCGCACAATCGCTGCATCAAGAGTTGCTAAACGCTGTTCACGCTCCATCCAGCCGCGCAAGGCCTCTCGAATAACTTCACTGTTAGAACTATAGGAACCTGAGCCGACCTTTTCGCGAATGATGCGCACCATTTCGGCGGGAAGGGTAATTGAAAGTTTTTCGGCAGTTTGCATGATGTCCCTCTGGCTATTAAAGATGGTAGTAAATCTTATTTGATACTACTAAAAAGCCGTATTGTCACTATCCTAACCCGGCCGGGATTGAATTCTTTTTCAAAGCCCACCAGCACAGGGCGTAAACATTGTTATTCGTGATCTGTTGCCGGAAGAAGTTCGGAAATCATCTAAGCACAAAACGCCTCAATTTGAGCCAAAACCCCCTCTGCATCCAGCCCACAGATGGCTAGCAGTTCTTCACGCGTACCCTGCTCAACAAAGCTGTCAGGCAGGCCTAAATTTAACACAGGCATGAGTATGCGTTGTGCTTGCAGGAAGTTATTCACTGCACTGCCTGCGCCACCGGATATCACATTTTCTTCCACGGTGATAAACACGTCATGACTTTTCGCGAGATCGATGATCAGTTGCTCATCGATCGGTTTGACAAAGCGCATGTTCACTACGGTTGCCCCTAAATGCTTGCCCGCTGCCAAGGCCGGTGTCACCATGCTGCCCCAGGCTAAAATAGCGATGCGGCGACCTTGATGGCGAATCTCAGCTTTGCCCAGTGGCAACGCCGTCATGGTTTTCTTGACGGCAACACCGGGGCCTTTGCCGCGCGGATAGCGGACGGAAGCCGGGCCTTCATGCAGGTAGCCGGTGTATAACATCTGCCGGCATTCATTTTCATCAGCAGGCGCCATAATCAGCATATTGGGTATACAACCCAGGTAACTGTAATCGAAACTGCCGGCATGGGTGGGGCCGTCAGGGCCGACTAAGCCGGCTCGATCCAGCGCAAACAGGACATCCAGATTTTGTATGGCAACATCATGTATCAACTGGTCGTAAGCCCGTTGCAAAAACGTTGAGTAAATGGCCACGACCGGTTTTGCACCTTGACAGGCTTGCCCCGCCGCCAGTGTTACCGCGTGTTGTTCGGCAATGGCGACATCAAAATAGCGTTTGGGATACTGTTCGGAAAACTTCACCAGCCCGGAGCCTTCACGCATGGCCGGGGTAATACCCAGCAAGCGTTCGTCCTGCTCGGCCATATCACATAACCAGTTGCCAAACACTTCGGTGTAGGTTGGATGCGGTGAGGGTGCCGACTTGGGTAAGGAATCCTGGCTTGGATCAAACGCAGGCACGCCATGATAGGCAAGCGGGTCTTTCTCGGCGGGCGGATAGCCTTTGCCTTTTTTGGTAACAATGTGCAAAAAACGCGGACCGGAAATATGCTTCAAATTTTCCAGCGTTGGCACCAGCATATCCAGATCATGACCGTCAATCGGGCCAATATAATTAAAACCGAGTTCTTCAAATAACGTGCCCGGTACAATCATGCCTTTCATGTGCTCTTCGGTTCTACGCGCCAATTCCCAGACACTGGGCATTTTGCTTAAGGCTTTCTTGCTTTCTTCGCGCATAGAAGAATAGAATTTACTGGATAATATCTTGGTCAGATAATTATTCATCGCCCCAACTGGCGGTGAAATCGACATGTCGTTATCGTTCAAAATCACCAGCAGATTGGCATCAATAGCACCGGCATGATTCATGGCTTCATAGGCCATGCCACCGGTAATACTGCCGTCACCGATAATCGCGACCATCTGTTTGTCTTCACCTTTCAGTTCTGAGGCTATCGCCATGCCTAGTGCGGCGCTGATTGAGGTGCTGGAATGACCCACTCCAAAAGCGTCGTATTCGCTCTCTGCGCGACTGGGAAACGCCGATACGCCATTCCGGGTACGAATCGTCGTCATTCGCTCTTTGCGGCCGGTCAGAATCTTGTGTGGATAGGCCTGATGACCGACATCCCAGACTAACTGGTCAGACGGTGTATCAAACACATAATGCAAAGCTATAGTGAGCTCGACCGTACCCAAACCTGCCGAAAAATGCCCTCCGGAAATACTCACGGTATGGGTTAAATACTCGCGCAGTTCTTTCGCCAGAGGTTTCAGCTGGGCTTTGCTGAGTTTGCGGACATCAGCGGGGCTGTTGATGTCGTTAAGTAGTGGATAATCAGGTAATGTATTCATATTAGTATAGGGGCTCGCGATAGAACATCAGAATGATGCCAATCTGAAACAGGGCGGCAACAGAAATAAAACCGGCTATATCTTTACCCGGCTTGTCCAGTTTTAATTCCAGCCAGCGACCGCATGCCAGAATGAGAGAAAAAATACCCATTGTGGTATGCCCAACCTGGATAAGAAATGCACTTTTAGCTTGAAAGCCGACATGGGAATGAGTAAGCAACATTAAACCGCCGAAAGCAGCCAACAAGGGAAATACGAAAGGTAGCTTGCTGTCAGGATTTCTGGTCAATCTGGCGCTTAGTTCAAAAATACCAAGAACCAAGACCAGCAAAGTCGCAATTCTATGCTGTAAGACTTCACCGTTATTAAAGGTGCTTTCCCAGAAGCCTATCGGCCCCAATGGCCAGGTTTCAGCGTCACTACGGAAAAACAGAAAAATACCCAGACCGACAAAGCCCAATGGCCAATACCGGGTTAATGGCAAATATTTATCGAAAGCTGACAAAGGGCCCGGTAAATGCTTTAGATAAGAAAGCATGGCAAAGAAACTCATCGTCGTTAGAAAAATCCCCGCGATGTTATGATTATAATTTGACCATTCGGTCGCCGCCATCGAAGGCACTTGATCAATAATGGCAACCCGCCCTGCCTCACCCGCTATGAGTGCAGTGTGACTAGGCGAACTGGTTTGAGGAATTTGTGGATGAAAGGTGTTTAAAACTTCCTGCCAGCTTGCCGTCAGTGTCGGAATATCAATCGCCGGAGGTTGCGAAGCCAGACTGGCAGCGGTAAATAATAAGGTAATTAAGACAAATGTTTCCGCTTCAATGTAATAAGGGACACGGTTGTTTAGCGCATAGTGGTTACCGGAAACACCGTATTCCAACACTGCGCTTTTATTTAACCAGGCAAACCCTAAGGCAAGAGCCAATAATGTTATTTTAACCATTAATAAATTGCCGTAGCCCGTGCCGATCAGACCATTCCAGGTATCAATGTACTGCAAGGCAATAGGCAGCCCAGAGATCAGAATCAATGCAACCGAGGCTATGCCAAATTTGGAGAACCGGCGTAGCATTACAGGCCATAATTCGGCTGGAACCTGCTTACTTTGACGCAATAGCCAAAGATTGACTAATTGAAAAATGCCGCCAATCCAGGCAGCTGCAGCTAATTGATGAATCACAGTCAGCGACATTAGAATGAACTGATTTTCAAAACGTCCCGCCGCATGCACCAGCCATGCCCCGGAAATAATCATGGGTAAGGCTACAACGACGGCAGTTGTCCAGTGCGCCTTGGAAAAGGGATTTTTACTCAAAGCCTGATAACAATATCCAGCTAAAACCACCGTCAATAACGTACGGATGATGCCGCCAATGAATTGAGTCGTGCCGGCAAATTCAGGAAATGGCCAGCGCTCAAGTACAGCAGTCATCAACCAGATTTTAAGAATTATTTTAAAAAGTTGCGCAGCAGCCAGTAAAAAACCACCTTTATAGATGAGAGATACTGTTTTTTGTAGCAATACGGCATTGTATCCGTCCTGATTATTCCATGGACGTAAAACAAAAAGCCCCCAGAACAGACCGCCGATTGTTAATGAATAACAAATCAGATCAAACCCGCCTATCAGGGAATCAAGAAAATCAGCTATACCGGCCATTGCGTGTCCTATTGAGATACTGAAAAATGAATAACGTCTTCAGTTAAATGGCCGTCAGCAGCGAAGACTTTAAATCTGAGGGCATAATCACCTGATTCCAATGGCGGTATATGAACAATAATTTGCCCCTGCTTACTGCCGTTTTCGGCTTGTAATAACTCATGTTTATCACCTTTACGCACTAAAAAAATTTGCGATAAACCCAGCTCTATTTGAGAGTTAAAAGTAAGTTCTACTTTGTCTTGTTGTTTGGCATGAATAGGCGCGATTTTTAATGAATAATCAGTCACAACCGCGTGAGCAGAGGCCCAATGCGTTTGGCACAATGTTAAAAATAATAAACATATTGAAATGATTTTTTTCATTGATTTTCCATTTACTTATTTTTGCCTTTCAAGGCATGACCGGCCAGATTCTTACCTAAATCCCAAATGGAACCCGGAATTTGATGAGTATCCGCAATGGCTTTATCAAATGCACTGACAATATGGTCACGATCTTTTTGCGTCAAGTTTAAGGGTGGCAACAGTTTGACCACGTTCATACCGTGACCGGCAACCTGAGTCAGTATGTGGTGATCTTTAAACAAAGGAATAGTGATCATTTGACAAAACAAACCTTTATTGGCGGCTTCCAGCATCGCCCAAGCCGCTTTCAGCGTCAGGCTTTTAGGTGATTGAAATTCAATAGCGATCATCATGCCTTTACCGCGTGCTTCCTTCAGGAATTCATATTTTCCGGACAACGCATTTAAGCTGTTAATAATATCAGTACCTGTTTTTAAGCTGTTTTCCACCAGTTTTTCTTCTTCCATAACGTGCAAAGTGGCCAGACCCGCCGCCATTGCCAAATTGTTTTTGGCAAAAGTTGAGCCATGCACGACGGCTCTATCCATGCGATTAAATACGCTATCCATGATTTTATGCGTCATAGCCACTGCGCCGACCGGCACAAAACCGCCGGATAAGGCTTTAGCCATACAAATCATATCCGGTCTAACGTTCCAGTGATCTATTGCCCAGAATTTCCCGGTACGTCCCAAGCCTGTTTGAACCTCATCAGCGACAAACAAAGTGCCGTATTTTTTACATAGGCGTTCAACTTCAGGCAAATAATTATCATCCGGTACATTAACGCCTTTGCCCTGGACTGGTTCGACGATAAATGCTGCAACGTCTTTATTGCTTAAAGCCTTTTCCAGCGCCTCAACATCATTGAAAGGTATGGGACTGCAACCCGGCAGTAACGGGCCAAAACCTTCACGGAAAATCTCTTCGCCATTCAAGGATAGCGCGCCCATTGTCAAGCCATGATAGCCATGTTCACAAAAAACCACTTTTTCCCGCTTGGTGGTGTATCGGGCAAACTTGATAGCGGCTTCCACCGCTTCGGTTCCGGAATTGCAGAAAAACATCTTGTCAAGATTATCCGGAGTTGTTTTCAGAAGTTCTTTAGCCAATAAACCACTGAGTATAGAAACATCCAGTTGCACAAGATTGGGCAACTCCAATGTTAAAGTTTCTTTTAAAGCGCTGATAACGGTAGGATGGTTACGACCAATAGCAAATACGCCAAAACCGCTTAACAAATCCAGATATTCAGTACCTTCCTGGTCATAAAGATATTGTCCAATAGCTCTTTGATAATGACGGTCATAGCCAATGGTCTTTAACATCCTGACCATCTGGTTATTAAGATGCTGTTCGTGCAGATCAAATTTATCAGTGCTGTGTTGAGCAAAAAGTTCGGCAATGCTAAAAGTCATATTTGAGGATTAAAGTTCAAGGTTCAAGGTATTTTTAATAAGGCGAGAGAGTAAATAGCTAGCTTTTTACTTTGTATCTTAAGCTAAATTCCCTCTATCACCGCTAAAATTGGTTACTTTATCAAGATGTTTGGCAATGGACTTTAATGTTTTCTTTGCGGCACTAAAATTCAAGCCCAGCTTTATCAGCCCAGGCAACTCAGTGGGGTGTAGAAAAAGAAATAATAATAATTTTCCTAACTCAACCTCACCTCTGTCATTAAGCGAATAGCTTATGGCTAGCGGTAAATCCATATTAACCGGATCGACAATGGCCCGGATGGCCAGAAAAGGCAAAGCGTACTGTCCAGCAACCTTGGCTATAGCAATACTTTCCATATCTAACGCAACTGCCCCCGTTACGGAATGCACTTGTTTTTTATCCTTGCTGGATGAAACAATGCTTATACTTTCAGCCAAACTACCACTATAAACGGCAACATGATTTGCCAGACTATTTTTGGTATGTCTAAGCCAATCGCTGTTAACAACCATCTCGACTTTTCCGGCATCAATCAGTTTATCGGGCAGAATCAAGTCACCCGGCTTCAATGATGTACTGAGGGCACCCGCACAACCCCAGCTAATTAGCCGGGTTGCACCTTCAGCGACGAGCAACTCAGCTGCCGACCCAGCATTTACCGGGCCGGCACCTGAATAAGCAACCACCAACTTATCAGCAATAAAGAGACAACTCCCTTTATCAATTTTTTTTGACGTCAGGGTAGTCAGTTCTTCAGGTAAAGCAACAACAATACCGGTGATCACTTAAGGTTAAGTTCGTTACGGTAACGAGCCAATGCCCAAAGCGGGAAAAATTTGTCATAGCCATGGTATTTGAGATAAAACACCTTGGGAAAACCAGGTGCAGTAAAACATTTATCATTCCATACACCATCGACTTGCTGATTGCGCAAGATAAAATCAATACCCGCTTTTACTTCAGGGCTATGCGCTTCGCCTGCGGCCATCAAGCCTAACACGGCCCACGCCGTTTGGAAGGCGGTACTAAACCGATAGCTTCCGCTAACAGTAAGATCGTGATAGCTGTAATTATCTTCACCCCAGCCGCCATCTTCACGTTGCATGCTTTTTAACCATTTTACAGCTTTGGTATACATCGGATCGTTTTTTGGCAAGTCGGTTTGTTCCAGTCCGAGTAATACAGACCAGGTACCGTAAATATAATTGGTTCCCCAACGTCCAAACCACGAGCCGTCATCTTCCTGTTCGGTACGTATATAGTTGATAGTACGCTCTAAAGCCGGCAGATATTCAGCATGATTCTGGGCAACTCTAGCCATTAACATGGCACAGCGTGCACTGACATCGGATGTTGGAGGATCTAATAATGCACCATGATCAGCAAATGGAATTTCATCAAGGTAATAATAGGTATTATCGACATCGAAAGCCCCGTAACCGCCGTTTTTAGATTGCATACCCACTATCCAGCGAGTGGCTCGATGTATTGATTCATCCAAATCGGGTAATTTGGATTCTGCCATGGCGAAAGCAACCACCGCCGTATCATCGACATCGGGATAATAGGGATTTTCAAATTGAAATGCCCAGCCTCCGCCAGCCAAATCGGGCTTGGAAATGCGCCAATCGCCCGGCTCGTCAGACAATTGCTTGCCTTTAAGCCAGTCATATGAACGTGTCAGAGCCGAGTTAGTCACGGGATTAAAAACGTTGCTACCCTTATCAGCTTCCTGTATAGCTAACGCTGCCAACGCCGTATCCCAGACTGGAGATAAACAGGGCTGGCAATAGGCATCATGCTCATTGATAACCAATAATTTATCTATTGCCTTTCGTGCGGTAACGACAAGTTCATGATCTTTAGGCATACCCAGCAGCAATAAGGCTTCATAAGCTGCCATCATGGCAGGGAAAATACCCCCCAGACCATCTTCGCCGTTTAGCCGTTCAATAATCCAGTCTTTTGCTTTTTCGATCGCAAGAGCATGTAATTTTTTTGGGATTAATGGGCGCGTTGTGCGACCTAAGCAGTCCAATCCCAGAAAAACTCTATTTAACAAGGTTCTTTCAGGGAAATAGTGCCGCTCTTCGTCAGGGTGTGTGACAAAAAGCTCCAGTATACCGATCTTATTCGGGTTTTTAGCGGTCGCTTTTAGCGTGCAAAGTATAAATAACGGCACCATTACCGTTCTGGACCAGTAGGCGACTTTGTCCAAATGGAACGGAAACCAGCTGGGAAACAACATAATTTCCACAGGGATGTACGGAACACCGCGCCAGGGCAACTGCTCAAATGTTGCCAGCGCAATGCGCGTAAAAACATTGGCTTTCGCTGCGCCACCTTGGCTAAGGATGTAATTTCTTAAGCGGGTCATGTGCGCGGCGTCCGGAGAATCACCCGCTAATTTCAAGGCATAATAAACCTTGACACTGCAACTGATGTCGCCTGGTCCACCGGTAAATAATGGATAACTGCCGTTTTCAGACTGACGAGATCTTAAATAATTGGCTATTTTGGCTTGCAACGGCTCATCAATCTCTCCCAGATAGTGCATCATTAAGATGTATTCTGACGGAATCGTACAATCTGCCTCCAATTCGAACACCCAGTAGCCGTCTTTATCCTGCAGGCTTAATAATTTATCCTGCGCTCTGCTAATGGCTTTATTGAGATTGTAGGCCTTTGAATATATGGCTGTTGATGAACTGGATACATCGACAGACGGTGTTTGGGTATTTGCATCTTTAAACATAAGTACGTCCTTAAAGGTCTGAATTGGCTTTTGAGGAAGGTAAGGAATAAGTCCAGCCGGGTGTTTTCAGTTCTCGACCGGTTAAATTAAAAAGCAAAGTAAGTAAAGTGTTGTTTCGACCGGCTAATTTGGTCGCAAGGATGGTTGCCTTAACACTCTTGCGGGTGATCTTGACCTGATCAGAATGCTTGAAATCCAGATTTTGTTTGATTTTTTTTAAGGTCAAAACAGCCATTCCTAATGCCCACAAACAAAAATTGCGGATGCCCGTTTCATGAGCCGGAATTTTTTGAGTGTATATCAAGGCATTATGCAAATGACCATGAGCAATACTGATCAAGTGTTCCAGGCCCTTTCTGAAGTTTTCGTCATTTGTTTCAGAATTTAGATTTTTAAGATCGAAACCCGTTTCGGTAAAAATATCTTGCGGTAACCAGCAAACCCCACGCTGAGCATCATCCCAAATATCTTTCAAGATATTGGTCATTTGCAAACCTTGCCCAAAAGAGACGGATAGAGTCAGCAATTCGTCTCTATGCTCTGCAATTTCAGGAGAATAATGGCAAAAAAGTTTGGCCAGCATCTCGCCCACGCAACCCGCTACGTAGTAACAATACCTGTCCAAATCAGCAAGTGTCGCCAGACCGTCATGTAAATTCTGAGCCTGAAATACCGGCATACCTTCAGCCATGGTTTCTACACAGCAAGCCAGCGCATCAATTTGATCTTCATCAAAGGTATGAGTAATTTGGATAACCCGGGGTAAGACATGAATTAATGTGTGCTCAGCGGGAATAGTTTGTTCAGAAAGCAATGGTGCAAGTTCCACCGCAAACGGCTCAGCATTAACACCTGTTTTCACAACATCAATAAACTCTGAACAAAAATATTTTTTTTGCGCAGCCGATAATGAAACTTCATCTTCAATAGTGTCGACTATTCGGCACAGCAGATAAGCATTAGCAACTGCGCTGTAAAGTTTCTCCGGTAGCTGGGGAATAGTTAGAGCAAATGTTCTGGATACACCTTCAAGCAACAATGACTGAAAGTCATCATCAGATAATTGACTCAGTGATTTGGGGTTATCCAGAGATATTCGGGTTTCGCTCATAGTATTTAGATGTCGGCCCAAGTGGGTTTAGTAAATAAGTTGATGGCAATAATAGCCTGTTTGTTGGTATTTTGCAAAGCAATGTTGTTTTATTGTTAACATCCTTGTTTAGCTGGGCTGCATAGCAGTTTATTTAGAATAAAAACAGCAATTTAAGTACCCATGTTGTATTTGTACAAATTAATAATAAATTGCACTCTTTAATACCTGGCATGCGGATAATTTAGTGTAAAAACTGGAGTCGTCAGTTAAAAGATAGTATTCTAGTCAACAATAGATAAGCGATTGTATTATATAGCAGCCCTGTTTTCACACCTGAATGCCAAGACTAAAAAGTCTTGGAATACACGGTATTAACTGAGCAGCGACTGACTGTTGCTTTATTACTACACGCTTATTGTTACGCATTATCTATGTGGTTTCGAGGTGGTCAATGTAACCGGCCACAACAGTTATATTAATTTTGGAGGGTTTTCTCATGGGTGTTCCTTTACGTCAGCAGTTGGCTGTTGGCAGTTATCTCATTAAACAAAAGTTAAGAGGGGTTAAAAAGTATCCTTTAGTACTCATGCTGGAACCATTGTTTCGTTGCAATTTAGCCTGCGCAGGCTGTGGTAAAATTGATTATCCTGACGATATTCTCGACCAACGTTTGTCTTTCGAGGAATGTATGCAGGCTGTTGATGAATGTAACGCACCTATGGTATCAATTCCGGGTGGTGAACCGTTGATTCACAAAGAGATGCCGCAAATTGTCGCGGGCATTATTGCACGCAAAAAATTTGTGTATTTATGTACGAATGCATTGTTATTGAAAAAGAGGATTGATGATTATACACCCTCCCCTTATTTAACTTTCTCAATCCATTTGGATGGCATGCAGGAAAGGCATGATGCCTCGGTTTGCCAGGAAGGTGTTTTTGACCGGGCAGTTGAAGCCATAAAACTGGCACTGGGAAAAGGCTTTAGAGTTAACATAAACTGTACACTTTTCCAGGGTGAAAACGCTCAGGAAGTTGCTGACTTTTTGGATTATGCCATGGAACTGGGCGTTGAAGGAGTGACCATAGCGCCCGGATTCAGTTATGAGCGAGCGCCTTCACAAGATGTGTTCATTAAGGGCAAAGATGTTAAGGATTTATTCAGGGGCATTTTTAGAATTGGTAAAAATCGCAAATGGAAATTAAACCATTCCTCACTTTATCTTGATTTTTTGGCTGGCAATCAAAACTACGAATGCACACCTTGGGGCAATCCTACCCGCAATGTCTTTGGCTGGCAAAAGCCCTGTTATTTACTGGCGGATGAAGGCAACGCCGCTAGTTTTCAGGAGCTTCTCGATACTACGCCTTGGGAAAAATACGGCAACGTTAATAATCCCAAATGCGCCAGTTGTATGGCCCACTGTGGTTATGAAGCAACCGCCGTCGAAGATATGTTAAAACACCCAATAAAAGCTTTGCTAACATCAATCAGAGGTCCTAAAACTGAAGGTAATATGATACCTGAACCCACACCTCAATATGGCGCCGAAAAACCTTTATCAACTCTTTCCGGCATTCCTATCAGAGTAGAAATGGCTGATTAATACTGATTAGCTTGGACTGTAATTCAAACTGTATTGCAGTCCAAAAAAGCTGGCGTGTTAAAAATCCAATGATTGGACTATGGTTTTTATGAGGTTTTAGGTATGATTTTAAAAAAAATAAAGTTGGCTTTGGTTTTTATAGCATGTTTGTTTGCAGGCAATACAATCGCGCAGGAAGCAACGGGAGCCACTGCCAAACAGGTAGTCGAAAAATTTCAGAACGATCTGATAGCTGTCATGAAAGAAGGCAAGCAATTAGGCTATGCTGGGCGATATGACAAACTATTTGAGCCGGTTTCAAATAGTCACGACTTAACAAAAATTGCCCGCATCGTGGTGGGTAAAGAGTCTGAAAAATTATCCGAAGAACAACAACAAAAGCTGATAGAAGCATTTAGCCGTTTCAGCGTTGCTTCTTATGCGCATAATTTTAAAGACTACTCAGGAGAATCATTTGTATTTGATTCAGAAGAAGAAACGGCAAGAGGTGGCGTAGTCATCCACTCCCATATGGTTATTCCTGATGATAAACCTGTTAAATTTGATTACATGCTCAAGGAAAAAGGCAATAGCTGGCGTATTATTAATATTATCGCTAATGGTGTAAGTGATTTAGCCTTGAAAAGATCAGAATACACCGCTATATTACAACGGGAAGGCTTTGATGCCTTAATTGCAAAGATAAACGAAAAAATTGACAATTACTCAAAACTATAAGCTACTACAGGTTTCATACTAATGAACAAGCCATACAGCCGCACTCATAATGCCAAATTTCAGCAAATTACCTTAAGTGTGCTTATTAGTGCAGCCATTTCTCTGAGCGGGTGCGCAACGACGGCAATGACTGAACAACAAAATATGGCCAATAAAGATGATCCCTATGAGAACATTAATAGAAAAACGTTTATTTTTAATGATACCGTTGATGACTATGTTGCCGCACCTATTTCAAACGCCTATAAATGGGTAACGCCGCAGTTTATGCAAACCGGCGTTTTCAATTTCTTTAGTAATCTTAAAAACATCAACGTAGTTATTAATGATGTTCTACAGGCTAAATTTGCACAAAGTGCTCACGATACCGGACGCTTTGCATTGAATACGACAATGGGACTGGGCGGTTTTGTTGATGTGGCATCACAAGTTGGGCTAGAACGAAATGATGAAGATTTTGAGCAAACTCTCGCTGTCTGGGGGGTCCCTCAAGGTTCTTATTTGGTAATCCCTTTTCTGGGACCATCAACTGTACGAGGCATTCCTGGAGCGGCATTTGATACAGCGGCAAACCCGGCCAGTTATGTCGGTTTTCCGGTACAGCTAATCTCCTTACTGAATACTCGCGCAAACGCCGAAGGCTCATTGAAATTCATTGATGAAGCCGCTCTTGATCCTTATGTCTTTACTCGCGAGTCTTTTTTGCAGTGGCGCAATAATCTGGCCACAGATGGTAAAGCCGAATCCTCTTTAGATCTCGACACTGAGTCAGGCGAAGACAGCGCAGGTTCTGCCGCCAAAGGCGGTGATACCGCTGTAGACAATAAAAAAGCCCCTGCCCTGCATGTAAATTCCGAAATTAAATAATTTAGAATTTTTAGAGACGCGACTTATCGCGTCTCTAAAAATGTAATAAAGAATGCACTTCGTAATCCCATAACTTCTCCCTTCCCTCCAGGAAATCCAGCTCCACAACAAAAGCGCAAGCTTCAACTTTGGCACCCAACTTTTCAACCAATTCACAGCTTGCCTTTGCTGTTCCGCCTGTTGCCAATAAATCATCAATCAATAACACACGATCATTCGCAGAAAAGGCATCAATATGCGCTTCCAGTGCAGCTGAGCCATACTCAAGATCATAAGCCACACTTTGTACATCGTAGGGTAGTTTTCCCGGCTTTCTAAGTGGTATAAAAGGAAGTCCTAACTCCCATGCCACCAATGCACCAAAAATAAAGCCGCGTGCCTCCATGCCTGCTACCGCAGTAATTTCCCGGCCTAAAAAAGGATGCAGTAATTGATGGACGGCAAGCCTTAACGTAGCCGGATCTTTTACCAGTGGCGTAATATCCTTAAAAATAATACCTGGCTTGGGGAAGTCGGGAATGTCACGTATTTTGTTTCTTAATCTGTCCATGGTTTTATTTTAAATATGAAAGGTTATGTAGTTGCAGCACTTCTCATTATGACTTTTAGCCTCCCCTTGCGCCAGTCATCCCGGCATCCCTGGCGGAATGACGAACACAACGCCAAAATGAGAACTGCTGGTATTGAACTCATTTGAGTAGCCGACTAATGCGTCCGCTGAATAATATAAAGCGATAAGTCGCGTAATAAATCAGCTTCCTTGCCAAAAATACTCAGGCTGTCCAGCGCCTTCTCATGAAGTTCCTGAGCTTTTTGCTTGGCCCCGGCCAACCCTAACAAGGCAGGATAGGTGGGTTTATCGTTATCCTTGTCTTTACCCTGCGTTTTACCCAACGTCGCGGTATCGCTTTCTTCGTCAAGAATGTCGTCTTTAACCTGGAAGGATAAACCGATACATTTGGCATAGTGATCCAATTTTGTCGCTACAGTCGAATCTATATCGGCTTTTGCAAGCGTTGCCATATTGACACTGGCGCGGATTAAAGCCCCCGTTTTATGGATATGCATATTTTCCAGTTCAGGCAGATTTAATTTCGTGCCTACCGATTGCAAATCAATGGCCTGACCACCCACCATGCCCTGAGAACCGCTGGCTTTTGCCAAAGCAACAATCATTTTTAGCCGGCCTTCAGCAGTCGCAGTGATACTGGGATCATGAGCCAGTATTTCAAACGCCAGCGCCTGTAACGCATCGCCCGCCAGAATGGCGGTTGCTTCATCAAAAGCAACATGACAAGTCGCTTTCCCTCGCCTGAGATCATCATCATCCATAGCCGGAAGATCATCATGTATCAACGAATAAACATGAATAAATTCAACGGCACAAGCGGGGCCATCCAGCGCCTCGGGGGCAATACCCAGCGCATTTCCTGTACAATAAGTCAGCATGGGGCGCATACGCTTGCCGCCATTCAGCACACTGTACCGCATCGCCTGATGAAGCTTTTGCGGCAATAACTTATCACTGGGAAGACGATCTTCCAAAGCGTTTTCCACACGATTTTGACAAAAGCTAAGGTATTCTTTTAACGCATTACTCATCGGTAAAGGGCTCCAGGGTTTGAGTGCCGTTTTTTTCTATCAGAATCTGAACTTTCTGTTCTGCCTCTTGCAAGGCTTTTTGACAGGTTCGGGTAAGAGTAACCCCGCGTTCAAAAGACTTTAATGACTCCTCCAGCGAAATGTCACCTTGTTCCAGTTGGCTAACCAACTGTTCAAGTTCTGCTAGCGAATCTTCAAATAAAGTCGTTGTTTTCTTTTTCGGCATGTAGATGAATGTTTAAGTGATATGACGTACAAATAAAGTTGTGCATTATATATGAAATTGCCGG
>CAWBLO010000006.1:0-41495 GCA_963789475.1 uncultured Gammaproteobacteria bacterium | reverse complement strand
TAGTCACCCCTTAGCGATGAAAAATGTACTTTCACGGTAAGCAAAAAGCCCGTATATTCAATTAAGAATGCAAGCGGATTAATTAATCAACCAAGAAGCCTGTCCTGAGCACAGTCGAAGGAAGCACAAAATTTTAATCTTGGCTTTTTCTTCGTGTCTTCGTGGTGTTATTGCCTTTAGATGATACCCTTAACCTCACCTTTATATTAGACCCTTAATCCCATGCCACATCAAACCCAAAAACGCCTGATTCTGGTTGACGGTTCCTCCTTTTTATTTCGCGCTTACCATGCGATTCCACCCTTGACTAATCCCCTGGGCGAACCGACCAATGCCATTTACGGCGTATCTAACATGCTGCGTAAACTCATCGCCGATTATCAAAGTGAATACATCACTGTGGTTTTTGACGCGCCCGGCAAAACCTTTCGCAATGATCTTTATGATCAATATAAAGCGCACAGGCCACCTATGCCAGACGATTTGCGCGTACAAATCGAACCTTTGCACCAACTGATTCGGGCAATGGGCCTACCGCTAATTATGGAACCGGGTGTAGAAGCGGATGATGTGCTGGGCGCCTTGGCGCAACATGCTGCGAGGGAAGGTTTTAGCGTGATTATTTCTACCGGCGATAAAGACATGGCGCAACTGGTCACTGACCATATCACCCTGGAAAACACCATGACCAACTCGCGCATGGATATTCAGGGTGTTATCGACAAGTTTGGTGTTAAACCGGAACAGATTATTGATTACCTGGCATTGATGGGCGATAGCAGCGACAACATTCCCGGCGTGCCTAAAGTGGGCCCTAAAACCGCTGCAAAATGGCTGGAACAATACGAAACCCTGGAAAACCTGATCGCTAATGCCGATAAAATTACCGGAAAAATTGGCGAAAATCTTCGCGCCAGTCTAGAACAACTGCCGTTAGCCAAACAGCTTACCACCATTAAATGCGATCTTGATTTACCTTACAGCATGGACGATTTAAAACGTCTACCTATAAATACTGAAGAACTGAAAAATCGCTTAGCCGGGCTGGGTTTTTCATCGTGGTTGAAGATGCTGGATAATCACGTGGAAGCCATCATTGTTGAAGATAAACCCGCCCATATCGAATCCAGCTATGAAACGATTCTGACTGATCAGCAATTTAATCAATGGCTTGAACGGCTGGAGAATGCTGAGCTGTTTGCTTTTGATACAGAAACGACGAGCCTTGATTACAGCAAGGCAAAAATAGTCGGCGTGTCGTTTGCAGTAACGCCGGGCAAAGCAGCATATATACCATTAGCCCATGATTATGCCGGGGTACCTGACCAGCTAAATCGTACCGGAATCCTGGAAAAACTCCGCCCGCTTTTGGAAAACCCGGACAAAGCCAAGCTGGGGCAAAACCTGAAATATGACGCTCATGTGTTAGCGAATCACGGCATAACACTGCGGGGTATTGCTCACGACACCATGCTGGAATCTTATGTGTTAAACAGCACCGCAACCAAACACAATATGGATGATCTCGCTAAAGAATATCTGGGCGTAACCACCATTCATTATGAAGATGTTGCCGGCAAGGGCGCGAAACAAATCCCGTTTCAGGAAGTATCACTGGAACAAGCAGCTCCTTATGCGGCTGAAGATGCGGACATCACCTTGCGACTGCATCAAGTGCTGATGGCAAAACTGGAACAACAGCCTACTCTGCACAAGCTCTACACAGAAATAGAAATTCCCTTAATCAATGTGCTTGCTCGTATTGAAAGCAATGGCGTACTCATTGATACTGCCATGCTGTCTCAACAAAGCCTGGAACTGGCCAATCATATAGTTTCAATAGAGCAACAGGCTCACGACCTCGCGGGGCATATCTTCAATTTGGGCTCGCCCAAGCAAATTCAGGACATCCTCTACGACCAGCAAAAACTACCTGTCATCAAGAAAACACCTAAAGGTCAACCGTCAACCGATGAATCGGTACTACAGGAACTGGCAATTGATTATCCTTTGCCTAAGCTGATTCTCGATTACCGTAGCTTAAGCAAATTAAAGTCGACTTATACCGATAAGCTGCCGCAACAGGTTGATGAAAAGACGGGGCGAGTACACACCTCTTATCATCAAGCAGTAGCCGCTACAGGCAGACTATCCTCTTCCGACCCCAACCTGCAAAACATCCCCATCCGCAGTGAAGAAGGGCGTAAAATCCGGCAGGCATTTATTGCTCCTAAAGGCTATAAAATCCTGGCGGCGGATTATTCGCAAATTGAGTTACGCATTATGGCGCATTTATCCGCTGATACCGGCTTATTAAAAGCTTTTAGCGAAGGTGAGGATGTACACCGGGCAACGGCAGCAGAAGTGTTTGGCGTAGCTCCGGATCAAGTCACCCATGATTTACGCCGCTCGGCAAAAGCCATTAATTTCGGACTGATTTACGGCATGTCTTCTTTTGGACTGGCGCAACAATTAGGTTTATCTCGTAGTCAGGCGCAATCGTATATTGATTTATATTTTGCCCGTTATCCGGGCGTTAAAAATTATATGGATAGCATTAGGGATCAAGCCCGCGAACAGGGCTATGTTGAAACCTTGTTTGGCCGTCGCTTATATTTACCCGAAATAAAATCACGTAACGCGGCACGTCGCCAATACGCCGAACGCACTGCCATCAATGCACCCATGCAAGGAACTGCGGCAGATATTATTAAACGCGCCATGATTAGCACCGATCAGTGGTTACTTCAGGAAAAACCGGAAGCCAAAATGATTATGCAGGTTCACGACGAACTGGTATTTGAAGCTGCGGAAGAGCAGATAGACCAGTATACCGCTATTATTAGAACCCTCATGTCTTCAGCCGCTGATTTGAATGTGCCGCTGGTTGTTGATATAGGCGTAGGACATAATTGGGACGAAGCACATTAAAAAAATTTATTTTTCTGAAACTTTTCATTTATACTTAAGTCATAGGAACGCAATGCCTTATTGGCGTTGAATCAGCCGTTTCCCCCTTAGTTCATCGGCTGATTTTTCCTAAAACCCCAAAGTGTTTTTTTAAGCTTTGGGGTTTTCTTTATTTAAACTCTCCTTCCACCTCTTCAGGCTGCTCAACCGGGTTAAACAAGAGGTCAAGCGCTTGATGCACTTCATCAATACCGGTTTTTTTCAATGCGGAAAACAACTGTATCGTCAGTGGAAAGTTAATATCCTTTAGCTCTTTTTGAACCTGTAATAAGGTATTTTTTGCCGCCCCGTAAGTCAATTTATCGGCTTTGGTTAACAATATATGCAGCGACAAGCCGGTATGTTGACACCATTCAACCATCTGCCAATCGAACTCCGTTAAAGGGTGCCGAACATCCATAACCAAAATTATTGCGCATAATGATTTGCGCCTGTTTAAATAGCTTTCCATAAGCTCATGCCACTTTTTTTTCACCGCCACAGGTACTTTGGCATAACCATAGCCTGGCAAATCAACAAACCGCTGCTGGGCATTAATTTCAAAAAAATTAAGCATTTGGGTTCTACCCGGAGTTTTACTTATCCTGGCTAAGGCGTTTTGCCGGGTCAAGGTATTAATTGCACTCGATTTACCGGCATTTGAGCGTCCTGCGAAGGCCACTTCTCTGCCCTGATCTTCAGGCGTATCTTTTAGATCTGGTGAACTATTAATAAATTTTGCTTGATGATAAACTGGGTTCATCGTTGCCTCGCTTAAGCTTGCTAATTAGGGTAGAATCTGGCTACACTGAGTAGCCTGCATACATAATATTAAAAGGCTACCATAAAATGACTACTTTATTCCAAAGGGGAACCCGATGAAAAAAAATTTGCTGGCACTTTCACTAGCCCTGGCGTTTACCAGTACTTCTGGTATTTTACATGCAGAGGGCAATATTAGCTCAGGAAAAGAAAAGGCGGCTGCCTGCGTCAGTTGTCATGGAGACAACGGTAACAGCGTCGTATCGTCATTTCCCAAGCTTGCACAGCAGCATTCTTCTTACCTGATAAAACAGTTACAAGCCTTCAAAAGCGGCACACGTCAAAACCCCATGATGTCATCTATCGCAATGGGATTAACCGATGAAGATATGATTGATATTGCCGCCTACTATGCTGAACAAGAAGTTTCGGCAAACCAGCTGCCTGTTTTGGATGATGAAGACGAAGATCAAAAACCAGCAGCAACAGAAGGCAAAGAAGAAAACTGACGGCAATGATGCCATTCAAACTATTATTGCCCAAGGCAGTGACCTCTATCGCAACGGCGACCTGACCCGAGAAGTCTCCGCCTGTATCGCTTGTCACGGACCATTTGGCGAAGGCAACAAACCTGCGGCATTTCCGTTATTAAAATCTCAACATGCCGATTATTTGATAAAAACACTCACTGATTTCAAAAACGACTCGCGCAGTAATAACCCTGAAAACATGATGCATATGATTGCCAAAAAAATGACTGATGAAGAAATTAAAGCTGTTTCTTATCGTATTTCGATGATGAAATGAGCAAAAAGCGCCAGGAGTGCTGCCATGCGCGGCATTCCTTGGCGCTATTTTTTATCTGAACTGCGTACCCATTGAGAACTAAACCATGCTAAAAAAAATCACTCAAACAAGTTTGTTAATCTTTTTATTTTCCTGTTCTTTTCTGTTAAGAGCCGAGCCAGTGGGTTATGAAACACTTTCACCGGCTCAGCCCACACAAAATCCGGATAAAATTGAAGTCATTGAATTCTTCTGGTACGGCTGCCCACATTGCTACGACTTTGAACCTTTACTTGAAAAATGGGTAAAAACTTTACCTAAAAATGTTGAGTTTATCCGTCAGCCTGCTGCCTTCAATGAACTCTGGGGAAAACATGCCAAAGCTTATTACACTGCCGAAGCATTGGGAGTTGTTGATAAAGTTCATGCTGATTTTTTTGATGCCGTGCAAAACAAAAAAGAAGCTCTCGATAATGAAGAAGCGTTAGCCAAGTTTTTTGCAGCTCATGGCGTTAATGAAACCGAATTCCGTGAAGCCTACAATTCCTTTGCAGTCGATGCCAAATTGCGTCAAGCGCCTCTCATGGCTGCTCGCTACGGTATAACAGGCGTTCCCGCTATCATTATCAATGGCAAATACAGAACCAATGGCAAATTAGCCGGATCTCATGAAAAAATGATTGAAGTTATGAATAATCTGATTAAGCAGGAAAGTGCTGCGAAAAAATAATAGCGAGGGGGAGCATTCTTGGTGCTTGCTCCCCCTTCTACCACATCAAATCATCCGGGATTTGATAGTCAGCATAGGGATCGTCTTTATTATCAACACTGGCACAACGCTCGTTATCTACAATAACACTGCTTGCATCACGTAAGCTTATTTTTTTAGCGACTTCTGACGAAACCACTTCATAACTTTCTCCCAGTTTTACAATAGCCAGCCGGCCACGAATAATTTGCTCGCGCATGGTTTCCGAGACATACAGCGTTTTTACTTTATTGTTATCAGTGAAATGGTAAGCCAATCCATCAGCATCTTTGGGCTGCTTGTTGAGTTCAATTAATTGTTTAACTTGCGCAACCCGATGTTTTTGCTCTTCCTGCTGCTTTATTAATTGGTTAAGTTCGCGGTCTCTTTCAGCTTTTTCTGCTTGTGCTTTTTGAACCAGCTCTTTGGCTTCATCAACCACCGTTACATTATTATTGCGCTGTTGTTGAGCTTGTTTGCGTTTATCGGATTTAGCCGTTTTAGCCTGAGCTGAACTCACTAAACCGGATTTTAATAATTGATCCTGTAACGATAACTTTTGTTTACTCATCATCTAACTCTCGAAAATAGATTGCCGGATATTTTTAACCGGGTTCAGATTCAGTTCGTGCAACTGCATATTAATAATTTTTAGCGCTGCCAGAATAGCTGCAAAAACCTGATTGGAATGCACTGCACGGGTTTTACGTAATTCACCGCCGCAATCCCAGGTAATTACACACTCCGTCAAGGCGCTGGTGTGCCCGCCCCTGGGTATCCTCACTTCGTAATCGAACAATGCCGGCAAGGTATAGTCATGCAATTTCATCACCTTATTTATTGCATCTATAAAGGCATCAAAACCGCCATTACCGGAACCTGAAGCAATATGCTTGGTGCCTTTCACATGTGACCCGAATACTGGCTGTCGACTCTAGATCAAGACCGCTGGTAACTGAGCAGTTCAGCAATTTTATATGTTGATAATCCTTGCTCTCCAGCACATCGGCAATAATAAAAGGCAAGTCATCGGTAGTGATGGTCTGTTTTGAATCGCCGAGACTAACGATTCGCTCCAGTACTTTTTTCTGATTTTCTTCCGAAAGATCAAGCTCCAACTGCTCCAGATTTTTTTTCAATGACGCCTTGCCGCTCATTTTGCCTAAAGCATAACTTCGGGTACGGGAAAAGCGTTCCGGCCCCAATCGGGTTTTATACAAACCTCCCTTTTGATCGCCATCCGCATGAATCCCGGCGGTTTGGGTAAAGACATCAGCGCCGATAATGGGCGCATTAGCCGCGACCCGTTTTCCGGAGAAATTTTCAACCATGTTGCTGATACGGACAATATGGCTCTCATCGATAGACAACTGCATATTCATTTTATCGCGCAACACCACCGCGACCTCCGCAAGCGAGGCATTGCCTGCCCGCTCGCCCAGGCAGTTAACGGTGCAGTGTATGGAACTTACGCCGGCACGAACGGCCGCCATGACATTGGCGGTTGCCAGTCCATAATCATTATGGGGATGAAAATCAAATTGCAGTTCCGGGTAGCGATGACACATATCGCTGAGGTTGTTGAAAACCTCTTCAGGCGACAAAACACCGAGGGTATCGGGCAACATGAAATGCTGGATACCTGAATGCCGCAAGTTGTCCATTAAGCCGTAAACATAGTCCGGACTGTCTTGATAGCCATTTGACCAATCCTCCAGGTAAACATTAACCTTCAGGCCTTTTTCCAGCGCGTAATTAACCGTTTGCAGAATATCGGCAGTATGCTGGGCCAGCGTTTTGCCCAACTGTTCACGGCAATGTTTTTCGCTGCCCTTGGTGAGTAAATTGATGACCCCGCCACCCGTTTCCCTTATCCAGTCAACACTTTTGGTATGGTCAACAAAGCCAAGAACTTCAACGCAGCCGACGAAACCTTCCTGTTGCGCCCATTGGTTAATGTTAGTAACCGCCTCTTTTTCGCCCAGAGAGACCCGTGCTGACGCAACCTCAATACGATCAACCCGAAGTGACTGCAACAGAGCCTTGGCAATATTGACTTTTTCGGTGGGCGTAAAAGAAACGCCCTGAGTTTGTTCACCATCACGCAAGGTGGTGTCCATCAGTTGGATTTTTCGGGAAGCTGTGGACATGGTTAATGCCTGTAATTTTTCATGATTGACTATTATGGGTTTTGCTTCGCGCTTTGCAAGTCGGCATCACCTCTAGCCATCCTAGGCACTGATACCAATTACACTTATCGGATTTAAAAATCTTCACGGGTTAGTCCAGCTTGCTTGATAATAGATTGCAAAGTACCAATTGGAATTTCTTTTTTAGGACTAGGCACAATAACAATGCGATTACCTTTACAGTATTTATGATGACTGCCTTTTTGACTCACTTTTTCAAAGCCGTGAGCCAATAGTACGGCAATAATCTCTTTTGATGAGGGTAGTTTAGGCATGAAGTGCAAATTCGCCAAGCATGAACTCGCCAACTTCATGAAAATGGGTTAGTGACTGATCATCTTCTAAATATAACTCAACCGCTTCTTTTAAATTGCTCAAAGCCTCATCAATGTTTGCGCCAAAACTAGCCACTTCAATATTTAAACATTGCGAAACGTAATAATCACCTTCACGGTAAATGATATATTTTAAGTTTTTCATGGTTATGTTTTCCTAGGCACTTCGCCATGCTTTAAACGATCTGTAAGAATACGCGATGCCAAGACTTTTATATTCATAATGGCTTGCTCACGGGTATTACCGTAAACCATTGCACCTGATAAGGCCACTATTTCAGCTATCCATCGTCCATCTGTTTCTTGTTCAAATTCAATTTGATATTTTTTATTCATGCGTGTTGCCTCTGGTTTGTTTTTGAGAGCGAATCCACAAAACGCATTAGTGCCATATTTGCGTAGGTCAGGTTAGCGACAGCGTAACCCGAGCAACATGGCTTATTGCGTTACCAGTTGTGCATTATGGCGAATTACGCTATCGCTGATCCTCCCTAAAATTACACATTAGATAACTCGCAAAAAATACTCACACCATCCCGCATCGTTCCCACACCGGACGTTGGAACGATGGAAAAGCATGTATCGTAGGCTGGGTAGAGCGTTAGAGAAACCCAACGACCTACGGTTTTTGCTGGGTTTCATTGCATTCAACCCAGCCTACGGCCTTTAATGTCAGTTGTTTGTTTCGTCTTGAGAAGACTCTTCATCTTTTGATTCTTTCATCCTTGGTTTTTCAAACTGTTGCATATAGTGATCAATCATTATCGGTAATTCTTCCAATTGCATACGGGCATCTTTCGAGTAAAACCCATTTCCTTCATAAAGGGACCACGAAGATAGCTCTGAGGCATCTCGAAACACTCGCATTGCTTCTCTTGTTTCACGGTTATCGCCCGACTTGGCAGCCCGATAAGCCTCGACGCCTAATTCGTATAACCAAGGAAAATCTTCTTTGACGACACTAGCTATTATCAGTAAACCTATAGGGCTTTCTGAGCGGCGTGAGATCATACGTATCATTTCATCAATCATCATAGGATGAAATCGACGCATTCTTTTAGACTTAAAACGCTCCGGACTTTCAATCATCTGCTGTTCGATTCGCATAGGAAGCTCCCGAACGATTAGCTTCATCTCTTCGAGAACTTTGGCGACGGCAGCTTCGTTTTCTTGTGGCGATACTTTGTTTTCTTTTGGTAGCTGATTCACTATTACATCATTTACCTTTTGCTTAAAAACCTGGACTTGCGCTATTACCACATCCTCATCTGGCTCTAATCCTGCAATCCTTCGGCATAGCTGAAGAACCAGTTTTGTCAGTGAGTTCTCACTGTCATCACAGTTTTGAAATTGATAGAAGGGGCCGTTGCTAAATCTGCTTAGCGGTACGCCTAGAGCAACTCCATGAACAGGTGTCTGAAGTTTTCCCTTAGCAACGCCAGCCTCGTAAAGAATCCATGGTCTATCTAAGCTTCTTTCGGTCAGGAGACAAACAACGTCTGAGGCTGAATCTAACTTCACCATCAATTTTTTGTACCAATCATCGCCAAATTCAATTCCTTCAGTTCCTTTCTTATCTGAAGAACGAAAAGACTTTAACATTCCAGCACTGACACTCTTGAGAAGCTTACTGAATGCTTCAGCAAGCTCAGCGTCACGACTGTCGTGACTGATAAAAACTAAAGGCTTTTCTGATGATACATTTTCCATTTTAGAATCAACTTCTTCTACCATTGATTTTCTTTTCTTGTCGTTGATGGTTCGTATCTAATTAACGATTATATGGTTTTCCATAATAATCTCTATTTTTAGCTCTGAAGCAGACATGTTTGCTATTGATTTTTACAACCTAACAAATTATCTAAGCCCAAAGCCAAGGATAATCCTGCTTATGGCTGCTTTTCATACTCGTCGATCTTATCAACATGCTTCAATGTCAAACCAATGTCATCCAAACCGCTTAACAGATTACCCTTACGAAACGGGTCTATGTCAAAGGTAAAACCATTGCCCGCAGGTGTGATTACCTGCTGATTTTCCAGATCAACAACAAAGCGCACACCTTCGTTAGCGCTAATCTCTGCCATCAGTTTGTCCAACTGATCTTTATCGACCTTTATCGCCAAGATACCGTTTTTAAAACAATTGTTATAAAAAATATCGGCATAGCTGGTGGAAATGATGGTATTAAAACCATAATCGGCAATCGCCCACGGCGCATGTTCACGGGATGAGCCGCAACCAAAATTATCGCCGGCCACCAAAATTTTGGCGCCTTTGAAGGCAGGCTTGTTCAGCTCAAACTCGGGATTATCAGTGCCATCATCGTTATAGCGCCAGTCGTGGAATAGATGCACGCCAAAGCCGCTACGTTCTACTTTTTTTAGAAACTGCTTGGGTATTATCTGATCAGTATCAACATTGCTGCGATTCATTAAAGCAGCAATACTTTCATGTTTTTTATACGGTTCCATAATTTTTCCGGTCTGCCTGTGTGTTAAAGGTTACGAATGTCAACAAAATGACCCGCCGAGCTGCCGCAGCGGCCATTGCAGGTGAAACCAGGTGTGTGCGTCCACCTTTGCCCTGCCGTCCTTCAAAATTACGGTTTGAAGTGGATGCACTGCGTTGGCCCTTGGTCAGTTCATCACCATTCATCGCCAGACACATGGAACATCCGGGATCACGCCATTCCCAACCGGCATCGATGAAAATCTTATCCAAGCCCTCATCTTCAGCCTGCTGCTTGACATGATAGGAGCCTGGCACGGCAATAGCCGTAACGCCTTTGGCAACTTGGGTGCCTTTTGTCACTTCCGCAGCAATCCGGAAATCTTCGATACGTCCATTGGTACAAGAGCCAATGAAAACAAGATCGACAGGAATGTCGGTTATTTTTGTATTGGGAGTCAAGCCCATATAAGCCAGTGCGCTTTCACAAGCCTTGCGTTTACCTTCATCATCAAAACTTTCCGGCGCGGGAACCGTGCCATCGACTCCAATAACCTGTTCGGGAGACGTTCCCCAGGAAACCTGAGGGGCAATATCGGCAGCATCAAGTGTGATGACGGCATCAAAAACTGCGCCGTCATCACTGGGAAGACTCTTCCAGTAGGCCAAAGCCAAATCCCAGTTTTTACCGGAAGGCGCAAATTCACGTCCCTTGAGATATTCGTAGGTTTTCTCATCCGGCGCGACCAAACCGGCCCGGGCGCCTGCTTCAATCGCCATATTGCAGAGCGTCATGCGACCTTCCATGGAAAGTTCCTTGATCGCTTCCCCCGCATATTCGATGACATAGCCGGTCCCGCCTGCTGTACCGATTTTTCCGATGATCGCCAGGGCAATATCTTTCGCTGAGGAATATTTGGATAATTTGCCATTAACCTGAACCAGCATGGTTTTCGATTTTTTCTGTGGCAGCGTCTGAGTAGCCATGACATGCTCGACTTCGGAGGTACCAATGCCGAACGCAAGCGCACCAAAGGCGCCGTGAGTCGCCGTATGACTATCACCACAAACGACGACCATGCCAGGGTGAACAAAACCATGTTCAGGAACAACAACATGAATCACGCCATTATTCGGGTTTTTCATATCATAAAGATTCAAACCGTTAACGCGACAGTTTTCAGCCATTGTCTCGATTTGTATCTTGGCAATCGGATCTGCAATAGGCAAATCGCGATTTTTTGTAGGCACACAGTGATCCATAGTGGCAAGAATGCTATGCGGATTACGTACCTTGCGGCCAGACAATCTCAACCCTTCAAATGCCTGGGGACTGGTTACCTCATGCATGAGATGGCGATCAACATAAATCAAAGGAGCCTGACCAGCCGCATCAACTACGAGGTGGCTATCCCAAATCTTTTCGTACATGGTCTTTTTCATTGCATTTTCCAAAGCTTACATACAGACTCTTTATTGAGTGTATGACGTGTTACAGGTTCAATCAGACGGGCATAATAAATTATGCATAACTGATCATTATCTCTCAGAAAAGCCCTAATTTGCAATTCATGGTGATCATTCACGTAAACTTGATACCTACTGATGTAGGAATATAAACAAGTCCTCACCTGCAACGTTACAGCGGTTTCAATCTAACTTAATCACTGAATATAGTCCTTTCAGGTTTTTAAAACCTGTAAGGTCTTGGCTTTAAAGTAACTAAACAAACTTAAAACCACTGTAACACAAAAATAAACGGCTAATGATTACCCCAATCTACCCAGCCCATTTGTGCAGACACTAGCACAATGATGCCGAAAGCGATGCGATACCAGGCAAACACGGTAAAATCGTGCTTGCTGATAAAACGTATCAATCCGCGTACAGCAAAGAATGCGCTAATAAACGAGACTGTGCCACCAACGGCAAACAAAGCAATATCGTCTACACTGAACAAATCGCGATGCTTGTACACGTCGTATAAGGTTGCGGCAAACATGGTGGGAATAGCGAGGAAAAAAGAAAACTCGGTTGCGGCCCGGCGAGACATGCCGAAAAACAATCCACCGATAATGGTTGCGCCTGAACGTGAGGTGCCGGGGATCATAGATAACGCTTGGGCAAAACCGACTTTCAAGGCATCGCGCCAGGTCATGTCATCGATCGTTTCGGCATGAATAACATGCTGACGACGCTCCGCCCACAAAATCAAAAAACCGCCGATGATGAATGCTGAGGCTACAACAATAGGGTTGAACAAATGTGCTTTGATCTGTTTTAAAAACAGAAACCCCAACACTGCTGCCGGCATAAACGCAACGATCAGGTTAATTGCCAATCGCTGAGACACGGGTTCGGAAGTCAAACTTGCCAGTGTATGCGTCAGTCGAGCGCGATATTCCCAAACCACCGCCAGAATCGCTGCGAACTGAATGGCAATTTCAAACACCTTGCCTTTGTCGTCGTTAAAGCCGAGCAATTGACCGGCCAGAATCAAATGTCCCGTAGACGAGACCGGAAGAAATTCGGTCAAACCCTCGACAATGCCGAGAATAATTGCATTTATCAACAAGGTAGGATCAGTCATAGCTTGATTTTTCTAATGTTTGTAATGATTAAAGTGACGTCACATCTGTACCTGAAAACTACTGTGACGGTAACTGTATTCGGCGTTTTCCATAACCACAAAGTCTTAAGGGCAGGCTTTTTCCTGTCTTCTAACGCTTCATCGAATCAAAAAACTCAGCGTTGGTGTTAAAGTCTTTCAGTTTGCCTATCAGGAATTCTGAAGCGGCGGTCTCATCCATCGGTTGAAGAATTTTGCGCAAGATCCAGGTTTTTTGCAGGGTATCGGGGTCAACCAGATATTCTTCTCTACGCGTGCCGGAACGATTAATATTTATTGCGGGGTAAATTCTTTTTTCAGCAATTTTTCGATCCAGATGCAATTCCATGTTGCCGGTGCCTTTAAATTCTTCATAGATTACCTCATCCATTCTTGAACCGGTATCAACCAATGCAGTGGCTATAATGGTTAAGCTTCCACCTTCTTCGATATTCCTTGCTGCACCAAAGAAGCGTTTAGGTTTCTCCAGGGCATTCGCATCAACACCGCCCGTTAATATCTTGCCGGAAGAAGGCACCACCGTATTGTATGCTCTAGCCAATCGGGTAATCGAGTCTAACAAAATAACTACGTCGTGTTTATGCTCAACCAAACGCCGTGCTTTTTCGATAACCATTTCTGCAACCTGTACATGACGGGTTGCGGGTTCATCAAAGGTACTGGAAATAACTTCGCCTCGAACACAGCGCTCCATTTCCGTGACTTCTTCAGGACGTTCATCGATTAACAATACAATGAGATAACATTCAGGATTCTTTTCAGCGATGGCTTGCGCCAGGCTTTGCAGGATCATGGTTTTACCTGCTTTGGGTGGTGATACAATCAAGCCACGCTGACCTTTACCAATGGGAGCGATTAAATCTATTATTCTTCCGGTCAAATCTTCACTGGTGCCGTTGCCTTGCTCAAGAACAAACCGTTGTTTGGCAAATAAGGGGGTCAGGTTTGAAAAGGTAATTTTATTTTTGGTGTTTTCCGGCGGTTCAAAATTGATTTGATCAACTTTGAGCATTGCAAAATAGCGTTCGTTGTCTTTAGGCGGCCTGATCTTTCCGCTTATGGTATCGCCCGTTTTTAAGGAAAATCGCCTGATTTGACTGGGTGACACATAGATATCGTCTGGGCCTGCTAAATAGGAGCAACCAGGAGTCCGTAAAAAACCAAAACCATCCTGTAAAATTTCCAGTACACCATCACCGGAAATATCGTCACCGGCTTTTGCCTGTTTTTTCAGGATGGCAAAAATCAAATCCTGCTTACGCGATCTGGCAACATTTTCAAGCCCAAGGGACTCGGCGATTTCAATAACTTCACTTATTTGTTTTAGTTTTAACTCGGTAAGATTCATAAAAAAGACAGCTCGAAGAAAAGTAGTTAGGGTATAAGACCGTAACGACCGGGATAGGATTTATAATTCAGGGGTGTGTTATCGGACGATATTATTGAGTGCGCAGGACTATCGCACCCGGCAATTATAACTCAAGTATTCAGACCCGTCCAACTTTTTAGGCAGGCCTGAATTAAGGGAAGGGTACGACTAAATGTTGCTATCAATAAACTTGGCAAGCTCTGATTTGGTTAATGCACCCACTTTAGTGGCTTCCACTTCGCCATCTTTAAACAGCATAAGTGTTGGGATACCACGCACGCCGTAGTGTTGTGGCGTCAATGGATTTTCGTCTATGTTAATTTTTACAACGGTCAATTTGCCCGCATAGTCTTCGGCAATAGCATCCAGGACGGGTGCAATCATTTTGCAAGGTCCGCACCATTCAGCCCAATAGTCAACCAGTACAGGACCGCTCGCTTTAAGGACAGTTTCGTTAAATTCACTATCACTTACATGAAGGACAGAATCGCTCACACTATTTCTCCAAAAATTTAAAAAATAAAACTATAGGAGGGATAGAGCATCTAGTCAATCAATTTCGTCTTAATCGATTTCAACCAATTTGATTTTTGCGTTATGCTATAGCCTATGAAAGATACCCATTTAACTAAAACTCGCTTCAGCAATCTTGAATTGTCTGATTCTATCCTGCACGGATTAAACGATGCAGCTTTTAATCATTGCACGCCGATTCAGGATAAGGCTTTACCCTTATTATTGCGGAGCAAAGATATTGCAGGACAGGCGCAAACGGGGACGGGCAAAACCGCCACTTTTTTGCTGGCCACTTTTCAGCACTTAATCAATGATGACGACTGCAAGGATGCAGTAGGTGACGACTCCAGGGATGGAGGAGGTAGAGCAACGCAGGGAGCGGTTGCCGAGAGCAACGCAGGGAGCGGTTGCCGGAAGTGAGAAGATTAAAAATCCCAGAGCCCTTATTCTCGCGCCAACACGCGAACTAGCCATTCAAATCCATAAAGATGCCCTACTGCTGAGCAAACATCTTAATTTAAAATTCGCGCTAATATACGGCGGCACTGA
Organism: uncultured Gammaproteobacteria bacterium; assembly: GCA_963789475.1. Lineage (GTDB taxonomy): Bacteria > Pseudomonadota > Gammaproteobacteria > Methylococcales > Methylomonadaceae > Methylobacter_C. The sequence goes on along the minus strand of CAWBLO010000006.1, from coordinate 26,212 downwards.
CTATCAAAAGCAACTGGATACGATAAAATCCAATATTGATATTATCATCGGCACACCGGGTCGTGTTATTGATTTTTACCGGCAAAATGCCTTCACCCTGGACAATATAAAAGTTACGGTGATGGATGAAGCCGACCGTATGTTTGATCTGGGCTTCATCAAAGACATTCGTTATTTATTAAGGCGTATGCCTGCACCTGAACTGCGTTTAAATATGCTGTTTTCAGCGACGTTATCCTATAAAGTGACTGAACTGGCTTATGAACACATGAATAATCCGGTGTTGATTCGCATCGAAACCGAAGAAGTCACTTCTAAAGACATACAGCAAAGCGCCTATTGTCCGTCAAACGAGCAAAAAATCCCCTTATTGGTCGGCTTGTTGAATCACTACCAACCACAACGCAGCATTATTTTTGTAAATACCAAACGCTGTGCTGAACAACTGGATGACACGCTTAACGCCAATGGCTATAAAACTGCTGCCCTCAGTGGCGATGTGCCGCAAGATAAACGCCAGCGAATCTTAAACGATTTTCAGGAAAACAAAATCACCCTGTTGATCGCCACCGATGTCGCCGCCAGAGGCCTTCATATTCCTGACGTGTCCCATATTATTAATTATGATTTACCGCAGGATGTAGAAGATTATGTCCATAGAATCGGCAGGACTGCACGTTTTGGCGCCAGCGGCGAGGCTATCAGCTTTATCTGTGAACATTACGCCTATTCAATGCCGGATATTGAAGATTTTATTGGTCAAAAAATCCCGGTTAAAGCAATCACTGCCGATCTTTTAGCGGATGTCATAACACCCGCCAAGAGACCGCCAAAACCAAAAGCCGACTATCAAGGCAAGCGCCCCAATCAGGACAGAAGCCGTAAACCTACAGTCCGGTCATAAGCTCCCGAAAATCCTCAATAGACGGGTAGCCGGCTATGTGTTTTTTAGGCTGTTTGCTATCGGGTTTACTCACAGAAATCAAATGCGCAATACCAAACAGCCGGGCTGAATTCAATACTGCCAGGCTGTCATCAATCAACAACGTTGTTTGTTTATCAAATGACTGCTGTTGCTGTAATAAATCCCAAAAACCGGCATGTTCTTTAGGAACGCCCAAATCATGTGAGCTGATAATGCCATCGAAAAACGGCTGCAAACAGGTTTTTTCCATTTTCAAGCCCAAACTGTCTCGATGCGCATTGGTAACCAGCAGAACCTTTTGCGGGGATTGCTGAAGTTTTTCCAGAAATTCAGTGACATGCGGCAGTACCGCAATTAACCCGGAAATTTCTGCTTTTAATCCGGCAATATCCAGTTGTAAAACTTGACTCCAGTAATCCAGACAATACCATTCCAGTTTACCTTCCATGCTTTTAAACCGGGGTTCTAATTGCTGCTTGGCTAAAGCCTTACTGATACCTTGTTGCCGGGCAAATTTTAACGGTACAAATTCTTTCCAGAAATGATTATCAAAATTCAAATCCAGTAAAGTGCCATCCATATCCAGTAAAACGGTATCAATTTTTTTCCAATCAATCATGATAGTGCGTTATATTTATCAAAATTAATTTATAAAATAGCACAATGTCTGAAAAACCCACCATTCTTAACAAAACGACCATCGCTAAAAGCCGTTTATTCCGCATTGAATCGCTGGATATACGATTTAGCAATGGTGAACTACGTAACTACGAGCGTCTGGCTCGCGGTAATCCCGGTGGCGCAGTATTAATAGTGCCCATGCTGGATGCTGAAACCGTGTTATTAATCAGAGAATATTCCGCCGGCGTACACCGTTATGAAGTGGGCTTGCCCAAAGGTAAAACCGATGCGGGTGAATCATTTCTGGAGGCCGCCAACAGAGAACTTAAAGAAGAAGTAGGCTTTGGCGCCAGAAAGCTGCATCACTTAAGTTCCTTCTCCCTGGCACCGTCTTATCTGGAGCATACGACAGAAATCGTTATCGCTCAGGATTTATATGCCGAAAAATTACCCGGTGATGAACCGGAAGAACTGGAAGTAATCCCCTGGAAATTAAGTAGAATAAATGACTTGCTATCAACAGGTGAATGTACCGAAGCCCGTTCAATTGCGGCACTATTTATGACACTGGAATATTTAAAAATGCAATAATTCCATTTTAGCCCGCGCCCGTTAAGTCAATGGCGATAAAATTGTCTTTATGCTAGATACGAAGTTCGAAACATATTATTCCTATAGCTAACAAACCCAATACTCAACGCAAATTTTATACCATGAAAAATATACGGCTGGATCCTTCACAACTTTATAAGCCTTGCAACATTGAACAATTAAAATTTGACTCTACCGAAGAGCTTGAAGATATAGATATTACTGTCGGACAGGAACGGGCCATGGAGGCTATTAAATTTGGCATCCGTATTCATAAAAACGGTTACAACATTTTCGCAATGGCACCTGCGGGCACAGGAAAATTGACTGCAGTAAGACAATTAGTTGAACACGAAGCCAGCCGGCAAGCTATTCCTTCAGATTGGTGTTACGTAAACAATTTCAGGCAACCGGCCAAACCCACGGCTATTAAATTAATGCCGGGGCAGGGTAAATATTTCAAGCAAGACATGGAAGAATTAATTGACGAATTGAGTGTCGCCATCCCAGCTGCTTTTGATGGTGACGAATACCGTTCCAGAGCGGGTGAGATTGAAAGTCAATCCCGCCAACGAGAGGTCAATGAACTAAGCCAGTTACGTGATAAGGCCGCCAATGCCCATGTCATTCTTATAGAAACCCCAACCGGTTATGCTTTTTCGCCGGCGGATGAAAACAATGAAATTATCAGTCCCGAGCAGTTTAATAAATTCGATAAAGACAAGCAACATGAGATACAAAACATTATCATGGAGTTACAGGAGGATTTGGCGAAATTGCTGAAACATTTCCCCGCCTGGCGCAAGGAAACCAAACGCCAGTTACAAGCACTGAATCGTGAAGTGGCTGAACTGGCTGTCAATCACACTATTGATGAACTGATCGAGAAATACGCTAAACAGGACGCTATTCTTGGTTATTTGAATGATGTTCAAAAAGATATTATTGAACATGTACGGGATTTTTTACCGCGTAGCGAAAAAACATTCTCTTTTATGGAGTTACCACAGGAATCAAATCCTTTTAAGCGCTATTACGTCAACTTGATAGTTGATTTCAGCAACATGAAATCTGCCCCGGTGATTTTCGAGGATCACCCGAATTACAGTAATCTTCTTGGCCGTATTGATCATCAGGCTTACATGGGCTCGCTCGTTACCGACTTCACAATGATCAAACCAGGCGCCTTGCATAAAGCCAATGGCGGTTACCTCATTCTTGATGCCCGGAAACTCCTGTTTCAGCCCTATAGCTGGGAAACACTTAAAAGAACCTTGCAGGCCCATGAAATCCGCATTGAATCTCTGGAACGGGCGCTCAGTTTAATCAGCACTTCATCTCTGGAACCGGAACCCATACCGCTTGATTTAAAAATCATTTTGGTGGGCGAACCGCTGATTTATTATTTATTAAGTGCGTATGACCCGGAGTTTCATAATCTCTTTAAAGTCGCCGCTGATTTTGATGAAACCGTTTCCAGAGAAAACAGCAATCATGACTATGCCCGTTTACTGGCCACTATTGCCCGAAGCGAGAAATTAAGACCGTTGAGCCAAAATGCCGTCGCCAGGGTTATTGAACACAGCTCCAGAATGACAGGTGATGCAGAAAAACTGTTTACCCATCTCCGTAGTATCAAGGACTTATTAACAGAATCCGACTATTGGGCGGAAGATAACGGTCACATCCATATTACTAACAGCGATGTACAACAAGCCATTGATCATAAAATCCACAGACTGGATAAAATCAGGGAAAAGCTCTATGAACATATAGATCGCGGCACGGTTCTAATTGATATTGAGGGTAAAGTAACCGGTCAAATCAATGCGCTGTCAGTATTGCAACTGGGAGAATTCGCTTTCGGACAGCCCTCCCGCATTACCGCAACAACTCGATTAGGCAGTGGAAAAGTGGTCGATATTGAACGCGAAATCGAATTAGGCGGAGCTATTCATTCAAAAGGTGTACTGATATTATCGAGCTTTATCGCTGCCCGGTATTCTCGAAAAGCGCCGTTCTCAATTGCCGCCAGCGTGGTATTCGAACAATCATACGGTTACGTAGAAGGTGACAGTGCTTCACTGGCTGAACTTTGCGCTATTTTATCGTCCATTGCCCAGATACCTTTAAGGCAGGATTTGGCTATCACCGGCTCAATAAATCAACTGGGCTATGTTCAGCCTATCGGCGGTGTTAATGAAAAAATTGAAGGCTTCTTTGATATTTGCGTAAAAAAAGGGCTAACCGGCACCCAGGGTGTCATCATTCCCGCCACTAACATCAAACATTTGATGTTGCGCTGGGATGTGGTACATGCCGCTCAATCCGGTCAATTTAACATCTATGCCGTAACAACCGCAGATGATGCACTTGAGTTGCTTACCGGGATGGATGCAGGCATTGCCAACGAGCAAGGTACTTACCCGCTGGAATCATTTAACGGTCAGGTCGAAGCCCAGTTGCTGCAATTTACAATGATTAAAAAGGAGTTTAACAGCAAATCCGATAATTGAATCCTAATAGCCTCGAATACGACACGAGCTAAGGTAACTCGCAAAAAAACTGCCACAGAGTAATTTTTGCGAGTGTCCTAAAGGTTTTAGCGATTTTCCATTCACGCTTTTTCCAGCAGTCTTTTTTACAAAGGAATTGATTATGACCACCCAAATTGAAATATTGCTGGAAAAAATAAAAGTCCTGGAAGCCGAACTGATCGAGGAATTACAGAAACAAGAGGAAGAGTTTTCTTATGAAATTCGAAAACGGCGGGTTTTCTTTGAAGAAAACGTCATTATTCGACATAAGGAATATGCCAAACGCTTATTCAACTACATAAGCGATGCTCCACTAAAACACATAATCAGCGCACCCTTCATCTGGATGTGTATTATTCCTTCGCTACTCATGGATGCGACTATCAGCTTGTATCAAGCAATTTGTTTCCCTATTTACGGCATCCCTAAAGTGAAACGGGGAGATTATATTGTTTTTGACAGGCAATATCTCCACTATCTGAATCTGATAGAAAAGATCAACTGTGCTTATTGCAGCTACGTCAATGGTTTATTCGCTTATTTACAGGAAATAGCCGGGCGTACAGAACAATTCTGGTGCCCTATTAAACATGCTAAACGCATTAAAACCCTGCATAGCCGTTATCAGAAGTTTGCCGGTTATGGCGATGCGGAAACATATAGAAATCATGTCGATTTAATCCGGCATGATTTTAAAGATTTGGAATAATAATGCTGCTTAGGCCAGGCTTTTACTTGCCACTTCATAAACGTCTTTAGAAATAGCCTCGGTAGTTATTATCCTTTCCAATTGCGCTTTCATCAGCGCTTGCCTGCCTTCATCATACCGGCGCCATGACGTTAATGCGCTTAACATGCGTGAGGCAACCTGCGGGTTTAAAGTGTTAAGGGCAATAATCTGATCGGCTAGAAATTGATAGCCTTGCCCATTGGCGGCATGGAAATGTAATGGATTCGCCTGACTGAATGCGCCAATCAAGGCCCTGACACGATTTGGGTTTTTTAAATCAAACGCGGGATGCTGCATTAATGCCTGAACGGTAGCAAAGGTGTCGGGATTATGACTGGAGGCTTGTAGTGCAAACCATTTATCAATCACCAGCGCTTCCGCTTGCCATTGTTGATAAAAACTAACCAGGCACTGTTGTTTGGCTGGATGCGAACCATTCACAACGACGGCTAAAGCCGCCATTTGATCAGTCATGTTTTTAGCCGCAGTCAAATTGTTGCTGTGCCCATTGTTGAATGTCTTGTTGTTCAAGTCGGCCCAAATAAGCTAAACAAGTGTTTTTGATGCGTCTGCGGCCAATAGCGCCGGCATCAAATACCCCTGATTCATCTTGATGACACTCCAGATATAGGGCTTTAAACTGTGTTTGTAACTGTTCGGCCAAACTGAGCACGACAAACTCGCGTGCGCTATGAATAGCGTCTACATCGACAACCTGCATTTGCTCTGCCAGATAAGTTTCTGAAGGCAGGCTTAGTAATAAGGAAAAATAGGACAAGTCATCCCATGATTGTTCCATGACCTGTTTAAAGGCATCGACAATAATCGGATTTATCTGCAACTCCCGGCCATTCTGCACATCAGCGATGAGACCGGCAATAATCTGTCCGGCAAGTTGCTGTCCGGCTTCCCAGCGATTAAAAGTATCGCTGTCATAGCTTAATAAAAACGCCAGCTCTTCAAGACTGCGCTCCATGACCAACTTAACAGGTGCGGAAAAGCCTCTTAAAATAGAAATGACAGGTTGCTCTATTAAATCCTGAAATACAAAGGTTTGCTCTGCCTGGGTTAGTTGTAAAATAACTTCATCATGCTCGTTCCCAAGCTCAAGCTTGGGAACGCAATCATGCAATTTACAAGGGGCGACAGAACCGTCACTGTTTATTAAACCGGTAGTAACAGGAATATGTAGGGGCTCTTTAACAGCTTGTCCAGGCGTTGGAGGGCAATACTGATTGATGGTTAAAGTCAGGGTTTGTGCAGAAGGATCATAAGATTGCTGTACCTTTAATACCGGCGTTCCAGCCTGCGCATACCAGCGACGGAATTGGCTTAAATCAACGGAGTTAGCCGCTTCCATCGCATTAACAAAATCATCGCAGGTTACCGCTTGACCATCATGGCGTTCAAAATATAAATCACTGCCTTTGCGAAAACCTTCCGCGCCCAACAAAGTGTGGATCATGCGTACTACCTCGGCGCCTTTTTCATAGACGGTTAAGGTGTAAAAGTTGTTAATTTCTATGTAAGCATCCGGACGTATTGGATGCGCCATGGGGCCTGCATCTTCGGCAAACTGACGGGTGCGCAGATTGTTGACATCTTCGATGCGCTTTACCGCTTTTGAAGTGCGGTCGCCGGTAAATTCCTGATCGCGAAAGACTGTAAACCCTTCCTTTAGACTGAGCTGAAACCAGTCCCGGCAGGTAATGCGATTTCCCGTCCAGTTATGGAAATATTCATGAGCTATAACGCCTTCAACATGCTCATAATCAGAGTCAGTCGCAGTATCAGGACGTGCCAGAACAAATTTGGTATTAAATACATTAAGGCCCTTGTTCTCCATCGCACCCATGTTGAAATGACCGACCGCAACAATCATGTATAAATCCAGATCGTATTCACGGCCATAGACTTGCTCATCCCAAAGCATGGCATTTTTCAGCGATTGCATGGCATGTGCGCATTTATCCACATCATGTTTTTCAACAAAAATCTGCAAACTTATGTTACGGCCGGATTGCGTGATAAAGCTGTCTTCAATGCACTCCAGCTGCCCTGCAACCAGCGCAAACAAATAGCAAGGCTTGTTAAACGGATCTTCCCAGGTTACCCAATGGCGATTACCCGGCATATCACCTTGAGCGATTTTGTTGCCATTGGATAATAAAACCGGATAACGGTCTTTATCACCCACCAGAGTCGTGGTGAATTTTGCCATGACATCGGGTCTATCAAGAAAATAAGTAATTTTTCTGAAACCTTCCGCTTCGCATTGGGTGCATAACATGCTGTTGGAAAGAAACAATCCTTCATAGGCTGTATTGGCTTTCGGATTAATCGTGTTTTCAATGGTCAGCACAAAACTCCGGTGCTGCGGCACTTCATGAATGATGAGTGAATCCGGCGTTTGCAAATAGTGTTGGCCGGTTAATTCATTGTCGTCATTCAGAACCACGCTGATTAATGCCAAGTTTTCGCCCGCCAAAATCAATGCCGTGTCACCCGTCTGACTATCAGGATTCCGGCTTAAGGTAAGCCGTGAGACAACATGGGTGTTTTCATCATCCAGAGTAAAATTTAACTCTACGTTATGAATCAGATAGTCCGGTACGGTGTAGTCTTTTAAATAAATGGTTTGGGGGTTAGCGTCGCGCATTGGTATACCTGCTGTGATGTTGTTTTTTTTTGCTGCAAAAATTGCGATTAAAAGCCAAGCCGTTATAAAACTAACCCCTCCTATGGGGGTAATCATGCCTAACCATTTTAGATTGAGTAATACCAGTAGATATAAACTGCCGGAAAACAGGACTATACCCATGAACATCAGCCAGCCTGCCCAACTCAGTAATTTTGATTCAGGGACTTGCTGGTTTATGAGCGCGATGCCAATTAGACCCAGCGCGTGCCACATTTGATACGTTACACCAGTTTGATAGACCGTCAACATCTCGGGAGACAGGATGGCTTTCAAGCCATGAGCGCCAAATGCGCCCATACCGACTCCGATCAGTGCGCTTATCGCACCCAAAAATAAAAAACCGGATTTCATGTTATTTTTCCATCAGTCTGGGCATGAGTTGAACCAGATTGCAAGGCCGGGTCCGGTAATCCAGTTGTTCCCTGATTAAGACATCCCAGGCAGTGCGGCAGGCACCCGATGAACCGGGCAAGCAAAACAAATAGGTTGCATTAGCAACCCCGGCAATGGCTCTGGACTGGATGGTCGACGTTTTAATATCCTGATAGGAAAGCATTCTGAAGGTTTCACCGAAACCATCCAGAACCTTATCCAGTAAAGGCGTCACTGCTTCAGGTGTACCATCCCGGCCGGTTACGCCGGTACCGCCTGTGCTGATTACCACATTAATGTTATCCGCTGCAATCCAGTTTGAAATAGCGGCCCTGATCTGATAAATATTATCGGGCACTATTTTCTTTTCAATGACATGGTGTCCGGCTTCCGTTGCACGTTCTACCAAGGTTTTACCCGAGGTATCATCGGCGTCGGTACGCGTGTCCGAAACCACTAATATAGCAATGTTTAAAGGGATAAATTGTTTTTCAATGTTCATTGTTTAATGTCTTTGATAGGTAGGGGCAATCCCTTGTGGTTGCCCTAGATGCCTTACATGGGCAGGCACAAGGCCTGCCCAAAGCTACGATCATCTTAACACAACAAAGAAGCCTTCCTGCCCGCGCTGGATATTAATTAACAGGGGGTTGTTGGCATCAACAATCTGTTTTAATTCTTCAAGATTATGCACTCGATAGCGGTTTGCCGATACGATAACATCACCGGGACGCAAGCCCACTCGCCAGGCGTAAGACGAAGTGTGGATTTTCCCCAATAAAACACCTTCAACCTGATCTTTTTGGGTTACGCCTAAAACCGTCCCTTTTAACAAGGGATGCAGTTTTTCGCCTGCCAATAGAGCATATTCCGGTTTACCGATAGTCGCGGTCACTTCTTTTTTGTCATTACCGCGATAAAATTCAATATTAACCTTGTCGCCAATTTGCAATAAACCGACGATATTGCTGATGTCTTGACTGCTTTTTACGGGTCGGCCATTAGCCGACACAATAATATCACCTGGTTCCAAACCGGCCTTTGCGGCTGGTGAATTGCTTTCAATGCGACTGATAGCCGCGCCGTACTTGTTTTCCAGGTTAAAGGCAGTGACCAATTCAGGCGTTAAATCCTGAGTGGTTACGCCTAGCAAGCCACGTCTTACTTCGCCGTGTTTAACCAGGGATTCTTTAATAGTCATGATCATATTGGTTGGAATCGCAAAACCAATACCGACATTACCGCCGGTGGGTGCAAGAATGGCGGTATTCATACCGATTAATTCCCCCCGAAGATTAACCAGCGCGCCACCGGAATTGCCCGGATTGATTGAAGCATCGGTCTGGATAAAGTTTTCGTATTTTTCGATGCCGAGACCCGAGCGACCCAAGGCACTGACAATCCCGGAGGTTACAGTCTGACTCAGTCCAAATGGACTACCAATCGCGACGACAAAATCACCGACTTTCAGTTGGCTGGAGTCAGCAATGGGCAACTGGGTTAAATTGTTGCCAGGGACACGAATGATTGCGACATCGGATTCAGGGTCGGTACCTATTAATTCTGCGTTGAGTTGGCGGCCATCATGCAAGGTCACCAATATTTTGTCTGCTTTATCAATAACGTGATTATTCGTCAGCACCAAACCCTGGCTGCTGTCGATAATCACGCCGGAGCCCAGGCTATTTTTTTGTTGGCGCTGTGACTGCTCGGGCACATTAAAAAATTGACGAAAATACGGATCCTGCATCAACGGATTATCGCTAACCTGAATATTGGTTGACGTTGAGATATTGACAACGGCCGGCATGGCGCGTTCAAGCATGGGCGACAGGGATGGCACCGGCTGGCCATCAACATAAGGCGGCAACCCCGCCGCTTGTAAGGTAAAAGGCGTAACCAAACAAACGGCTAAAATAGACATCGATAACAGCTGTTTTACTAATTGATTATTCATCAGGATTTCTCAGAAATTGTTTAACACGAATAGCAGACAATATAAGTTTAAAAACGTTTAATACAAGTCTACTCGTTAATTATTAAGCTTGCTTCTGTTCAGCGTCACACCAAGAATCACGCGTTTTTGGAAGACGGCTCAAATCATCAATTACCTGCACCGAATGAGGAACTGCGCTTGACCATTGCCACAACACGAGATTGCCGTTGTTTTCAGAGCAACCGGGCGCAAAGCTGCGCACCAATAGTCCGGCAACACCGTTGGCCTGTAACCGATCAGCCAGCAACCAGGTAGGCGGCTCCCGGTTTTGATCGGCCATATCTTCCCATGCACAGCCCAACTCAACGGGGAGCATTCTATGAGTCGTTGCACCTTCGCGTCGTTCAGATCAGCGACATCGGCACAATCCACCTGATAAGCGACCAGCGTCATCGGTTGAGGTTTAAACGGAAAACCCTGTTGTGCTTCCATCCATGCAGTAGTTGGATCTAATGAAGTGTAGAGCGTATTATTTCCAGGCCGGTTGAAGCGGCCGCCGTACTTAAACGCGCCTGCACCGGAGAGCGGCGTGTAGGCCCACATAGGATGATGCGCACGATAGACGATGCCGGTATATCGACAGACGGGTATTTTCAAGCGTAGCCGCCATCAGCGATTCGGGAGAGATAGGCTTTAACTGCGTCCGCACGGCCTTCTTTTACCAAATCTTCAGCCGTTTTATCGCCGAATGAAGGCAACGGCTGAGAGCGAAACCACGCAAAAGCACGTCCTTCACCACCGGACCACTGAGCTACGCGGTTTATGATTTCAACCGTATCCTTCAATCTGGCTTGGGTCGCTCTACTTTTAAGTCTTGCGCTTTTAGAAACGGAGTCAATCGATAACCCGGTGACCTCGGCAAGGTCAGTCTGGGTAATATGTAGAACCTTGGCCAGTACACTTGCCGTCACAAAGCCGTCTGCTGTGATAACCTGCTGTAAAAAATCGATGTTTGACATAGTATGCCTATTGATTTGTCCGTTAAAACGGTTTAATTATAGGGCGTATATTAAAAAAAACAAACTTAAAATGGGCACACTGAAGCTGAGCGCAAAACACAGTACTTGGGAACATAAAAGTTATGTGGATACTTATGACCGGAGGGGGAGGGAGTAAGATGCTGAAGTTATTTCATGCACGCTCCTAAGGCAACTCCACCAACCCCGCTACCTCATTACTTTCCATCACCGGCTGATCCAGCAAACGAGTTAACCATGCCTCTGCTGCCATCTGATTGGATTTAAGCACAGTATTAGGAAAAAACCCAAACACTAAAATTAACAACGCAGGTACGCATAACAGAGCCAATTCACGCGGGCGTAAATCCTGTGCCTGATTAACAGCGGTTTGAGTAATGGGGCCGAAGAAGGCGCGTCGGGTAAAAGACAACATATAAGCGGCGCTCAGCACTGCACCGGCCAGCGCGGTAATACCCAGACTGGGGTGAGCCGTTAAGGCGCCGATTATCAATAATAATTCTGCGGGAAAACCGCTAGTGCCGGGTACTCCGATACTGGCCAGTGCGAACAGAAAATAAAAACTGGTTAAGCGCGGCATTACTTTAGCCAAGCCGCCCAGGTGTATAGCTTCGGTGCTGCCTAAGCGATGCTGGATAAAGCCGGCAACCAGCATTAATGAACTGGCAACCAGCGTAAAATTGAATAGTTGAAAAAGCGCACCTTGAATACCCTGCATAGTTAAGGAGGCAATACCGATTATCACCAGGCCGACGTGACTGATGCTGGCGTATGCCAGTAATCGGCGCAAATTGGTTTGTTGCAGGGCAACCAACGCGCCATAAATAAGGGTAATAGCACCTAAAATACCCAGCACCCAGCTGTATTCAACAGCCGCAGACGGGGCTAACGGCAAAGTAAAACGCAGTATGCCGTAAACGCCGAGCTTCAGTCCGATTAATAAAGCCGTAATTTGGGCGGGCCCTTCCATCGCGGCAGTAGGCAGCCAGGTATGAAAAGGGATTAACGGCGCTTTAACGGCAAAACCGAGCAGGAGTAATAAAAAAACAAGGGCTTGCAAGTTATCCGGCAACTGCGTTCCCAGGAGTACCGGCAAGCTGAAGGATAAATCCTGAGGTATAGTGCCGTTTACATCAACCGCGTGATTAATGGCCAATATGATAATGCCAAATAATAACGGCACGCCGCCAAACAGCATAAACAGGGTGTATTTCATCGCTGCGCTGCGCCGCTTGGGGCCTATGCCCCATAAGCCGATTAAAAAGAAGATGGGCGGCAAAGTCAGTTCCCAGAATAGAAAGAACAGCACCGTATCCAGTGCAGAAAACACCCCGATTGTGACGCCTTCCAGTGCCAGTAACAGGGCAAAATGAAACCGGTGCAGATGTTGCACCGAATTCCACGAGGCAATAATTGCCATCAGCGTCAACAGGGCCGACATCGGTAAAAATAAGACCGAAATGCCGTCGATGCCAACCAGAAACTCGATATTCAGGCTCGGTATCCAGGCGTAATGTTCGACCAGTTGAAAATTTTCGCCATTAGTGGCATTAAACAATAGCACCACAACCATTGTCAGAGACAGTTCAAGGCCGGCAATTGCCAGTGCGAATTTTTTTGCCAGTTTTATGTTGCGAGTAACTCCGGTCGCAATAGCGCCCAGTAAAGGCAATAGAATGATAAGACTCAGCAGGGGGAAAGTCATCGTTGCATCATTCATGGTGTTTGTCCTTTATGCCGCCAGGGTCACCTGGTTCAGTCATTGTGCCTGGTTGCTGTGCGCCATGCATGGGATAATGCTCACCTATATCCGTCGCTTCCTGGTCTATATAGTCTAGCCACGGTGTTGTGTAAAAGCCGGTAACAATCAGTAATGAGCAAATCACCACAGTGATAATGCGTTCTTGTCTGACGGGGTGATGTGTACTGCTGTAAGGTTGATGCGCGCGCTTGGGCGTTGCGATAAATATCTGTTGAAAAGCCCGGAGTAAGAAAGCCGCAGCAAGGACGTTGCCTATCAATATCGCAATGGCAATCAACCAGCCGTCTTCTTCAATCACGCCTTCAATGAGCAGGTGAGCGGCATCATATCCTGGTGTGCCGGGCATGACCATAGTGCTCAGCGCCGAAATCAGGAACAGCAAGGCGATGGCAAAATTGGTGTCAAATAGCCCGCCCAGGCGTGGAATAAAAGCAGTGCGTGTCCGCTCATAAATCAAACCGGCACTGAATAACATACCCGCTGTTGCAAGGCCATAAGCTATAGAGAGTAAGAGACTGCCTTCCAGACCGTATTCGTTAAAGCAGAAAATACCGATAACCAGCATTCCTGTATGACTGACGACCGCAAAAGCCAACAATCGGCGGATATTAATTTGCATCAAGGCCAGTAACGCGCCATAAAAAATACTGATCAGACTCAACGTTAATGCAAATCCGGCCCATTGTTCGGCAACACCAGGAACCAGCGGCAAAATAAAACGAATCACGGCATAAATGCCCAGTTTCAGGCCCACCATAAAAATGGCTGCACTTGCGACGGTGCCTTGTTCCGCGAGTAATGGTAGCCAACCATGAAATGGAAATAACGGCATACGAATCGCAAAACCAAAGAACAGCAGTATAAAAATCAATACTTCGTCATGTAAATAGGCATTGTTCTGTTTGAGTGTTAACCAGTCAAACGTTAGCGGATGCTCTGAATCGATTAAGCCAAAAGCGAGGAACATAAAGCCCGCCAGGGTCATTAGCAATCCGCTGCCCCAATATTGCAGCAATAGTGTGACGACCCAGCGTCTGTTTCGTCCGGTTCCGGCATGAACCGTCAACAAAACCACCGGGATGAGTTCCAGCATACTCCACAGCCAGAATTGCATAAGATTCAGTGCGGCAAAAGCGCCGATCAATATGCCCTCATAACCCAGCAAGCAGGCAATGAACAACCGATCTGTGACATGCCGGGTAATCAGGGTATAAACCAAAGCCAGCAAGGTTAAAACAGCCGTTAGCGGAATAAATAAAATGTTCGCACCATCAACACCCACACTGTAACTGAACCATAAGAAGTGGACTTGTTCAAACAGATGAATACCGGGATTTCCGGAATCGAAAATAGCTAAAAGGTAGATGCTGAGTAATACTGTCAACAGCGTTCCGGCGAAGCCAAAACGCAGTGCAACAGCTGATGAACGCGAACACAAGATGCCGGCCATGGCCGCAAGAGGAATCAAGTGTCAGTGTAGTTAACAACGGGAAGGCAGCAGATTCCGACCAAAGCGTAATAGGGGTATCCATCATCGCCTCAAAATGCAACCAATAAGGTTATAAACACAAACAGCACCAGATAACGCGGTCTTAATATTAACTGTTCGAATTTATTGGCAACGTGTCCAAGTTTTCGACCATAATGAAGGGCATCTTTGCCTATACCACGCAAAACAAAACGGTCTTCAAACCAGTGCGTTATAGTTGAAAACCATTCGGTGAGTTTACCCGCCAGACCACTGCCATGGGCGAACTTATCGACCTCATTATCCAGCCGGGCTCCCAACATTCTTTCTTCCAGTTGTGCGAGTGATGATATGGTGCGAATTGCAGGAGCCGGCACCCCCATAATTTGATCCACAACATGATCATCAAAATAGCTTAGATCGTGAGCCAGACGGCGGATCGGCCTTACCAATGTCCAATCAGTGATTTGATCCAGCCAGAACCGCTGCAGTGAAGCGATATAAGCCCAGCGCAGTCGAGCGATAGCAGGCGTAAAGGGTTTTACCGGATTGCCGAGAACATTGTGCATGAGTGACGGAGCAGTCAGGAACAGATAGCCGCGCACTACAGCATGAGCGCATAGATGCCAGCCGGCCAGTTGCCAAAAGCCTAAGCCACACTCCAGAAACATCAGTCCCAGTTGGCCGGATGTGGCAAAAACCAGCGAACTTTTTACATCAGTCTGGGTCAGGCCAACAATAAAGCTATAGATTGCCGTTACACCACCTATTACCGCGAGTAAAGCCATGGCAAACGGAGCCTGTTCAAAAACGGGTTCCAGTAGACAAACAAGATAAACACCGGCATGTATCATAACTGCGCCGTAAAACACCGCACTTGAGGGCGTTGGCCCTTCCATAGCCCGCGCCAGCCAGGGTGTAAAAGGCAATTGCGCTGATTTTGCAAACGCCGCTAGTGCAAAGCACAGGGAAATGCCGGTGGCTTCACCCATGGTGAGTTGTGCAGAGGCTGCATTTAACTGATTCCAGTTAATACTGCCGGTCCAGGCATAACTTAATCCTGTCCCCAGAATAAACCCGGCATCGCCGATACGGTTAGTGACAAAGACCCTCGTTGCATTAATAGCTGCAACCGGGCGATTGTAGGCGTAGGCTATTAATAGATAAGAACAGAGTCCGGCGATTTCCCAGCCAAAAAAAGTACCTGCCGCATTACCCGATAACACCAGCAACAGCATGGCCGAAGCAAACAGGCTCAAGATAAAGAAAAAGCGGTGGAAACCCGCTTCCCTGTGCATGTAGTTGATGGAAAAACGAATGATGATAACTAACAACAGAGAAAACAAAGCCGCCAGCACGACATTAAAACCCGTCGTGATAAAGTTCACTGGAATAATCAGGGTATCACTGGCTAGCCATTGCCCTACACTCAATGACCCGGTATTTTTTCCCAGCAAATCAGCGCCCAGCAAAACCAGGGCAAGCAGGCAAGACATACTGATAGCCCAACTGGCGATAATTGCCGTTGTGTTTTCACTGGCTTCGCCATGGAGTATGCCCGATAAATGACCGATACCAATAAACGCAGCAGCGATAAAGGGCAGTAAAGGAATTAAAACGACTAAAGCATCCATTTTTTCAACTCCCGGCAGTCAATTTTTGAATAAGGCTCCAGCGAAAACCATCGCTTAGGGTGCCTGGAATTGATAAATTTCACTGCGTTCTACCCATCCTGCATGATTAGGGTTCACCGGCAAATGCCGGATAAATACAACATAGGGGTAAACAGATCGACACTGTCCCCGCCTGATTTCCTGGTTATTTTTCGCTTTATAATCTATTGCGGGCTTAAACTACCCATGCCCGCTCCTTTTGTAAAGCTATTTTTGTGTAATATCAAGCTGTGAGACAGGGGAGCATAAATAAAGATGAGGATATTTCTTTTTAACTGTTTCATCTATTAAAATTAGTGCTATGTCAACCTTCCACTTTCAGCAGTTTTCAGTTATCCAGCGGCAATCCGCAATGAAAGTTTGCACGGACGCTGTTTTATTTGGTGCCATGGCGCCGGTTAATCGTGGTGATCGGGTTTTGGATATCGGTACAGGAACTGGTGTACTCTCATTAATGGCTGCTCAGTTGGGAGCGGCGCAGGTGACAGCGGTAGAATTGACGCAACAAGGCTATGAAGAAGCACAAATCAATTTCAACAATAGTCCCTGGGCAGATCGTCTTGATGCTGTGCATCAGGATATTCAAGGCTTTGCTATCGCTTGGTTTGTCCGTTTTTCCTGGATAGGCGGCATAAGCGACGTTGGCTAGATACTCAGTGACGTGAAAAAAGTCCAGTAATTGGCGACTGGTATGTTGCTCTAAAAACGACCAATTATTTTTTGCACCATCGGCAATACCTAAATAGAGGGCATCGGGATAGTGTTTTTTGACGGTAGCAATTTCTTTTTCCAAGCGCTGAAAAAATGTGCCTTTCCCATATTCAGGGGCTTCACCGATATAGACGGTATGCTGACGTTTGCCGGTCACATCGTAAAGCGAAATATTGCCCACCATCGCTTCCCGGTAACCGTCCTCACGCATCAATACATAAGCGCCATCGAGACTAACGACAATGGTTGTTATCGCTTCATCCAAGGGCGAATGTCATATTCCCAAAGCTCTTCTTTGGCTTGGGCGATGCCACCCACCCAATCGCTCACATCCTGCAAATAAGAATGCGCTATTTTTCGATGATGATTGTCCTCTAAATCCAAATTTTCAGCATGCTGTCAATATGACCTTATTATTTGTAACCCGCCATTTTTTGAAAATCACAGCAAGACAACAAATTCCCTTAGAAAGGTCGCAAGACACAACGATCTATTGCCTTTTTCTGAGCTAATTAAAAGCGCCGATCAATTATTATCCAGCCAGGGATTATTTTACCTGTTGCTTCCTGTTCATGCGGTGGAAAAATTCGTTGCGGCAGCATTAGAGGCGGGATTTTATTTAAGCCGGCAAACTGATTTTCGTGGCTACACCCATAACGAAGCCAAAGTTTCAGCACTTACCTTTAGCCGCACAGTTACCGCGCCAGCCAAAAGCTTCCATTAACAATCTACGAAGCTCACCGGATTTATACGAAAGACAGCGAGCTTTACTTGTCGCCTTTTCTTTTGCGGTTTTTAAAACCCGTAAACGGTGTCCAAATAGTCAGAACCTGATATTCATTTATTTCATGGTGTTTGTGCTGTCTTATTCCAGACTGATGCATGCATCGCTATCGGCTCTGTCTCTCATAAGGTTGACAAGCCTCGTAATAGGCCTATAATTAAAATCGCTAGAAAAATATGATTTCACTTTGTTTATCATCTCGATGTATCTTCTGTAGTTCCTCGTTCTGTTCTTCATTTAGTAATTTTCAAATTTACCAGCCTTGTTAAGGTCTTATAATGTATTTCATTGTAAACCGCATTAACAAGTTTTAATAAAGCTAACCGGCTATGTCCGGTGGTTTTAACCCTGTTTATAGTAATACTATCCAATTTTCAACAAAAAGAGACGCATGACTCCATCCAGCAATTACAGCGCTTACTTTCAAGCGCAACTTCAAGTTATCCCCCAAAAAATAGTCAAGCCTGCTAAAGAAAAATCTAAAGTGGTTATCCGATACAAGCGTAATTGGACAAAAGAGCAGTAACATTAACTACCAGCTCATCCTATCAAAAGCAGCAGGCACGAAGATTGAACGTTACAAATTTTGTTCCTTATTTTAAAGTTTGTGCTGTTCATTTAAGGGATTGTATTCCAGCTTTCATAACAATAGAAAATAGGCGCATGATCTAATTGATTTAAACCGACAGTTGAACCCAATGCAATATTTAGCGCCTGCGCAAGCAATCCTCTTCGCTTTCCAGCATCAAGTGGGAATAATTGACCAACATGTTCATAACCCATCGTTGTCAACTCCAAAGCTTTAGCTACAGCATCGTTGCCATGCAGATAACGGAAGGTTTTATCCTGTAATCCTTTGTCTTTAAATGACTGCGCAAAAGCTTCCGTACCAACGCAGGGTGAGCCATAAGTATACAAAGCGGTAACTCGCTCGGGTACTTGATAAGCCATCAAAGTTGCAATGGCTCCACCTAAACTATGTCCGGTCAACCAGACAGGTTTATTTCCAAAGCCGGGTAGTCTATCTTGAAGCTGTTGCCAGACACTTTGCAACGCTTTTGCAAAACCAGGATGTACCGGGGTATCAAAAGCGGGCGTGTTTTCGGTAATAGATTTTGGAGATAATTGCTGAATATCGGTGCGAATATCCGCGATAATATCGAGCAGTTTTTTCGGATACTGGATTACATAACTGGGACGAGGAAATTCGGTGCCCCGGAACGCGATAATCACATAATCATCGGTTTCTACTCCAAACCCCTGGGTGTTGCTACCGAGAGCATTTCCCTCAGAGTTTAACCAGAAAAACGAATGTTTTTGGTTTTGTGCCTCAAAATGGTTATTCAATACTTGATCAATTTCTTGTCTATCGGAATAAGCAAGTAGCGAATATTCTGACATCCACCAGGCATTTACAGCAGAGTGAGAATGGGTATTATGATCAAATGGAAATCTATTAGAATCATTGAAATACTTGTATGTGCCAGTTTCCGGAGGAGGAAACAGTTGTGAAAAGTTGAGTAAGCCGAGGAAGGTTTGGATTTTTCGTATGGGTTCAGTCATGGATGATACCTTCTTTAAAGAATAATTGTTTATCTCTTCAATACATGCGTTATCAACCTCATGCAGGCGCATGGGGTTCCGTCGCAAATTTTATCAAACCAAACGATAATTTATCACTTTTAGGAATTGAAATATATGATGATCAGTTTACCTTGACTGACTACACTTTAGGCATTTGTCTCAGTTTTTCAACAACCTTGTCACCAAACTCAACCGTATTAATCATTACCACACCACTACCGGGCTTGGAAAGATCGGCGGTTGAGTAGCCGTCGCCAAAGACTCCCTGCATGGCAGCCCAAACATTCTTCGCTTCTTCGGCCATATCAAAACTGTTTTCCAGCATCATCGCAACCGAACCTATCATGGAGTAAGGATTGGCGATATTTTTCCCGGCAATGTCGGGGGCGGAGCCATGAGAAGGTTCATAGTAGGCTTTGTCATCACCCAGGCAAGCAGAAGGCATCAACCCTAAAGAACCCAAAATACCGCCGCCCTGGTCACTGAGAATGTCACCAAACATGTTTTCCATGACCATGACATCAAATTGGGTCGGCTTGAGGCAAAGGTTAGTAGCGGCTGAATCAACCAACTGATGGATAACTTCAACGTCCGGATAACCTACAGCGACTTCGTCCAGTATCTCATTCCAGAGTACGCTGGATTTCAGAACATTACTTTTGTGGATATTGTGCAGTATTTTCTTACGTTTTTCGGCCAATTTGAACGCCTGGTGCAAAATGCGGCTGATTTGCAATTCATCATATTCAAGCGTTTCCTTCACATAGCGCAAACCCTGCTCGTTAATACCCATTTCCTTATGACCAAAATAGAGTCCTCCTACCAATTCGCGCACCATAATAATATCAATCCCTTCACCGATGATTTCAGGTTTTAGGGGTGAAAAATGGGCTAATGCTTTGGGCAAGGAAACAGGCCGGAAGTTGGCGTAGGTATTGTAACGGCGACGTAACGGCAATAACGCCCCACGTTCTGGCTGTTTATCAATGGGAATCTTTTTGGATTCTTCATGACTCAAGCCTATTGTGCCTTTAAGAATGGCATCCGCCTGATCACAAATATCGATAGTCGCCTGCGGGAATGCATCGCCAAATTCAAAGTAGGCACAGGCACCGAAAGCGGCAGGCATCAATTCAAAAGAGACATCATTGCGTTCTTCAATAACTTTAAGTACTTTGATAGCTTCCTGAGTAATTTCCGGGCCGATACCGTCACCGGCTAACACTGCGATTTTATAATTTTTCATGGGTACCTTTTGATGTCTGTTTGAGATTAACGAAGTGACACTTTGTAAAACCAGTCTATTTTACTTTACTTTTTTAATTGGAGCCGCAGGAAAAATAGAAGATTTATTCTTGTAAATCAGGTCAAGTGAAAACTATTCTATTGATGTCGTTCTTGATATAGGTCATAGTCTGAACAATTTAATTCTTTGTATGATACCGGATTATCTTAAGTAAATTATTTTATGCTGGAAATATTAAAAGAGGATTTATATGAACCCACGTTATGCCAAATTTCTTGTGATTAGCAGTTTTTTACTGCTCAGCACTCCTGTTTTTGCTGCTTCTGACATAATGAAACCTTTTCCCCTTGCGGAGAAAGGTTATAAAAGAATGGTTATCCACCTTCAACCGCTGGAGAATGAGGATAACTATAAAATTGAGCTGATGATTGGAAAAACACTTAAAGTGGACTGCAACAGGCACTGGTTTATTGGATATCTGTCTGAAGAAATTGCAAAAGGGTGGGGGTTTACATACTTTGTTCTTACCTTTGCCACCGGGCCTACATCAACAATGATGGCCTGCCCTCCTGGTCAGAAAGAACAAGACACATTTGTAAAGGTGCAGTCAGATCAAGGCTTGGTTCGCTACAACAGCAAATTACCGGTCGTCGTGTATGTACCTGACGATTTTGACGTTCATTATCGAATCTGGACTGCCAAAGAAGAATTGGGCGTGGCGAAAATGGAATAGGACAATACAGGTATGACCATTAACAAGCACATTTTATTAGGCGTTAGCGGCGGCATTGCCGCGTACAAGTCTGCTGAACTCGTCAGGCTACTCAGAAAACAGGGCGCCGAGGTGCGGGTAGTGATGACCGGATCCGCCATGGCATTTATCAGTCCATTAACCTTTCAGGCACTTTCCGGTAATCCCGTGTCGAGCGAATTGCTGGATGCCGATGCAGAAAATGCGATGGGGCATATCAGTTTGGCGCGTTGGGCCGATCTGTTGATTATCGCGCCGGCAACCGCCAATCTGATTGCAAAATTGAGTCACGGTTTGGCTGATGATCTACTGTCAACACTTTATCTGGCGGCAACTTGTCCGGTTTATGTCGCACCCGCAATGAATCAGGCGATGTGGAATAAAGCCGTTACACAAGAAAATATGGCTAAACTCCGGCGTCATGGCGTTAAAGTTATCGGCCCGGAACAAGGCGATCAGGCGTGTGGTGAAACAGGCTTTGGCCGCATGTCCGAGCCGGTCGATATTTGCAAGCAACTGGTTAACGCGCTGGAATTTCAGCACCCCTCAACACCGCAGTGCTTGCAAGGCCTGAAAGTATTAATCAGCGCCGGCCCCACCCGCGAACCTTTAGACCCCGTCCGTTATATCACCAATCGCAGTTCCGGGAAAATGGGTTACGCGCTGGCAAATGCAGCCTTAAAAGCAGGCGCGGAGGTCACGTTGATTAGCGGCCCAGTAACTCTGGCAGCGCCTGCAAATAGTGACCTGGTTAAAGTGGAAACAGCCGCACAAATGCATGCGGCTGTTATGTCCAGAGCCCCGGATTATGCTATTTATATCGGCGCGGCGGCGGTGGCTGATTACAGTCCTGCCATCATGCAGCCTGAAAAAATAAAAAAACAGGACGAACAGACAACAATAATCCTGCAAAAAACCAAGGATATACTGGCAGACGTCGCAAACCTCGATAAGCGCCCGTTCACCGTCGGTTTTGCCGCTGAAACGCATGATCTTGAAGCTTATGCACGAGACAAGCTGACGCGAAAAAAACTGGATATGATTGCGGCAAACTGGGTAGGGCGTGAGCTGGGCGGCTTTGATAGCGAACAAAACGCCCTGCACGTCTTCTGGGAAAATGGTGAAAAAACCATGGCGATGATGGATAAGACCATCTGGCAGAACAGTTGATCAGTTTAATTGCCGAACAAATTAATAAAACTTAAGTATAAAATGGCTATTTTCTCGCCTCAATCAGTTTAATAATATCACCGCTACGCTCGTCAACACGCACTGAGGCAAAACCACAGGCTTTAACATTCTTAACGGTGTTCCTGTTAATATTGGCCCCGGCCAGCGCAACAATTGCCGGGTTGATAAAGTTCATGACTTTGGCAATCACAGGTTTTGAACTCAACACATGCTCCAGTAATAAAACCTGTCCACCCGGCTTGCAAACACGGTGTAGCTCTTTTAATCCTTTCAGAGGCAAAGGCACCGAACAAAAAACAAAAGAACCGATGACGGTATCGAAACTGTTATCGGCAAAGTCTAACGATTGAACATCCATCAGGTTAAGCTCGACAGAGGTATTTTTTCTGTCCTTTTTATGAGCGGCCTGCTTGAGCATTTCCGGGCTAAAATCAATCGCGGTAATCCGGGCGTCGGCAGGATAATAATCAAAGTTTTTCCCGGTGCCAACGCCGACTTCAAGAATATGATAACCCTCCACTTTCTCCCATAATTTCTTGCGCCAGTTTTTAAAAAACAAGCCTTCCATCACGGCTTCCAAGCCTTCAAAATAGGGAGCCATTCGATCATATCGTTTTTTAATTGCAGCGCTGTCTGATTTCATAATGAGGGTAACGGATAGATTAGGTTATCGAATATTACAGCGCGAACTTAAGCTTCATCAACACTATTCTTTTCTGTCATGTAAAATAGTCATCTTCCGGCGCATTCGCCGGCAGCTAATTGTCTTCTCAAGCAGGCCATTGAGAACAATAAATGAAGTATTTTTGGATTAGTTAAAGACGTGAAAGCACAACTAAAAGATTTGGTACAGACACCACTCCCGACCGAGCACGGCGAGTTTATTCTGCATTATTACAGCAATACGATTGATAAAAAGGAGCATATAGCCCTGGTTAAAGGTGACGTTGCCAACCGGGAAAATGTACCCGTGCGTATTCACTCCGAGTGTTTTACCGGCGATGTTCTGGGTTCCAGGCGTTGCGATTGCGGCGAACAACTGGCCATGGCGATGCAGCTTATTAATGAAGCCGGTTGCGGCGTATTGATTTATCTACGCCAGGAAGGACGCGGCATCGGCTTGTTGAAAAAACTCCAGGCTTATAATTTGCAGGACAAAGGCATGGATACCGTTGATGCCAATATTCACCTGGGGCATCTTGCCGATGAGAGAGAATACAGTATTGCCGCGTTAATGCTGGAAAATCTGCAAGTAAAATCAATCAAACTGATGACCAACAACCCGAACAAAATCGATGAGATGAAAAAACTGGGCATTAACGTGGTAGGACGAATCCCGGTGGAAGTGGTGGCCCACGATGGCAATGTCGATTATTTAAAAACCAAGGCAAAAAAAATGGCGCACATGCTGTTCGAGCCCAAAAAGTAGGGGCAATTCTCCTTGCGGTTGCCCTTATACCAGCTTCATTTCAACCCGCTTGACCCAGTAAGCCGCCCCGACCGGTAATATCTCGTCGTTAAAATGATAATGCAGATTATGCAATTATGTTTCACGCTAAGTAACGTGCATGAAATAAAATCGGCAATGAGGTATTGGTCGGCGTGTAGGGGCGAATTAATTCGCCCCTACAGATGCCTAAGTTATCTCATGCACGTTCCTAAGCCACTTTTTAATTGAGCAATAACAACGGCTGAAATGCGATAACCGGCCTGATTGAGTTCAGCGATTAAGGTCTCAGCATCAGTAATCAATCCTTTTCGTTGCGCGTCAAACAACAGCGCGGCCGTGCCAACAATGATCAATTGCTTGCGCAAGGCCTGTTTACGCGCTAACGCATCATCTATAACCAACAAGGTTTTAGTGTCAGTTTGTAAGGCATACTCAATGCTGGTCTGTTCACCTAATCCCAGACTTCTTGACAAGGGGTGCGTAAAAACCGGGTTATCGACACACTTTAACCAACCCGATTCTATAGCCTGTTTGATTAAGGCCGCATCGGTGGATTGACTGCGCAAACACTCATCGGCAACGGCCTGAGTGATCAGTATGGTGGTAAAAAGAGCAGGCAATAAATCCAGCTGACTGATTTTAGCCAGTGCAATTAACGGCCCCGCATCTGCTATTACGATAGCCATGAAGCTAACGTTTCCAGTTCCTTTGCGGTTTGTTTGTCAGCCACCACCAAATCAATATCCAGCTGGGTTAAATGCTCGATAAATTCAGACAGACTTAAGCCGCTGATTTGTGCAGCCGCCCCTAATGACAGCACTCTATCTTTAAATAAGCTGGCCGCCAAAGCCGGTTTTAATTGCTCGCCCATATCACCAAGCGAGCTTTTCAAATTTAAAATCATAGCATTCGGCTGATTGCCTTTTAGAATCAATACCGGCTCTTGTTCGGCATGTCTGAGTGCTTCTGACGGATTGCGTTTTAAGTTTCTGACGTTCGTCGCATACATAGCACTTACCCTCTGTTAAAAATCATAGTGTAGTCCACGCAAAGGGAGAACACAATGGTTTTCTTACGAGATGGCCTTGTTATTGGGAGGGGTGTTTTTCAAAATGCTGCCAGACGGTTGGCTAGTCTTGCTAGTGGCTGCATATACACCGCGCGGTCAAAATTACTAAATGCGTCTAATGCCGTAGTTATCAAAAATACGTTCATTGCTAATGAGAGGCACATTTAAAGCTTGGGCCTGGGCAATCAGCATACGGTCGAAAGGGTCGCGATGCGGTCCGGGTAAACTGCCGGCTCGCAAGGCATGTTCGGTAGAAATATCCAGTAGCGTAAAGCCTTGTGCCATTAAACACTCTTGATACCGTGCTGCCACTTCCACCGCACCCGGCAATTTACCGATACGCACCTTGCTTGCAATTTCCCACGCGGACGCCGCACTCACCAACACACTATGACTGGTAATACCAATCCAATCCCGGGCGGCTGCCGACAATTGATCATCACCATCAAGCTACCATAATAAGGTGTGGGTATCTAAAAGGGCTTTCATATCACTGTTCCCATGCGTGTAATTCGTCCTCTGGTAATGGCTCGAAAAAGGCATCCGTGACAATGGCTTTACCGCGCATAGCGCCAAATTGCCGCGCTTTCTCAGGTTGAACCAGGGGAACGAGTTTGACGAGTGGCGTTTTACCGCGCGCGATAACAATCTCTTCTCCTGCGCACACTTGTTCTATGAGGCTGGATAGATGGGTCTTGGCACTGTATATAGTATAAGTTTTCATAGGGTTATCTTGACCAAGTTTTATTGACTAACAATTATAACGCTTGGCTGTTACCGGAACAATGTTATCTCGTACAGAGTAAGGTTTGTTGCTGTAACGATGCTATAACCCGTCCCGAACTGTTTGAACCCTGGCCTAATCTACGTATTGCCGCGATGCTCACGCACGAAACGTTGCGGTAGTCCGCGCCAAGGGTGAACACAATGGTTTTCTTACGAGATGTCCTTGTTATTGGGATGGGTGTTTTTCAAAATGCTGACAGACGGTTGGCTAGTCTTGCTCGTGGCTGCATATACACAGTGCCAAGGATGGTCTATTATCAACCGGAAATTAAACTAATAAACTCTAA
>CAWBLO010000005.1:0-73032 GCA_963789475.1 uncultured Gammaproteobacteria bacterium | reverse complement strand
CACTGGGACGACATCGTGACGATGATTCGCGCACGGGATGGATCAGCGGGCTGAGCGAGCGCGAGGGAGAGGACCATCCGACCCGTGGCGGGCTTCGGATCGGCAAAGGGCTCCCCGAGCGCAGGCCCGACAAGGCCTTCGACGAGCGGCTGGAGTGGGACCGCGACGGCCAATACTTCCACTATTTGACCAAATGGATGCATGCGCTCGACCAGCTGACGCGTTCGACGGGAAAGCCTCAGTTCAATGTCTGGGCTCGGGAACTCGCCGAGACCGCGCATCATGCTTTCATCTACATTCCCCGAGTGGGCGGTCCACGTCGGATGTATTGGAAGATCAGTATCGACCTGAAGCGTCCGCTCGTCTCCTCCATGGGCCAGCACGATCCGCTGGACGGATACATTACCTACGTTCAGCTTCGCTCTACTGCTGCCGGACTCTCGCGGGCAGGCGGTGGCCCCGAACTCAAGGACGAGACCCGCGAGGTTCAGGCCATGATTATAGCGGACGATTTAGCGACTGTTGATCCGCTCGGGCTTGGCGGCCTGCTCATCGACGCCTACCGCGTGGAACAGTTCTGAGGCAAGGGGGTATGGCGGACCCGCATCTTCTTGAAACCTTGCTCGCGGCATCGCTCGCGGGCCTGCAATATTACGCAGCGAGCGGCGAGCTGCAACTGCCTGCGGAGCATCGGCTCGCCTTTCGCGAACTCGGCCTGGCAATCGGGTTGCACGCAGTACGCCTGATGGGGGAAGCGGTCAACCGGGATCCGACTCAATCTTCCATGACCGATGGCGTGCGCTTACGACTGCGTAAGCTGATGCAGTACGTGCCCGTTGGCGAAAAGATTGAGTCTTTCTGGCGCACCCCCGAACATAGAAGGTCCCTGACCTGGTCCGAGCATCGCGACATCAATGAAGTGATGTTGGCGACCAGTCTGGTGCCAGAGGGATTCCTTGTCCTGCCGTCACTCTACTAGCGTATTTTTCCGTGCGAATATGCAACTCAAAAGCAGCCACTGGCAATAAACAAATTTTTGTTTTCTGGTCGTCGGCAGCCGATTTTTTACCCTTTACTTTGAGACATTCGGATATGAATTTAAGCTTCCCGATACCGGTCATTGACAAAGTAGCACTATCGACCCATAACTGCCTGTCGGCTATGATTTTACGCTTCCCTAAACCGGATAGTCGTGACGTGCTGCAACCGACCCGAAGCCGCCTGTCGCGTTTACCACTTAAACGTCTGCTCGATATTTGCGAGCGGACTCGCGAATTCCGCCGTCGAACTTGCGCTTTTCGGATAGACTCAACTACATGTTATGATATACAGTTAGAAAACCTTGCTAACATCATAAATTCGTTGCGTTTTATGGAAAAAGTAGAAGATATACGGAAACAATTTAATCTGTCAGGTAGCTTACCTGATTCGTCGAAACCCCTTTGAACCTCTGCCGCCAAGCTATCGTGTTCACTGGGGTTTCCCTCGTTTAAGGGCTTCATTTTCCCTTCTCCTTGTGGGTTTCCCCCACTTTAGTTCTATTTATCCAGATGCTGTTAAGAAACTATACATAGCGACCCATTACTGTCAGTCGCGTTGGTCAGTTAACGACCCCAATTCAAATTTGTTTTTTAAAACCAAGGTCACGCCATGCTTAAAACACCCGAAAAAACTGAGCGAGAACCGGAGCGGTGTTTTGGTGGGTCACAATTGATACAAATGTAAGGTGTAGAGTGGACAAGGCCGAAGCATTGCCCACTCCTCTTCAGGCCTTCTTAATCGTTCGAGTTTCAAAGAACCGTGAGATTGTACGTGATGTTTTGGTAGCCTCCTGGGGTGCATCCTGAAGCGATCCAGTGGATGATATGAGCACCAACGGACAGCGGCTTCACAAAGAGATAGTAGCCCTGCTCGGCGCTTGGACTAAGCAGTAGTTCTGGGATTACGCTTTCGTCAGCACCGAAGATATTGCCGGGGGGTAACTGCACATAGAATATCGGAGACTGGCTGCCCGATGGTCCCGTAAAGAAACGGGTCGGATTAGGGACGTTGAAATTGTCGAGCTGCACTGAGATGTTGGCTGAGTCAGACAAACCCGCTCGCACGGACATATGCCTCAGTTCTGGTATCCGGCGGGATCGTTTAGAAACGCAGCGTATGCGTTGTTGATCAGCGGAAAGAACAGCGATTTCCCAGCCGGAATCACACAGCTACGAATGAGTGGGTCAGAGCTATATGAGCCAGCCAAAAACCACACCTCGCCCACCTGTCGCTGAGCGCAATTGGCTCCCGTCGTATCCGAGACTGGATTCACGGCACTCGGGGTCCCGAGCGCCCATCGCCACCACTCCACAGCCCAGCGGCCGTAAGTCTGTCCGTTTGCGCTCACATTAATCTGAACGACGCTAGGATTACTTTGATTACTTTTCGATTTGGATGCACCAGCCGACGCGATTACATTGCTCGCCCCTGCACTCTGTTGCGTTATAGGGCTAAGCGAAGCGGCATTGACAATTGTGCATCCACTCTCTATTGGCAGACATTTCCCCGCTGATGCTTTAAGGGCACTCCAGCTACCGCAAGCACACTAGCAATAAACCATAAGTATTTTATTTTCATTTTACTCCTTAGACGTGTATTGAACAAAAATGGTTTTATGACTTTAACGAAGCCATACTCGGCAGTTCGGCTTTCCTAAATTAGGACCCGTAACTTTCTGTCCCTACCTTACGATAGGTTTAGCATTGGCTGTTATTGTTTCTTAAATAACTGATTATTTCAATTCGTATAAATACCTAGATGATGATTTTATTTATGGTCTTTTGTGACATTTTTTTAGACTTAACATTGGACAATTTGGCCCCTTTTAATGGAATGACCGTCCGCTCTTAGTACACACACGAACTCCATGTCGCTAAATTGCTTGCCGTAAAGCGGACGATCGTGAATGTCTCTTCTTGGCCGTGAGTTGCCCGTCACCACAGCATCAAAATCAATGTCAGCTATCGTGAAACAATTGCGCCAGCATCCGCCCCACAACAGCCACTCAATCCAGATTTATGAATGGCAGCATACTCACGTAAAGCTGCCTTTCGCTTCTAGTGTGCTAAATGGTTTATAGGTATTCATACGTATTGTTTTTTTAGTTTGAAATGGTGGTGCGTTTTTTACTATGAATGGCTGCCAACGACCCGAAAGGGTCTCATCGTCATCCCATCGGCTTACTTAACTAATGAGCTCGCCCTATGATCTGACTAGCAAACATGACCCATTCTTCCGGGTCTTCTGCTACTCTCGCTAGATGTGATGGAGACGATAATCGCCATGCAATGAGCCGTAGTCGAAAAAGCTCCTGCTTCGATTCCCATTCCTTGATGTCTTCTGCCTTTATCAAAGAAACCTCACCATTGAATGGATTCTCAAATTCGACCATTTCTTCCGATGAGTTGTTTTGCGTTAAAGCCTTATCTAACATTTTTTATCTCCGGCGTCTGGGGCTTAAAAATAAGTATAGATCAACTTTCAAACATCGTTGAAAATATAGAATTGGATATTAAAACCCCTACGAGCAGGATGCCAGCGAGGCGTTAAGGTCTGTTCCCAAATTTTACTGCATTAACTACATTACGCCATTCGATTGCTCAAGTTATTTTGGGCACATTACTAAGTCACTGTCCAAAAATAACCTGTACAGTTTACTATGCTTAAGCAGCAATATGACGATACCAATATAAAGCAGGCATTCGATTCTAACGATACAACTGGCACTACAGGCCACAACCTGACGGTCAATTTAGTATTGCCTCTGTTTCATATCTGATCTGACGCAAGAATACGGAACTGAATCACTTCGCCTAAGTTCAATCACTAGAAGTCAGGTGAGATAAAACGACTGCCTGATAAGTTGGCTTCCGATCACAGGCGGTCTCTGAATGACTGCTTTACAAGGTTAACCAGCGGAACACTGGAAAAACCGGCATCTGTCTCCTCCTGGCCGATCACGGCAGGTCATCTGACCACTATTTTATTAATTTCCAATGGCTGCTTCCATTGGAATAGGCAGTTAGTCAAATATATCTTTATACAATCAGTTATTTTTATCCGCATAAATATTATCCACGAGTTGTTTAAACCAGGTTGGGCGAAAAATAACCACAAGCAACCCAATCGTACTGGTAATCGGAATAGGTCCGACACTAAAAATTATGAAGATAATAAAGACTACTGCACATTTGATTCTCGCCCAGCTAGAAACGGTATTCATAGAAATTATTCCACTCGCCTGGTTTTTTTGATACCCAATGTAATCTTGTTGGCTGACTTTACATCAATCTAAACACACCAGCCAAATTTTTATATATTGAAACAGTATAACGCTAAACTTAACCGGCACTAATTGGCCTGGGGCGGCCGGTCGCGATAGTCAGTTCGCGACTCTAATCAGCAATACAAATGCGATCATTCATTATGCTCCGCAATTAATGCGAATGGCGTGACAAGTGGCTTGCACCTTACACCCCTTTACTCCGATTTTCCATGCGCCGTAAAAATTCAGCCATAACAAGCCGATAGAGTTCATCACCCAGGTATTTGTCTTCAATACCGCTGTCTATGTTCGGGTTATCATTGACTTCTATCACATAGCCTTTGCCGTTTTTTTCTTTAACATCGACGCCGTATAAGCCGTTGCCTATGGGTTGTGTCGCTTTTAGAGCGGCTTCCAGTACGGCTTTGGGGACTTCAAATGTGGGCATGGTCTCAAAATTGCCGCTATCGGTCCGGCTTTCGTGATGGCGGTATATCTGCCAGTGATTTTTAACCATGTAATAACGGCACGCGTATAACGCCCGGTTATTAAAAATGCCGATTCGCCAGTCAAAATCGGTATAAAGAAATTCCTGGGCCAATAGTAGCGCGGATTTTTGAAATAACTCCTCTACTTTAAGATCAAGCTCTTGCCGGTTATTAACTTTAACAATGCCACGGGAAAATGAACCATCCGGGATTTTAATAACTACCGGAAAGCCTGCTTCAATTTCCAATCTATCCAGATGAAGGGAATTACCTTTGTGCAATAGCCATGTTTTGGGACTGGGTACGCGATGGGTGCGAAATAAATCAGCGAGATAGACTTTATTGGCGCAACGCAGCATGGACGTGGGATCATCAATAACAATCAAACCTTCAGCCTCTGCTTTTTTTGCAAAGCGGTAGGTATGATGATCAATGCCGGTTGTTTCCCGGATAAACAAGCCATCAAATTCGGGTAATCGCGCATAATGTTGCTGGGATATTAATTCAACTTCAATACCCAGCTCCCGGCCAATTTTAATAAATTTTTTAAGAGCGCCCCGATTACTCGGCGGTAACTTTTCTTCCGGATTGATCAGCATGGCAAGATCGTAACGTGCCGCCTTACGCGCACGGCCTTTACGCCAGACTTTTTTGCTGAATTTATCCAGTGCGTCGGCAAAAACGGTTTGCTGAGGGTCATCCAGGTCACGATGCGAGATCGGCTTTAAACCATTTATTTCCCATTGCTTACTGAGACTTAAGGTTACTTCCAGAACCGGACAGGAAAAGCGTTCAAACAGTAGTCTTGCCAGTTCCTGAAAAGCCGGATCAGCGGTTGTGCCAAAATAACTCAACAGGATTATTTCTTCGTCCCTGTTGTCACGACTTTTAAACGCACGCGCTAAAGTCGGCGACAGGTCTTCAAGTTGCAGTTGGTAGAGTGCCTGTTTGCCCAGATCATTAATGACCTTAACAGAAGGGATAACGTGATGACCTCGCGCTTCTGCCAGTAAAGAACAGTAATAACCATCGGAAAGATAACTGTAGCTACTGCAAAGATTGATGATGCGGACACGTTGTTCAGATTCACCTTGTTCGGTTGCAAGATAGGTTTCAAAGGTAATAACCTGATCGCTAGGGTAATAAGGGTTCCAGTCGGAAAGATTGTCAACAACCAGAAGGGTGCGTGCCATAGAAAAACGAATCCTGTAATAAGTGAAGTATAATTTTGAAACCAGTCAGGTTTTTATACAAGGAGTTTCTGTGGGTATGGAATAATATTTCAGATTTGACTTAACTGGGGCTATGCTAACGAAAAATCTCAGGTAATCCCTTATGTCTTCTTATCTTCCTTTTACTGCTATTGATACAGAACTGTTCCCTGCAAACTATGCATCGGGCAGGCAACGTTGGTTAGCTGCACTTGGCGGCGAAATGCGCTGTTTTTCCTATCCTTGTCCGGGTACCAGTCCTGAAGGCGAAGCGTTGTTTACTGATACTGTCTGGATTGGCCCGGAAGATGCTGCAAAGGTTGTGGTTTTGATCGGTGGCACGCATGGCATTGAAGGCTTTGCAGGCAGTGCGATAGAAGTCGATATTCTGCGTCTGATTGCCGGAGGCCATGTCGTTTTACCGGCTAATACAGCGATATTAATGATACATGCCTTAACGCCCTGGGGTTATGCCTGGCTGCGCCGCTGTGATGCCGATGGGGTTGATCTTAATCGCAATGTGGTCGATTTTTCCAGGCCATTACCTGAAAATACCGGCTATGAAACACTTAAAGCCGCATTGTTTTTAAGCGGATACACAGCAACGAAAGCAATGCATTTGCAGAGTTTGAACAGTTGCATGGTCGTGAGGCACTGGAAAAAGCGATTAGTGCCGGACAATACAGCGATCCGGCCGGCCCTTTCTATGGAGGCAAGGCGCCCGCGCATGGCCGGTTAGTCGTCGAAGATCTTATGCGTAAATACTCTTTGCAACAACGGGATTTGGCGGTTATCGATATACATACCGGGCTGGGGTCTTTTGGCTACGGTGAAATTATTTGTGACCATCAACCCGATAGTCCGGCAACGCATGTTGCACGTCTCTGGTATGGCGATTCAGTGACCTTGCCGTTGCTGGGCACGTCCAGTTCGGTGCCTAAACTGGGCTTACTGGATTATGCCTGGCACGCCATTATGAATGAACGCAGTTGCTACATTACTCTGGAATTTGGTACTTACAGAACGGATCAATTGTTTGAAGTATTACTCCGCGATCATCAACTCTGGGCGCAAGCCGATAATGACCATGCACGCCAGGAGCATAGTCAGTTGATGCGTCAGCATTTTTGCCCGAATGATAAAGCCTGGAAGGAAATGGTGCTGTTTCGTGCCAGGCAAGTCATTAGCCAGGCTTTGGGAGGACTATCCGCTTGACTGTTTTAATTCGTAACGCCCAACTAACGCGACCTTGATGAACTGGTAGTGCTTGAAACGTCTTGCTTTGAGACCGATAGATTAAGCCGGCGCAGCTTCAAACACTGGATAACCACAGACCATCGGGCTTTACTGGTTGCCGAAGTGGCAAAAGCAGTCGCCGGTTATATCCTTATTATTTATCATCCGGGTACAAGGCTGGCCAGAATTTATTCGATTGCTGTGTCTGATCAGCAAAGAGGCTTAGGGTTAGCCAAACTATTGATGACAGCAGGTGAGCAAGCCGCTAATGAGAGTGGCAGGTTATATCTACGCCTTGAAGTAAGCGTGGATAATAATCCGGCAATTAAACTTTACGAAACGCTGGGGTATCAGAAATTCGGGATATACCGTGATTATTATCAAGATCATAAAGACGCGTTACGTTATCAAAAACGTATTCGTCGTTATCACGATACCCTACAGCACCGGTCAGTACATTGGTTAAGACAAACCACGCCTTTTACCTGCGGCCCGGCGGCGCTGATGATGGCTATGCACGGCATTAACCGGGCTTATCAGCCCTCACGGGAAGAAGAAATCAATCTATGGCGTGAAGCAACCACTATTTTTATGACCTC
Source organism: uncultured Gammaproteobacteria bacterium (assembly GCA_963789475.1). Classification (GTDB taxonomy): domain Bacteria; phylum Pseudomonadota; class Gammaproteobacteria; order Methylococcales; family Methylomonadaceae; genus Methylobacter_C. The sequence continues at coordinate 65,192 of CAWBLO010000005.1, read as the reverse complement.
CGGTCACGGCGGTTGTCACCCGATTGGTTTGGCATTGGCGGCAAAGCGCCGGCAATTTTCTGTTGAAGTCTGGATAAACCAAACGGGTACGTTATTTATTGATGGCGTGCGTAATGAAGAAAAAAAACAGGTGGTTGAATTGGTCGATAATTGCTTTAAGCGTCAAGCAGCAGAGCAGGGAATCAAACTACATTTTGCCAATATTACCCAGGATGAGCTGATTGCTGCATTTAAAGCGGGAGCGATACCGCTGATACTCATCAGTACATTTCTCATGGATAGAAAAAAAGCGCCGCATTGGGTGGTCATGAGCGGTTTTGATGATGATTGCCTGTATATGCACGATTCCGACCCGGACGATGGACGGCAAAGTGAAATCGATTGCCAGTTTATTCCTATTGCCCGCGAGGATTTTGACCGGATGTCCTGTTTTGGTAAAAACAGATTGCGGACGGCAGTGATTATTTGGCCGGGTAGACAAAACATATCTTTATCATACGCATCAACTTAAGGCAATATCACCATGAATATTGATTGAAAAAGGATATATCGAGATTTACAATTAGAATAAGAAGTTGGCTATAAATTTAAGAAAATAAAGACATTTTCTCATTAAGACAACAGGAGTTTCACCGTGTGATATTCGTTATTACTAGTTCTCTATGATTGCGTTTTTTTCTCCATGCGCAGTCAGTCAACAATCCACAGTGAAGCCGCTAATATTCAGCTGCAGCTAAATATTCCGGCGAAAATAATTTGCTGGGTCTGCCATCCGTACCTATCCGGCATTCAAACGCCTGCCAAAATTGAACTGGGCGATAAATTGTTCCATGGGCAAATACCCATCCCGAAACCTATCCGAAATTTCAAAAACAAATAGGTAAAGTCATCCCGCTTTGGGAAATGATCAACTGGTGTCTCAGAAATCCGCTTAAGGACAGCCATTGGCAGCCGACGACCCGAAAATGACAGCATTACAGGCTTATGTTACCTATGCGGGCGAAATATTGATATTAAAAACCGAGTGGGGCGAGAAAGTTCATGCTTCGACAAGCTCAGCACGAACGGAATCTTGCTATGCCCAACTGCGGTTTTTAGAATTACGACAATTTTTTATATTTCAGTCGATGTGGATTATCCGCATCACTGCCCAAACGGCGATGACGATCGGCTTCATAATCTTCATAGTTGCCTTCAAACCAGACCACCTGACTGTCGCCTTCAAAGGCCAGTATATGAGTAGCGATTCTGTCCAGAAACCAGCGATCATGCGAAATAACCACTGCGCAGCCGGGGAAAGCCAGTAACGCTTCTTCCAAAGCACGCAAGGTTTCAACATCCAGATCGTTGGTCGGTTCGTCAAGTAACAGGACATTGCCGCCGGTTTTCAGCAGTTTGGCTAAATGCACACGGTTGCGTTCGCCGCCGGAAAGATCGCCGATACGTTTTCCCTGGTCGGCACCCTTAAAGTTAAAACGCCCGACATAAGCCCGTGAGGGCGTTTCATATTTGCCGACGGTAATGATGTCCAACCCGTCGGAAATTTCTTCAAAGACGGTTTTTTTCGGATCCAGGTCATCGCGCAACTGATCAACATAGGCGAGTTGGACGGTTTGTCCCAGTGTTAAAGTGCCGGAATCAGGTTGTTCAAGACCCGCCATCATGCGGAACAGCGTGGTTTTACCTGCGCCGTTTGGACCGATGATGCCGACGATGCCGCCGGGCGGCAGTTTAAAACTCAAGTCGTTGACTAATAATTTGTCGCCGAAAGCTTTGCTGATGTTGTCGGCTTCAATAACGACATCACCCAAACGAGGGCCGGGCGGAATATAAATTTCATGGGTTTCATTGCGTTTTTGGACATCGGATGACGATAATTCATCAAAGCGCGCAAGCCGTGCCTTGCTTTTGGCATGACGGCCTTTGGGATTGGAGCGCACCCATTCCAACTCATCTTTCATGGCTTTTTGGCGGGAAGATTCCTGTTTTTCTTCCTGCAACAGACGATTGCTTTTTTGTTCCAGCCAGCTTGAATAGTTTCCTTCCCATGGAATGCCGGAGCCTCTGTCCAGTTCCAGAATCCAGCCTGCAACATTATCCAGGAAGTAACGGTCATGGGTTACAGCGACCACAGTTCCGGGATAATCGTGCAGGAAACGTTCCAGCCAGGCGACCGATTCGGCATCCAGATGGTTAGTAGGTTCGTCCAGTAACAGCATGTCGGGGTTTGAAAGTAATAACCGGCATAAGGCCACGCGGCGTTTTTCACCACCCGATAATTTAGTGACATCGGCATCCCAATCGGGCAAGCGTAACGCATCGGCAGCGACTTCAAGTTTCCGATCCAGATTATGACCGTCACAGGCATTGATAATGTCTTCCAAACGCGCCTGATCGGCAGCTAATTTATCAAAATCGGCATCCGGATCGGCGTAAGCGGCATAAACCGCATCAAGTTGTTCCAAAGCGGCCTTGATTTCAACGACCGCTTCTTCAACATTGCCGCGCACGGTTTTAGCAGGATCCAGTTGCGGTTCTTGCGGCAGATAACCGATATTAATGCCTTTTTGCGGAATGGCTTCGCCTTCGATTTCCTTATCGATGCCCGCCATAATTCTCAGCAGAGTCGATTTACCAGAGCCGTTTAAACCCAGTACGCCAATTTTTGCACCAGGAAAAAAAGACAACGAGATGTCTTTGAGAATATATTTTTTGGGCGGGACAATTTTGCCGACCCGGTTCATTGAATAGATGTATTGCGCCATAGTGTTTAGTTAATCAGTTTAAGGTTGGTAGAGGTTAACTCGATACCGGCTATTATTCCATGTTATTTAGCAATTATTAAGAGTTGATAATCTGGGAGAGGTAACAATACACATCCCCGACTCATGCAAAGACTGGAATAGGCCATTCCTTAAGCGGCGTTTTGCGCTTAAATGCGATGGAATGGTTTTTGAATCAAAGACATTTTTAAATACTGTTCTAATGGGTTAAATATCTTTGAAGGTAGAGCAATCAATTTAATTTTTGAAATATTTTGGTGCGTTTTTTTGCGTGTTATATCAGTTAAGAAAAACCAGCATTGAGAGGGTTAGTGTCTACAAAAACTGTCGACAAAAAACTTGTAAGCATCAATATAAATGGCTTACTATTGACTAAGAGCTTGTCCAAATATAACTGTAACAACTTTCAGGTTGACGGGAGGATGGTGTAATTCCATTCGCCATGGAAGTTGGCTTTTTGGATGTTGATTTTTTCGAGTTCCTCATCGGTCACTCTAAGTCCTTTCGGATAGAGGTTGGTGTCAATTTCCGCCTCGATTTTTAATCCCGTCTGGGTGGTCGTGCTGGCAATTAAATTTACGATAACTTCATGGCTAATCAAAGGTTTTCCCCGCCAATTCATACTGATATAGCTAAACATTCGATGCTCAATCTTATTCCATTTGCTCGTCCCCGGTGGGAAATGGCAGACCGTGATTCGCAACCCGGTTTCGTCAGCCAGTCGTTGCAATGCCACCTTCCACAATCGGACTCGAGTTCCGTTACTGCCGCCACCATCGGCATTTACCAACAATTCCGTGGCAGTCGGATAGCGTAAACGACCCATTTTTTCCCACCACCGCCGCAGCGTTTCCACCGCGAACTCAGCCGTGTCATGATCAACACCCACGCTTACCCAACCAACGTTGGCTACCGGATCATATATGCCATAGGGATTAGCTTTCCCCAGCGCCTTATCCACGAAATCATAAACCCGAACAGGTTCTGGGTTGCCCGCCGGACGCCATTCTCTGCCCCCATTCTTAAAATCCCCGACCAGTTCCTTTTTCTTCGTGTCAACCGAGACGACCGGCTGTCCTCGGCTTTGAAACTCCTCAACCCGGCCGTAACGGTGTCCGCTTTTTAATTATAGGTACGCCATCAAAACAGGCCGTAGTTTGAGCTCATAAAGCCGCTGAGAGCTTTTTTTAAGAAAACTGTTTTTCACGAACCGCCAAGCCTGTTTGGTGATTTTAGAGAGCTTCTTGAAAAAAGCCCGGTTATAGTTGCCATCCCAGTTAACAATGTAATCCGATTCTTTTTTCTCATGCCTTTTCTGTTGGGTTTGATGATCTTCCTCAAGCCCAAGTTCCTGCCCTTTTTTATGCAGAAACAGCCGCATCAAAATATGCGTCACCAAGCCTAAAAGGGCTTGCTGTTCAATTGCAATGGGTGACTTTCCCCATGCTTTCGAATTGGCCATGTCAGTTTTGTAATTATCAAAATATTTTTCTTCATCCCAGCGCCGATGATACAGAAAGGCTATTATGCCTGGCGTTAAGGCAAGGTCATTACTGAGATACTCGTAGTCTTCGCCATTAGGCGCAATAAACCTGATCAATCGCCACACTTCTTTTGAACTCCTAAGCTGTATCAACTGGTCTGACACCACCCCTTCGTTAACGGGGTCAGCCGCTCTGTTCAATTCTGCCAAGACTTGATACTTAAAGGTGGTTTTCATTCGCGTAATCACGGTCGCATTAAACTCTTTTTTACGCTGATCCCAATAACGCGCTTCAATAAAGGCACGATCAACGACATAAATCGCATTTTTCTGGCTTGTCCACCAAGAAGCTCTCCAAACCTCTTTAACAAAACGCATTTCATCAATAGAGGTCGTTTCGGTATTCGAATCCACGGCAATACCTGCCCGCATGTCATAGGTTGTCAATGTCATGTGACCTTTTCTATTATCGGTACCCCCCTCATGAGGATAGCAGGGCTGGTAATGACTGGATTCGTCTTGGTAGGTTGCATCCAGCGCATAAATAGGCCGTGTCCCTAATTCTTTTATCCCGGCAAACCGGTCGGGCAGTTCGTTTCTGGCGTCGCGAACCAAGACTTGTACAGCTTCCCTTAGAATTTCAGAACGCTGTGGATTCGCTAATGCATCAGACCAGGTTGATCGGGCTAAGGGCACTTTATCGGCATAGTCGTCAGTATCAAACAGAGCTTGAATTTGATCCCGCATTATTTTTAGTCCCTGTAGCTGGCGCAGGCAACCCAATAAAATAAAGAATTCAGCGGTCAGTGTAGAAAATCGTTTTCGTGAGTAGCGCACTTTATCCAAGGCTTTTTGCATCGGGCGGAACCACTCCTCCAGAACGGTATCGTTGAGTAAAATTGCTTGTAGGGAGTCGAGTCTCTTTGCCATATTTTTTGCGTAAGTGGTTGATTATAAATAATAATACGGCACCACGTACTAGCTAGCCTGTCAAGCTTTATTTTAAGTTATTTTTCATGCCTTTACGCCCTTCCTGCTCATCCCTGAGCGCCATATTTAGTAGCTATTCCCAGCCATTAAATTTGGCTGTTTGTACTTTGCACGACTCCCTTGCAATTCCGGTTTCGATAGTTCTTGCTACCCTTTAGATTATTGCGGACACCGTTAACCCGGCCGTGAATATATCTGAACTGGGCATCCCTATCCGGGTGACTGGAACCTTCCTTCGTTTTCTGATTCCCTTGCAGACTGTAGCCCAACTCTTCCAATAGTGTGGCCACTGTTTGACGGCCGATCCGATACCCTTGCTTTTGAAGGGCTGCGGACAACTGACGGGTACTCAAGCAGGTCCATCGTAGCGGATTTTCCGGATCGCCTCTGGTAGTGGGCTCCACTAAAGCTTCCAATGCCGACAACATCGTCGGTTCCTGCTCGGTCAGCTTTTTGCGACCGCCTCCCGGGTTCCGAATTCGCTCCTGAGGATAAGGCCCTTGATCCGAGACCTGTCTTAATCCTTCACGATAGAGCGTAATTCGCGCGAGGCCAGTGGCTTTAGCCACGATACTTTGCCCGCCATAGCTCAAGGCTTCCGCTTCCGCAGCAGCCCACACCCGACGACCCCGCTCATCCAGAACCTCGGAAACGCGTTCAAATTTCTTACGGAGGGTTTCAAGTAAGTGTAAAAACAAATTAGTCTGGCTTCCATTGGTGATCACTTCATTTGGAAATTCTAGTGGTTTCTCATGCTTTGGGACTTGTATAGGGAGCTGTGTGACACCAGGTTGTTATTGTTATAATGGATTTTGTCGATAAAATTTATAAGCTAGACTCATACGCAGCCAGGGAGGAATCGAGTAGTCTTGAGAAACGATGGAGCATTTGTTTTCACGGAGCATTTTTACGTAGCAATAATGCAGGCTTTTCGAAATCGCGTCGAGTCGTTGCGTAACTAAGTTGCATACCCCCATGTTAGGTATGCAACGAGCGAAGCAGGATGGCTGGCGCTGCCTGATGCATTGGCAGTCGCTTAATGTTTTCCGCTTGTTGGTTAGGGATGCCCAAGCTTGTCTGTGTTGTGATAGGTATATGCTAACACCGTAATTCATAAATAAAGGCAATCATATTTAATATGAAGGATTCCCATGAAAATCAGATCATCTTTACTGATTTTGTTGTACCTAGTTTTCCTTTCTGTAGCCATAGCTGCTACTTGGTTAGTGGTTATGGGGGAACATCACCTTTTGCAATTCCATCTTCCAAAGCTGAAGACTGGAAAACTTTACTTATCAGCAGCGACCCTTTGCGTAACTTCACTTAGCGCGTTTATGGCAGCCGTACTATCGATTCATAATCTATATGCGCAGGCCAATACATCTAAAGAGCTTGAATATGCGAAGTCAGATATATCAAAAGATCTTGAAAAGGTTAAACAGATTCTTGCAAAGGATATTCAAGCGCATGGTGATTTATACGCTGCCGCAATGAAGTATTACCGGACGCTTGCTCCTCTGGAAATAGGCAAATTTGATATTAATAATATCAGAACTGCTGAGGCTGGGATGGATGAGGTCCAAGGGCTGACAGTATATGTCGATGATGACTATGAGAGTGTATGGTGGGAATTTTGGCAAATCGTACGAAATTTGCAGGAAAATATCCATAAAAATATCCATAAAAAGGAAGATCGGATAGAGCATTGGCGCAAAAATGTAAAAGATTTAGGTGAGAAGCTTTATCGGCTAAAAGAAATTACTAGAAAACGGTTTGTTTGAATGTGGCTGTGCTTAATCCCACATCGATTAAAAATAAAGTATTAATGATTAAACTCCATTTTTTCACAGCATCAGATTTAATTTTGTCCCATGGTTTAGTTATGATGGATTTTTTATTCACTTGATCAACTGCTTGAAACACTGCGTGATGAATGGGAACACTAAAGTGTGAAAAAAATACTTACTGGATAAAACATCATACAAGCCTAATACCATGCAGCTTACCTTAGAAATCCCTGACAAATATATCCAAAGTCAGAATCAAAGCCAAACAGCCCAGCAGATTAAGTTTTATGCAGCATTGCTGATGTTCCAATCAGGACAATTATCGCGAGGCGCAGCTTGTGAATTTGCCGGAGTCGATATTTACGATTTTTTCCGGGCATGTAAACAACATCATATGCTGTTTAGCGAAGATATTGGTTGTATAATTTAACATTGACAGCTCATCTTGATGCGGCACTCATTCTGCCTGGTCACGATAAGATTTTTATTCAGCAAATATTTATGAGTTAAGTTATGGACTATGCTATAGAAACCGCGCCATTAGAAACATTGCAATGTGATTGTCTTATTGTGGGTGTTTACCAGGATCAACAACTCAGTGCATCTGCCAGCTTAATCAACCAAAGTACTCAGGGACTTGTTAATCTTATCCTTAGCCGTGGTGACATTAGCGGAAAAAATGGCGAAACGGTGCTAATCAACGCCATTCCTGACAGTTCTATTGAGCGTATTTTGTTAGTCGGGCTGGGTGAAAACAAGCCTTTATCGGGTAAAAATTACCGGAAAGCGCTCCTTGCCGCTGTTAACAGCCTGAAAAAAACGCAAATAAAATCGGTCGTTTGTAGTTTGGCGGAATGTGAAGTTATCGCGGCGGACCGGCAATGGAAAACCCGGCAAATTGTCGAGGTTTTTAACGATGCGGTATATCAATTCACTGCCTGCAAATCGAATAAAGAAACCGACAGCAAAGTTGAAAAAATAACGATTACTGCTCCTGAAACTGAGCTTGGACAGGCGCAAACAGGGCTGATACAAGGCAAGGCTATTGCCGAAGGAATTAACCTGACCAAACTGTTAGCGGATTTGCCCGGAAATATCTGTACACCGGCTTACCTTGCCGAGCAAGCTCTTGAACTGGGCAAAAAATACCCCAGTCTGGACATTAGCATCCTTGAAGAATCCGACATGGAAAAGTTAGGTATGGGGGCTTTGTTGTCGGTTTCACGCGGTAGCCGTCAACCCGCAAAATTGATTACTCTGGACTATCGAGGCGGTGAAAGAAACGGCAAACCCATTGTACTAATCGGCAAAGGCCTCACCTTTGATGCCGGCGGTATTTCATTAAAGCAAGCTCCCGGCATGGATGAGATGAAATACGATATGTGCGGCGGTGCAACGGTTCTGGGTACCTTGCTAGCCGCAGCACAAATGCAGTTGCCGCTGAATATTATCGGTTTGATTCCTGCATCAGAAAATATGCCTGATGGTGATGCTAACAAACCGGGCGATATTTTAACCAGCATGTCCGGTAAAACCATCGAAGTTTTAAACACGGATGCTGAAGGCCGTTTGCTGCTTTGTGATACATTGACGTATGCGGAAAGATATAACCCCGATGTCGTTATAGACATGGCAACCTTGACCGGCGCCTGCCTGGTGGCATTGGGCCGGGTACCTAGCGGCTTACTCGGTAATGATGATGCTTTATGTAATGATTTACTGGCCGCCAGTGAAACAGCCAACGATAGCCTGTGGCGTTTACCCTTGTGGGAAGAATATCAGGAACAGCTTAAATCCAATTTTGCCGACCTGGCTAATGTTGGTGGCAAGGATGCAGGTACTATTACGGCGGCCTGTTTCCTGTCACAGTTCGCCGAAAACTTCCATTGGGCGCATCTCGATATTGCCGGCACGGCGTGGCGCACGGGCCTAAACAAAGGCGCAACCGGCCGCCCGGTTCCTTTATTAAGCCAATATCTCATTAACCGGGCGCATGGCTGAAGTCAGCTTTTACATACTACCCTCAGAATCGCTACAGGAACGATATCAGTTTGCCTGCAAGCTCATCGAGAAAGCCTATCGTAGCGGTTATTTTTGTTATGTGCTCACCGATTCCGCCGAACAAAGCCGAATCATAGACGACCTGCTCTGGACTTTCAGGGCAGGCAGTTTTATTCCGCACCAGATATACACTGGCGAACTGCCTGACTTTGAAAAAGTCATCTTGATTGGCTCATTGGATGCGCCGGAAAACTGGCAAAAAACCCTGTTTAATCTGTCTTCACGCTATCCTGAAATGGGGCCGCAAACCGAGCGTATTCTTGAAATATTGGATAATAGTGAAACAACCAAAGCACCCGGTAGAAACCGTTATCGTCAGTATCAGCAGTCAGGTATCAAAATTACTACGCATAAAGATTGGGCATTAAAGTCAAACAACATAAATTTAAAACGGAGATAAATCATGCATACATGGATCTACGATCCACACTCTGGCGGAGTCAAAATTCCCCAGCTGTTAAACAACGCACGGAGCAGCGGATTCGTTCGTATGCTGAGGCTAAGTACTCTGGAAAGTATACCCGCTTGGGAATACGCTTTCACGGAGTGTTCTGTTATATCGATGCGTACATTGAGCCTGCGGAACCGCCTGCTTCGCTGTTCCTGGCCGTAGATGAAACACGCGAACAGTACCTTGAGCGATGCCGGAACACACCGCTACATTTGTGCCGGATACGTTACTTCGGAGATGAAGAGCAATGGAGCATGGCCTTCTACACCTACAGCAACATGAAATATGAGCCGTGTGTATTTGATAACGGAAGTTTCCATGGGACACCAGAAGAAGCATTCGAGTCATCAGCAGTCTACCTCCAGGACTAGATATGTCAGGTTAGCATAGCGTAGCCCAACAAACCAATGCCACACCCGATGGGTTACGGTGCAAAAAAGCATGCCCAATCCAACCTACGACTTTACCGAAAAAATGGAACACGATGCAACTTCAGCTTGAAGACCTGCTCTATCAAAACAAAGCCATACAAAGTGCGGTCGAACTTTTTAAAGGTCAAAACAAGAATGTGTCTGAACGCCCGTTACTCTCCTCAATCAATACGGCCGACATAAGCCCAAACCAATGTTTGCTAAGCCCGGAGCAGCTCCACAACAATAAACTCAGTATCCTGCAACAAAACGCCCTGGCAGAAAACGAGGCCGCCTTAAGCGAAGAACCGCAAATCTGCATCGAAATGGAAACCGGCACCGGCAAAACACTGGTTTATATTCGCACCCTGTACGAACTCTATCAGCACTATGGTTACACCAAATTCATCATACTGGTGCCGTCGATAGCGGTAAAAGAAGGCATCATTAACACGCTGGACAGTTTTGCCGGGCAGCTTAAAGCCCATTATCAGCATCAATATCCACTGGTTTGAATACGACAGCAAACGCCTGAATCAACTCAAGCATTTTGTCACCGATGATCAGCCGCAAATCATGCTGACCACCGTTCAGGCATTCACCGCAGAAGATCGCATACTTAATCAAACAGGCAGGGATGACAGCATCGGCGGCTTTAGCTATCTTGAAGCCCTGGGCCAAACCCGGCCCATCATTATCATGGACGAACCGCAGGAAGGCATGGATACGGAACTGGCGCAAAAACGCATGAATACCTTAACGCCTCTTTTTGTGTTTCGTTATTCGGCTACCCATAAGCGCATCGTTAACCGGCTTTATCGCCTGACGCCTTATGATGCCTACGCCGAAGGCTTGGTGAAGAAAATTGAAGTGCTTTCGGTTGCGGAAATCAATGACGAAGCCACCCTTAAAATAGAATTGCAGGAAATTCAGACACTGTCTGGACAAGACCCGAAAGCCAGGCTCAATCTCTGGCACAACATCAAGGCAGGCTTTACGCTTAAACCCAGCAAATGGCTAAAAGTCGGCGATAATTTAGGCGCAATAACCAACAACATCAGCTATCAGGATTTTACCGTAGAGCGTATATACAAAGGCTTAAGGGATAAAAACTGGAAGATTCATTTCAGTAATGGCGTGGAAATAGAACAAAACCAGCGCCATGGCGATATAGGCGGCATATTCCGCCAGCAACTGTACTGGTTAATCAACAGTCATTTTGATAAACAGCTAAAACTCAGCCCGCGCGGCATCAAATGCCTGTCGCTTGTTTTTATCGACAAAGTCGATAATTACCTCGGTGCCGAACCGCTGATAAAACAACTGTTTGCCGAGGAATATCATCGCGTTCATCAGGAACGCACCGGTAAAGAAGCCCAGTGCCGCACAGATTGTAGCCGTGCAAGGCTACTACTTTGCGCGCACCGGCAAAGGCGAATTTACCGACAACGAAAGCGCCATGCTCAAAAACCGGGAAATCTACGATCTCATTCTTAAAGACAAACAGCAACTGTTGTCGCTGGACAACCCGGTCGAATTCATCTTCTCGCATTCCGCGCTGGGCGTCGGCTGGGATAACCCCAATATTTTCAACATCGCCACGCTTAACCATACCTACAGCGAAATCAAAAAACGCCAGGAGATAGGCCGGGGTTTGCGTATCTGTGTTAACCAGCAAGGCCGGCGCATTTATGACCCGGCCAGCGACGATACCGATGATGAAATCAATGTATTAACCCTCATCCCCAATGAAACTTACGAAACCTTCGCCTTGCAATATCAGGCGCAATTGTCGGACGAATTTGGTAAAGACGGCTAAACAGCCCGGCCTGCGTAAAAATGACAAAGGCAACAAGAAGCAAAATAAACTCATCCGTAACGAAGCGCGCTTTAACAGCGACAGTTTTCGCAACTTCTGGAAGACATTGGCAAGAAAAACCCACTACACGGTCAGTTTCGATGAAGCTGAAATCGTCAATCGCGGCATACAGGAACTAAACAAAATAAAAATAGCCAGTTACGAAGCCGAAATACGCCTGACGCGCATCAAGGAACTCCAAGATATACAGGGCAAAGGCGAGGAAATCGGCCGGGAAATCGCGCAACTTAAAGCCAGTTATTCAGCAGCGGATATTGTCGAAGAAATCAGCGAGAATACCTCACTCAGCTACAGCGTGGTATTCAGGATTATCAAGGCATTGGATAATAAAGCCCAGATACTGCGCAATCCGCCGTTATTTATTCAGCAAGCAAGCAAAGAACTCAAACGCATTGAACTGGCAGAAATGCTGCGCACCCTCAGTTACCATGAAACCGGCGACAGCTTTCCATTGGAACTATTTAAAGCCAGGCATTCCATACCGATTCTCCTGTGAGCCGACGCCCATCAAAGGCATTTATGATTTTGCCATTTGCGATGCGGATTCTCAGCCAGAACATGAATTTGCCCATAATGCCGACAACGACCCGAAAGTCGTCTGCCTGCTGAAACTGCCTGAGTTCTACAAAATCCCCACACCTATCGGTAACTATCAACCTGACTTTGGGCTGGTCGTTAAACATGCGTAGCCTTAAAAACAGCGGCGACGATAAAGAACTGTATTTTGTCATCGAAACCAAAAGCACCCATGACATCAACGACACTCACGCACTGACCGAAGATGAACGCACTAAAATCCAGTGCGCGGTTAAACATTTTCAGGCCTTGGGCATTCGTGCCGAAATTGGCGGCGATAGTCAGTACGAAGTTAAAGAAACGCCGGGTGATTATCAACAAACCTAATGCAACCTATCAAGCCCCCGTTAAAGATTACGGCGATATAAAGATATAATGTGCATTCTATGCAGAAATCAGTTTAACCGGAGGCAAACATGAATTTATCAGAAAAGATATTAACAACAGTAGCATCATTACCCGAGTCAAAACAGGTGGAAGTGCTTGATTTTGTAGAATACCTTAAGCTAAAAACAGAAAAAGAAGAAAGTAGCAATTGGAATAGTTTTTCTATTACCTCCGCAATGAGGGGTATGGAAGATGAAGACTCCAATTATTCTGTTACTGATTTAAAAGAAACCTACTCATGATTTTAGAAGGCCAGATTGTTCTTTTTCGTTTTCCTCAAACGGATCAAAATGACGGAAAACTTCGTCCTGCACTTATGCTTCGCAAACTGCCGGGAAAATTTGATGATTGGCTTATCTGCACGATTTCCAGCCAGTTTCATCAAGTAATTCCAGAGCTGGATGAAATTATTAATTTGGAAGAACCTTGTTTTCAGCAAACAGGTTTAATAGCAGTCGAGTTTAATACGCGTGAGTAGATTAGCTGTTGTTAGCGAAGAAATACTGGTAGGAAAGTTGGGGTTATTGAACCCAATAGGCTGATAAAAATAAAAACCAACCTGCGCCAAATGGCTTCAAAACGCATCCTGACTTATCATAGATAAAACCAACGATAAACCAACAACATCAACGAAGAATGAACGAAACCACCCTGCAAAACAAAATGCCCATCACTCCCGATGTTCAGCAAGAACGCTTGCAGGAGTTAAAACACCTGTTTCCCGACCTGTTTGATGGCGAAGGCCAGCTTAAACTCGACGATCTTAAACAACTGGCGGGCGAAGCCAGCCAAAACAAGGAACGTTACGATTTTACCTGGTCAGGCAAACGTAACGCCAAACAGGCCGCCTATAGCCCTACCACGGCGGCGTTGACCTATGATGAAACCCGTTCAGTCAATCCAGGCAAAGCGAATGGAAACCTGATTATCGAAGGCGAAAACCTGGAAAGCCTTAAATGCCTGTTGGCAGCATACCGTGGTGCGATCAAGTGCATCTACATCGACCCGCCGTATAACACCGGCAAGGATTTTGTCTATTCCGACAATTACAACGAACAGCGCAAAGCCTATTGGCAACAAACCGGCGGCGTGGAAGCCGGGATAAAAGTCGATACCAATCCCGACAGCGACGGCCGCTATCACTCCAACTGGCTGAACATGATCTACCCGCGTTTGTTGCTGGCGCGGCAACTGTTGAAAGACGATGGCGTGATCTTTGTTTCGATAGATGATAACGAAGTGCATAACCTGCGCAAGGTCATGGATGAGGTGTTTGGGGAGGAGAATTTTCTCGCCTGCGTGATGCTGGCAGAAAAAGTATGCGCCATCCAATGACACGGAAGACTTTTCACCTATGCACGATTTCATCGTAGTGTACTGCAAGGAAAGAAAATACTACCGAAAGCGGCAAGGTTATTGGTATTCTGCGGCGTTTAGACCGTACCGTGGAACAAAACAAACTCTATTAAAACCCGGATAATGATCCACGTGGCATTTGGACATCGGGTAACTATCTTTGCAACAAATCACGCCGAACAGCGTTCGAATCTAGTATTATCCGATTATTCATCCGCAAACAGGCGATAGAAATTTGGCCTATCCGCACATGCCGTGTGGAGATTCATGCAAGCGAAAGGCACGAGTTAAACATCAAAGAAAATCGCATCTGGTGGGGCGCGAATACAGGAAACTACAGATTCCAGCGTTACAAACGATTTATTAGCGAAGTATCTGGCGTAATTTCTACTACATGGTGGACACATCAAGACGCAGACATAACGATGAAGCAAAGAAAGAATCCCGAAGTTTCTTGAGTCGACATAAACGTGGATTTCGATACTCCCAAGCTCAGATCCGGTTTATTAAACGAATCCTGAAACTGGCATACCTTCGCCTGGCGATAAACCCGATGCAGTATTGGGGTTAACGACATGACGGCAACTTATCAGGTTGAAGCCATTAAACGTACTAAATGAAAGGGAAATTGTTCTGGATTTCTTTGCCGGCTCTGGCACGACTGCACAAGCCGTCCTTGAACTTAACAAGGAAGACAACGGCAACCGGCAATTTATCCTTGTCCAATTGCCAGAACAAATCAAAGCCGATTCCGAAGCCTATAAAGCCGGTTTCAAAAAAATATCCGACATCACCATCGAACGCGTTAAACGGGTGATTAATGGCTACGGCGATAATCCCCAACCTTTGGATGCCGGTTTCAAGGTTTACCAATTGACTAAATCGCATTTTCCGCGTGTCGATTTCAAACCCGATCCTGAACTGTCTGAAGCTGAAAACCTGCAACGGCTGGAAAATTACATCACCGAAAAAGAAGCGCAACTCATCGGCCTGTTTGAGCCGCTCGAAATACGCGATGAGGTGTTGCTAAAAAACGGCTTTCGCCTGAATTATCAGCTCCAGGAACAACCCCAGTTTACCGCCAATACCGTCAGCCTTGCCTGCGACGGCGAAAAATCGGCATTGATCTGTCTGGACAATACCCTGTCCAATAAAACCGTCGATCAGTTATTGCAAAACCCTCAAGTGTTTATCTGCCTGGAACGTGCATTAAATACCGATGCCAAATGGAATCTTCGCCAGCATCTTAAACATCTGTTTATTGCTTTTTGATGGTCGAAGTTATCGCTCACACGGTTTGTGTGGAAACGAAACAGTATATGTATTAGTTAGAAAAAAAGATCGGCAAACAATAAAGCTTTTCCTGATTACCACGGAACCTCAGCCTGCACCGTCATACTGGCATGGATGCCAGTATCCAGTTACATGGATTTGAATGCATGGATTGGCATCGTCACCTGAGTCGAGCAGCCGGGAAATTTGCAAGTTACTGCCTGGGCACTGGATTCCGGCTTTCTTTCAGGAATGACGAACCTTTGGGTAAGGGCTTAAGTATCTTGCCGTTCAGGAAGCCATTTGCCTGCAAAGTGTAATAAAAATTTAACAGGGAAAACTCTGTCTATGCGTATTTATATGCTACCCTATGCGTCATTTTAACTGGGGAAAAGAAATGCAAGCAACAGTCAAATGGGTCGATGGCATGATGTTTGTCGGCGAAACTGGCAGTGGTCATGCGGTTGTGATGGATGGCCCGCCCGACCATGGTGGACGTAATATGGGTATACGGCCCATGGAAATGATTTTATTGGGCGTAGGCGGCTGCTCATCTTTTGATGTCGTGCAGATTTTGCAAAAAGGCAGAAATAACATCGTTAATTGTGTTGCAGAAATTTCTGCAGAACGGGTTGATGCTGTGCCGAGTGTGTTTAGCAAAATTCACCTGCATTTTGTCGTCAGCGGCCGTGATCTGAAAGCGGCGGCTGTTGAGCGTGCAGTGAAATTGTCGGCAGAGAAATATTGCTCTGCTTCCATTATGCTAAGTAAAGCAGGGGTAGAAATTACCCATGATTTTGAAGTTATCGAGGTTTAAGCGTTTTGAATAAATTGCAATTACATGGCTTTAACAATTTAACAAAGTCACTTAGTTTTAATATATACGATATTTGTTATGCACCCGCTGAACAACAGCAGGCCTATATTGAATATATTGATGAGGCGTATAACGCCGACAAATTGACGCAAATTCTTAAAGATGTTGCCGAAATTATCGGTGCGCAAATTCTTAACATTGCCCATCAGGATTATGAGCCACAAGGCGCCAGCGTTACCATGCTGATTTCAGAAGGCGATGTTCCTCCTCCGCCCAGCATGAATAGCCAGACCCCTGGGCCATTACCTGAAACTGTTCTGGCGCATCTGGATAAAAGCCATATTACTGTTCATACCTATCCTGAAAGCCATCCCGATAATGGAATCAGTACCTTTCGCGCAGATATTGATGTTTCCACCTGCGGGCGTATTTCGCCATTAAAAGCGCTTAATTATCTGATTCACAGTTTTGAATCTGATGTGGTTATAATGGATTATAGAGTGCGTGGTTTTACGCGTGATATATCGGGCAAAAAGCATTTTATTGATCACAATATTACGTCTATTCAGAACTATATTGCCAAAGATACCCAGGAAAGCTATCAAATGATAGACGTGAATGTGTATCAGGAGAATATTTTTCACACCAAAATGATGCTCAAGGAAACCGAGCTGGAAAATTATTTATTTGAGAAAGAAAGCAATCTGACAGATGCTCAAAAAGCAGAGATAGAAGAGAAGCTGCGTAGAGAAGTAACCGAAATTTTTTATGGTCACAATTATCGCCGTAAAAAAATAAAAGTCGCTGGTCAAAAGCTTTAAGCTTTTAGGTAACTCAAAAAAAAACCGCCACAGATTAAACTGAGTAATGACTAACTTTATTTAAATGTAATCTGTGGCAACTATGCAGGGGGGGGCTTGTTTTACGTGTTACGGTTACCAACTTAACGGGATATGAATCGTTCGCCCTGAGCTTGTCGAAGGGTTTGTGGTCAAGCTACTAATGGTTCGACTGTTCGACAAGTTCATAACTCTCCACGAACGGCTTAACTTTATTTTTGTCCCAATTAAATCGGTAACCGAGTTACTTTAACTGTCGTGCAATTTGTGCAGTGAGTGCCTCAACAACACTGGCGTATTCATCTATTTTGGGCCGGTATAAAAACATCCCTAATGCAGACAACCCCGAAAATATGTACAAAGTATTAAAGTTATCACCCAAAATAAACATAACAAAGCCAAAAATGCCAACGCTTTCAATGAGCGACATAGAGACAATAACTGTCACTAAATATCGATTTTTTGCCTCTTTCACCGGCGTACCCTGCGAATATGGCATGGTTTGATTTAGCCGAAGTTGAATGTGCCGAATCAAATTTGTCATCGGAAATGTTACGATGGCCATAACGTATAATACGGTTCTAATTAGCACTCGTTGAGCTTCCGGCAGGGGCTCTTTTATCTGGTCGCCGAAAGCTATACAGACGATCACAAAAGCTGCCAGCGTAGCCAGCATGATGCCTTGAATAACCCAAGGGATAATAAGATCAGATTTTAGTTGTTCAGGTTCGACTCGACTCAGCATTTTGTTTCCTGATTTGTTGACGATGAGTGTACTCAAATTATAAAATATTCGTTTCTAAAGTAACTTAGCAACCAAAACTGCGTGCGTTAAAGAGAAGGCTCAATAAATGATATGATATAACTTCATATCATACTATATATAGAGCATTGAGTTGGACATTCTTAGCTTAACAGTTGGCGAGCCCTTTGATCACGGTATGCCGGATGAAAGCATGAGCATTGTATTAAACAGCGGTGCGCCCATGCTGATTTTTAATTTTTCACTTTCGGAGAAAAATATCGCTGCATTCCAAGATGGGTTGTCTTCTTTTGGATTATTCGCTGAAAAAAATCTCCTGTTCTTTTTGTTCAAAATTGAAGGCTTTCTCGATTGGTCAGACCTGGCTTTTACTATTCATCTGGTTCAGGATGAAGCAATAGAAGATAACGGAGGTTACCTGCCTTTCAATCTCGTTTTGGTGGAGTCCGGTTCAGGCATCATAAAAGGGTTACGGATGGTTACGGTATCGCCAACATTCCGGTCAGTTATCGTCAAAGCCATTGAGCGGCAAAACAATGCGCCATTCAACGTTATTGAATATTACAAAAGTATCCAGGTAATTTATGACACTTACCCTGAAGTTGTTTCAATGTTAAAAAATGCCCTGATCGTTGAACAAGGCGGAAGAACCTTTAAAGAGAGTTGATCGTTAACAACGCTGAAAGATAATCCACAGAACAAAATGAGAGCAACATGCACGAACTAACTGAACGCGAGTTATATCAAGCCCTTGAATATGCTAAAAGCATAGAAGAGGAAAATGGTAAAAGAATTATGTCTCAATTTGAGACAGATCAGCCCATACTTTTTCAAACAATCTTTGGCGTATTTCCTGCTATGATTGCTGAGCAGAATCAGGATATGGCGCACTTGTTCATGGATTTATGCTTTGAAGTGATTTGTGTGTATCAAAAAGCGTTTGGTGATACACCAAAATTTATAGATGATCCTACCTGGATGGAAAGGCAGTCGATTTTATTAGATGCAGAGTTTCAGTCATTGATGCAAAATCAGGCTATGGATGAAACGGGCAGAAAGAATCTGCAAGACCGGTTTGTCAAGAATAACGAGAAGCTGGTTCAGATTGGGCTGGTAAAATTCCTGAATGAATCCATTGATGAATTTTCTTCTTACAATATCACTCGAGTACCTGCTATTGAGTTTACTCAGGCCATGATATTTGTTGTGGTCAGGTTGTTTAACAGCTTATATGACAAACCCGTCAGGCATTGAATACTAAATTCCTTTGTAGCCGGAAGTAATCGGATAGCGCCGGTCACGTCCGAACGCCCTGCTCGTAATCCGGATACCGGGTGGTGATTGCCTGCGTTTATATTCATTTTTGTCTACCAGATTAATGGCTCTGGCGACATCTTCGCGCCTGAATCCGGCAGCAATAATTTCATCAGCAGATTGGTCAAGCTCTACATAACGTTCCAGTATCGGGTCTAAAACTTCGTAGGGGGGTAAAGAGTCTGCATCAATTTGATCAGGCGCTAATTCAGCTGAGGGCGGACGGGTGATAACTCGCTCCGGGATTACCTCGGACAGGGTATTGCGGTAATGCGATAATTGATAAACCAGCAGTTTAGGTACATCCTTGATGGGAGCAAAACCGCCCGCCATATCACCATAAAGCGTTGCATAACCTACGCTCATTTCGCTTTTATTACCTGTAGTCAGTAGCAGTTTGCCTTGTTTGTTGGAGAGTGCCATTAAAATGACTCCGCGGCAACGCGCCTGAATGTTTTCCTCAGTGGTATCTTTAGTAGTCCCTGCAAAAACCTCGGACAGCATGCCCGTAAACGCATTAACGGCGGGCTCTATGGGAATGGTGTGGTATTTCACGCCCAATGCCTCGGCTTCCAATACAGCATCTTCGTTACTCATATCTTGAGTATAGCGCGATGGCATGAGTACGGCTTCAACCTTATCAGGCCCCAGTGCATCAACCGCCAACGCTAAAACCAGCGCCGAATCAATGCCGCCGGACAAGCCTAAAATGGCGCCTTTAAAGCCGTTTTTTCGTACATAATCTTTAATGCCCAGTACCAGGGCCTGATATTCACTGGAGATTTCATTGTAAAGCGGCGCACAGGTGGTTGTTACGGGATTGTTGCCGTCAAACTCAATCACACTGATTTGTTCTTTAAATTCTTCGGCCCGAAATACAATGTCGCCTTGCGCATTGGCGACAAAGGAAGCGCCATCAAAAATTAACTCATCTTGACCGCCCACTTGATTAACATAAACCAGGGGAATCTGCGCGGCTTTAACTTGCCGGCAAATAATAGCTTCGCGTTGATGGATTTTTCCCGAATTAAAGGGTGAGGCGTTGAGAGTCAGTAATAACTCTGCACCGGCTTGTTTAGTAGCGTCAATAATGCCGCTTTTCCAGACATCTTCACAAATCGTCAGGCCAATGAAGGTGCCGTTAAACTCAAACACACACGGCTGATTACCCGCAGTAAAATAACGTTGTTCATCAAACACCCCATAATTCGGTAGTGCCTGTTTGCGGTAACAGGCCAGTATAACGCCTTGATGTAATACCACTGCGCTATTGTAAAGCTTGTTGCCGTCACGTTCAGGATAACCCACCACCAGTGCAATATCAGTGACGCTGTCGGCAAGCTGATAAACGGCGTTATTGGCTTCGGTAATGAAATCAGAGCGAAATAACAGGTCTTCCGCAGGATAGCCGGTAATGGTCAATTCAGGAAAGACGATAATATCTGCATTTAACTGATCACGCGCATAAACAGCCGCTTCGATGATGTTATTAACATTGGCGGTTATATTACCGACCAGGAAATTGATTTGTGCGAGTGCGATTTTTAATGACATAGGTAAGGCTCAAGGTGCAGGCAAAAAATAGCTTGGAAGCAGTATGGTGAACATTATACGTATTTTGGAAGCGTGTGTTGATCATCCTGGAAAAAGCCGATAAACAGGACAGGTTTTGAGGTGAAATGAGTTTGTATTGCCCTGTCGACGCTATTAAGTTCAATTTTTGTCAATGTTTTGTAAAGGTTTATGTTAGTATAGCGCTTTTATTTTTGATGCAAAGAAGCAACTATGAACGGCCTTAATGATGACTCAGCGCAATATTTAATTAGCACAGTTTCGAAAAGATCAGGAGTTAAATCCGATCTCGTCAGAGCTTGGGAACGTCGCTATCAGGCTGTTACGCCCACACGAACGGCTGGCGGACATCGGGTTTACACCGATCAGGATATTGCGCGTTTAAAATTACTCAATCAGGCAACCAGCAATGGTCATAGTATCAGCCAAATTGCCCAATTCTCGCTTGATGATCTAAAAAATCTGTTAAAAAATGAACCCGGTGCAAGCCCGCAAACGTTGATTACTATTAAGCCTTCAGCCAGTGACAGAGTTTATCTTGCAGAGGATTATATTGAAAAATGTTATGCTGCTGTTTTAGCTTTCGATGCCAAAACGCTGGAATCACATTTTGAAAATGCGATTGTAGAATTGGGGTCTGAAGCATTTATTGAGCACCTGTTGACGCCCTTGTTAACCCTGATTGGCGAGCGCTGGAAAACAGGAGAGCTGAGGCCGGTTCATGAACACATGACTTCATCGGTTATCCGTTCTTTGACCTATATTTTACGAAACAATAATCCGCGCTCTGCCAATGCACCCAGGATGATTGTTAGTACACCGATTGGTCAATTGCATGAATTAGGCGCTTTACTCGCCGCTATAATGGCAGAACTTAGCGGCTGGCAGGTAACTTATCTGGGCGCGAATCTGCCGGCTGAAGAAATTGCTGCCGGGGTTAAATTTACCAATGCATGCGCACTGACCATTAGCATTAGTTTCGCTACCGATGATCATATTGTGCCGAAAGAGCTAAGACGATTGAAAAAACTGATCGGTAATGACGTTGCACTTATTGTCGGCGGAAGAGCGGCCGGCCATTTTCAAGCGGTTTTAAATGAAATCGGTGTGGTAAATATTCAAAGTTATGCTCATTTTAGGCTAATTCTGGATGAACTGGCTGCTAATAACCTGGAGCAAAATGCTGATAATATCTAAAGGGTGATTTAGGTTAGAATAACCTGGCATTTTGCCAATTTAATAATCATTAAAATCGTCTATGAGCTTTTGGAAAACCAAGAAACTGCATGAAATGACTGCCGAAGAATGGGAGTTATTATGTGATAACTGCGGAAAATGTTGTCTACACAAGTTAGAGGACGAAGATACGGGAAAAATAGTCTTCACCAATGTCGCCTGTAAGCTCATCAATCTAAATACCTGTCGATGTACGCGTTATAACGAACGTACCCGATTAGTGGCGGAATGTCTGGATTTAAAACAATACGACTTTGCGCAAGACAATTGGTTGCCTTCAACCTGTGCTTATCGATTATTGAACGAGGGTAAAGAACTTCCAGCATGGCATCCCTTGTTGTCGGGAAGTGCCGCGAGTGTCAAAAGAGCGGGTGTTTCAATCAGTAGCTATGCTATAAGAGAATCGGATTCGAGGGATCTGCAAGATCACATCATTGAGTGGCTGAATTGATATTAGGGGTATCAAGGTTTAAGCTTGATAACAATCCCCGCGCCATCCACAGATTTTTGTTTTTCCGCTTCCGGTTCAGGAGACATCAAAAAATCGCCATCTACTTCCAGTGGCCGACGCTTTTTTTTTGTTTCGGGGGCAAAAATATTATTCACCCGGTTTTGCGTTGCCGATTTTTGCTCAATTTTCAGATCTGCGTTTTCAGTATGGTTGAACGGCACAGAAAGATCCAGCGGTTTTTCAAGTTCGTTATAATAAACAGGATTATGTTCATCGGCAACATCGTCCTTTTTTGCTTTGATTGTTGCTTGTTTTGTTTTCTGTGATTTTTCGGTTGAGGTATTAACAACTGCCTGATTAAAGCCGCTTAGAAAAACCCATGAAACAGTTATAAAACTCAATAATAATCTACGGTAATTTGTCATCTTATAAAGTTATAAAGTAAAGTCCGAGTTACTTAAAAACCCATTAAAACAATTAGACACATGGCTTGAACAGGCGGACAGAAAAATCGGCTTAAATAGAAGTCGTTATAAATAACATTATCACACTCCAGGCTCAAGATACAAGGTAGATCATTTTCTTTGTTGACCAAGAAAATAAAGGGAACCGGCTGTTACTTAACCTATTATTTCAGTCCGATAACGAGAAATCCTGATATTTTCAGACCAGTAATCGGGCGATAATCCTGCTTTTTGTTTTAAATGTCGCAGGAACTGTTGAGGTTCGGGCAGTTGTTCCCATACCGAGGGCAAAAAGGTTCCGCGCCGGTGGCCTTCTTCCAATATCAAGCCGTCTATGCCGGGTTGGAGCTGGTTTATCAAGTCCTGTTCAGACGCAAATGAAACGGGTTCAGCAGGTGTGAGTATGGACAGATGTATTTCCAGTTCGCCAAATTCATCATCTGCCAACGGCGGAAAGCGTGGGTCTTTGAAGGCCGCCAAAAAAGCGTTTTCTGCAATATCTTCGGCCAGCGGCCTGACCGCTTCCAACATGCCAATACAGCCGCGCAGTTGATGATGTTTCTGCAAGGTAACAAAAGTAGCACGAGGTTCTGTCAGTTCGGCAGGAAAATCAGCTAAATTAATTTTTAATGATTTACCCGTCTGCAAACCATGCTGGATCGAACTTTTTGCTAACGCCAGTAACCGCTGTTGCTGTTCTTTATTCAATGACATAAGCACCGTATCCCACAACTCTGCTTTTATCTCCTGCGGTATCGCCGGAGTTGCGCAGGTCAATTGTTTTAATAGCTAGTGATTTTTCCCGCGCCAGCTTTAATAAGCCGCTGACAGGTACTTTGCCGCAGGCGGAGTCAAAGGCGAGACGTTCATATTGCAGGTGTTCTATTGCCTCGCTGGTAGCTTTGTCAAGCTGTTTTGCGGTGGCATAATCGTGATAATGACTCAGGTCAGAACTGATAACAATCAAGGTTTCATCACCACCCCACAGCGCATCGATAACCTGACTGACTTGTTCCGGTGATGCATCGCCGGCGACAATGGGGACAATCTTGAAGTCATCCAGCATTTCTTGTAAAAAAGGCAAATGCACTTCCAGACTGTGTTCATGGGTGTGCGCCTGTTCAAGGTAATCGACAAAGGGCAGTTTGGCTATAGTCTCTACGGCTTCCTGGTCAACAGTGATAGCACCTAAAGGGGTAATGAATGATTGCGCTTTGCTCACTGCCAGTCCACTGAAAGCGACACGATGGGATGGGCCGATGATAATAACCCGGGTAATCAGGTCATGGGCATTTTTTAATCGTGCATAAGCGGTTGCGGCAACGGGGCCTGAATAAATGTAGCCGGCATGAGGTGCGATGATGGCTTTGGGAACTTTCGAACTCGATTCAGCATCATTTAGATATTGATTCAGCATTTGATGCAATTGACTCGGATTTGCAGGGTAAAAAGTACCTGCAACGGCGGGTTGTCTGTTCATTGGCTTGTCCTTTATTCCTCAGTAAAAGATTTATGAAAATCTTTGCAAATCAGTATCGGATATTTTGGTGTAGTGACTGAGTCGCAGATAATAAATGTTAACAATCGATTATGACAAGATAATTTATTAACGGTTCCAGGAGAATGACAATGACTGCTTTTATTACCCATGATACGGTTAAAACCCACTATTGGCATCAGTTAGAAGATGGGCGTATTCAATGTGATGTCTGCCCGAGATTTTGCAAACTGCACAAAGATCAGCGCGGCTTGTGCTTTGTCAGGCAAAATCTTGATGATCAGATTGTCATGACCAGTTATGGACGCTCCAGCGGTTTTGCCATTGATCCAATCGAAAAAAAACCCCTGAATCATTTTCTGCCCGGCACGCCTGTGTTTTCTTTTGGAACAGCCGGTTGTAATCTGGCCTGCAAGTTTTGCCAGAACTGGGATATTAGTAAATCGCGAGAAATGGATACGCTGATGAGTAAGGCATCTCCTGAAGCGATTGCCCAGGCGGCGCTGGACAATGGCTGTGACAGTGTTGCTTATACCTATAACGATCCGGTCGTTTTTCATGAATACGCAATTGATACCGCTCAGGCCTGCAGAAGCCTCGGCATAAAATCAGTAGCAGTTTCAGCGGGTTATGTCTGCGCAGAGCCCAGAGCTGAATTTTATCAATGGATGGATGCCGCCAACATTGATTTAAAGGCTTTTACTGAGCGCTTTTATCATCAGATTACCGGCGGGCATCTGGAACCCGTATTGGAAACACTTAAATATATCAAGCATGAGACATCGGTCTGGCTGGAACTGACGACTTTAATTATTCCAGGTGAAAATGATACGGAAGCAGAACTGGAAGCCATGACCCAATGGGTTGTCGAGAATCTGGGGCCGGATGTGCCGATGCATTTTTCAGCGTTTCATCCTGACTGGAAGATGCTCGATAAGCCACCTACACCGATTTCATCATTGTTACAGGCACGGCAAATTGCCTTAAAAAATGGTGTGCATTATGCCTATGTGGGAAACGTTCATGATAAGTCTGCCGATAGTACCTACTGTCACAGCTGCGGTAAGCTATTGATAGGCCGTGACTGGTATGAATTGTCTGAATGGAATCTGGATGAGTCAGGCTGTTGCCGTTTTTGCGGTGAACGTTGTGCAGGTGTTTTTAATGCAAAGCCGGGGAATTGGGGGGCAAAGCGAAAAGGCGTTATTATGAGTTGAGCGGAATCAATCATCCTAAAAAGAGCATTTCACCACGAAGATCACGAAGTAAAATTAGAGAGTTATCATTCGTCGCGATGAAATAAGCGTTCGCCCAAAAGGTGGGTGCCGGAACTCTGATAATTCTTCGTGCTCTTCGTGGTAATAAGAATCCCGCAAATGTGATCGTGCAGGGTATATTTATAGAAACTAAAGCGAATCGCCAATTTCAGGCTTATAGAACCCCTTATAGAAAAACCAATTTTTAACGTGCAGATACTTTCTGATGGGCGTTTTAATGACTGATATACACAACGCTATAGAAAACAGACACCAGACTGCCGCATATTCATTCGGATCTGTTGTGGTAATATCGGAAATGAACGGCCCAATCAGATAATGAAAGCCTACGAAACGGTATGAACCATAGATAAACGGCATATAAAAAGCCACTGCGATATAGGTAAACGCATGCAATCCCCAGTCAAAACCACCCAGCCATTTAACCGGATCCGACATAATGACCATTTAAAGGCATTTGCCACGCGATATGCCAGGAGCCGGAAGTTGAACAAACACTGGGGCCGCAAAAACCTTCCACGCCAATGTGACATGCCCCCGCCCAGCCAAAAGGATACATTTTGATGAGCATGGCAATCGAACCAATTGCGCAAATCGTATAAACGGTTGTGCGGATTTTTAATTTAACGCTGACCGGAATAAAGTACATGGCGACCATGTTGACAAAAAATGGCTGAAACGCGACATGTAAATAGCCAAGAAATGTGAGTATCTGATTACTCGGATTATCACATAAATCAATATAGATGTAAGTTACGGCCTGTAGTAATTCCATTAAGGCAAAATAGGTTAACGGAATCCAAAGCTCTTTGGATTCGTTTTTTTTAATCGCAAGATACGCTGCGGTACTAAGACCTACGACGGCTAATACTCCCGACGCTTCACCACTCCAACACATAAAACCAACCTTATCTCTTTTATAATTATTAAATACCGCCTATTTCAACAGCCTCCTCATTGGCTTATAACGTTAAAATATCAGTAATGTTTTATTGATTGTTAATACTTCATCAGCACAAACTCGCCTATTGTATTACAACTGGGCAGGGATTGAGAAAGTGTTGTGAAAAAGCAGGTTCAAGGTAAGGAAAAGATTGGCATTGTTAAAGATTAGTTTTATTCACCTTTCGCCTTGTGCCTTTAACATTAAGCTATATAGGTATGGCAGCAAAGGCCTCAAGATCCTCTACCGCAGTTGCGGTTCGGCGTATGAGCTCAAGGTTGCTCTCCAGATTCATCATGCCTCCCACTGCGAGGGTTACAATCATTGCTTCAAAGGGATAGATGAGATGGGCGCGATATCTTTGCAGTAAACTATTGACATCAATGCCTGCAATGCCATTATCCTCAAGACATTGAGCATAAATGGCTATGAGGTTCATTTCGTGAAGCCGCCGGGTTTCAGGGTTGAGCGCGGTGGACAGGAAGTAGGCAATGTCGCTTATCCCCTCGCCAAAGCGAACCAGTTGCCAATCAAGCAGGCCTGG
The DNA here is from genome assembly GCA_963789475.1 of uncultured Gammaproteobacteria bacterium. Taxonomy (GTDB): domain Bacteria; phylum Pseudomonadota; class Gammaproteobacteria; order Methylococcales; family Methylomonadaceae; genus Methylobacter_C. The sequence continues at coordinate 38,039 of CAWBLO010000005.1, read as the reverse complement.
TTGAGACTGATTCCAGAATAGATTGCCGGCATGACAATCATGATGAACGAGTGTTTGCGGGGCTTCTGTAAGAAAACGCATGGCCTGCCGGCGATGACGGGCATAATGAACAGCTTTTGCATGAAGTGTCGAGGATACAAGTTTCCCTGCCTGATGTAGTCCTCGTTTCATCAACGGAACTGCTAAAGCTGTGCCCAAAAAGTCTTCCAGGCGGCGAACCGGGCCGGCTAACCAGCGATAAGTATGATTGAGTTTCTCTGCATTCCAAAAACGGGCATGGAAGTTGGCAAGTTGTTCGACAACCTTGGCAGCTTGAGAAAATGTCAACGCATCTCCCGGATTACCGAGAATAATGCCTAATTCTGTCATATCGGTAAGAACCAGGGTCGCGCCACTGCCAAGCTTGCTTTGTGCCGCTATGAAATGAGGTATCGTAAGCGATACAGGCCGGGCAACTTCATTATAGAAGCGTACTTCCGTATGCAGAAGCCTGGGTAAAGCTGTGATTAATTTTGCTTGCCAAGCCATTGATGGTAGCTTTACAAACCACTGTCCAGGCAATATCGTAGGCTCATTGTGTTCGACATTGACACGTATACGCGTTGTTGTCCCAATATCGACAGAAACAATATCCACATTAGAAACGACAATGTGGGAATAATGTTTATTTACCACTCGTTGAGCCCAGTCGATTGTTAAATCACTGGGTTGGCAAACAATAATGTTCTGCATTGACTTTGTTCCTGATAATCAGTTGAAATGGTAAAAATGGCTACAGGGTATAGGAAAGGGATCATTCATACAATTAACAACAGGCACGAAATAATTTATTTTTTGCGAGTTACCTAAATAAGATCGATATAAGTGGGGCAAAAGAACCAAAAAATCAAGCCTCGTTTGTGCAGCTTATAACCCATTATCATCTCCCAATGTTTTTGATTTTGTTGTTACAATAGCGTTGAGTATTGTTTTATTCTGATTTTGATCCGCACCCGATTTGTCTTCCATGGGTGGTCTCTCAAGTATTTACGGCCCGTTTATCGATGTTCAGTTTTTTGTCTATGAAGATACCCACTTACGAAGTTCTGTTATTTCTTACCGTATTTTTGACGGCTTGCGATGTCTCGCAACTTAATAATCCCTACACAGAAGACGAGGGTAAACGCTCGGTTTTATATCAATCGTTTTCAGAGCGGCCCAAACATTTTGATCCTGCGGTTGCTTACAGTGAAAATGAATATGCCTTTATCGCGCAGATTTATGAGCCGCCGTTTCAATATCATTATCTTAAAAGACCGTATCAATTGACGCCTTTGACGGCAAGTAAAATGCCGGAAATCAGTTACTTGAATAAGCAAGGTGAAAAGTTGGGGGAGGGCGCAAAGGACAGTGATATTGCCTACACGGATTATGTGATTGATATTCAGCCTAATATTGAATTTCAGCCGCATCCGGCTTTGGCGAAAAATGCGCAGGGTGATTATATCTATCATCATCTGACCCAGGCGCAAATCCGGCCACTAAACACGCTGAACGATTTTAAAAGCACGGGTTCGCGTGAACTCACCGCTGAAGATTATGTCTATCAAATTAAGCGCTTGGCGCATCCTAAAATGCAGTCGCCTATCGCCGAAATCATGAAAAATTATATCGTGGGTTTTGATGATTTTTCCAGGCTAGCCAAGGATAAGCAAAAGACCGATATAAAAACCATGCCGATGATGGGCTTGGAGGCCATCAGTCGTTATCAATATCGCATCCGTATCAATGGCAAATATCCTCAATTTAAATTCTGGCTGGCCATGCCGTTCTTCTCACCTATGCCGTGGGAAGCTGATGTGTTTTATGACCAACCGGGTTTGTCCGACAAAAATATTACGCTGGATTGGTTTCCAATTGGTACAGGCCCTTATTTATTGGCGGAAAACAATCCCAATCGGCGCATGATTTTGCTTAAAAATCCGTCCTTTCATTTGGAGCAATATCCGTCTGAAGGTGAGCCTGAAGATAAACAAAATGGCTTGCTAACCGACGCAGGAAAACAACTGCCTTTTATCGATAAAGTCGTTTTTATGCTGGAAAAGGAAACTATTCCCTATTGGACCAAATTTTTACAAGGTTATTATGATGCGTCAGGCATCGCTTCTGACAGTTTCGATCAGGCCATACAATTTACGGGTAGTGGGGGCATTGCATTAACCGATTCCATGAAGAAAAGAGGTATCCAGTTACAAACCCTGGTTGAAACATCTATTTTCTATATGGGCTTTAATATGCTGGATGCGACCGTAGGTGGTGATAGCGAAAGATCGAGAAAATTACGTCAGGCGATTGCTATTGCCGTTGATTATGAAGAATATATTTCGATTTTCAGGAATGGCCGCGGTGTTGCTGCTCAAGGTGTTATTCCACCCGGCATTTATGGCTATGCGGAAGGTAAAGACGGTATCAATCCCTATAGTTACGATTGGATAAACAACAAGGCGCAGCGTAAAAAAATAGAGGCAGCTCGGCAGTTGATGGCAGAGGCCGGCTATCCCGAGGGTATTGATCCAAAGACGAAAGAAGCGTTGATTCTTTATTTTGATACCACATCAGTCAGTATTGATGATCGCCCTACCATGAACTGGTATCGCAAACAGTTTGAGAAGCTGGGCATTAAATTGGTTGTTCGCGCCACTGATTACAACCGTTTTCAGGAAAAAATGCGGGCAGGTAATGAACAGATATTCGTTTGGGGCTGGAATGTTGATTATCCTGATCCTGAAAATTTATTTTTTCTGCTGTATGGCCCTAACTCAAAAGTCAAACACAGTGGCGAAAATTCTGGTAACTATCAAAATCCTGAATTTGACCGCTTGTTTGAACAAATGCGCAACATGGATAACAGTGAGCAACGTTACCGGATAATTCAACAGTTACAGGAAATTGCACGCCATGATGCGCCGTGGGTATTTGGCTTTCATCCCAAGAATTTTTCGCTGTTCCATAGCTGGTATGGCAACTTGAAGCCCAATTTAATGGCAAATAACCGGCTTAAATATACCCGAATTGATACCAGCGCCCGAGCAGAGAAGCGGCAAGCGTGGAACTACCCGATATTTTGGCCGTTGGTGCTTGGGGGTTTGTTGTTCATAATATTGTTAATTCCGGCGATTAGTGCTTATCGCCGCCGTGCCAGGGAAACTTTGCAATGATTCACTATATTATCCGTCGATTTTTATACGCCTTTCCTCTGTTAATGGGCGTTAATATTTTAACGTTTGTATTGTTCTTCATCGTCAACAGTCCTGACGATATGGCTCGTATGCAATTGGGGCAAAAGCACGTTACCGAACAAGCCGTAAGCAACTGGAAACAGCAACATGGCTACGATCTGCCACTGTTATGGAATGTTGAAGCACCGGGCCAAGAAAAAATAACCCGGACTATTTTTTATCAAAAATCAGTCGGCTTGTTTTTGTTTCGTTTCGGCGTTTCCGATAGCGGCAGAAATATCGGCGCGGATATTCAGGAGCGCATGTGGCCGAGTCTTGCTCTGGCTTTGCCAACTTTGTGTGTCGGCTTACTGGTTGATATTAGTTTTGCTTTAATGATGGTGCTGTTTCGCAGCAGTTATCTGGAACATGCAGGCATCGTCTTGTGCGTGATTTTAATGTCGATTTCATCGCTGTTTTATATTATCGGCGGGCAGTTTTTTATAGCCAAATTATTAAGGCTGGTGCCTATTTCCGGTTATGACGATGGCATGGCAGCGATTAAGTTTTTAATATTACCCGTGCTGATCGGGGTGTTTTCAGGAGTTGGTTCGGGTGCTAGATGGTATCGAACGTTATTTTTAGAAGAAGTCGAAAAAGACTATGTGCGAACGGCAAGAGCAAAAGGCTTAACTGAAACCCAAACCCTATTCCGGCATGTCTTACGCAACGCCCTGATTCCTATTTTAACCGGCGTAGTGGTAATATTACCGCTGTTATTCATGGGTAGCTTAATCATGGAATCTTTTTTCAGTATTCCCGGTTTAGGCAGTTACACGATAGATGCAATTAACAGCCAGGATTTTGCCATCGTGCGGGCCATGGTTTTTTTGGGGTCGGTTTTATATGTGATTGGGTTGTTATTGACGGATATTTCCTATACCCTCGTTGATCCGCGCGTGAGGTTGTCGTAATGGTTGTTTTATGGACTGACGCGCTGATATTTTTTCTGATTTTTGCCGTACTGGGACTGGCGCTTTATTTGCGTGGTAAGGAACACATTAAGCGACCTTTACAAAAAATCGCTCGCAGTAAGGTGGGTATGGTGTCGCTGGTGATATTGCTGTTTTTTGTATTGATTGGTTTGTTGGACTCCATTCATTTCAAACCCGCCAACAATAAAAGCAACGAGATTATCAGTCTTCTGGATTATTGGGCAACGCCTCTCCGAGAGCATGGCGAAAAAACCTATTCAGCCCCGTTTGCCACCACGCTTTATAGTAAAGAATTAATAATGCAGGCCAATGGGACAACGCAATGGAGCTATCCCCGGTTGGAATTCGGCGGCAGACATTTGGATGATCCTGAAACTCAACATGTTCCAGATGTTCTTCAAAAAGCCGGTTGGGGCTTTGCTCAAGGTGCGAGCTTAATCGGCTTTTTTATAGTATTGATGTGGGCATTGTCAGCCGGACAGCATAAACGTTTTATGCGAAGTTCAACTGCCAAAGCGGTGTGGGCTGTGGTATTTATTATTGTTTCCCTTACTTATGCGTTAATTTACTTATCCGCCTATTATCACGTTCTTGGCACTGATAAAGTGGGCGAGGATGTTTTTTATCAAGCAGTAAAAAGTATTCGTACCGGCTTGGTACTGGGTACGTTGACAACACTCATTATGCTCCCGATGGCAATAGTCTTTGGCATCCTGGCGGGATTTTTTCGTGGTTGGGTGGACGATGTGATTCAATACATTTATACCACCCTGAACTCCATCCCCAGCGTATTGTTGATAGCGGCCTCCATCTTGATGGTTCAGGTTTATATGGCAAATCATGAGCAGGATTTTACCAGCGTGATAGTACGCGCAGATATACGGTTATTATTTCTTTGCCTGATTCTTGGGGTGACCAGTTGGACAGGTTTATGTCGATTACTTAGGGCGGAAACCCTGAAACTTCGAGAAATGGAATATGTACAAGCCGCACAAGCATTGGGCGTTAAACAAGGCATGATTTTATTGCGTCACATTTTACCGAATGTCATGCACATCGTTTTAATCTCCGTAGTGCTGGATTTCAGTTCGCTGGTATTAGCTGAAGCGGTATTGTCTTATATTAATATAGGTGTTGATCCGACCACCTACAGTTGGGGCAACATGATTAACGGCGCACGCCTCGAAATGGCGCGTGAACCTATTGTATGGTGGTCTCTATCAGCTGCTTTTGTGTTTATGTTCGCCTTGGTTCTGGCAGCTAATTTATTTGCCGATACTGTACAGGACGCGTTTGATCCAAGACGGAGCGCAGAATGAGATTTCCAGACTCGTTCAACTATCTGTTTTTACTCTTCGTTATTTCGTAACCAAGATTATAAATGAATGGATCGCTTTTTTTCTTATAGCCCGGCAAGAGTTTTAAGTTTTATTTATATAAAAAAGCTGATATTATGCACAATCTAAGTTGGATGCTGTTTAAGAACAGTGAGTTTTTAATATACATTTAGGGAGAAGCCATGCTTATATTAACTCGTCGAGTAGGGGAGACTTTAATGATTGGTGACGAAGTGACAGTCACTGTTCTTGGAGTGAAAGGAAATCAGGTTCGTATAGGTGTTAATGCACCAAAAGATGTCTCTGTTCATAGGGAAGAGATTTACGAAAGAATCAAAAAAGAACAAGCTGAGTCAGCAGGTTCATCTGATTTGAAAGAGTAACATGTTTTAGGAGAGATGGCCGAGAGGCTGAAGGCGCTCCCCTGCTAAGGGAGTATGGGTTTTATCGCCCATCGAGGGTTCGAACCCCTCTCTCTCCGCCACAATAAAATGTCATTTTTAAGAAAATTAAAGATTGACATAAGACCAATAAAAAAAGATAATATACGGCTCAATAAGGCGCCCGTAGCTCAGCTGGATAGAGTAATCGGCTACGAACCGATCGGTCGGGAGTTCGAATCTCTCCGGGCGCGCCATTGAATATATCAAAGTTTAATCCCCTGTAGCTCAGTCGGTAGAGCGGGTGACTGTTAATCACTAGGTCGGCGGTTCGAGCCCGTCCGGGGGAGCCAAGTAAATCAAAGCCTTACATGCGGATGTAGGGCTTTTTTTTTGCCCGAGGGACAGTTCAGCAAAAAAGTCACCGGGTCGGTATAGGTCGTGGTGTAGAGGGTCAAAAATAATAACCCGCAACAAACGCCGCGCAGGGTCGGTTTATCTCTGACGAGTAACTTTAATTGTGCCACCGGTTACTCGTTATTTTTGTAATCTTCCATAGTTATGGGTCTTTTTTTTGCTGTATCGTTAGGACAGTCGCTTATCATTCCTTGGGTTGCTTCACCGGGATGGGGCGGTTTCGGTTAACCGCTTCCGTAAGTTCGGTTTCTAGGGTGATCTCATTATTGGTTTGAAGGAAAAAGCGATGAAATTCGGTATTGGAATATGGGCTTTGGTTCTTTTTATAAGCATTCTTATGTTCGGTTGCTCAAGCATACGTGCGAGGACTGAAGCCTCTGATAAGGAATGGACAGTCTATCCTGGCGTTCAGCAAGATATAAAAGAGACGGGTAAGCTATTCAGCGGCGAGCGTTCTGAACCGGATTGGGAAAAGGGGCTAATAGCAACCATTCTTATTTTCGACTTGCCTTTCTCGGCCGTCTTCGATACGGTTGTGGTGCCCTATGATCTGTATCGGATTTACACTCCGAAGCACTTAGGAGAAGCCCGAGAGTCATCAAGACAGCCCTCAACTCGATAAAAGGCGCGCTAAATTTAAGGGTGCTGCCGATCTAGGAAGACACATCTCAATGGTTCTTACGCGTTGTCAGGGGTGTTTACAGTGATTTTTAAATGTATATTAGAATTTAAGCGCCCGTAGCTCAGCTGGATAGAGTAATCGGCTTCCGGGAGTTCGAATCTCTCCGGGCGCGCCATTATTAAATACAAAAGTTTTGATCTCTCTGTAGCTCAGTCGCTGGCATGGGTAGCACCGGCGGTTCGAGCCCGTCCGGGGGGGCAAAAGTAAAACAAGGGCTTACATGAGAATGTAGGGCTTTTTTTGCCTGCTCTCCGGTGCCCCTCCGGTCTTGGTCATGTTTTTCGCATTCAGGTCGAAGCAAACTTGCGCCAACGGTATCTGATATCTACCTTATTGTTTGGGTAGAGCGAATGACTTTATGGCTCGACTCCGGCAATCACTAAGGAGTAAATCGCCATTGAATATCAGATTAATTCCAGCTCATTTGGTTCCGTAGTTGTTATGGCAGTGTGCATGTGATAAATGTAAAGCATCAAGTCGTTCAGATTAAGCATAGTTAAACAACTGGCTGAGGCCGAGGCTTCACATCCAACGTTGCAGTAGAGTAACTTGCTGAGTATGATAAAGAATAGGCGTTAGCATATGAGTACGATCAGCAATAGTCGCCTTTTTCTACCTGTCTTTACGGATAATTCCGCACGATATTGGCGTTTTGTAATTACCTCGAATCGAATTTTGTCGTTTCAACGACTGAGGACGAATAAGCAAGGTTGATAGCACTATTCCATATATTCCGGGCAAGAAGCCATTTAGGCATACCAGAAATGCCAAAACAACAGAGCAGGACATGAAAAAGAAACAAAACCAGGGTGAATACCAGCCCAACGAGGCAGGGGTTCTCGTAGGCGAGCTTTTTTCGGGCGGGATTACTGTCGGAGAGGCCATTGAGAGACTGAGGACTCGTCTGCTTGACCTCTCGGCCCGAAACCGTCTACTCAATTTTCGTCACCCAAAAGGACGCTGCGTCCAGATCGCCGACGAGCCGAACTTTAATTTGGTATTCGATCGACTGTATGTCGATGGTAAGGGCGTCTCCTTCAAATACGTGCCCGAACCACTGCTTGATACCTACGAAGGTAAACGACCCGAGGCAAAGCTTTATGCGAAGAGTCTCGGTATATCCACTACTTTTGAGTTTTCGTCTAATCCGCTCAGTTCATATGGTCACCGGTTGCAAGGGATACAGACTTTACTCTATCCCGCAGACTTAGAGCGGCAGTTGCGTAAGATCGCCGGTGAGGCCAAGACCGCAGTAGAGGAGACAGGCTCCAACATGTTGTTTCTTGTCTTCGGTTTTCTGGAGTTCTATGATAGCGAAGACTCCGAACGGCCAATGCTTGCTCCGCTTCTCTCCCTGCCGGTTACCCTCGTTAGAGGGAGTATCGACAAGGAAACCCGTACCTACCAGTACACCGTTCAGCACAATGGGGAAGACTTAGCCGAAAACCAAACCCTGAAGGAAAAACTGCGGCGCGATTTCATGCTGTCCATTCCCGAGTTCGGCGAGGAGGACGAGCCTGAGGCCTATTTTGTCCGCATCGATCAGGCTGTTAAGAATAAGCGTCGCTGGAAGGTGAGCCGGCAGATCACTCTAGGTATGCTGTCCTTCGGTAAACTTGCCATTTGGGCTGACCTAGACACCAAGAAGAACCCTGGTCTGCTCGAGCATGAATTAATCAAGTCTATCTTTTCTGGCGTATCGGGCGGGGGCGGCGGAGATCTTCATGCGGAGGACTACCATATAGATGAGCTTCCGATGCGGCCCAACCGCTCATTTACGATGCCGATTCATCGCAGCACAGCGCAATAATTGATGTACTATCCGGTAAGAATCTCGTTATCAATGGCCCTCCTGGAACGGGTAAGTCTCAAACCATAACAAACATCATTGCTGCGGCACTCTCCAAAGGCAAAAAGGTTTTGTTCGTTTCCGAAAAGCTGGCTGCCTTAGAGGTAGTGCGCTATCGCCTCAACCAAGCTGGCCTCGGTCATTTTTGTTTAGAACTACATTCCCACAAGACTCAGAAGAAGAAGTTCCTTGAGGACATCCAGGCCCGTATTGATGAGCATTTCCCCGCGCCTAATCATTTCCAGGCAAAGCTCGTCACGCTACAACGGCAAAAGGAAGAATTAGCAAGGTACGCCGAATTGATGGGCAGCCGAGTAGGAAATGCCCTCGGCCTTACGGTTAATGAGGTATTCTGGGCGGCCGAGCGTCGTCGACAGGGGCTGGGTGATCTAGTTACTGAGGTTAATTCTATCGGTTTCCCAGACGCCTCAGGGTGGACACGGGATGACATCGAATCTCGCCGATCTCGGCTATCTAGCCTCGCGGAGCTTTATGATGCGACTGGCTGTTTCGGGCCAACTCATCCTTGGTGGGGATTTCGGCCTGTTCCGCTGGCCCCTTCTGACGACGAGGCAATAGCTAAAGCTATCCGCCAAGCGCTAGATTATGCGATTAGTGCAGATGCAGCCGCTGAGGAGGCTATCGAATTTTTTGGATTTAGTGAGCAACCCCACGCAGGAGCTGCTGCCAAAGTTAGCGCTGCGCTCAAAAAAATACCACCTGTGCCCGAGAATGCTTCACCTGTGCTTCTCGCGAGAATGTTCGACTTGGATGACAAAAATGGACTTCGAAGCTCAAAAATCCTTGCTGATGTGATAGCGGGAGTAACCGAGACCAGAAAGCTATTAGAGCACGCAGGCCGCGCGTTTATCGATGAAAAACGTCTTGCGAAGGAAAAGGTAAACGATTTACGAGAACTCACAAAAAGACAACAATTATCTAACGACCTTTTGTCTATTGATATCGTTGATGCTTTGGAAGCAGTCACCCGGTTGGATAGTGCCATCAACGGCTTCGATTCGGCGGTGCGCACTTCGGCCGCACCTTATGGATTGGCCGGAAAGAATGCGGTTGATACGTTCCTGGAGAACTGCGAAAAAACTACCGCCTTGGGGTTACTTTCGTTCCCCATATGTTCTATTACAGAACGAGCTGCCGCAGTTCTAAAAACGGCTAATACTTTTTCCGCAGCCATCTCTAAGGTTAGCTCCATTGCTGAAAGATACGGTCTTGCGTTCAATTCGACACCGGACTTCTTGGTCGAGTTTGCAGACTTGGACAGACTACCTGGGCTTATCAAAGGAAACCTGGTCGATGCCACATCATTGGCCGAGGCCCGTCGTTACGTCTCATTCCCACTGGCAGATAAATCCATGGCTGAAATTGAGCGGGTTAAGTTTCTTTTGGAGGCAGAGATGATCGCCATCTCTGAGGCATTGACCCATTGCCGACAAGCGTCAGAGCGTCTGGGGGTGGTCTTTGACTCCACAGAGGGGGCGGTGGCTGAGACAGCAGCTATCGCAAAAATTGCTGCTGCCGCCCCAGGTGACTTGCTCGAATATCGGCAAGCGACATACGGTCATGCGAGAACCGCTGAACTGATTCACAAGACTCGTTTTGCACTCTTGGAAGAGCGTAAAGGGATAAATAAGTTTGATATTCTATTTTACCTCGACGTGTTACCAACTGTTTCTGAGATCAAATTAGCTATCGCTGCGTTACGTCGAAAGGAAGGTTTCTTAGCTTTTTTTGATGGGGAATGGCGCAAGGCTAAGCGGTTACACCTAAGCCTAACCAAGAATAAAAGTAAAATATCCGGACGGCAGCGGGCGGAAGAGTTGGCGGCGCTATTGTCATGGATTGAAGCGAAGGACGCATTCGTCTCGGACACGGAGCTCAAGGAATGCTTCGGTGGACTCTTCCGTGGGTTGGAAACAGACCCAAGTAAAATAGCTCGGCTCAACGATTGGTATGTCGCCGGACACGCCATACTAGTCGAATGCCCGGGCCTCACCGAAAAAATAGATTTGACCACGATGCCTTCGGATCGCATTTCAGAATTGAGAGCAAAATCTGATGCTGTTTTAGCCGAAGTAGGGAGACTCGCCGAGGCAGAAGAGGCAATTAGGAGCATACTCGGCGCTGACTTGGCTGGCTTCCGTGAAGCAAAATCTAAAGGGTGGGACGATGCATATGGCAACCTTGGCAGGGCAGTCGGTAGTCTGAGCAAAGTTGTCGAGTTTTTCTCGAACCGTGTCGATCCGACCCTCTCTCCTAAGGATGCTCTGCGCATGATGGAGGCCAAGGTGGAGTTGGCTGGGGCTTCCTGCGAACTTTCATTGCTGCTAGGTGGAGAGCAGGCCATCCGTGATGCGGGCGGAAAAGAGCTGGGAAATCTGGCTGATTTGGCTGGAGGCTGCTGGTTGGGTGTCGTCGATAGTATTTCTATCCAGGCCTCGGAGGTGGCTGAGATAGCAGCGCAAGCACTATTGTTCGCGGGGAGGGATTTGCCCTTGCTCAACGCGGTTGTCTTTGCCCGTGCTAAATCGGAACTTGACTTATACTGGTCGTCCGTTGCACCTCTGCCAGCCTGGAACAGGTTGACCGACTGGTTCGCCTGGCTCAACCTCGCTCGCGATGATGCTTCAGCCGTAAGGAGTGTTCTGGAGCAGTTCGCACCTTATGCCAAATCGGAGGTGTCTGCGTCAGAGGTTTTCTTAGCCACGGACGAAGAAGCCGAAGCTCGTTCCATACTCGAACGCCTTGCTGGTTCCGACGAGGTAAACAGGATTTTTGGCGAGGTGTTTAATGGTGTAGAAACCGATCTTGAACTCATGTCACAAACCCATGGCTGGGGTACTTCTGTATGCAGCTTTGACTTACCCGCTGTTATCCGTGTAAAACTGTTGTCCGAAAACGCCAGGCAGGCATTTAATACAGCACGACACATCTATGGCGCCATGGAGTCTGGATGTTCTGGGGCCAGGGAACACTTGAGAGCCTATCGTCTTACGGCGCGTTCTCATGGGAAGAATGGCGGAGACAATCACTCGTGATTGCTGGTTCAGATCACGACTTGCCTTCCGAAATAACCGCTAGGCTAGAAGCAGTAGCGGGAATCCCTGATTCAGTCTTGCAATGGTCGAAATACCTCTCAGCGAGGCAGCAGGCGAATGAGAATTGTCTGGCAGACTTCGTGTCCGCTCTTGAATCTGGAAGGATGCCATCGGCCGCTCTTGCCCTGTCGTTCGAGCTTGCAGTGTACCAGTCTATCGGACGCTCCGTTTATCGAGCTTTCCCTGAGCTTTCCGGATTCAACGGATCTGCCCATGATAAGACGAGATCAAACTATCGGGCTCTCGATGCCGAAATAGTGTCTTTGACCGGCAAGGATTTCGCCAGTCAGATCGATCGTCATACTCAGGTACCTGAGGGATAACGTGGGACGACTGTTGGCGACTATACCGAAATGCATCTACTGCGCAGGGAAATCAACAAGCAACGAAGGCATATACCGATTCGCCAGTTGGTCAAACGCGCAGGGCACGCACTACAGGAACTCAAGCCATGCTTCATGATGGGACCATTTTCAGTGGCCCAGTATCTTGAGCAGGGTTCTCTGAGGTTCGATCTTGTTGTTATGGATGAGGCCTCCCAGCTACGGCCTGAGGAGGCTCTTGGCGCCGTCGCTAGAGGGGCCCAGTTGGTTGTTGTTGGTGATCCCAAACAGTTGCCGCCGACGAGTTTCTTCGACCGCATGCTGGATTCGGGCGACGATGAGGATGAAGACGAGGCTCCCGCAGCTATTACCGGCATGGAAAGCATTTTCGACATCTGCCAGCAATTATTCACGCCGGTGCGTAGTCTGCGATGGCACTATCGATCTCATCACGAATCACTTATCGCCTTCTCGAACCACCACTTCTACAAGAATCTGATTGTCTTCCCTTCGCCCTATGCCAAGAACCCGGCCTTGGGGTTAAGTACCGCTACGTGAGGGACGGCTGTACAAGGATCGGCAAAATCTGCCTGAGGCCCAGCGTATGGTCGATGCCGTACTTGAACACATGATCAAAAAGGCTAAGAGTCGCTTGGAGTGGTGACACTCAATCAGGCCCAGCGCGAACTCATCGAGGAGTTGCTCGAAAAGAAACTTAAGGTTTTTGAGGAAGGAGCCGCCTTCATGTCACGATGGGAGGCGGAAGGCTGGCCGTTCTTCATCAAGAATCTAGAAAACGTTCAGGGTGACGAACGTGATGTCATTTTTATCTCAACTACCTTCGGCAAGGCTCCAGGTACTGACAAGGTCAGGCAGAACTTCGGCCCTATTAGCAGGTCTGATGGATGGCGCCGCCTAAACGTGCTCTTCACTCGGTCCAAGCGACGGATAGAGCTTTTCACATCCATGGTCGCCAGAGGACATCGTTGTCGATGAGAAGACCTCCGTTAGGCACCAAGGCCTCGCGACTATCTGGATTTGCGAAGCGCGGAGTACTCGTAACTACGGACGAAAGGACGGGAGCCGGACAGCGATTTCGAGGTATCGGTAGCGAACGTGATCACGGCCTTGGGCTACGAGGTGAAGCCACAGTTAGGCGTGGCTGGTTTCTTCATCGACATGGCTGTTCGTAACCCGGACAGGCCAGGTGAATTCCTAGCCGGCATCGAGTGCGATGGGGCGACCTACCACAGCGGGTTCTCGGTTCGTGATCGCGACCGCATCCGACAGGAGATTCTGAGTCACTTGGCTGGAAGGGACGCATCTTTCGAATCTGGTCGACCGATTGGTTCTTCAATCCACGTAAGGAAACCAAGCGATTGCAAAGTTTTCTAGAGGAGCGACGATGTTTGAGCTCGGTAGAAGTTGGCTCAGATACAGACTGGGATTTAGACCTGGATTTCGACGATAGACCGAATGAGGATGAGGAGATATTGAACCTATTGATGAACAATCGGAGGCGGAGGGCGTGGCCCGCTCTTCAGGTGACGAAGATTTGTTCGTGGAGGTGGGCGACCGAGTTATCTATTCCCTCGTGGATGATCTCAACGACAGACACAGCGTCTTAATTGTGGATAGTCCGAGTAACGTGAAGAGAGGCATCATTAACGAACAAACGCCGTTGGCGCAGGCCCTCCTAGGTCTCTCTCCGGGAGACATCGGAGAGTTAGAGGTGTCCGGTCAGATAAATAGGAAATTGCAGATACTTAAGGTTCTTCGGCAGGATGATCTTTTTGCATAATTGGATAACAACGAAAAGTCTGTCAGTATCCTGGGTGACGAAACCCTCAAGGTCAGGCGGTCGAGATGGACGGGACGGAGCGATACAGTTGATCGGCCAACATCTGAATTTCATTTTTCATTGTCAGGCGTTCTTTCCAATGATCGGGAATATTAGATTCACCATAGTAGGCCCCGTCAAGCTGACCACAAATTGCAGCTGTCGTGTCTACGTCACCCCCTAAATTAGCAGTTTTAAGATAAACTATCGTTAAAGGTATTTTTATAAAATAAGGTTGAATATAGAGTATGCTGTTTATAAGCCTATATGATCATTAAACTATGCATTTCAGATTGAGCCAATGTGACTAGACAACCCCTAGACAAAGAACATATTGATAAGCAACTAAGGTCTTTACTGGCAGACCTCGGTATGCAACATCCTCGCCATGTATTTCCGAAATTACTTTTTCATTATACGACTCCACATGGTCTTTTGGGGATAATGCAATCCAACAGAATATGGGCAACAAATGTTAGATATATGAATGATTCGTCAGAATTGTCATATACATACGGCTTAACTCATGAAATTATCTCGGAACTGCGTTCAAAAGAAAAAAATGAGAATGTCCAATATTGCTTTGACTGCTTCGGAAGCTATATTAAGGAGGGTGATCTTTATAACGACTTTCTTGATGTTTTTGCTTTTTGTTTATGTCAAGAAGGGGACCAACTAAGTCAGTGGAGAGAATATTCAGAAAAAGGCACGGGGTTTTCCCTAGGATTTGATGCCTCTATGATCACCGGCAAACACATCAATAGATACGGCAATTATTATAGTCTGATCAAGGTAATATACAATCGGTCAACTCAACGCAAATATTTGGAAGATGTCATTGCACGGTGCATATCTGAATTGATCAGTCTTGCCAAAATTGCACCAGACAATCAAATCCCAGAACTTGTTTTTGAATTTTGCAGAGTATTGGATACGGGCATATCTACACTTGCCGTACAATTCAAGGACCCAGCATTTCATGAGGAAAACGAATGGCGGATTGTTTATATACAACCAAGTATTGATATAATTGACGATATAAAATTTAGATATTCCAATCGGCTCATCATTCCTTATATTGAGCTTGATTTGTCAGCCCCTGTGGGTTCATCTAACAGTAGATTACCGATCACAAAGATATTTCAAGGGCCCCAATCCCATCCTGAGATTGGAAAGTATTCCTTATCCTTACTATTAAAGCAGCTGAAGTTTGATGATATTGTTGTATGTCAATCTTCTGTCCCTCTTAGATTCTAAAATGAAATTAACTAAAAAGGAGCGTGTACAGCAACCGACTGCACCCGATCATAGAAAAAGCCAGGCCCGGATGAACCTTTGTTAAACTTCAAATTTCAAAACTCACAAGGCCAGTTTAGTTGTCGTTAATGCCTTCATGACCCGCTAGGTAATGATATTATTCCGTTAGGGGAAATGTTTGCCACTATTTTTGTTAAAGCAGAAATCGATCCTGCCAGGAGTTTGTCTGACTTAATTGCTGATCCATTGATTATAGATTATTTTAATTCTAACAAATATTTGTGATTAGTGATGTTAATCAATGGGATAAATAACAAGTCGGACAGACTCCTAGAATTTTTCTGCGAAAAATGCCACTTTAATTTTTAATTAGGCCAATCATTGGAGAGAATTTTTTATGAATGAACATGTTTTAAAGTCAGCGCAAGCAAATATTGATTTGGCTATATGGAATTCGGAAGCGGAATCGGTTAAGAGTAGGGACCTCTATTTATGGCTGCGCGAAAGCGGGTTACCTCACGAAGTAGCTTTCCAGCTAAAGAAGTTGGTCTATAGAACACGTATAGTTGCTGATCACATTATCAGTATTGGAAAAATTATTCTGATTAAAATCATTGAGTTTATTAAAGCTCATCCCAATCTAACTATTGGTATAGCGCTAGGCGCTGCAATTGGTGCCCTTGTCAATATGATTCCATTCTTAGGTTCTTTCTTGTCACCCATCGCCATGGCGCTCGGAGTAAGCATAGGTGTTGTAGCCGGTCATCAACTGGATAAACTTAAAAAAGGACAAACAGCGAATGCAGGGGGAAACCTAATTACCATAAGTCAAGACCTCATTGAAATCGCGAAAGAATTTTTCAAATTATTGATCGACATTTTCAATGCTGTATTTGATAAACCAGTCCTGAAAGAGGTGTGAAATGACTAAAATACCAGAAGTAACAAAAGAGCAACTCCTAAAAATGATTGATGAGTTGGATAACAATCCTAATGACAAAATACGTATCTTAGGTGATATAGGCATTATAAGTCTCGGCGGATTACTGGGAGGAGCATGTGCGGGATTTTTTGCAGGCTTGTACGGAGTAACATCGATTTTTGGACTTACCGCAGTCGCAAGTTGGCTTGGTTGGACCGCAGTATTGGTAACTCCTGTTGGCTGGATCATTGGCAGTTCTGTGGGTGCGGGAGCTATAGCTTATGCTGTCTCCAGAATGATTTATGGCGGTGGATTATCTGAGGGAAGTAAAATGGAACTTATGCAAAAATATCGTGAGGATGTCCAAAATATAAAAGCCAGAGAAAAATCGGGGAATATTGCTGATGCTGATAGAACACAGTTTATTCTGTCTTTAGGAGAACTCATTGATAAAAATTTGGTTTCCCCAGATAAAGCTTTCAAATTGATCAAGTTGGTAGAGGAAGGGCGTATTTCGCTATCTTATGCATTTACGCTTATACAACCTCTTCTATATGAGAATCAATTTTTGAATTACTGCAAGTTAAAAGTTTAGCTTGGAATTACTACCTGGTCTCGCTGCTGCTGGTGTGAAGCTTGGAATTTACAAACACTCCATCGATAGTAACTGCGCATTGCCCGCCCCTCAAAGCCCCATTGGTCACTTTGGTCATCGCTTTTGTTTTTTCTAAAAATTGATAACGAGTCAATTTTGGTGCATGCACTGTGAAGCATTTTGCTGCTCTTATGGCGATAGTATAGAGAATATAAAGCATCATTCATCCCATCGTGACCAACCTCGGAGGACCCACCTGAACCAGTAATCTATTCAGTTAACCAATATCCCATAACCCAAGTAGCTTTCTTGTTGCTTGGGTTTTTTTGTGAGCATCGAATTAACAACAAGAGTCTTTGGCGGCATTTAGGAGCTCGATAAATACGAAAACGCCGCAACCCATATAGCCTGAAATTGGTAACACTTCCGGGCTTTTTTTTGCACCCCATAAGGAAACATTCCAATGAAAATAAAACCACCCAAGAGAGGCCAGCCATGATTGTACTTCGTGACCCTCACCAACTCACCCAAGTCGCCCAACCGGAAATTAAAGCTTTTCTTCGTCGACGCTTTCATGACATCTGTGCTCCTGAACCCTACGACCCGGATGAGCATGGCTTCTTCATACTGGTTGAACCCGGTATCAGCTTTGCAATTTGTTTGACGCTTTCACTTTCAGAATACCAGAGTAAGACCTGCGCTAATCGATATAACCGTATATTGCTTAATGCCAGGGCTATTTCCAGGTTTTTTTGCAGTTTTTCCAGAATTGATTTAGAGAAACTTAGTGTTATCATTCAAATACTCCTTTGGGGGTTTTTTCTTGGCAAAAACAAGAATATCCTCAAAGGGGGATTTTTTATATTTTTGGAAATTTAATTTCTGAAAGTCTATAGAAAAGCTATTTGCAAGCCAAACCTGACTCATCAGAGATAAACCAAGCCTGCGATTGGGTGTTTGTTGTGAGTTGTTATTTTTGACCCTCCCCACCGCGACCTATGCCGACCCGGTGACTTTTATGCTGAACTGTCCCGCAGGCAAAAAAAAGCCCTAAGGCATCCTTTATTGACTGTCTTACCTTGCACTTTCTTGGACCCTGTTTTTTGTGCCATTTTCAAAGATTCACTAAGCCACTTTACTTCTCCTTGGCGGCTTTTTATTGTACTCATAAAATCTCGCCATGGCCGACAGCAACGTCTTCTCCAGCGTAAAGTCTTCAAGCTTCTCGTCTGCCAGTGCCTCTTCTATGGTGACCTTCAACAACACCCTGCCACAACGCTCCTCAAGTTTATTCGCCATATGGAGTAATTCGTCCAACCACTGCCCTGCAAACTCTTCGCAATGCTTTTTCAGTTCTTCTTTAATCGCAATGTGGATTTCTTCGCAGGGGACGTACTCAGGATGGTTCTTAGCCAATTGAGAATAAACGGTAACGGGCAACAGTGATTCTCCACGTTGTTGAACTTGCATTCTTGCTACTAGTACCGCTTCTTGTAATGTTTCTTGTTTCATTTTTTACGGGTTGTTGTTAACAGATAATTATAGGATGCTAACAGACAGGTTGGAAGCACTCGATGTTCCTTCATCGGTAGCGTTTTGTTACGTCTGCACAAGGATATCATTAGGGTAAACTTTTCTGTAAACATCCTTGGCCAAATTTCGCCTAAGCTCTCCAAGCTCCTGAGCCGTCACAAGGAGTTACTCCCAGTCGCCTCATTAGTGCCTGTGAAAAAACTGCATCTATATCATTTTTATAAATTGGCATTAAAGACTTTGCTTCGCCCAGTCCGACATCTTCACGAAGTTTATCCACAGTCTGTCGATATGGTTCCCTTACTGATAATTCATCCTTCATAAATTTCTTGAGTGTATAAATGTTATGCATAACAAAACTCCCCTGTGATTATTTCTTGATTACGTGCAAGAGCATCATTAAGCTTTAGCGCCGGATGTTATTTTGAAGAAAGCGCATCATTTTCCAACGATGCTCCTCGTCGCTATGACTGTGTAAAGTTTACATAAACAAGATGAAAGGAAACGTGTAGGTTTGATTAAGGTTAGATGAAGTTAGGAATTAATTTTAGGAAGGTTCACGCTGAGGGTTTTGTCGCAAATATTGATATTGGATATTGCCGATTGAATCTACTGGATAAGTCTTATCTCTTTTGATTTGATACTGTTGCTTATCCTACTGTTTATTGCCAACCGCATCAGTCTCAATTATCCGGCCATCCTTTCGAATGGTGTATCGACTAATTCGAATGGTGTATCGACTAATTGCAGAATAGAATTACATTTTATGCAATAATCCGATGTACAAATATTCAAATTTTGGCGGCAGGACAATTATCTAATGCTATCTGGAAATTGTTATTTGTGACTTATAATAGGCTCGAAGCAAAGTCAATCCCTGGTGTAACGTCTTTCTTTATTTAATCCCCAGATATTGATTTAGTCCCTAAGTAATTCAGGAGAGACGGGTGTGAACTCCCTCACTAAACGCGAGACAAATTTGGTGTTTAAAAGGCTGGCACTCCTCTGTTATCGTGGGAAGCTTCAAACCCAACCACGCGAAAGAGGCCAGCCTATGTACCGGATTCTCGCATCAATTATCTCTCTCCCACAACATCTCGATTCATTAGCTAATAATCTGGTTATCTAACAACATAACCAAAGACGGCGTATACAAGAACAAAAATGATGGCATAATTCGGCATCCTTCATAGAACACCAAAAGTAGTTGACACTTTTTGATGCAAAAAAATTGACAATAAGCTACCTACCGTCGCCATTAAAAAAAAGCGTGTGCCTTTAAATAGATGAATGGCTAACCGTTTCCTAAATTTAAGAAGCGAGTAGCAGTTCTGGCATTCTCTCTTTGATTATCTCAAACAGGATGGCAATCCAATCTTTCGTTTGCTCTTTTCCGGTCAGAATCTCCATGGGCGTTTTATTTTTTCTTACGCCATCACGATAACGCCGATAGTTGTGATAATGCATAATTAGATTAAGAAACGCTTGGTTTACCTGGTTCTTGCTGGTATTCAAATAAGGACGGATAATTGAATTAATACATTCTACCAAAGCTGAACTCTGAACGATTTTATCCAGCCTGGAATAAACCTCTTCCTGAATAGCCGCGTCCTCGTCCTCAGACTCTTGCTGATGTAAGCCCTCGGCAATGTCCAGACAGAATTGCTCTTGGTCTTGCGCCCTCTTTTTCCGCCCACTCTTTTTAGCTTTCCGTGCGGCTTTTCCCCATTGCCATGCGACACAATAAGCTTTCAAACTTTCCTCATCAATGCCTAACGCTTTACATTCGTTAACGACCTTTTTGGCAATGTCGAAATAATGGAACAAATCTGGCAAGGCACGTCTCACTTTGTCCACGGCCTTGGTGATGTGCGTGTGGTTTAAATCCGCAATCAGCATAAGTCCACAAATGACGCCTATTTCGGCTTGTTGTCGGCTTCTCAGATTACCATCATTATCAAATACGTTGAGTTCACTGATAACACAGCGGTAAAGATAGCTAAAATCATCGTACAGCGTAATCGCTTTTTCAGCAAGATCGATGGCGTGCGTGTAATCCGCTTGCCGTTTCGCTTGCACGTCTTTACTTTTTGCCGATTTCAGTTTTCTTGCGCATTCATATTCCTTTTCAATCGTTGCGTAAGCGGCTGTTTCAAGGCGACCAACCCAGCTTCCAAGATTATGGGCAATGCCATGATAAGTATCCGATTGACGCAATTTATCATTCATCACCTTGGCATGGCCGGCGCGGATGCCGGTACCATCATCGGAAACCAGATAAATAGCTTCTATTCCATTATTACTGAGGCACTCAAAATGATTTTTCCAATCGTCAGCGTTTCGGCTATCAGCCAGCTCCATTCGAAGAATAGCACTACTGCACGGATCCACGGTAATCAGTATCGGAGCGGATTTTGAAAAAATCTCATCACTGGCAAAGACAAGATAGTGGATGACGCTCGTTTCTGTAGAGACTGTCATTGGCAACAAGCCGCCGATTTGTGAGAGCGTTTGACTGATAGAACCCGTAGAGGACAAGTCACAATCAAATCGATTCATCATGGTTGAGATGGCGCCGATACTGCTACGACCCTCCAGTCGAAGCGACAGCATCGTCTGAATGGCGTGTTCTCGTAATGATGATGCGTGAGTGGTTAACGTAGCCTCCTTAAAAAGGAATTGCCCGATTTTCTTGATGCTATTTGCAAGCGAATAAATAAAAGTTCTGGAAACACCGTATTCATCAGCCAAATGGGTGATTGTTCCCCATGCCCGGTTCAATATCGCATGAAGAGCGTTAGTGCCTATGAGCAAACGTATGTCGTTTGAAAGATCGGTACGCCGCGTAAATAGCCTTCCTTCAAATTGCTCTTCAAGTGAAAACTGGAAATCTTCTGGGGTTGCTAATGACATGTACAAAAGCCTTAAGTGTACAATGAACTATAACTTCTTCCGATTCATTTATACAGGGAAAGGTATGGCTTTTTCTTGCTTTATCGAATATTTAATTGCAAAAAGTGTTAACCGAGAAATGAAGGATGCCCATAATTCGACAGATGTTTTACTGCGGGAAAAGAAAGCATCGTTTTTCTGAAACGGGTTGGAGTCCAGAAGAACGTCTTGCCGCTTTACAGCAAACCTATAGCTTACTCGGCGAGGACTTAAATACCTGGTGCCGTGAACGAGGTGTATTTATTCATCAACTGGAGCAGTGGAAAACTGATTTTTGTAGCCAGGGTGACTCAGTAGACAAGCGTGAAGAAGCGCGGATCTTGCGCACATTGAAAGAAGAAAACCAAAGCCTTGAGCGAGAATTGTTACGTAAAGACAAGGCCTTAGCAGAAGCCGC
Source organism: uncultured Gammaproteobacteria bacterium (assembly GCA_963789475.1). GTDB lineage: Bacteria > Pseudomonadota > Gammaproteobacteria > Methylococcales > Methylomonadaceae > Methylobacter_C. The sequence continues at coordinate 16,247 of CAWBLO010000005.1, read as the reverse complement.
AGCGCTGTTGGTTCTGCAAAAAAAGTTCCGAGCGCTCTTGGGGGGAGAGGTCGAATGACTACCCACGAAGAGCGCAAGCAAGTGATTGTTTTACTGAATGAATCGATAACAGCGGGGGCACGCCGAGCTAAAGCCTGTGAAGTGCTAGGCCTAAGCGAACGCACCTTGCAACGCTGGCAGACAGGTGAGGCTGTTCGCTGTGATCAACGTCCATTGCGTGATTATCAACCGCCGCACAAGCTGACAGCAATCGAGCGTGCCGAGGTGTTGGCAGTCGCCAATTCCGATGAGTTCGGCCATCTGCCGCCGAGCCAGATCGTGCCACGGCTGGCCGACCAAGGCAGCTATCTGGCGTCTGAGTCGACCTTTTATCGCATACTGCGAGAGGAAAAACAGCTTGCCCATCGGCGTAGCGAACGTCCTGCTCAAACACGTACCAAACCGCGTGCTATCTGTGCTACAGCGCCTAACCAGCTCTATAGCTGGGACATTACTTACCTGCCATCACTTATCCGTGGACAGTTTTTCTATCTTTATCTATTTATTGATATTTTCAGCCGAAAGATCGTCGGTTGGCAGGTGTATGAAGAAGAAAACAGCGCCTTGGCTGGCGAACTGTTACGCGACCTATGTCATCGTGAAGGTATACAGTCAAAACAGCTTATCCTGCATTCTGACAACGGCAGCCCCGATGAAAGGATCGACTATGCTAGCGACCTTGCAGCAGCTCGGTGTCATGCCTTCCTTTAGTCGGCCATCGGTTAGCAACGACAATCCTTACTCAGAATCGCTGTTTAAGACCTTGAAATATCGCCCTAAATATCCGCTAAAGCCATTTGCCGATGTCACGGAAGCTCGTCAATGGGTCACGGGATTAGTGGAATGGTACAACCACGAACATCGCCACAGCGCTATCCGCTTTGTCACCCCAGCGCAACGTCATGAAGGCTTGGACGAAAACCTTCTGGATAACCGTAAAGCCGTCTACGAGGCTGCTCGTGCCAAACATCCGCAACGCTGGAGCGGAAGTTCCCGTAATTGGCAAAAAATCCAAGCAGTCCACCTTAATCCAGACAAGGCCTAAACAAAAAAAATGATACCAAAGGAGTGATTATTCAGAACACAAACCAGAGTGAGATTTAACCGTCGAGGCGACAACTACATTGACAATTTCCGATTCCCTTCAAAACTCACCTTCAAGGCATTGATCTTTGCATTAATTACCATTTGTGCGCACGCGGAAGAAAAGCGTATCTACCAGACGGATTCACTTGGCAACAACCAATACAATAAACCCTCGTTCACCATTCAAAAGGATGGCCGGATAATTCAGACCGATCCGATCGGCAACAAACAGTACGATAAGCAACAGTATCAAATCAAAGGAGATAAGACTCATTTAAATCAGTAATTATTTTTACTTAAATTTCAATTAGTTATTAAATAAATATTGACAAAAAATTACCATATCATTTTTTTTAGTATATTACTTTTCACTTGACTTTATGTGTGTATAAAGCTGACTCAGAGAGCCTCTTTTCTCTGTTCCTTGCCATGCTAAAAAAGCAAACGAATCGCCTATGGAAATTGTACAGAGAATAACACACCTATCTGCCTCACCCCATCATGCCTGACCCCCTAAAAAGCGGTCGGGCTTTTTTTTGCCCAACCCTCGGAGGAACCGCCTGAACCAATAATTTATTCAATTATAACAACAAGAGACTTTGGCGGCATTTAGGAGCTCTATAAACACGAAAACGCCGCATCACCCATATAGCCTGGAGTTACTTCCGGGCTTTTTTTTTGCTAGGAGACCAGCCATGATTGTACTTCGTGATCCTCAACAACTCACCCAAGTTGCCCAGCCGGAAATTAAAGCCTTTCTTCGCAACGCTTTCATGACATCTGTGACCCAGAACCTTACGACCCCGATGAGCATGGCTTCTTCATCCTGGTTGAACCCGGTGATACCTCAGAGCAGATTGAATCAGACACGGGGTATTCCCTGTTAAAAAGTCTGTTCAATGGAACCGTCTACGGTGATCCAGACTTTACACCGGACTTCGAATACCTGGAAGACCACGGCAGCTTTTGTGAAGCGGTATACATCTTCACCGATAGTGGTTTTGCCGTGGTAATGATTGTGCCAAAGGAGGAGGGCATTGATGGAAGAATTCTGGAGCTTTGCGCTGAGTTTGCCACTTCCGCTACCGCTGAATAGAACCCTCAAAAATAACCCCTTTAACCTTCCTTTCCCAGTGAGGCATGTAAACCATGAACCAAAATCCCTACCTTGAGCCACTCAGTCCAGACGTTGCCGCTTTTGTCGAGACCCTGGACAGCAACGCCCGTGAATATTTTGAAGAACGCGCGGCTATCGCTGAATTTGAAGCGGGCATGTCCCGAGCCGATGCCGAGCAATTTGCCATGGAGCTGACACGAACCCATTTCAAACTTGCGCCTCTTTGACCATCTTATATGAAGAACCTTCACCATTATCACTTAGGAGTCAACTCATGAAAACCGTTATACCCGAATCCGACATTCGTATCTTAAAAATAGGCTCGTGTCTTTCCGTATCAGGCAAATCGACGCTGACCTATCACATCGGTTGCACAGCTGAATCCGATATTCAGTTACGTGTTTATGCCAATACCGGCGCGGGCTTCTTCAGCAAGGAGTGGCTGTCCCTGAACACCATTCAGGAGGCGTTCGACAAAGGCGGTAAGTCCTTCACATCGTTTGCGCTCATCCCGTTGTTTCGTGGCAAATCCCAGAACAACACGGCTTTCTTGCTGGCGGTATTGCTGGAAGAAGGCTTGGTTAAGCCCTCCAATGAACAACGGCGAGGCTATGAATGCATCGATTCCAGTGGCTTCATGGCTGAGGTCAATGCGTTGATCGATTCAAAGGTTTCGCTCAATGTTGATGACAAGCCTGCTAAACCCATCAAGTCCTCCGATGATAAAGCATCCAAACCCTCGAAGAAAAAGGCGGCGTCTAAGGAACCCAGTGAGCAAGACTCTCCACCGTAGTTGAATTCACTCGCTCAGTCTCTCCGAACAGGCATAACCCCAAGTCTCCCAAGGGTTCCCTGTTTCAGCATCAAGCGTTGGTGCAATACCGACCGTATACCGACCCACGTAAACCCTTCAAACCCAAGCAAAAGGAATCTTTATGATTGTTTCTACCGTCTTCGCCATCAGCCTGCTGTGCCTCGCGTTCAACACCACAAGATTGATTGGGGTCATTGCCTTGACCCTTCTGTCTTTGATGTACCCGCTGTTGTTAATCGCGCTCCTCGTTCTGGGTGGCGTCATCTTTTATTTTTATCATAAATAAGGAGTTATCCATGAACTTTATAAATTGCCTTTTAGATGTAACCGATGATTCAGATCAAGGTTTCTCGGAAGCCATCAAAGATCGAGCCCGACAAATGGCCGGTATCGACCCGGATGAATTGAGCTGTTTAGATTCTGACTGATTCAGCCTTGCTGTACCCCTTCTTTTTCAACTTTCCCGATCCCATCCCTAAACCTTGACACAACAATCAGTCGCTTCACTGCGGAGGCTTGCGTTTGTCCGGCGTTCAGGCTTGGGATCGATTTTTTATACTAAGGAGATCAAATATGACCATAATACGTAAACAAGTACCCAACAACAAACGCATGCAACATACCGCCGCCTTATTCGGGCTGAACTTTCCGCTGCACTTGGAACCGTTTGTGTATGCAATCACAGACAACATTGCCGAAGACTACGACGGCGGTTACTGGGAGTTCTATGAATTGAGCAATGGCGGCTTTTACATGGCACCTCGTTCAGACACCCAATTTAAGGTCAGCTGTGAAAATGGCTTCGAGGGTCAATTGTCGGGGGATGCCTTGGGGATTACCGCTTGCCTTTATGCCTATAGCAACCTGTCGTTCACTGGCAAGGGCGGGTTCGACGAAACTTGTGCCCGGCAGTATCACTGGCTGAGGGATTACATGTTGGATCACCCCGAGGCTGGGGCCATCTTGGGGGCCATTGACTAAGTTTTCCTAACCGGTTTGGCACAGAAGAATGGAATTTTGTGGTTTTAGCAGGTATGGAGATGCAAACTTTCTGTGAATGGCGGGCGATTTTCTAAGTAAACGCGCGGCCCCGAACCTGCTAAATCCGCAAAAATATTTTAGCTGTTTTAGCTGGTGCAGGGGGGACAAGATTTGGGTGCGTGGCGGCCGAAAATGCACCGCTCATGCACCCGCTAAAACTGCGAAATTAATAGTGATGCCCGGGATAACCGATCTGTCGGTCAGGGTGTAAGTCAGCAGTTTCTCCCACACACGTCCGGTCTCTGAAGTAAAATATTCATTTTGAAACCACTATGGAGTGAGTATATGAGCAAATCATTAGTCACGATTGACGAAGCTGTCGCTCGGATGATCAACTTCGGGTATATCCACCCAGAATGCACACTACTTGAAATGACGCAATCCCTTAAGCAGACCGCAGGCGTCTGTTTTCAGGTTTTTCTTCCTCTTGTTTCCCTCCATCTGAGATAGGGCCACTGACAGAAGCCAAACCAAACCGGAGGAAGAGACAGGTAAAAATTATTTGAAATTGATTACAGCCCAGCTCACTGGCAACAATGGAAGTTTAGCGGAATTACCATTCGGTGGAGAGCCTTATTAACATTGTTCATCAGGAATAGTTTCTATTATCCCAGCTGATAGTGCCATAGCCTTAATTCGCGTAAGTGCAATTTCAGCTTTTAATGATCCTTGTTCGATTAATTCAATCATTCGCTCTGCTTGATCATCTTTGATTAACCCATTTATGATTGCTAATGATAAAATTTGATTTAGTTCAGTCAGAATGCCATGATCTTTATTTTTTGATTGTATAGCTTGCAATCTCTTATTTAGACCTTCAATTATTTCTTTACGAACTTGATCTTGTTGACTCCCAGACCGAACCATATTTGCAAGAACATAGCCAGCCGCACCAGCAATAGCAGCAGAGCCAATGACCCAACCAAAAGGAGTTGTTGTAACAAAAATTCCACCAAGAACATTTGCTAAAGTTGAAGAGCCTAGCAATGTTGTGGCACCAGCTGCACTAGCTATAGTGCTTGCTGCTCCCGCTCCAGCAAGCGCTGCAACTGCCGTAGCCAAACGTTCACCTACAACACCTATTTTGTCTTTACCTGTTAGTTTTTTAATAGCTTTAATTATATTATCCTTAGCTGAATCAGTTTCATCTAAACTTTCTGATGAGAGTTTTTTTCCTTTTTATCATCAATTACACCAATGACTTTCTCAGTGTATTTTCTTAATTTCTTTGTGGTTGTTTTTGTCGTGCTTGATAATTTTTTTATAACTTCCTTAGTGCGCTCATCCTCCATTGCTGTTTGATACATTTCATGAGTTTTTGCAGATCCCTTATTGAGTGATTTCTTTGTTAACTCTGCTGATTCATGAATAGATTTTGAAACACTATTAATCAAATCTTTTGTAGTTGGCATGTTATGATTAATTGACGCCGATGCCTCCATCGCCCTCTTTTTTAATTCTGTTAGGTCATACTTCATTTTAAATCAGCTCGAGTGAAAATTGATTTAGTGAACCCAGTACTGGGCAATGGCATTGAATATTTTCTTTATTAGTTCAAAGAACTTACTGGCTAATTCAATTGCAGCTGTATACGGGGAAGCCGAGTAATCACCTTTTTGCATTGCCGCACCAATCGCTGCTCCATAAAGAGTAGAAATAATTGTCGATATTGGATTAAGGATTGCCCCAATAAGAGGAATGCCTGCAATTAATGCCGATACTGCTGCTCCAAGCGCAATTCCGAGTGTTAATTTAGGATTTTCTTTTAAAAAATTAAAAATTTGCTGGACGATAATTTTGCCTACTGCAACGATCTCACCTGCTATTAACTTGGTCATTTCCCAAAGTTCTTTCAGCCGTGTCAATAATTCAGCAGGGATTCCTCTTTGGATACCTTCTATAACCACATCATCAAAATTAGCTGTAGAGCTTTCAGCATTAAGAAGTGTCAAATCAAACAAACCATGCTCTGGACTGTATCGTATTATTGCTTCTGAGTTCATATATGTACCTTAATTATAATAATAAATGATTATATAGGTCTGGACATCCTACACTTTTTCTAACTCAGTCGCCAAAAAATAACTCCAAGACTTATAGTTATAAACTGGATAAAATCCTATTTTTGTGTAAAAAAAACAGATTCGGGAATACTATCAAAAAACAGTTAAGCATTAATTTTGAATGGCATGGTTTTGACCGTCAACGATCTGACACCCTTAGTAATTGCTGTTGGCTGCTTTCGGATTAATTTTACTTGGCTGTGCAAGTTAATTATGTGTGGCTGTTTTGACTGAAATTCTGGGGCATATAAGACTCTCAGCTTTTCAGATTTTCACCGCATCACCTGCTAACCCCGTCTTCAGCTCCCATGGGTAGCATCGCTCTTTTATTTTTCGGGTGGCGGTGGCGGTGGCGATACTCCGCTTTTTCACCGCCACCTCAAGATGCCAGTTTTTGGCATATGTTTCATGGTCTTACTAAAATTGGGGCGATGGGGCGATGGGGGCGATGAAAATGGCGGTTTTTAATTGTCGGTGAAAAAAAAGGGGGGCTGAAGGCTGCATTTTTTCATTTTTTCCCCTAAAAAGAAAAAATCATCGCCCCCATCGCCCCATCGCCACAAATACTCAGTAAGTTCAATGATAAATATGTCGAAATCTGGCATGTCGAGGTGGCGATGAATTTTTACTCATCGCCACCCACTGCCACCATCGCCACCTCAGCAAAAATCGTAGTGGGGATGGCTAGCTCTCTGCTATATGTCACTCCATCCGTAGCCGATGTGCGCCTCCTCATGCTTTCAATCCCCGAATTTTTGCTCAGACTCGTTGAATATTTCACTCAAGTTAGAATGATTCCAGTTGTCCATCCATCCATCCAGCCGGGTATGTCGTCTTGTTCGTAAGCAGGGGGCTCTTCGATAGTGTAATATTGCGTTGTACTCTGTACAATATCCACAGCGTCAAAACTATCTGGCGTGTAGCTGAGCGTGATGGTTCGGTTCTTATGGTTAATGCCGTCCGAAGCGCTGTAGTGGATGCCGAATTGTTTCAGCGTGGTGATCGATTTGTTCAGCTCCCTGGTCAGAAAATTGGGCTTCTTGGGAAAGGATTTATCCATGGCTTCTTCGTGGGTAATGATCTTGCGCAGCTCATTGAAAAGCTGCGTCGCCGTGCCTGACCACTGTTTATTGGTCTGCACAAACTGCAAGAGAGCTGAATTCAACACGTTCTCCTCCATGAAAGGCATGGCGTTGTGGCGAAGGTTGGCGATGAGCGCGCTCTTGAAGTCCCGATCCCCGGTTGCCAGCGCCTCGCCTGCCGCAATGCCCCAGCAGGCAAAGTCTGCCATGCGTATTTCAGCAGGCAAGTCTTTAACTTGTTCATAGAGGGGGAGAGCTGTCTTGATGGCAGTGAAGATAGCGCCCAGGATTTTAGGTGCCAGTAGTTGAAAGCGATCTTCAACCTCCTTGGCAGTAAGACGGCCCTGAGCAATAATCGGGGACGATTCCTTATTGGGAATGCTCGCCGAACCATTGTTCGAGCTAATCGGCGGTAACGATAAGCGAATACATCTGTCCGCCAAATCGGACGATGCGACGACCGGATTGATGCTATTGAGAATGATGGGGTTGCAGACCTCGAAATAGACTTCTCCAGCGTCGGTATATAGCTCTCGCTTGCTGGTGCCGGTGCCGGTGGCAATGCCGCACAGAACATCGGACAGACTTTGCTTGATTTCAGATAGGTTGTCGATGGCGATCAAATGCCCGTTTGAGGCTTGTATATACAGATCATCAACCCCACGAGGCAGACCTTGAAGTCCTGATTTCCTGGGGTCGATCAACTGCCGAATTTGTTTGGTCAGTGTGCTTTTTGAAGATCCCGCCACCCCCTCCAAAGTCAGTATCGGGTAAGGGCCGCCTTCCACCAAGGCAAACATCAACCAGCCCGCCAGCAAAATGTAGTCATCCTGGTTCTTCAGACGGAACACCTGGGGGAGACAATCAAAACTGCCGGAAGGATCGGGGATGGGCATCGGCTTTACGCTGTTCGAGCGCAGAAACTTCACCGGCGGCTTGCCCTGAAAAAAATGCCAGCCTGAGGCCGTAATTTCAATCAGATTCCAGCTCTTCGTCCGTTAAATCAATAAAGATGCGATCTTGGTGGCGAGCTGTGCGAACATGGGTTTCATAGCTGTTTTCACTAAACAGCGTGTCACCCGCCAAGCACTCCACGACCTGCTTCAAGGCGCTTGACGGAGGTGCTTTTTTATAACGCTGACGGTATTGATAACTCAAGAAGCTGTCTGTATTCAGTGAGGAAACCGGCCAGTTCTCGTAGTGCGATCCAGAGGCTTGCAGAGCATCCGGGTTCAAGGTGTCATTTGTCGGTTTGTGAGGTACCGAAAAGGTCACATACGCTTTTTTGGCTTCATCCAACCAAAATTCATGGTCGACAGTGAGGGCCATTAGTTTTGTTGAACGCAGCTATCTTCCTCTTTGCCTTTGGCCAAGTATTGAGTCTCACTAACCTCCCTATTTAAAGCGCTGCCCACAATTTGTTGCACTTCGGCCTGGTCAAGGGGCGGCTTACATAGACGATTGATTTTTAGCCCAGACCTGGTCGAATAGCTGCTCGTCGGCAACGCCCTCCCTTCGGAACTGGCAGGCCTGTTTGAAAAGATAATCGTTCCGTCCCCCTTCAATGACACTGTCTTGATCAGTCAGAGCTTTGGCCGTTGTTTTGACTAAATCAGCAATAATAGGGGGAAGTTTCTGCAATCCAGTTAGGTCGGGATGATCGTCAAATGAAAAATCCTTGTTCCACTCGTAGTATCTCTGGTTGAAGTGGAGACTTGGCGGCACTACGATGTAGCCACCATCACCGCGAAAATCGACCCCCTCCAGTCTGCCAATGTTGGTGCCCGACCCCACGACTTGACCGTTGGCGGGTTGTGCGTAGATCAAATGAAAGCCGCCGCCACCGGTGTGCGCTTTTAAGGTCGCTTCCGGTACCTCGCTTTTGTGTTGTTCGACAAATCGGCGGTAGTTTTCGATACCCTGGTTTTTCTGATCGACGTCGACCACATACCATCCTGAAGCCTCGCCGGTAGGGACGCCTATATTGGCTTGCGGATGTTGATGCCACCAAGTGGTGATCTGTTGCTGATCAAAGGTAGCGGTTTTAAAGCCTCCCGTGAGTATTGGATGCTTGCCCGGATGTGCGCAATTGGGATTCTTGCAGGTGCAGGTACCCTTGTCGTTGATGCCATGCACAGGGAACACCGGAATGCCGTTTTTGGCATAGTTTAATGCTGATTCTAAAAGGCTCATTTTGTTGAACTCCCGTTCAGTTGTTTTCAATGAGCGCTTAGAATAAATCATCGACTAGACATAATGTGTCTAGTCGAAATATTATTATTTTTTTGTCCTTGTTTTCAAGTGTAGACAGAAGACGTCTACTGATTGCATTACAATGCCGCACCGATCCAAAACAAACACAAGGTACCCCATATGGCCGATTCGATTTTCAGGCAGTGGAAAATTCTGCAAACCATCCCGCGCGCTCCACGGAGCATCAAAATACCTGAGATCATGGAGCAATTGGAAAGAGAGCAGATAGAGCTGCCCACCTACAGAACCATACAACGCGATCTGGATGTGTTGGCCAGTGTGTTCCCTCAGTTGCAGAGTGAAAAGCGTGATGGTGCCAATCACTGGTACATGGACGCAGAAAAAACGGTCCTGGAAATTCCGAGCATGGAATCCGCTACGGCCCTGGCGTTTTATCTGGCGAAACAACGCCTGCAGAGTCAGCTACCGCCCAGTGCCTTGCAGCATCTAAAGGCGCATTTCAATACTGCCGCAGAATCTTCTGGACCAGCACGACACACCCTATGCCCGCTGGCGGGAGAAAGTCCGGGTGCTACCACAAACCCAACTGTTGATCCCGCCGGACGTCGATGTCGAGGTCTTGAACACCGTTTATACCGCCTTGCTGGAGAACCGCCGTTTCGAGGGTAAATACTTCGGTCGCCGCGATGATCAGTACAAACACTTTCTGGTCAATCCGCTGGCATTGATCTTCCGTGGCACGGTCACTTATTTGATCTGTACCTTATTTGATTACACAGAAGCTCGCATTCTAAGTCTGCATCGATTTGTCGAGACCGAACTGACTGATCAAGTACGTTGGGTGCCACCTGACTTTGATCTGGACACCTACATTGAAGAAGGCCATATCGATTTTCTGATCGGCGGCAGCATCGAACTGGAATTGCTGATTGATGAGGAAGTCGCTATTCATTTGCGGGAGTCAAAACTGACAGCGGACCAACAATTGAAACTGCTGGACAGTGGCCAAAGCCTGTTTAAAGCGACAGTCAGAGATACCGGTCAATTACGCTGGTGGCTGTTGGGATTCGCGGAGCAGATTGAGGTCTTGAAGCCGGAATCGTTACGGCAATGGTTTAGGGAAAAAACGGCGCGGATGGCGGCGAAATATCAGCGTGATACCGGAACTCTGTTATGACCCGAAGCGTGAGTTGAAACAGGCTGGCCGATACATTGCCGATCTCGTTAGCATAAATGGCCTGCCATTGATCTCGGCCAAGCATGCACATGAATATCCTAAGAAATACAGATTGAAATAAAACTCATTAGGCATCGGCAACTAATGAATCTTAAGCGGTTTTTAGTTGCCGTTTTCCCATTGATTTTTTCACTATAAAATTGGAGACCTCAATGCCCATCATTAAACTCACTCAACAATTCATAACCCATGACCTGCAATGCCCAGCCGGTAAAACCCGCATCGAGTTCTGCGATGCAGATATGCCCGGTTTGTATATTGAAGTCCGTTCCACCAGCCCCGGCCAAGGCACCTTTTATCTGCGCTATAAAGACAGCACCGGCAAGACCTGCCACCAAAAAATTGGCCGCAGCAATGAAATATCGTTGGTCGATGCTCGCAAGGATGCCAAAATCCTGAAAGCTGAAATTGCGTTGGGTGCCGATCCTCGCGGTGAGGAAAAAGCCCGGAAAGCGGTTCTTACGTACTCAGAGTTCTTTACGAGAACACTACCTGCCTTATGTGCAACCCAGAAAGCGTTCTTGGGAAAAAGATGAGGAAATGTTCCGGCTGAGATTGAAGGCCCAATTTGGCGGTCAACGCCTGAACCAGATAACGCGTCAGCAGATTCAGATGTTCCATACCTCGCTGAAGAATGAGGGTTTGTCCGCTTCCACCTGCAATCATTATGTAAAGTTGATGAAACACTCTCTCAACCTCGCCATCGATTGGGGTATGCTGGACACCAATCCGGCGGTGCGGGTGCCTTTATTCAATGAGGACAACAAGCAGGAGAATTACCTGAGTGAAACTGAACTTGAACAGTTAATGACGGTAATGCGCAACGATGAAAATAGAACGATTTGCATGATCATCATGTATCTATTGAGCACCGGGGCTCGTCTCAATGAAGCCCTTCAAGCCACATGGTCGCAAATTGATCGTGAACGCCGCGTGTGGCGTATTCCGGCGAGCAATTCGAAATCGAAACGCATTCGCTCAGTGCCGTTGAACGACAGCGCCATCGATGTTCTGAATCAACTCGATACGGAAGGTAACTTCGAGCATCTGTTCATCAATAGGCAAACCGGCGAGCCTTATACGACTATCCACAAGGTCTGGGGACGATTGCGCCGTAAAGCCGGACTGACCCATCTGAGGATTCATGATTTGCGCCATCAATATGCGTCCTTCCTGGTCAACAGCGGCAGAACTTTATATGAGGTTCAGCAGATACTGGGCCATTCTGATCCTTCGGTGACCCAACAGCTATGCCCACCTGTCAACCAAATCTTTGCAGGATGCAGCCAACAGTGCTTCGGTGATCATCAAGGGGGCCATGCAGGGCTCAGGGTAAGCGGCGCGCTGCTGGTGGGGGCAGGCACTTCACCGACAGTTTTGCCGGTCGGCCCCAAAAAAGCCGGTAAAGGTGGTAAGGTGGTGTTTTCCCCGCTCAGGTCACCGCCTTTCCCCTTTTTCGCCTTTTTTCCGCCCGGTTGGGAAAAATGTCGCGCGGTCGTTGAGGGGGTCGCCGGGGCGGTTCGTGCCGGAGGGAGTGCGTATTCTGATTAATTTGAACAGTGATTCTGGTCGAACTTGAACACCTAAAACCTAACGCATCGGTGGAAATGAATTTTTACTCTAAGTGTTCAACTTGGGTCAAGGAATTCATTTTTTTTCGCATATTTTCTCCTTGTAAATTCATCCGGTGGGCGTTGTGCATCAGCCGATCCAAAATAGCATCGGCTAAACATTTTCGAAAAAGCTTTATTGAATTGTGTTGGGTGGGTGATTGCCTCATAATCGACATCGAGGAGTCACTCAACCAGATTTCTTTTACGGCAAGCGGACATTCGATTCCAGCGAACGAACGGGCGCTATCGGCCAATTTCTGCCAGTCGGCGTATGTCCTTGAGCGATTGATTTGTGTGACATTGCGGACGGTGATGATTGTTTCTGAATGCTATTCAATTTGAGGGTAACGTACAAATTTTGGGCGTTATCCAGTTTAGAAAAATGATTTTTAAAGGTATTCTTGTCGGCTGTGGTTGCAACAACTTATCGCTCGCAGTTACCTGCCCCAATTATTGATCGCATCCATCACAATTCTCGCACCGTTGATCATCAAGATATCGGATCCCGACTGCACATACCGGTAACCTTGGGGCGGTAATCCCAAGATCCTTGCCAAATCCGCAGATAAATCTGAATAAGCCATATCCCCTGGCAAAGGCTGACCAATAGCCCATTTTTTGGCTTGCCCCGGCGGTATGCATCCGTTGTTTTTCTTGGCTAGGCCCGGAGGGCAACGTCCACTTCGAGTGTAATTGTCATAGTAGCCACGAAGAGCCGTACGATGGCGGTCACTGAAAAACTTGCCCCCGCTGTAATAGGATCTATCTCTGCCATCATAATCCCTATTGTCGTAATAACCTTTCCTGTCATCATGATCGTTATACTGCTCTTTCTTCGAATGTTTTTTGTGCTTGTCTCCAGACTTGGAGTGTTTTTGCTGCTTATTTTCGCCCTTCGAGTATTTTTCGTATTTGTCGCCACCAGCCGAAGACGGTTTTTCTGCAGCTACCGAGCCTACAACCCCAATGGCAAAAGCAATCAAAACCAGCTTGCCGATACTTGAAACCTTAATGTGCGTCATAGCTTGCCGTTCTTTGTGTCAGAAAAGGAAAATTATTGCTTTATTATTACCGATATTCTTAGAAAACCCAATTGGTTTACACTTGGCCTAATCATAAAGATTCTAATTAAATGAATGTGAGCAATCATGTCTACTTCCGAAATCCATGGTAGAAAAAATTGCCACGATTACAGCTCTCGCCGATTCTTTCAGTAAAAAGTATCTCAAGAAGAATACAAAGAGATTATTTATCCTGTTGTCAGCACGCTGGCAAGGAAGCGACGCTCATCGTGATACTGTGATGACGGGCGGCTCACGGCCAAAACCCGCCATTGAAAATTATGATTAACTATGAACTGATGTTATCTGGAAACTGTTTTTTTAACACTCATTGGCAGGTTATCCATTTTAGATAAACTATCGTTAAAAGTGTTTTTACCTACTAAGATTGAAATATTGTATGTTATCCAAACCTAATTTAAGTGGGCTGGGGAGCAATGGACCAGTGAACCAACTTAAGGATTCTCGGGAGTGCCTCGAAGCGGACGCAGTTCGCCACGAGTGACAGAATCATGAACCGCAAAAGAGAGTAGCGCCACAGCATGTTTATATGCTCGTGACCAAACGGTCAAAGCCTGGCAACATCTTCATCAAGAACGGGATATCCTTCTTTCCGGAGCCGCGTCAACACTGCACCCATATAAATTGTGTCTACAACACGACTACATTCCCCACCAGCCTCACCTAGCCATCCCTGTAACGTTGATACAATTCGCCCCGTTTACCATGAAATATGCTGCGGGCAAGGGCATGCCTGCCTTATCCAAGATTGAGTTGAACCAGTGTCCTTCGGTGTCGGCTTTCATCATTGATAAAGTTCAAGATGGCAAAAATAACCATCTTGTATTAATCGCCGAACGCTCCGGTCATTTCTCCTAATACCCGACACACCCAGTCTGGGCATGTTGATTAATGTAAGCAATAGGATCAGCTGTAACGTTAGAAGCGTTAATAAGAGCATCTGCGGTAAGCACTGAATTATCGTCATTTGTTACGCCGCAAAGAATTGCCTGAGATGCCTGGTATGCAGGGTCTGCGTTCAGACCGGCAATGGTTGATGTGTCTGTCCCAGGCGAAAGATTCGACTCAGCGCCGAGGGTATTAGCAAAATATAAGCCTACATCGGCTTTATTAGTTAAATAGTCCTGGCGTATAACAGCAGCAGCATACTCGGATTGGGTCAATTGACCGGCAGCCAACGTGCGCATTAAGATCGGCATAAGCGCGCCTTAACAAAAGCAGCAAGAAAATCTGATCTGCTGACACCCTTATTAAGAGCATTACTCCAGAACGAGATGCCACCAGCATCACCCGGAGCGCCCAGCACATTCACATAGATGGCGTTAACAAATGCCAGATTATCTAATGAGCCATAGAGTTCAGTAAAAGCAGGATGGCTGGCAAAACCCGCCGCCAATTGTCGAACTGCGTTCGCTGAATTTGCAGCAAATTGAGCCACCCAATATGAGAGCCCCGCCTTGTCAGGGGCCCGATTGAATGTGGCTGAATATAGAGCCGAGATAATTTGCGCGGATTGAGGATTGATATCCGCGAAAGGCAACGTATCGGGTGTGATCACAACGTCCGTTGTAAAAACTAGATTGGGTTCCAACAAACCCGATTCCTTGTAAGTGAGCTCCACCATAAAAGCCGTCCAGCCTTGTGGCGGCGGCGGAACATAACCTCGGTAGATCCCCGGTCCGATGGGTGCCAGGTCGCTGGCTGTCCAGACCGGACCGATAGATTCCAACCGAAAATCGCGCGCGTTGGGATTTGTCGCCTGCCAGAGGCGTACTCGGTCTGGAAAACGGTCTACAGCTACAACCCGGATAGCACCATCGGGTTCGATTGTCCAGTTATATCGTGGAGGAGTCTCCCCGTCATTAATTTGGTCAACCCAGGAGGCTAGACTCGCCGCTACGTCCATACTTTGCTTGTGGTCGGAATTGGGCAAGTAGCGCAGCCACTTGGTTTCCGGCAGTTCCTTAAAATAGAATTGTGATGAATCAGGTAAAAAAAACTGATCGCCAGTCGAGTTCAGAATAATTTTAGGCATCGTAAATCGCTCTCGATATGCATAAGGGTCGACGATGCTAAGCAGTTCTTGTCCTTCTGGCGTGGCGATGCGGTTTGGTAGGTCAAACGCAACGTAGTCGGCTATAGCGGGAGCATAAAAACCGTAGGCCTCGAAGTGTCTGCGGAATTGCTCCCCCATGTTGAGGAGATCAATAGATGCCGGGGCAATAGCTTTGATGCGTGGGTCGACTGCCGCAGTTAACCATGTCGTCCAGCCCCGCTTCGATCCCCCCACGACAATGAAATCATTTATCGTAATTTTTCCTGCGAGAAATGTTTGAATAGTATCCATGGCCCGGACAACTGACTTGGTCATGGGCAAGAGAGCAGGCCATTCTTCATCGCCGGTTTTCAGAAATTTATCGAAACTGTACGCGATGATTGCATCCCCACTTCTGGCAACATTGTCCTCATCTGTAAAATACAAAGGCTGATTGGGAATTTGGTTCACCTTAACGACCACGGAGCCCAATGCTTGAGCAATGATGGCCGCTTGATCATCGGTCTTAGTAGGAAAATTTCCGTTCGAGCCCCCATTTACCAAAAGGATGGCCGTACCCGGACTCTTCGAATGGCGGATTTTGGGAACAGTAATCTCGATGACATGCGTCCAGAGATTACTCGTCCAGGGATTAAGATTATTACAGTCCACCTCGTCGCATGATCGCCAACTCTGAGACGTCATTATAAAGAAAATATGTGTTGTAGAGAAGATCTCGATCGATGCTGTAAGAGTAATACGAATAACTGGGGTCCGGTTTCGCAATATACCGGTCAAGCGCCGTCTGTTCGGCGAATACATTG
>CAWBLO010000004.1:0-29925 GCA_963789475.1 uncultured Gammaproteobacteria bacterium | reverse complement strand
CGATAACTATTATCTTTGCTTTGATCGTATTCGTGTCGCCAAACTATGGATTGCAAACCTGTTGCGTTGGGTGAGCTCCAGGATAAACCCAAATAATTACAAATATCCTTCAAACCATTCGAATAGACCGGAAAATATATTTTGCCATAAATGCAAGTGTTGACGTTTAAAAGCCTTTCAATAATTGTTTTGGTCGGTGTCCCGTATCTTTCCCCAAGCTTTAAAATTGCTTTGTTTTCAAAGCTGCCATAATGAAACAATGGACAGTTACCGTGCTGTTCAATAGCAGAAATGAAATCCTTCCATGCTAATTCTTCATCATTTTTTGTAGCTGCCCAAAATTGTAAATTAGCTTGTTTGTCTGCTTGATAAACAACTGCTCCAAATAAATAGAAAAAGCTTTCATCCGGAATGCATTCAAAATCGATAAATATTTCAACTTCATGTTTTGGAATTTCAGTCGTTTTATCCTGAATATAAATATTGCCGGTTCTTAATGCGAGGGCTTGAAGCTCATATTTATGGGCAACACGTTCCTGACGTGAACGTCGCCCCCTTTTGCGAGGGCGATAAAGATAGGAGAGTTGTTTGATTGTGAAAATGCCTTTTTTTTCGAACTTTAGGATTTGTTTTTTATTCATTCCACCAAGCAGAGAAAGACTGTCTTCTTGAATTGCGGCCTCTTTGCAACTATTTTGAAATTCGCAATAAGGGCAATGTTTATTTAAAAAAACAAGTGGTAAACCGCTTTCTTGTGTTAACCATCCTTGAAGTAAATTGATACTGGGCAGGTATTTATGTATATCCTCAGGCATCTTAACAGTCATGACTCTGCCATCGACCAATACGACATGTCCATTTTTTGGGGAGTAATTCAGAAACTTTGAAAGTGCATATCCGATGAATGCTAGTTCGATTTTATCCTCTGGTTGAATTTTATTTGTACTAGAAAAAATAATAGGCTCATAGTGAGGTTCATCTAAGTGCAAAACATACGGCGCCTTTATCAAAGTAATGTTTTTAATGGACAAAAAATCGACAGACAAATTAACGCCGGTTAGTATGTCAACCCCTTTCGAAATTGTTAAAGGAGAAAATGGTTGGACTATTAATTGATTTGAAATTGAGTGAAAATAATTTTGGCGGGTAAATTTACTTAAAGCAGCTTGCATATTTTCATAGGCATTTGGTGAGCTTAAGTCAGGAGAAAATAACAACAAATAGGCTTTTCGAACACACAAATTGTGTGCGCGTATTGCACGTTCTGTAACTTGTATGTCATTGTTAACCATTTACTAAACCTTCGTATTCATAACGGAAAGGTGTTTTCAGTCTCTCACATTTTGAATCTAAACTCCTAATTTATGAAACAATGAAACACAAAAATAGTTAACGCGACCGACTGCTCATGGCCCAAAGTGTCAGTTAGTTCGCTAGAATCGAACGTCCCCTTTAGGTGGGTATGCTGCCATTCAGAAATCTAGAGTCAGTGTCTGCAAGGGGTCGAATTCAGTCAATCAATATCAGATTCAGTGGAGACTAATTTGACGCATTCACATCAAATCTAAGTTTTTACAAACTATAAAGTGTAGGATCAGCATATCCTCGGCAATTGCTCGCCACTCAATAAATCCAGTACCCGGCTGATGCCCATTGCCGTTTGTAGCGTTACCAAGCCTTTCGGGTGAACGGCTTTAACCTTGCCGATCAAACAAGCCTGTTGACCTAGCGGGTGCTGACGTAAAACGGCCAGGGTCTGTTCGGTTTGCGCTTCAGGCACAAACAGCGCAAAACAACCTTCGTTGGCAATGTAAATCGGATCAAAGCCTAAAATTTCACAGGCGCTGTTGACATCCTGCTGTATTGGCAGCGCTGTTTCGTTGATTTCGATAGCATGCTGTGATGCAGTGGCCAGTTCTATCAGGCAGCTGGCTAATCCGCCGCGTGTCAAGTCGCGCATACAGTGGATTTCGATACCGGCTTGAATTAACAGCTGAACCAGGCCGGACAGGTCTGCGCAATCGCTTTGTATCGTGCTTTCAAAGTTTAATCCTTCGCGCTCAAGCATGACGGCAATACCGTGCCGTGCCAGGTCGCTGTTAATGATGATGCTGTCGCCGGCTTGAATGCCGGAAGGAGACACGTTGATGTTTTCACCAATAATGCCGATGCCGGCGGTATTGATATAAACCCCGTCGCCACTGCCGTGATCGACCACTTTGGTGTCGCCGGTCACAATCAACACCCCCGCCTGTTGCGCGGCTTGCTGCATGGAAAGCACGATGCGTTGCAGGTCTTTAATCGCGAAACCTTCTTCAATGATCAGCGAACAGCTGATGTACAATGGTAAGGCGCCGCTCATCGCCAGGTCGTTCATGGTTCCGCACACCGCCAGTTTGCCAATATCGCCGCCGGGAAAAAACAGCGGTTTCACGACATAGGAATCGGTGGTAAAGGCCAGCTTGGCACCATTGATGTTTACCACGGCGCTGTCATGTTTCTGGTTCAGGACAGGATTGCTGAATACCGGGTGGATGATGCTGTCCAGCAGTTGCTGCATCAAGCGGCCGCCACCGCCGTGCGCCATCACTATTTGCTCGTATTGCAGCGGAAAAGGACAGTTAAGTTCCAGATCAAGCATGTTGATAACGACGGTAGTGGTAATAGGCGGCGCAGGCGCCTTCGGATGAAACCATCGTGGCGCCCAACGGGTGTTCAGGTGTGCAGCGCTTGCCAAACTCGGGACATTGAGCCGGTTTTATCAGGCCTTGTAGCACTTCGCCGCTGCGGCAGGCGGAAGGTTCCCGAGTGTTAATGGCGGTGACGGCAAAATGCAGTTCAGCATTCCAGTCGTCGTATTCAGCATTTAACGCCAGACCGCTGGCAGCAATTTCACCCAGTCCGCGCCAACTTCTATCAACCACATCAAACACTTGCTGCATCAGTTGTTGCGCTGGCTGATTGCCTTGTTCCTTAACCACGCGGCTGTATTCGTTTTCAACCTGATAGCGTTTTTCTTCCAGTTGTTTGATGCACAGATAAAGACCGTGCAGAATATCAACGGGCTCAAAACCGGTGATGATGATAGGAATTTTATGCTGTGCGCAAAGCGACAAATATTCGTGAGTGCCCATAATTGAACAGACGTGACCCGCGCCAAGAAATCCATTTACTTGATTATTGGGTGAATTCAGCAGCGCTTGCATGACCGGCGGTACGCGGACGTGGCAAATGAGTAACGAGAAGTTGTTCAAGCCCAGTTGTTTAGCCTGATACGCGGCTAGAGCAGTGGCCGGGGCGGTGGTTTCAAAGCCTACACCAAAAAAAACAATATGTTTGCCGGGGTGTTGCCGGGCGAGATTCAGAGCATCTAGCGGTGAATAGACGATACGAATATCCGCACCCTGCGCTTTAAGGCCCAGCAAATCATGGTGAGAACCTGGAACACGCAGCATGTCGCCGAATGAGCAGAAAATCACTTCAGGTTGCACGGCAATCGCCAGGGCTTTATCAATATAAGCCAACGGCGTTACGCAAACCGGACAGCCGGGGCCGTGAATCAGATTGATTTCACCGGGCAGCAGCTGATCGATGCCGTATTTAATAATGCTATGGGTCTGACCCCCACACACTTCCATGATATTCCACGGTCTGAGTAGTGATAGCTTTTATCGCTATTACGAGTTTTTTAACCGTTTCGGGGTCGCGATATTCATCCAGATATTTCATGCAGGACTCTCCTGTCCCGCACCCTTCAGGTACTGCAAATTTGTTCCTGACAAATTTGTCATGCAGGACTCTCCTGTCCCGCACCCTTCGGGTACTGCAAATTTGTTCCTGACAAATTTGTCATAGCTTATTTTCAAACGCAGATAAATCGTTAAAAGCTTGCAGGCTGTCCAGGGCATCTGCCTCATCCAGAATGGATAGAGCAAATCCGGCATGAACGATCACATAATCGTTGATTTTTGCCTCAGGCACATAAGCCAGACTGATTTCTTTGCTAATGCCGGAAAAGTTGACGCGGCCTTTACGCGCCAAGGGATCGCTGTCATCAGACAGACTGATAATTTGTCCAGGAATAGCCAGGCACATCGTTGTTATCCAATATATTTTGCGGCATACAACTGACCGAGAGCCAGCCCGCCATCATTTGGGGGTATTTTTTCATGACAGTATACGTTAAAACCAGCTGTACTTAATTTTCTGACAGCTTTTTCTACCAAAAAGGCATTTTGAAAACAGCCACCGCTGAGGACGATAGTTTTTTGCTCGGACAACTCGGCAATAGCCAGCATTATTTCTGCCAAAGTGTTGTGAAATTTAGTGGCAATTAATTCGGCCGTACTGTGTTTGGTGTCATTTAATAGCTGTTCTATAGTGATTTGCCAGTCAATAACGATAGGCGAGCAAGGGTTTAGCTGAAATTGATAATACTGGTCGGATGATGTCGATGCAGCGCTGTTTTCCAAAGCCATTGCCGCTTGTCCCTCGTATTGATTGATCTGGCATAGTCCCAAGAGACTGGCGACCGCATCAAATAAACGTCCCACACTGGTGGTGCGCGGACAGTTGAGTTGTTTTGTTAATGCCGACTGTAATAACAGTAGTTCCTGCGAGGAGAAGGAGAGGTTTTGGCGATCAAATACACGGTCGGCAAAGATTTCGTAGAGTAGACCTAATGCGGCGCGTCTGGGTTCCTGAATGGCTTTGACACCTCCGGGCAATAAAAAGGGGCGGAAATGGGCGTAGCGTTGAAAGCCTTGCTGGGTAATCAGCAAAAATTCGCCTCCCCACACCGTGTTGTCGGTACCTAAACCCGACCCATCCCAGGCAATGCCCAATACCGGTGGCTCAAGACCGTGTTCGGCCATGCACGATAGCGTGTGGGCATAATGATGCTGTACAGGGTGTTTCTCACCGCCTAGATGATCTGCAAATTGGCTGCTGGCATAGCCTTTGTGCAGGTCGTGCATGATGCGTGTTGGGGTGATTTGATAAAACTGCTGTAAATCCGTTAGTGTTGCCTGAAATTGCTGTTGTGACGCTTCCGAATCTAGATCACCCAAGTGCTGGCTTAGAATAATATGCTGCTCATGGTTGATGGCAATGGTGTTTTTTAACTGACCGCCCACTGCTAGCATGTCAGGCATGGCTGCCTTTAACGTGATCGGCAGCGGCGTGTAACCTCGGGCCCGGCGCAACACCGTGATTTTGCCGTTGATGAGCCGAACAATCGAATCATCCAGCGGACGCAGAATAGGCCGGTTATGGGTCAGAAAATAATCGGCAATACCGGCAAGCCTTGTTAATGCTTGTTGCTCATCAATACAAATAGGTTCGTTTTGGCGGTTGCCGCTGGTTGCTACTACTGGAGCGCCAAAGTCGCGCAGCAGAAGATGATGTAACGGCGAGTAGGGCAGCATAATACCGAGCAGGCTGGTATCGGGCGCTACAGCGGCGGCAAGATCGACAGCATGGCGGCGTTTTAATAACACAATCGGCGCGGCGGGTGATGTTAGCGCCGCTTGTTCAAATATATTAATATCACAAAGTTTTTGGGCAGATGCTAAATCAGCAACCATCAGCGCAAAGGGCTTTTGCGGGCGATGCTTGCGTTGTCTAAGGCACTCAATGGCCTGCTGATTGCCTGCATCCACCAGTAATTGATAACCGCCAATGCCTTTTATGGCAATGATTTTTCCGGCTTGTAAATACTGGCTTGCGATCATCAATGCTCTGTGTTTTTCGGCTAATAACAAGCCTGAATCATCAAGTACAAACAACTGCGGGCCGCAGCTTGTACAGGCGATGGTTTGGGCATGAAAACGCCGGTTATCTATGGATTGATAATCTTGTTCGCACTCATGACAGATGTTAAATTCAGCCATGCTGGTTTGATTACGATCATAAGGCTGTCTGGTCATAATGCTGTAGCGTGGGCCACAATGGCAACAACTGGTAAACGGGTAGTTATAAAATCGGCTGGCAGGATCAAAAACATCGTGAATACAATCCAGGCAGGTTGCTATATCGGGTAATACAAAGACCGATTGTCTGCCGTCAGCAATACTGGCTTTAATCTGAAAGTCCTGAAAATCAGCCGGAGCTTGGCGCGTTATGGACAGCGATTTTATTTCCGCAAAAGGTGGCAGTTGATTATTCAAGTCTGAAAGAAAATTTTGCTGCTGTTCGGGAGCGCCTTCAATCGCTATGGTTACGCCGTCAGTCGTGTTTGCAATCCAGCCTTTTTGTTGGTAAAGCCTTGCAAGTCGAACAATGAATGGACGAAACCCCAACCCCTGAACGAAACCTTTAACTTTGATTTTTAAATGTTCTTTGTTAATCTTGAAACCTTTTGTTGTGGTAATAAATGGCGTTTCTATCTGTTACTAATAGCTGTTCGGTCAGCAACATAGCACCTTTAAATGCGGCCATCTATGACGTCAGTCCGTTTTATCGGTCTCAAGAAAGGTACCTCTTGCTCAAAACCAGCAATGTCTAAACAGCAAGAACATTATATACTGCCGCTTGTCCGGTCAGACCATTCTTTGCAATCACCGGGGATAACCTGATGTTACAAGTCCAGTCATTTGGAACGATGCTACTTCCACCGACATATCTTTACTAATCTAAGATGGGTATTGTCTTTAAAATGAGCGTTACTAGCTACACTGTCACTTACTGATAAAGAACCCAATATGAATAATCTTTTCCTGATCATTGTCGCTATATTGCTGGTTGCCCTCAATGGCTTTTTTGTAGCGGCAGAGTTTGGTCTCGTCAAACTACGACAGACGCGAATTCGCGAAATTGCCAAAACACGGGGTTGGCGTGGACGCATTCTGGCGATAGTACACTCAAAACTCGATGCCTATTTATCAGCTTGCCAGCTAGGCATTACGCTCGCTTCGCTGGGCTTGGGCTGGGTCGGCGAACCTGCATTTGCCGGCCTGCTGGAACCTGTATTCGTCAGGCTCGGGGTCACATCGCCGGAATTGATACATGGCATTTCATTCGCTTGCGCATTTACCATCATCTCGTTTCTGCACATCGTCATCGGCGAGCTTGCGCCAAAATCGATAGCACTCCGTAATCCTGAACAGATCGGCTTATGGAGTGCCGCGCCCCTTTACGGATTTTATTGGTTGATGTATCCCGTCATCTGGTTCCTTAACTCCAGCGCTAATTTGGTTCTGCGGGTATTTGGCCTTCGTAATGTCCATGGTCACGATGCGCATTATTCGGCCGACGAACTTAAACTTATTTTGCGCGGCAACGGCCCGGACGATCGATTTACCCGCGATGAATGGAATATTCTGGCAAAAACACTCGATTTCAGCGAACTGGAAGTATCCGACCTGATGCGCCCGATCCAGGAAATTGCTGCACTGCACCGCAACAAGTCATTACAGGAAAACCTGAAAACGGTCTATGACAAACGCTTCAGCCGTTATCCTTATTTCGACACCAACGGTATTGATGTGCTGGGGGTGATTCACTTGAAAGATTTGTTTTTTGCCCAGCAGGAAGGCAAGACGCAAGAGGATTTGCATAAATACCTGCGGCCCATCCAATACATCTCCCCGGACACACCCGCACTGGACTTATTTCGTTACTTCCGCATGGGTGCCGCACATTTTGCTGTCATCGGACAAAAAGGGCAAAAACCGCAAGGCTTCATTACCCTTGATAATTTGTTAAGCGCAATGGTCGGTGAGATACGCGACGAGTTCCGTCAAAACAATAATGACTGGACCCGTCTCGATGACGGCACGCTGATAGTCAAGGGCAGCCTGCCGATATTCTCACTGGAACGGATACTGGGAATCGATATTGAAAACGAAGAACTCGAATTGGAAGATGAAGTATCAATCGGCGGCCTCATCATGTCGAAGCTCCAGGACATTCCCGTAGAAGGTCAGAAAATTGAATTCAATCAATTTTATATCGTGGTCAAAAAAATGAACGGACCGCGAACCCTTTTTGTTCAAGTCTACCCTGATAAAATCAGTGATCTTTAGGTGATTTCCAAAAATGAACAAACATACATCCGAGGGTAAGTGATTTCGAGACCGATAACCTCAGTTCACAACAAAGCCTGTCCAGCGCGCGGAGCCGAAGTGACAGGCTTTGTGATGAATGGCTCTTTCTATGATAACTTAACCCTAAACTATATAATATTAAGCATGGAACTGGACTACTGATGAACCCGGGAGAAAACAAAGAAGAAATTAAAGGAAAATTCCGCTGGAAAACAGGGATAACAATAATCCTGTTGCTTGCAGCGGCAGCCTATCTTATCAAACTTATCAGCCCTCAACCTGAAGAAGATTATAAAAAATCGGAAAAATTCACCGATCCTGTTATCGCTGTTGCAGCTGTTGCTGCGACGCAAGGAGATTTTCCTGTTTACCTGAGCGGTTTGGGAACGGTCACGGCACTGCGCACGGTCACGGTGAGATCACGCGTTGACGGGGAACTTATCCGTGTCGCTTTCAAGGAAGGTCAAATGGTACAGGAAGGTGATCTCCTGGCTGAAATCGACCCGCGTGCCTTTCAGGTACAATTGATGCAGGCCGAAGGCCAGTTACTCCGGGATGAAGCGCTGTTGAAGAATGCCCAGACTGATCTGGTTCGCTACAAAACCTTGTTGGAGCAGGATTCCATAGCGGCACAAGAGACCGTTACCCAGGAATCCCTGGTAAAACAATACAAGGGAACCGTAGCCATAGATCGTGGACTGGTTGCAGATGCCAAACTCCAACTCAGTTATGCACGAATCACTGCACCAATCACAGGGCGCCTGGGCTTGCGCCTGGTCGACCAGGGCAATATGGTAAAAGCTTCCGATGCCAACGGACTCGTTGTCATCACGCAAATTCAGCCCATCGCCGTGGTGTTTACCTTACCGGAGGATGATTTACAGGCCGTGATGAAACAAAAGCGTTCAGGTGAAAGTCTGACAATTGAAGCTTATGACCGCAGAGGCAAGATCAAACTTGCCCAGGGACAACTATTGGCGGTGGACAATCAAATTGACACCAGCACCGGAACCGTTAAGCTCAAAGGTCAGTTTGCTAATGAAGACGGTGCTTTGTTTTCAAACCAGTTTGTTAATATCAAGATGCTTATGGATACCCTGCGCTCGGTGACGATCATACCTACTGCGGCCATTCAAAGGGGCACCATGGGCACCTTCGTTTATGTTGTCAACAAGGATCAGACAGTGAGTGTGCGGCCGTTGACATTAGGCCCGGCCGAGGATGAAAAGGTTGCGGTGCTGGAAGGTCTTGAGCCTGATGAACGGGTTGTGGTGGATGGTGCCGACAAGCTGCGTGAAGGGTTGAAGGTTAAACTTATCACTCGCGAACCTGCGCCTTCTTCTGACGATATATCTCCTCCTCCGAACGATCAAGTCGGTAATTGACAATTTATCCAGGATACAAGCTGTACGTACCTTTTAGAGTTCTTGATAATTTATAAAGGTGACGCTATTCGTCCCTAGCCGAAATAACGAAAATCGCCCGCTTAAAGTTACCTATGCTTCTAGTGAAGCCATTTTGCTTTGTCAGGATCAAAATCCATCAGCCATGAATCCTTCACGCATTTTCATTTTGCGCCCTGTCGCCACCTCACTGTTAATGCTGGCGTTGTTGCTGGTCGGGATAGTGGCCTATCGACAGCTGCCGATTTCAGCCCTGCCCCAAGTCGACTATCCGACAATTCAGGTGGCTACACTCTATCCCGGCGCGAGCCAGGAAGTCATGACTTCCTTGATTACCGCGCCACTGGAGCGCCAACTCGGCCAGTTGCCCGGCTTAAACCAGATGTCTTCTTCCAGTTCGGGTGGCGCATCGGTGATCACGCTTCAGTTCAACCTGAGCTTGAGTCTCGATATTGCCGAACAGGAAGTGCAGGCGGCCATCAACGCTGCCAACAATTACCTGCCTGACGATCTGCCGATGCCGCCGATCTACAGCAAAATAAACCCCGCCGATGCGCCGATCCTGACGCTCGCCGTCAGTTCGAAAACACTCGCTTTAACCAAAGTCGAAGATCTGGTGGATACCCGTCTGGCGCAAAAACTTTCGCAATTGTCCGGAGTGGGTCTTGTCACCATCAGCGGCGGACAACGGCCGGCTGTTCGCATCCAGGCCAATCCTGCGGCACTGGCGGCCTACGGCTTAAGTCTGGAAGACTTGCGCACGGCGATTGCCGCCGCCAACGTCAATCAGCCCAAAGGCATGTTCGATGGACTGGCCCGTGCGGCTATTATCGATGCCAATGATCAGCTCCGCTCAGCCGCAGAATATGAAGCACTCATCGTCGCTTACCGTAATGGCAGGCCGGTGCGCTTGGCGGATGTCGCCGATGCCAGGGACGATGCAGAAAACGTGAGACTGGCCGCCTGGGCGAACGGAACAGCGGCCGTTATTGTCAACATTCAGCGCCAGCCAGGCACCAACGTTATCGAGGTTGCCGACCGTATCAAGCAACTCCTGCCGCAATTGCAAGAGACGCTGCCAAACGACCTTGACGTTGTGCTGTTGACTGACCGCACAACCACAATTCGTGCCTCGGTGCGAGACGTGCAAATCGAGCTCCTGACCGCACTGGCTCTCGTAGTGCTGGTCATTTTCCTGTTTCTGCGCAATGTTTTTGCGACCGCTATTCCGGGCATTGTGGTTCCGCTGTCTTTGATTGGCACCTTTGCAGTGATGTATCTGGCCGGTTTCAGCATCAATAACCTGACCCTGATGGCGCTGACTATTGCCGCCGGTTTCGTGGTGGACGATGCCATCGTCGTTATCGAAAACATAAGCCGCTATATCGAACAGGGGGAATCACCTTTGAATGCGGCGCTCAAGGGTTCCGGGCAAATTGCTTTCACCATCATCTCGCTGACTTTTTCACTGATTGCCGTCCTGATCCCTTTATTGTTCATGGGCGATGTGGTCGGGCGATTATTTCGCGAATTCGCCATTACCCTGGCAGTGGCAATTCTCATCTCCGGCTTCATTTCTTTGACTCTTACCCCCATGATGTGCGCGAAAATGCTACGCCCGCTCTCCGAAGAGCGAAAAGGCCGGTTTTATCTCGCCAGCGGACGATTTTTCGATAAGGTTACCAGAGGCTATGCCACCAGGCTTGACTGGGTTCTGGAACATCAGGGAGCAACGGTGCTGGTGGCGATGATCACCTTGGCGCTCACTGTGTTGCTGTACGTCGTCATACCCAAAGGTTTCTTCCCGATCCAGGATACCGGCGTTATCCAGGGAATCTCCGAAGCTCCGCAAACCATTTCCTTTGCGGCCATGTCCGATCGGCAGCAAGCCTTGGGCAAAGTGATTCTTGAAGATCCGGCAGTCGAGAGTATCTCTTCCTTTATTGGCGTAGACGGCGTCAACCCGACCCTTAATACCGGGCGATTGATGATCACTTTGAAACCACTGGCCGCACGCGGCATCAAGGTCACGGATGTTATTCATAGACTGCAACCCCGGCTTGACCAGGTGCAAGGTATCACTTTATATCTCCAGCCGGTTCAAGACCTCACCATTGAAAATCGTGTCAGCCGCAGTCAGTACCAATTTACATTGGAATCAGCTGATCGTGAGGAGTTGAGCCGATGGACAGCGCTTCTCGTAGAACAACTTTCCAGGCAACCGCAGTTCGCCAAGGTATCCAGTGACCTTCAGGATCAGGGGCTACAAGCCTTCGTAACTATAGATCGCAGCACTGCGAGCCGCATGGGCATCAGTATTGCCGCCATTGATAATGCACTTTACAATGCCTTCGGGCAGCGCCTGGTTTCCACTATTTTCACCCAGTCTAACCAGTACCGTGTCGTGCTTGAAGTAAAGCCCGAATACCGGCAAGGCCTGGATGACCTGAAGAATATAAGAGTTGCTTCCTCGAATGGAATACAGGTGCCATTATCGACGATTGCCAGTGTTTCCGAACGATTAGCCCCTCTCGTTACCCATCATTTGGGACAGTTCCCTGCCGCAACCATTTCCTTTAACCTGGCCCCCGGCACTTTTCTCGATGAAGCGATCGACACTATCGCCCTGGTTAAACAACAAATTGGCCTGCCCCCCAGTGTTCAGGCCGATTATCAAGGCGCCACGCTGGCTTTTAGCACGTCACTCTCGAACACGGTGTGGCTGATTCTCGCGGCCATCGTAACCGTGTATATCGTGCTGGGTGTGCTCTATGAGAGCTATATACACCCGGTCACGATTCTTTCTACGCTGCCTTCAGCCGGTGTTGGCGCGCTGCTTGCGCTCATGCTATCGGGTAACGATTTGGGGATTATCGCCATCATCGGTATTATTCTGCTCATCGGTATCGTCAAGAAAAACGCCATCATGATGATTGATTTCGCCCTTGATGCGGAACGCAAACAAGGCAAATCGGCTCGGGATGCCATCCACCAGGCCTGTCTTCTGCGTTTTCGTCCGATCATGATGACGACCATGGCTGCTCTGTTAAGTGCCCTGCCCCTTATGCTGGGTACCGGAGTGGGATCGGAATTGCGTCACCCTCTGGGTATCACGATGGTCGGCGGCTTGATCCTGAGCCAGTTACTCACATTGTTCACAACGCCGGTGATTTATCTGGCTTTCGACAGACTAAGCAAGCGAATGCCGGGTACAAACGATACCATGCAAACCCGTTTTGATCCCGGCAAGGACTTGCTGTGACCCTATCGGCCTATTTCATCTACCGTCCGGTCGCAACCACGCTGCTCACGCTGGCGATCACGCTTTCCGGCCTGATCGCTTTTTTCCAGCTGCCGGTAGCGCCACTGCCCCAAGTCGATTTTCCGACCATTTCTGTGCAAGCTTCGCTGCCGGGAGCCAGTCCCGAAACCATGAGCACTTCGGTGGCTACCCCACTTGAGCGCGCACTTGGACATATTGCAGGCATCACAGAAATGACTTCTGCAAGTTCTATCGGCACCACCAGCATCATCTTGCAGTTTGATCTTAATCGCGACATCGATGGCGCCGCACGGGATGTCCAGGCGGCAATCAACGCCGCAAACAACCTTCTTCCCGGCAATATGCCCAGCCGTCCCAGCTATCGCAAGGTCAATCCCGCCGACTCGCCAATTATGATTCTGGCGCTAACCTCCGAAACCATGACACGGGGTCAGCTTTACGATGCAGCTTCGACGATTCTTGCGCAAAAAATATCGCAAATTCAAGGCATAGGTCAAGTGACTGTCGGCGGCAGTTCTCTACCGGCGGTAAGGATTGAACTCAATCCTGTCGCCCTGGCCAAATACGGAATCGGTTTCGAAGAAGTACGCACTGCAATCGCAGCGACCAATGCCAATCGACCCAAGGGCGCCCTGGAAGACAACAAGCGACACTGGCTGATCTATGCCAATGATCAAGCCAAAACAGCGAGCGATTATCTGCCGCTCATCATTAGCTATCGTAACGGTGCCGCCGTGCGCCTGTCCGATCTCGGCCAGGCTGTCGATTCTGTGGAAGACTTAAAATCTTCAGGACTTAAAGACGGCAAACCGGCGGTATTATTGATACTGAACAAACAATCCGGCGCCAACATCATCGAAACAGTCGATAAAATAAAATCGCTGTTACCGCAACTCAAGGCATCCATCCCGGGCGCAATTAATCTTTCGGTGGTTCTGGATCGATCCATAACTATCCGCGCCTCTCTTCATGAGGTTGAACTCAGCCTTTTGATCGCTGTTGCATTGGTGATTCTGGTAGTCTTTCTGTTCCTGCGCAATCTGCGTTCCGCAATGATTCCTATCGTCACCGTACCGGTGTCCCTCATCGGTACTTTCGGCATCATGTATTTATGCCACTACAGTCTCAATAACCTTTCATTGATGGCGCTCACCATCGCCACCGGCTTTGTCGTGGATGATGCAATTGTCGTTCTGGAAAATACGTCACGCTATATAGAACAAGGTATTCCGCCTCGGGCGGCGGCTTTAAAAGGCGCCGGTGAGGTTGGCTTTACGGTGTTAACCATGAGCCTCTCACTTATTGCAGTGTTCATTCCCATTTTATTGATGGGGGGTATCGTTGGGCGTCTTTTCCAGGAGTTTGCGGTCACTCTTTCAGCGGCCGTGCTGGTTTCACTGCTTATTTCGCTCACCACCACACCCATGCTTTGTGCCCTATGGCTAAAGCCGGGAGAAACACGGCCACGCGGCCGGATTTATAATTTGACTGACCGGTTTAACCAGCGCTGGATCGCCGGCTACGAACGCTCCCTGCACTGGACGTTACGCCAAGGACCGCTGGTAATGTTGCTACTGTTGTGTACGATAGGCTTAAATTTCTATCTCTATTCAATCGTACCCAAAGGCTTCTTCCCGGTACAGGATACCGGCAGACTGTCGGGAACACTTCAAGCGGATCAGAGTATTTCATCACTGGCTATGCAGCAGAAACTGGCTGACTTTGTCAATATCATGCGCCAGGATTCGGAGATTAAGACCGTAATCGGCTTCACTGGCGGACAAAGAGGCATGAACAGCGGGATCATGTTCGCGACCCTCAAGCCACTGGAAGAACGCAAACTGTCAGTCAATCAGCTCATGGAGCGTCTGCGCGATAAGCTGGAGAATGAACCGGGAGCCCGATTGATATTGCAGCCGCCCCAGGATCTGCGTATTGGCGCGCGCGGCTCCTCAGCCTTGTTTGAATATTCCCTGCAAGCGGATAACCTCCCTGAACTTCGAACCTGGATACCCCGGATCGTCAAAGCCTTGTCCCAACGCCCCGAACTGGTGGATGTGAATACCAACCAGCAAGATAAAGGGCAACAAATCACTCTCCAGGTGGATCGCGACCTGGCTGCCAGACTGGGCGTCAGTCAGGCGCTTATCGATGCCACGCTGAACAATGCCTTCGGACAAAGACAGGTTTCCGTGATCTACAACCCGCTTAATCAATATCATGTGATCATGGAAGTGGCGCCCGGTTATTCGCAAAGCCCGGAAGCCTTGAAGGCTATCTACATCAACGTTCCATCCGGCCCACAGTCTATAGCCGGCGGACAAGTACCGCTATCAGCTTTTGCGAGCTACGGCGTGACTAACACACCGTTGTCCGTCAATCATCAAAGCCAGTTTCCTGCCGGAACCATTTCATTCAATCTAAATCCCGGCACCTCACTATCAACGGCAACCCGTGTGATAGCCGAAACCATGAACGACCTGGGTGTGCCTGCTTCGATACACGGCAGCTTTCAGGGTACGGCCAAAGCCTTTAAAGAATCCTTAAGCAATCAACCTTGGCTGATTCTGGCAGCTTTAGTGTCGATTTATATCGTCCTGGGGGTTTTATACGAGAGTTATGTACATCCGCTGACCATTCTTTCCACCTTGCCCTCCGCAGGTGTTGGAGCCCTCCTGGCATTGCTCGCTTTTGAAACTGAATTCAGTATCATCGCCATGATCGGCGTGATTTTGCTGATCGGTATTGTAAAAAAGAATGCCATCATGATGATAGATTTTGCCTTAAATGCTGAACGCACCCTTGGCATAGGCCCGGATGAGGCTATTTTCAAAGCGTGTATGATGCGTTTCAGGCCGATTATGATGACGACTTTCGCGGCTTTGCTGGCGGCTTTACCTCTTGCACTCGGAACCGGTTACGGGTCAGAATTGCGCCGTCCTTTAGGCATAGCGATCGTCGGTGGGTTGTTGCTAAGCCAAATACTCACACTTTACACAACACCTGTCATTTATCTTTACATGGACCGCTTTGAGTCGTGGTGTCGTCGAACCTTGCGCCGCAGAGGTTCAAAGCCACTATCAAACCGGATAGATACGCTATGAGCACACACTTATATAGTTGTCCAAAAAAACTTTTTCTATCGCTGCTGTTTCCGTACCTAATGACATCCGTTGTAGGGCGTGCTGCGCGCGCCTTGAGAGTTCAGGCAGGCGCGCACAGCACGCCCTACATTACCTGCCCATTACGGTTGTTGACCGTTCTCTGTCCCATAATGCTCATCGCCTGTACGGTAGGACCGGATTACCGGCGTCCATCCAGTGCAACTTCCACAAGTTTCAAAGAGCTTAAAGGCTGGAAGCAGGCGCAGCCGCGTGATCACGAGCTACCCGGCAAATGGTGGAAGATCTTCAAGGATCAATACTTGAATAGGTTGGAAGAGCAGGTCGAAATCGCCAATCAGTCAATCGCCCAGGCTGAAGCTCAATATCGACAATCCCAAGCCCTCGTACAGAGTGCAAGTGCAGCCTACTTCCCCACCTCTACGGGTACGGCAAGCGTCAATCGCTTCCGCGCCGCAAGTGGTCAAAACGTTGCAGTTCGCGGCGTCAAGAACCTGTTCGCAGCAGCGTTAAGCGCCGCGTGGGAGCCGGATTTATGGGGCAGTGTGCGCAGACAGGTGGAATCCAGCGAAACCAGCGCCCAAGCCAGCGCCGCCACTTTACAGGCCTTGCGTTTGTCAACTCAGGCCACACTGGCCCAAGATTACTTTCAACTGCGGACGCTTGACGCGCAGATAAAAGTCTTGAACGACACTGTTGAAACTAATGAAAAAACCCTTAAGATCACCCAAAACCGTTATGCAGCAGGTATAGCCGCCAAATCGGAAATCGTACAAGCCGAAACCCAGCTCGAATCAACACGGGCACAAGCTATCAATCTTGGCGTGCAGCGAGCACAACTTGAGCACGCCATAGCCCTATTGATGGGCAAGACCCCGTCCGGACTTAGCATTCCGGTTGCTCCGTTAAATTCATTGGTACCACCGATTCCGGTCAGTATTCCGTCACAACTATTAGAGCGCAGACCGGACATTGCAGCCGCAGAGCGCCAGGCTGCCGCCGCCAATGCACAAATAGGCGTAGCCAAAGCCGCCTATTTTCCCAGCCTGAGTCTTGCGGCTAACAATGGTCAACAATCCAATACCCTTTCAGATTTGCTGTCTGCAGGTGCGCGTTATTGGGCGCTGGGACCCGCGGCGGTTGCTATTCCCCTGTTTGATGGCGGAGCACGCGGCGCACAAATGCAACAATCCATCGATACTTACGATGCGAGCGTAGCAGCCTATCGTCAGGTTGTTCTGGTCAGTTTTCAGGAGGTGGAAGATAATCTGGCCGCACTAAAAATCCTGGAACAGGGAATACAAGTTCAGTACAAAGCTGTGGAATCGGCACATAAGGCCGTTCTGTTAACGACCAACCAATACAAAGCGGGAACTGTCAGTTACCTTAATGTAATGATTGATCAGGCAGCCGCACTCAACAATGAGAAAACGGCTATTGATCTTCAAGGACAACGCTTGAACGCCGCTGTTCTCCTCGTCAAAGCCCTCGGTGGCGGCTGGAACACATCATCATTGCCCAGCCAGGATGAAGTCGGCGGCGAGGTCAAATGGTCGCAGTTTTTGCCTATTCCAATAAAGTGACACAGAAATAGACCAAAAGTTTTTTACAACACGATAGTGAAAAAACCTGCACTTGTAAGCTGAGGGAGAGGGAGTAAGATACTAAATTAAATTTATTTCATACATCTTCCTACGGGCTTGAATCCGCCTTTTTTTATTAATTTGGAGAACGACTATGACTGAAAAAGACCAACAACACGATGTTAAAGATGCAGTCCGGGCAGCGGTTAAATCGGGAACCGATGTGCATCAACAAATCAAGGATATTACCCTGAAAGCGCTGACGAAACGGCAGCTGGATATGGAAAATATCAAAAGTGTTACTGAAGCCGTCGGTAATGGTATTAATGAGGGCATGGATACTCATGGCGAGCGTGGCAAAGAGGTCTTTATGCAGGCAGCCACGGCATTGGATGATGCTCTGGCGATGGCGGCAGAAGCATCAAAATTGGCTATTGAAGAAGCAGCTTCCAGAGTTGCTGATTATTCTCAACATGATTTTAATGATGCAATCAAGGATTTACAGGGTATGGAAGGGTCGTTTCTTGGTACTCTGGAGAAAATAGCCAAAGGCAGTAACCAGGTTGTTGCCGACATTGTGAGTGACTTTATTGCCCATACCGGGCAAAGCGGAACGGCGGTTGGTAAACAAACTTTAATTGCGCTGAATGCGCTGAAAGACTTGCCGCAAATAAGTAAAAACATAATTGTATCCAGTACGGTTGCCACAGCTTCCAATTTAGCGCAGATAGGCAGTGGCATTTTACTGGGCATCGCTGAAAGCCTGCAATCATCCCGTTCCAAAAAATAAAGGCCGGCAACACACTATGTTGTGGGAAATGTTAAACGCGGCACGGGATCTGGGCAGGGTTCATGATATTGCATCCGTTTTAATCCGCTATGGTTTTGGCAGCTTTGTTCGTGGCCTGGGAATGGGCAAGGCCTTGGAACACGCGGGCAGAGCGCTGCATTGGCAGCAAACGGAAGAATATATCAAACTCGATACCCCGCAACGCATACGTCGAGCGCTAGAGGACTTGGGACCTACATTCATTAAATTAGGACAAATCCTTGCGACACGTGTCGATTTATTCCCGCCCCCCTATATTGCCGAATTTGAGAGACTCCAGGATCAGGCCCCTCCCATATCCTTTGAAGAGTTGCTGCCTCAGCTTGAAGATGATCTTGGCGGCAGTATTGATGAATTTTTCTCGGAAGTCGAAAGACAACCCCTTGCAGCCGCTTCAATTGCCCAGGTTCATAAAGCCGTACTCAAGGACGGAACGCCGGTTATTCTTAAAATTCGCAGACCCGGCCTGCGCAAAATCATTGAAGCCGATTTACGTCTATTACAACGTATTGCTGATATTGCCGAGTCTGAATCACCTGATATTCGCCGGTTTCATCCAAAAGAAATTCTCCGTCAGTTTAACCAATCATTACGCAGGGAACTTGATCTTGCCGGTGAGTGTAGAAATGCAGAACGGGTAGCGGCCAATCTGGCCGAAGATCCCAATATCAAGATTCCAAAAGTCTATTGGCAATGGACCGGTGAAAGGCTCAATGTGCAGGAGTATATCGAAGGTATCCAGGGCAGGGATCTTGAGGCTGTGGATCAAGCCGGGCTCGATAGAAAACTACTGGCTGATCGCGGCACCCGGGCTGTCATTCAGATGATTATGGAAGACGGCTTTTTTCATGCCGACCCGCATCCTGGAAATGTGTTTTATCTGCCGGATAATAAACTGGCATTTATCGATTTTGGTATGGTTGGCCGTTTAACCGAGGAGCGCAGGGAACAGGTTGTCAGCTTGTTGTATGGCATGATCAATCACCTCCCAACCAAGGTAGCCGAGATACTTGAAGACTGGTCAGACAATATTTATACCGATGAACAGGTACTTACCATTGAAATAGAAGCCTTTGTTGATCAATACAGCTCGCTGGCGCTAAAGGATTTAAGTCTTACCGCCATGATGAGTGATCTGATGGCATTATTAAGAGATCACAATCTAATGTTACCTGCCGATCTCGCCTTGTTAATTAAAGCTTATATTACCCTGGATGGCCTGGGCAGGCATCTTAATCCGGACTTTAATACGCTGGTTTTTGCCGCTCCCTATATCCAGAAAATCATGTTGGAGCGCTATAAACCGGAGGCTATCGCCAAACGGGGATGGCGCAACCTGATCAGCGTCACCGATCTTTTATCAAGTTTCCCCAAAGACCTGCGTAAACTGTTGCGCGCCTCCAGAAAAGGCGCCATTCAGGTTGATATTACCGTCAAGCGTCTCGATCATTATGTCAATAATATTGATAAAGCCATTAGCCGGTTAACCATGGGTATAGTGACAGCCGCGCTCATTATTGGTTCTTCCATCATCATGACGGTAACCGGCGGGCCGGAATTACTCGGCTTACCGGCATTCGGGTTTCTGGGATATATGTTTGCCACGATAGGCGGCATCTGGTTACTGCTTTCTATTTGGAAAAGCGGGCAATAAGCATCAGCAAACACAACCGTCAAACATCTTATGGGGTAAGAAAAACCCGTCTTGAAACGGATTTTTGTTAAACTTGATTAATGTAGAGTGAAAGTTACCCAGAACAGAATAGTAACTTGTAAGGCCGTAAAAAGGAGACGCATCATTGTTAGCAGCAGTTGAACAAACAAGATTGAGAGTATCGAAAAACACCGAAGCTAAACGAAAGTCGCAACTCGGTCAATTTCTTACGCCTGCAAGAACAGCCCAGTTCATGGCCGGCTTGTTTACATCGAAAAGCAGCATTGAGTGTCGTTTGCTTGACGCCGGCGCAGGTATTGGCTCACTTTCAAGCGCTTTTCTTGAGCGGTGTATTGATGGCGAGTTGAAATCCAAGACTATTGAAGTCACAGCCTTCGAGTTGGATAACCTTATCCACAAAGAATTAAATGACTCGCTTTCCAGTTACAAGAACAGACTGCCAATGGTTTATGAAATACTGGGTGACGACTTTATTGAACAGGCAATCAATAGAATTCAATTTGATTTTGGCTATGGCTTCACTCATGCAATCCTGAATCCCCCGTATAAAAAAATTGGCAGCAACTCCCACTATCGCTTATTGCTTCGACAGGCAGGCATTGAAACCGTCAATCTCTATTCCGCTTTTGTTGCCCTGGCTCTGGCGATGATGGAGCCAGGTGGGCAAATCGTGGCAATCATTCCACGTAGCTTCTGCAATGGGCCTTATTACCGGCCTTTCCGAGACTTTGTCCTTGAGCGGGCTGCAATTCGACACATGCACTTGTTCGACTCACGCAACAAGGCATTCAAGGATGATGATGTGCTGCAGGAGAACATTATCCTGATGCTTGAGCGAAGTGGTCAGCAAGGTGACGTGACAGTAACAACATCGACCGATGATAGTTTTGCTGACCTCGTAACACATACGCATCCATTCAACCGGATCGTGTTCCCCGACGATTCCGAGCGATTCATTCATGTGCCAACTTCACCAGAGCATAACGCAATTGAACTTTCAACCGCAATTAGCTGTTCATTGGAGGATGTTGGTGTCAAGGTATCGACTGGTCCGGTTGTTGATTTTCGACTGAAAGAACATCTCTGTGAAATGCCCGAACCGGGTGCCGTTCCCCTCCTGTATCCCGCCCACTTTGCCGGACAAAACATCGAATGGCCAAAACCCGGTATCAAAAAACCAAATGCTATTCGGCGTAACGTTGAGACGGAAAAGTGGCTTTATCCCCTTGGTTTCTATTGTGTGGTTCGCCGTTTTTCATCGAAGGAAGAAAAACGGCGAATTGTTGCCAGCGTTGTGGAGCCAGATACCTTTGGCAATGCTGAAATGTTGGGCCTGGAGAATCACCTGAATGTATATCACGAGAACAAGCACGGTTTGCCAGAAGCGCTGGCACGTGGCTTGGCTATATACCTCAACACGATGGCCGTGGATGAAAACTTCCGCCGTTCGAGTGGCCACACCCAAGTCAATGCAACCGACCTTAAGATAATGAAATACCCAAGCCGGAAGGCGTTGATAGGGCTTGGGGAATGGGCAAAGCGCTACGGCGAGCCAACGCAGGACATGATTGATGAACAAATGGATAAGTTGATTACATGACGAGGAACAAAAACAAGCATATCGACGAGGCGCTTCAGATCCTAATTTCTCTAGGTCTGCCGCGTGCTCAGCACAATGAAAGATCCGCTCTATGCCTTTTGCCGCTGTTGAACCTCACTCCAAAAATGAAATGGGCACAGGCTGAAAATCCACTTATTGGCATCACACCGATTATGGACTGGTCGAGGAAGCACTACAACAAAGAATACGCGCCAAACTCACGAGAGACATTCCGGCGTCAGACAATGCACCAGTTCGTTGATGCTGGAATTGCCCTTTATAACCCTGACAAGCCAGACCGCCCGGTAAATAGCCCAAGGGCTGTTTACCAGATTACTCCGGCTGTACTGCCCCTTTTATGTAGTTTCGGTGCCCCGGAATGGCATGACAACCTCATTACTTATTTATCTCTGAATCAGACGTTAGCGGCAAAGTATGCAATGGATCGTGAGCAAAATCGTATCCCTCTGCAAATAACACCGGGCAAGAAAATCACACTCAGTCCTGGCGAGCACAGCGAGTTGATTCGTGCCATTGTGGAAGAATTTGGCACGCGCTTTGCGCCCGGTAGCGAACTGGTCTATGCAGGCGACACTGGCGACAAGTGGGGTTACTTTGATGCCGTCTTGTTATCCAAACTGGGTGTCGATGTGGATTCACACGGCAAGATGCCTGATGTGGTACTCCACTTTGTTGAGAAAAACTGGCTGCTACTCATAGAGTCTGTTACCAGTCATGGTCCTGTCGATGGCAAGCGACACGCCGAGCTGGCTAAATTGTTCGCAGGATCAACTGCCGGACTGGTTTATGTGACCGCGTTTCAAAACCGCTCCATGATGGGCCGGTATTTGGGCGAAATCGCTTGGGAAACAGAAGTATGGGTCGCGGATGCACCATCGCATCTTATTCATTTCAACGGGGAGCGTTTTCTTGGGCCATACAATGCAACCTAAAATTGTATAACAAGGGCATTTAATATTTCCGTCAAAAATATATATTCATCGACTTTAGGGGGCTAGCTGTTGCAGATGAATCGTAGTAATAAAAAGAATGGTGAAGAATGATAGTAAAAAACCGGTGTGCCTCCGATCAAGTCGCAAGGTATAAAAACCAAACTCTTTCCCTGGATTAAAAGTATTGTTCCTGGCGATTTCACCGGCGCGTGGATTGAACCCTTTATGGGTACAGGTGCGGTAGCTTTTAATGTTGCGCCTCAGCGTGCAATTTTATGTGATGCCAATCCTCATTTGATTAATTTTTTCCGGTATAGCTTCAGGAGAAATAACGCCTGAAGTAGTTAAGGATTAACTTATACGAGAAGGTGAACTTCTCTTATCAAAAGGTGAAGATCATTATTACTTTATAAGGGACAGGTTTAATTGCGGGCACTCGCCACTCGATTTTCTATTCGTTAATCGTGCCGGATTTAATAGCATGATTCGGTTCAATCGAAAGGGGGATTCAATATCCCATTCTGTAGAAAGTGTGTAGGGTGGGGCAACGCTTTTCTGCCCACCGTTTTTATCGGCAAAGGGTGGGCAAACGATAAAGCTGTTTGCCCACCCTACAAAACCATTACGTTCTACAAACCACCAGCGATTGAACCCAACAACCGGGCATCAGCCAGAGATTGCTCAATCAGGTTAACCGGCACCGCCTGATTCTGGCTTAACGATAAGGCTCGCACAATCGCCGACACCTGTTCCTGGGTTAACAGCTGTTGCGGCAAGACTTCGCTGTATAACCATATTGCCGCTGTATCTGCTGATGGTACTTGAGTAAGCCCGGCAATAGCGGCAGCCATGGCTAACATGGAGGATGCCAGCAAATCCATTACTCCGGCTGTTGATTGCTGCTCCAATAAAATTTCCGCTGAGCGCAATTTTGCCTCGGCTGATTTAAGCAGAGGATTTATTGTTTTCCGACTTTGAACTTCGGGCTCAAACAACAAACGCGATTCAGCAACAGGTGAGGCCGCGCCTAATCGCTGTAATCCGGACAGCGTTCGGGAATCAATGACAACAACAGGGACGTCCGGCTCGGACAGGTATTGTGCAGACTCCTCATCGGCATCGTCTTGTTGATTAACGACCACCAGCAGACCGCCCCCGGAACCCAAAATACGCACAATTCGGGTGTTGAATGTCGTCTGGATTTTTTCTATCAGTTGTCGAATCTGTCCATCATCTTCGGTTTCGACAGCTCCCGGTTTTTTAACGGCTTGTGTTTGCGCCTGTGTTAATTCAGGGCCTTCCTGCACAGGCGCTTCAACAGATTCGGATGGCGCTTTATCTTCAACCGTAACCGGCTCAACGCCGGCCAAATTATCAATCAAAGTTTGCAGCATTTTTTTGGATACGCCGACCACATCTTCCGAAGCTTCAGGACTGATCACATTATCAAACAAATCCCGCTTGCCTTTCACCAGCTTGGCGACCTGCTGTTCATACGAGTCTTCGGCCAGCAACAGAAAAATCTGTACATTCTGTTTTTGACCTAAGCGGTGTATGCGTGCGATACGCTGATCCAGCACAGCTGGATTCCAGGGCATATCCAGGTTTATCAATACAGTTGCCGACTGCAAATTTAAACCAACGCCGCCGGCATCGGTGGAAATAAATAGCTGTACCGCATCGTCATGCTGAAATTTGTCCATCAGTTCGCCACGTTTATGACTGGGAATGCCGCCATGCAAACGCACACAACCCAAACCCATAGCCCTGACTAACGATTCCACCATCTCCGTCATTAACGCCCATTGGGAAAAAATCACGGCTTTTCGATTACTTTGCAGGCACAATTCTTCCAGCAAACGGGATAATTCATCCAGCTTGGGTGATCCTTGGGTTTCTTTGTCTACCAGACCCGCTGCATCACAAGCCATACGCGCCTGTTGCAATGCCGACATCAGACGATTCTGCTCGCCAGGCGTTAAGGGTCTGCGCTTGGCGATTTGTGCCAGTTGCCCTGCCGCAGACATCGCCGAGTCATGCAATTCCCTTTGTTTGTTATCCAGAGGAATATCCAGCCGCACTTCCGTTCTGTCCGGCAACTGATCACTGACCAGACTGCGATTGCGCCTTAACATCACCGACGCTATACGCCGCCTTAATTCCGACAGATTACGATAACCAATGACTTTACCGCGTTCATCGGTCACATGAAATTCCAGCAGACATCGCCAAAGCGGCCCCAGCACCCGCGCATCAACCACTTGCAGCAGGCTGTATAAATCCTCAAGACGATTTTCCAGCGGCGTACCGCTTAACACAAACATATAACGTGAGGGGATTAATTTAATCGTCGAGGCAATTTTAGTGCGCCAATTCTTGATACGTTGCGCTTCATCCAGAATCACCAGATCAGGTTTTAGCGTTTCGCTGATAACGCTAAGATCACGTACTGTCAATTCATAATTGACGATAAAAAACAGTGCATCTGCCCGGTATTGTACAAACCGGTTTTCAGCCACGCCCTGAATAATTTGCACCGGATGCGACGTGAATTTTTCAACTTCTCTCGCCCATTGGTGTTTTAACGAGGCCGGACAGACCACCAGAACTTTCTTGATTCCGGCATTATCAACCAACCAGGACGCGGCGCAAATCGCCTGCAAGGTCTTACCCAAGCCCATATCATCGGCTAATAATGCGCGTCCGCGTGAGGCCAGAAACGCCACACCTTCGGTTTGATAAGGGAACAAGCGCGCTTTAATCCCAGGCAAAACGCCATTGGCGCGCATAATTTCCTGGGTAATCTGCCGGGAGCGCACGGCTTGCGCCGCATCTTCGGCGCATTGATGCGCATATTGCACCGCATCATCGCCCACGAAAAAATCTTCGCGCCCCAAAACCTGCTCGGAAAAGCGAAAAAAATCTTCGGGTAGACGACCACTAAATACGCCGTCCTCACTAAAGAATTCAGATAACAGGGATGCTAAATCAGCATCAACCTGCGTGGTTTTATGTAAGCGAATAACCGGGCGAGTTGCTGACTCCCAAGCCAGATAAGCAAATGAAACCGGACAGCCCGCCTCTTTCAGTTGTTTATAATCCGGTTTGTTCTTGGCGTTATGCAAAACCGCTTCAATATGTTTACAGGTACCCAATCGATTAGTGGCCAGATCCGGGCAGGTGCAATAGTTCATCCGTTGATCCAGCGAGCGAATCTGCACCTGATAAGATTTTTTTCTGTGCGTAGCCGAAATAATGGAAGTGGCCTGCCAGATGCCAAAACCTAAATTACCGCTGATTAATTTA
Organism: uncultured Gammaproteobacteria bacterium; assembly: GCA_963789475.1. GTDB lineage: Bacteria > Pseudomonadota > Gammaproteobacteria > Methylococcales > Methylomonadaceae > Methylobacter_C. The sequence goes on along the minus strand of CAWBLO010000004.1, from coordinate 4,126 downwards.
ACACTGACTTCATTTCTGCCCTTTTTTACCCGCTCTAAAATAGCCTCATCGACAGCACTGCCTAAAATCTTGTCGTCATCATAGCCAAATTGTTCCGCATAGCTATATAAAGCGGCAATGGCATGTTTACAGACACCGCCCTTCTCAGGGCAATCGCAACTAACAACCAAATCATGCCCTTCAGCCTGAGTCAATTCCACCCAATAGGGTTCATTAACGTCAGCATCCTCTACTTGAGCGGTTACTACATTGTCCTGCACATCCAATGCAAACACCCGGTTCTCGGAAAAATAAGCCAAGCCTTGTTTCACCGTGTCGTCCGAGGCAATCGTCTTCAAACGTTCGGTATCGTAGAGAAATAAATCGTTATTCATATCAAAAGAACTCAGGCGGAATCAAAAGAACTATTTTACCGGAGTCTACCGGTTTATGCTCCTGCATTGCCTTTTATGCCGCCGTAAGTGTTTTTTTAAAATGGGACTGGGCAGCTCGTAGAATGGATAGCGCGATAGCAAAACCCACCGCATCGATGACTAACTATAATGCGTTTCGGCTATCGACTCTACCCATCCCACGCGCTGGAACATGGAAACGAATGCAAAGTGTATGAAAATTTGATAGGGGGGATTGGTGGGTTTTTAACTACCTACTCATGAGATGTTATATTTTTGATAAACACATAAGCGTAAGCAACCGCTACTCCAAAAGCACCTGTAAGAATAATTTCTAATATCATAATAATGGCCTTCCTATAAATTTAATTTAATTTTCTCCATTAATTCATCAAAAATGATCAATAATGAAATAAGGATAGTTCTTAAAAAGAACTTACAAACTATTATAGCCATTTCCATGCCAAAGCCGTACCATTAAATAATATGAACAAAATCAAGCCTATTGGCAAAAAAAGTTGATTTGTATTAAAGGGGATAAATAATAACGGTTGAAATAAACCATTTCTACCGGTTCATTTCAACTGCTGCTGTTTCTGAACCGATAGTGTTTTACCCAATATTTTCCCGCCTCATCTGGCATAGTGATCTGCACAAGGTGAAAGCTCCTTCACCCTTGAAGGTAAAGGCTACGATGAGAGGAAATAGAACACCTATTATCATGGCAGCAGGTATCTTAAAAAGTAAACTGGTATAATTCAGGTGAAAGCACTATTTTTTGCATGAGCTGATTTGGGGTATTCCAACCCAGTCAGCCACGAATTTTGGGCACAAAGAATACTAACGAAATGAGATAAGCGGCACGCCCATCAGAACTCAACAACCCATGGATAACTTTAATTACCTGACAAGACTATGACTAACTTTGCCCTAACCGCTATTTCCCCCATCGACGGCCGCTATGCCGACAAAGTGGAAGAACTACGCCCCGTGTTCAGTGAATACGGCCTGATTCGTTTTCGCGTGCTTGTTGAAGTGCGCTGGCTGCAAGCTTTAGCTAACCATCCGCTGATTGCTGAAGTCAGTCCCTTCAGTGATTCTGCAACACAGCTGTTAAACCGCATCGTCAGTGATTTTTCAGAAGCAGACGCACAGCGCGTCAAAGACATAGAAAAAACCACCAACCACGATGTTAAAGCGGTTGAATACTTGCTTAAAGAAAAAATTGCCGGTTGTGCTGAACTGGAAAACGTCAGTGAATTTATTCATTTTGCCTGTACTTCCGAAGACATCAATAATCTGTCTTACGCCATAATGCTGAAGGAAGGCCGTGAAATTATCGTGACGCAAATCAGCGACTGCATAAACGCTCTCAAAAAACTGGCTGTAGAAACCGCCGGCCAGCCCATGTTGTCGCGTACCCACGGCCAATCAGCTACCCCAACTACAGTGGGCAAGGAATTTGCCAATGTCGCTGCGCGTATGCTGCGCCAAAAAGAACAACTGCAAGCTGTCGCATTATTAGGCAAAATAAACGGCGCAGTGGGCAACTATAATGCGCATTGTGTCGCTTTCCCTGATGTCGATTGGGCTGAATTTGCCCAAAACTTTGTCGAATCCTTAGGGCTGCAATGGAATCCTTACACCATCCAAATTGAACCGCACGATTATATTGCCGAATTTTTCCACGCCCTTTCACGTTTTAATACCATTTTGCTGGATTTTGACCGGGACATCTGGGGTTACATTTCCTTAGGGTATTTCAAACAAAAAACGATTGCAGGAGAAATCGGCTCATCCACCATGCCACACAAGGTCAACCCGATTGATTTTGAAAATTCAGAAGGTAATTTAGGGATAGCTAATGCCTTGTTTGCCTTTTTGGCGGAAAAACTTACCCGTGTCACGCTGGCAACGTGATTTAACCGATTCCACGGTACTGAGAAATATTGGCGTCGGTATCGCTCACACCAGCATCGCCATACAAGCCAGTTTAAAAGGCATTTCCAAATTACAGATCAATGTCGACGCTATTGAAGCCGATCTTAATGCTAACTGGGAAGTGCTGGCAGAGCCCATACAAACCGTCATGCGTCGTTATGGTATTGAAAAACCTTACGAGAAACTGAAAGAACTCACCCGAGGCCAGCGTATTACACCTGAACAAATGCAGGCGTTTATTGAAAAACTGGAAATTCCGGCTGAAGCCAAAGCGGCCTTGCTGAAATTAACGCCGCGTAATTACACGGGTTATGCTGAAAAACTGGCTAGAGATATTTAGACAACCCATCCCCACTACTAAACCGCTCAACAGACTGGCTGCGTAACAAAATCCAGGCGAGAGGCTTTTTATCTCGAACCTTTCACCTGGTAATTTCTATTATCTTTGGCCAAATAACCTGTCGCATTCACAGGCACGGAATCAATAGTCAGAATAGCGCCTAACTCATTCATTGCTTTTTGATAAACCTTACGCTTGAAATACACAACATCATTAAGCGGCTCCCAAAAATCAACCCAACGCCAGCTATCAAATTCCGGTTTCGCGCAATGGTCAAAACGAACAGTTGAATCCTGTGTTATCAACCGCAACATATACCAGATTTGCTTTTGCCCTATACATAAAGGCATGGAGTTCTTGCGAATATAACGTTCCGGCAACTGGTACCTTAACCAATAGCGAGTACGCCCAAGTATCTGCACATGCTGCTGTTGCAGCCCTGTTTCTTCCCACAATTCTCGATACATCGCTGTTTCAGGGTCTTCGTCGTCATTTATTCCGCCTTGCGGGAACTGCCATGCGTTCACGCCCATCCGTTTTGCCCAAAACACGCGACCCTCGTCATTGCAAAGGATGATCCCGACATTGGGCCGGTATCCTTTAGAGTCTATCATGTTAAAACCTGTGTCTTTTATCCGCCCTATATCTTAATCTTGTTAACTGGAAAAATTACAAGAGTAGGCCGGGTTGTTTATAATACCTCCATTGTTCCATAAAAAAACTCTAGTTACCAGAGTGCATAACCCTTTTAATTACTTAAGACAGGATTAACGTGAGTTTAGCGATTTTTGATTTAGATAATACCCTCATAGCCGATGACAGCGATTACTTATGGGGACAATTTCTTGTCGATCAAGGTATTGTTGATAAAGATTACTATGAAAACGCCAACGCCAAGTTCTATGATGATTACAAACAAGGTACACTGGATATTGTCCAGTTTCTAAGATTTTCCTTGCAACCCTTAGCCGTTAACGACCCTGAACAACTTTATCAATGGCGGGCGCAATTTGTTCAAGACGTCATTACGCCGATTTTGTTAAAACCCGCACAACAGCTCATAGCCAAGCACAAAGACCGGGGAGATACTTTACTGGTCATTACCGCAACCAACCGCTTTGTTACCGAGCCAATAGTTAAACTGTATGGCATCGAAAATTTACTGGCAACCACGCCTGAATTTGTAGCAGGTCGATATACCGGTAGCTTTATCGGCATCCCTTGCTTTCAAGAAGGTAAAGTAAAGTTATTGGAAGCGTGGTTAAAAGGCTCAACCGAAACCATGCAGGACAGTTGGTTTTATAGCGATTCTCATAATGATTTGCCATTGCTTAAATTGGTGGATAATCCTGTTGCAGTTGACCCCGATGAAAAATTGACTGCATTCGCCAGAGCCGCTGATTGGCCGATTATCAGTTTAAGACAGGATCAATGTCCGGCTGAACACTTTCAT
>CAWBLO010000003.1:0-69818 GCA_963789475.1 uncultured Gammaproteobacteria bacterium | reverse complement strand
CGCACAGGTTTTGCATCGCCCCAATGCTGGACTGGACGGAAACATTATAAATAAATAGTTTTATAGCTATCTATGCGGACTATTTTGCGGACTAACAATTTAAGTACGCGATCTTTCATTCAGTACAGCTGCCAGTTGTTCAATGTCAACAAGCCAGGGCGCTTTGCTGCTATCGCGTAATTTAAAGGCTTTGATACCTCCAAGTTCGTTGCGGTGCGCCATTTTGCTTAGAGTTTTGGGTTCTGTTATGCCCAAGTATTCCGGGGCAATAATTTGCAGTTCAACAAACTTTTTCCGTATTGGGAAAATAATGCATCGATTGTTTTCATTTTATTTAAGATATTGTATTTTAAGACTAATCTTGATATTTACCAGTTATTCAAAATCAATTAAATCAAGCATTCTCAAATTAGCGCGCCAATAATTCATAAGTAATCGTTCAATAGGTTTTTAACATAACAAAATGCTTAAAGTAAGCTGGGTAAATAGCTGACTGCCTTGGATTTTGTTAAAAGACTTTTGATCACCTACTTAGCGCCACGAAAAGACAGGATAAAAACTTTAGGGAATACCCGATACATGCAGTTCAGCCCAGCCAGTCCAGATAATCGATACGGGGAGCGGTGTCAGGAAAACAGCCGAGGAATTCTGCTTATTCCTTGTCCGTGTGCAGTCTGGGCAGCCTGCTATGTAATTTTAGCCATCCATGTATAGCAGCATCGCCGCATTTATCTGGATACCCCATAAACTTTAATCTCTCGCTAAATTTTACGTTTGATCGTGACTTTTTCTCCAATTAATTAATGCAGCTTTTTTTAATAGCCGTTGGCATTCCGGCATAAATCACTCACAATAACATCCACCTATTCATCGGAGATTAGATCTGTACCAACTAATTCAGCACCGTATTGTATAAGCTCAGCAAAGCAGTCGCCGTCTTAATATTCCATTTCTATAATGGGATCACTTATGTCAGTGGCCAGTTTGCGCAGGTGCTTGACGGTGTCTTGTTTGTTCATAAAATATTAAATTCACTTAAGTTGTCGCTGGTATTTTGCCATCGGCTAAACCTATGGCGGCATTCTCAGTGCGTCGAAGTTGGTAAAAATGACATCCAGACGATGCAAGAAGCGTACTCCGTTTTTTCTCAAGCATTTTTCAACATCGCCGGGGCGGTCGGCAACCTTGAGATGTTTGAGAGTTACCAGTACTTCCATTTTAAAAAAATTATTAAGTTCGGTAGACACTGTAAATATTATGCTGCATTTCATTATTTATTAACTTCGCGCTACAGCAATGTCTACAACTACCTATTCTGACAACCAAAATCTGAATGCTGTTTTTTCCGTTCCAGAACCTCATTCAGTTCCAGTAAATTCAGGTTATATTCGAGTTTTTCCCAAGGCCTGGTACCGGCTTCATTGATAATTGGCTTTAAGCCTTCTAACTCCAGAATCAATCTTTCTTGGCTGGTCTTCTTATCATCGCTATCTTTATTAGATTTTCGTGCCCTACTATTAGTCAGAGGGCATATGCAGCTATTGTGGTGGCTGTTAATTCTTGCAATTCACCTGAACAGATAGTGGTTTCTACCCCAATCAGATCTACGCAAACTTCCAAACTATTTAAAGTGTTGGTAAAGATGATTGTAACTACTTACTCCCCTTCCTTCCTCCAAAATAAATTAAAAAAAACTTGACAGCTTTTTTGCATGAAAAATATCTTTTTCTTACGTCGATGAAAAATCATTTCGTTTAGCTCATGTAATGACACTGCCGACGCTAAACCGCACCCTTACTTGCTGGCTGTCAAAAAATCTATTTTCGCCTGTTCAGGGCGCCTCCAGGAGGTCGAAAAATGCAATGATATGATATGAATATTCCAGATATTTCATAGTCATCTTAATGGCAAGCTTAGATAAAACCTCGGTTAGAACGGAAGTCAGTCGGTTGAAAACGGATTTTGAAAAACTCTGTGCCGAAGGAAAAATCACCTGCGAAAGTAAAGCGCTCATGATTAGCATGTTCATGATTGTTGAACTGATACTGTCCATTTTTCTAGAAAAAACCACTAAAAAAGGGGCATCCTTCATAGAACACCAAAAGTAGTTGACACTTTTTGATGCAAAAAAATTGACAATAAGCTACCTACCGTCGCCATTAAAAAAAGCGTGTGCCTTTAAATAGATGAATGGCTAACCGTTTCCTAAATTTAAGAAGCGAGTAGCAGTTCTGGCATTCTCTCTTTGATTATCTCAAACAGGATGGCAATCCAATCTTTCGTTTGCTCTTTTCCGGTCAGAATCTCCATGGGCGTTTTATTTTTTCTTACGCCATCACGATAACGCCGATAGTTGTGATAATGCATAATTAGATTAAGAAACGCTTGGTTTACCTGGTTCTTGCTGGTATTCAAATAAGGACGGATAATTGAATTAATACATTCTACCAAAGCTGAACTCTGAACGATTTTATCCAGCCTGGAATAAACCTCTTCCTGAATAGCCGCGTCCTCGTCCTCAGACTCTTGCTGATGTAAGCCCTCGGCAATGTCCAGACAGAATTGCTCTTGGTCTTGCGCCCTCTTTTTCCGCCCACTCTTTTTAGCTTTCCGTGCTGCTTTTCCCCATTGCCATGCGACACAATAAGCTTTCAAACTTTCCTCATCAATGCCTAACGCTTTACATTCGTTAACGACCTTTTTGGCAATGTCGAAATAATGGAACAAATCTGGCAAGGCACGTCTCACTTTGTCCACGGCCTTGGTGATGTGCGTGTGGTTTAAATCCGCAATCAGCATAAGTCCACAAATGACGCCTATTTCGGCTTGTTGTCGGCTTCTCAGATTACCATCATTATCAAATACGTTGAGTTCACTGATAACACAGCGGTAAAGATAGCTAAAATCATCGTACAGCGTAATCGCTTTTTCAGCAAGATCGATGGCGTGCGTGTAATCCGCTTGCCGTTTCGCTTGCACGTCTTTACTTTTTGCCGATTTCAGTTTTCTTGCGCATTCATATTCCTTTTCAATCGTTGCGTAAGCGGCTGTTTCAAGGCGACCAACCCAGCTTCCAAGATTATGGGCAATGCCATGATAAGTATCCGATTGACGCAATTTATCATTCATCACCTTGGCATGGCCGGCGCGGATGCCGGTACCATCATCGGAAACCAGATAAATAGCTTCTATTCCATTATTACTGAGGCACTCAAAATGATTTTTCCAATCGTCAGCGTTTCGGCTATCAGCCAGCTCCATTCGAAGAATAGCACTACTGCACGGATCCACGGTAATCAGTATCGGAGCGGATTTTGAAAAAATCTCATCACTGGCAAAGACAAGATAGTGGATGACGCTCGTTTCTGTAGAGACTGTCATTGGCAACAAGCCGCCGATTTGTGAGAGCGTTTGACTGATAGAACCCGTAGAGGACAAGTCACAATCAAATCGATTCATCATGGTTGAGATGGCGCCGATACTGCTACGACCCTCCAGTCGAAGCGACAGCATCGTCTGAATGGCGTGTTCTCGTAATGATGATGCGTGAGTGGTTAACGTAGCCTCCTTAAAAAGGAATTGCCCGATTTTCTTGATGCTATTTGCAAGCGAATAAATAAAAGTTCTGGAAACACCGTATTCATCAGCCAAATGGGTGATTGTTCCCCATGCCCGGTTCAATATCGCATGAAGAGCGTTAGTGCCTATGAGCAAACGTATGTCGTTTGAAAGATCGGTACGCCGCGTAAATAGCCTTCCTTCAAATTGCTCTTCAAGTGAAAACTGGAAATCTTCTGGGGTTGCTAATGACATGTACAAAAGCCTTAAGTGTACAATGAACTATAACTTCTTCCGATTCATTTATACAGGGAAAGGTATGGCTTTTTCTTGCTTTATCGAATATTTAATTGCAAAAAGTGTTAACCGAGAAATGAAGGATGCCCATCTTGGCAATAGCGGTAAGCTCTTTCCCCGTACTTCCAGGCTTCCCGCCAATGGACTGAAGATAAGCCGATGAGGAGGCCGGAATCAGGCGGGCTGTCTGCAAACTGACAACGTTGTTCAAGACTATGGTCGTGACTGACATAGTGGTAAACCCCCGATTTAATGAAGTTATCGCCAGGGATAGTGTGTATGCCGCTAACCCGCCGGGAGCGAGTGCGGTCAATGCCGATACTGACCAGATAAGCTTCAGTCGGATGCAAGTTGCCGCTGGAAGGATTGCAGCGTAATGCCCACCGGCTTGGACCGTATTGTTTCCAGGCCGAAAGACCAAAGGCCAATTCCAGCAATAAACCGGCATTAACCAGATTTAACGGTTTTACCGGTATTATTTCCGGGTTATCCAGGTCGGCAAACAAGGGTTCAAGTTCTGCGCCGGGCTTTGGAAGCGTCACAATATCGCAGCCGGAAAAACGCCGGAATTGATCGGGTTGATCGTCCCAATCAATGGATTCGGGGCCTTTGGCATAGCGTTGCAGGTTGTGTTTGGTGCGGTGGTGGTAGTTTATAACGGTTTCGGTTTGATTGTTCATAATGCGTTAAATACAAGGAGAGAAAGCCCACTTCTAAAGGTAATGCATTTGAATTAAAGTAGTGCAAGGTCTTCTGTCTAAGGGTGAAGAGGCTCACGCGCTTACATTACCCCCACCACCAGCCGTTTTCCCAATACTGCCAGTGCCGTTTCAATTTGCTCGATCCGGATTTTATGCCAGAATGGAAGTAACCAATCCACCAGTGTTGGAGCAATATTCAGCATCCTCGCCATATCAGTCTTGCGTTTGGATTCGGACAGCATGGCGTTGTAGAGCGCCACTTTGCCTGCAACTATCACCTGCAGGCTGACCAGCGCTTGTCCTGGTTCGGCGACAGACGGCATCGGTATCGCTTCCCGTTTTTCCTCGGATATTTCAAAGGCCGTCACCAAGGCGGCTTCCGCATTAAGCAAGGCTTCCGCTTCATCATCGCCGACTGAATGAGCAAAGGATATATCAGGGATGGAAACCATAATAGTTCCTGTCTCAGGATCTTTTTCAAGTATTGCGGGGTAACATAACATTTTGATGCTCATTTATTTCAAACCTAAATCTTTCTTGATGGCGTTAACGGCAACCAACTTAAGCCGGGACAAGCGGCAATGCTTAACCGTTCGCCATGAACTTACACTATCAAACACGCGGCGACGATACATTTCTGAAAATCCTCTATCAAAATCATCATCACGTCCAAGTATTGTTGAGATGTTTGTGTCAAAATCGCCATGACGTAAATTCATTGAAAATTCTTCACTACGACCAAGCATCATTGAAAGTTCTCCGTCAAAAAACATGCCAAGACACAACAATCTTGAAAATCCTTCGTCAAACGCCCCTTCATCCATCGCTAGAGGAAATTCAGAATCTGGACGATCATCATCACAAAGACGTAACTCATTAAAATCTTTTCTAAGGATTCCTTTCTTCTGGAAATAGGTTTCGTCTTTTTGTAATTATTCAGACCCCTTAGCTAAAGGAAGCCCCGGCACAGAAAACCCCGCCCGTCTTTGACGAATTACCGCCGCCAAATAAAATCCAAGGCGATTGTTGGCGAACCCTGCAGGTTTCAATAACGCTAATCAGAATCGCCAAAATTCTCGTGCCGTCTTCGGTTCGTGTGCCATGGCAAATACTTCTTAAAATCACCCAATGACGTAAAGCCTGTTCAGCCTCGTTGTTGGTCAGCGGTAAATGCGGATGAACCAAGACCAGAAAAATGGCCTCCCAGTCATTGAGCATTTCTCTGGCCAATGCGCGTGCCTTGGTATGCGTCCCCGATGCACTCATTGCTTCACAGACACTCCGGTAGTTTGACAAAACGCCTTGATAGGTAATGGGTAGTGCCTGGTCTGGCGGTCTTTCCCGTGCGGCATAAACCGCATTAATCAGAGTGTTCAGCAACAAGAGCGTCTGTTTGCCAACCTTTCCCTATTCCCCCGTCACTCACCAGCCAGCCTTAAAAAGCGCTGCCTAATACGTTGACCAGTAATTCTGAACCACGGCATCCAGTAAACGACCACACCTTGACCGCAGAACACTCATAACCAAAGCAGCGTGTTCATCTCCCGCCAGGAGGTTTCGTCTACGTGTAATATGCCACTATTTTATACCGCTTCCACCAATTCCTCTTCAACGGATAAGACCGCTGCACCGCTTTCATGCAAGGTGGCGTGGATAGTGCCCACACTGATCGCCAAGCCCAGCCAATCACTCAGGAATTCCTGTATCCGCGCCCGCGACAGCCGCATCCGGTAAGCCAGACAAACTGTCGGATAATGATGCGTTTCTGCGGTTATCGCTATTTTTTGCTCGCGCCCGTAACCGGGTGCTCCAGGCTGCTTGCCGGCTTTCCGCTTATCGTTTGCGTCACCTTCCCGCTCCTTGGTTTGCTCTGTCTCGTTCGCCTGGTTCTGTGTTTTTTTCTCAGGTCCGGTTTTCGATGCTCCTTCGGAGTCCAGGGCGTGATTGTCTACTCCCGAAAATTCGTCTTGCCCTTGTTAGTGATGCCAGTCTTCATCGTTGGTAACAGACTCGTCCCACGGCAGGTCACTACTCGGTGGCCGCGAACTATTCCGCGATGTTTGCCGCAACCGCTCCCGAGCTTCTTTTAAGTCGTAGAGCAGTTTGACGGATAATCGGCGCAAAACTTCTTCCGGCAATTCCAGCAATTCTTCTTCAGTTAGTTGTAGTAAGTCGTGGTCACTTAATCTCATTGGGATTAATATATAACTTTTTTAACCAATTTTATGGATTGTTGGCGTTGGGATCTGAATAATTACACAATCATGTCATCACGTCACTATCAACCCGTATTAAACCGGCAACAAGAAATATTGCTGCGGCCTTGTGTCGATGAATACATTAAACAGAACAATCCGGTGCGAGCCATTGATGCATATGTCGACACGTTGGATTTGCAGGCTTTAGGGTTTAAAAACACCCAACCAGGCATTGCTGCGGGTCAACCGGCTTATAATCCAGCGGCATTGTTGAAGCTGTATTTATACGGCTATTTGCAAGGCATTCGCTGCAGTCGGAAACTGGAACGTGAGGCCAGCCGTAATCTGGAATTGATGTGGTTTATTGAGGGGTTGCGGCCAACCTACAAAACCATCGCCGACTTCCGTAAAGTTAATGGCGTAGCGTTAAAGGCAGCGAATCGCGATTTCCTGTTGTTGTGCAAAGAGCTTGCGCTGTTCGGGGGCGAGCAAGCAGCTGTGGATGGCAGCTTCTTCAAAGCCGATGCCAACAAAACTGGTATTTACACCGAAGACAAGCTCAACCAGAAACTTGAGTATTTGGACAAGAAAATCGCCGACTACCAACAAGCACTCACTGATCAAGACGCCGCCGATGATAAAGCCGGTAAAGGTTGCCTGGTTGAAGACAAGCAACTACAACAAAAGCTTGAACGGTTGCAGATCAAACAAGCCGAGAAAAAAGCTTTGCAGCAACAACTCAAAGACAGCGGCGACAAGCAAGTGTCCACCGTTGACAAAGATGCCCGGTTGCTTACCAAGCGCGGGCAAACTGTTGCGGGTTACAATGTACAAATCGTGGTGGACGACAAACACAAGCTGGTTGTGGCCGAAGAGGTCACCCAGGACGGCAACGATACCCATCAGTTAGCGCCGATGCTGGTAAAAGCTCAGGACATCTTGCAATCTGAAAATCTGACGGGACTAGCCGACAGCGGTTATTACGAAGGCACCCAGCTTAAAACCTGTGAAGATCAAGGTATTACGGTTTACGTTGCCATTCCTGACAAGTCAAAAGCCATCGCTGCAAAGGGCCGCTTTACGCGTGAACAGTTCAACTATGATCCGGAACAAAACTGTTATGTTTGTCCGCAAGGAAATCCGTTGACCACCAGCGGTGCTGCGCATCAAAAAAATGGCAAATGGCTGACACGCTACAAAAGCAAGAGCTACAGATTGTAACCAGTGTCCGCTGCGTGAGCAGTGTTTAGGCGAAAAAGCCGCTATCAAACAAATCCACCGCTGGGAACATGAAGCTGTCGTCGAACGCCACCAACAGCGGATGGGACAAAAGCCGGGCATTATGAAAAAACGCGGCGCACTGGTTGCGCATCCCTTCGGTGTTCTGAAACACCGCGCCGGCATGAACCATTTTTTAATGCGCGGCTTGGAAAAATGTCGCGGCGAATTTAGCCTGATGGTATTAGGTTACAACTTCACACGCGTACTGAATATTCTCGACGTTGACGCACTGAGGGATTATTGCGCCCGAAGACCTGGAAATACGTTAAGAAACGTGGGATATGCGTAAAAAATGACTGGTTTTGGCCCTGTTTGGGTAAAAATTAACTGTCATATAAGATAAAACCTGTATTTTCTAAAAATTGCTACGAAGGACAACATAAAATTCGTCTGGACTTTGGATACTTTCACAGTCTCTGGAGTTTGGAAACCAGCAGCAATACCTACAAACCAGCAAAAAATTGTTATGTTGAAATAACGTTTAGATGATAGCAACCGAGCCAGGAATAAATCATGTTCATTAAAGACACATTAACCCAAGCATACGGTGCAATCAGATCTCAACGCTTAAGAGCCGCGCTGATTATTCTGGCGATGAGTATCGGCGTGGCTTCAGTCACCGTGTTAACAGCCCTGGGCGAAAGCGCTCGCAGTTATATTGTCAATGAGTTTGAATCGCTGGGGACGCATCTGCTTATTGTCTTGCCGGGGCGCAACGAAACTACCGGCGGTCATCCACCGGTGTTTGGTGAAACGCCCAGGGATTTAACCCTGGATGATGCCGACGCGCTCTTTCGTAGTCATCATATTGCCGCTATTGCCCCGCTGACTATCGGTTCCGCGCCGGTTTCAACGCAGGGCCTGGAGCGGGAAACCAATATATTCGGCTCGACTCATGCGTTAAGACAAGTACGCCATTTGACGATGGCGCAAGGCAGCTTTTTACCTGAAATGGACGTCAATAAAGCCCTGCCGGTTTGTGTAATTGGTCAAACCATACGCGAGGAACTTTTTGCCGGTCAACCCGCTCTTGGGCAGTGGCTGCGAATCAATGACAGGCGTTTTCGGGTGATTGGGGTATTGGCGTCGGAAGGGCAGTCTATTGGTGTCGATTTTGATGAAATGGTGATTATTCCGGTGGCTTCCGCACAGGCTTTATTTGATACCCATTCGTTATTCCGGATTTTGATAGAAACCAAATCAAAAGAGTCGATGTACAAAGCCGTTGATGAAATCAACAGCATTATCAAGGCCCGCCATGAAGGTGAAGATGACATCACCATCATTACCCAGGATAGTGTGGTCAGCACGTTTGACAAGATCTTAACGGCCTTGACGTTGACCGTCGTCAGTATTGCCGGCATCAGTCTCGTTGTTGCGGGTGTCCTGGTCATGAATGTCATGTTAGTCAGCGTTACCCAGCGAACGGCTGAAATCGGTTTATTAAAAGCCTTGGGTGCAACCAAGGGCCAATTGCACTGGCTGTTTTTAACGGAAGCGGCGATGTTATCGCTGGCAGGTGCATTATTGGGAATAGGTTTGGGACAAGCTAACCCTTGCCGTATTGGAGGCCGCTTACCCCGATTTTCCCATTCATCTTCCGGGTTGGGCGTTGCTTGCCGCTTTAGGCGTTTCGTTGTTTACCGGTCTGGTGTTTGGTGTATTGCCGGCCAGGAAAGCAGCCAAGCTTAATCCGGTTGCTGCCCTAGCGAAGAGATAATCATGCGCACTGCCGATTTACTAACCTTGTCATTCCGTACCATTACCAGTCATAAGCTGCGTTCATCGTTGACTGCTGTGGGCTTGATTATCGGCATCGCTGCTGTGGTCATTCTGACCTCGATAGGGCGCGGAATCCACACTTTTGTACTGGCTGAATTTACCCAGTTCGGCACTAACCTGGTGACCGTTTCCCCAGGTAAAAAAAGCACGTTTGGTTTATCCGGCGCAACGATAAGTACAGTTAGGCCCTTGGGGCTGGCGGATGCGGTCAGCTTGGGCAAGCTGGAAAACATTATTGCGGTGGTGCCGGTTGTACAGGGCAATGCCCGCATTGAAGCCGGCAACAAACAACGGCGGATTAATGTCTTAGGCGTTGGGTCGGCAGTACCTGAAGTATGGCGGATTAAACCCATCAGCGGGCGTTTTTTACCTGCCGGGGAGCAAGGCAATCCGCGTGCCCTTGCGGTTTTGGGCAATAAAACCGCCACTGAGTTGTTTGGCACTGTTAGCCCGCTGGGCAAACGTATTCGGATCGGCAGTGACCGGTACCGGGTGATTGGTGTCATGGAAAAAAAAGGCCAGTTACTGGGCTTTGATATGGATGACACCATCTACATTCCGGTAGCTAAAGCGTTGGAGCTGTTCGACCGGGAAAGTCTGATGGAAATTGATATGCTGTATAAAGGCAGCGCGTCTGTTACCAATGTGCAACAATCCATCAAAAGATTATTAATGTCCCGGCATGGCATGGAAGATTTTACTATTATCACTCAGAACCAAATGCTGGAAAAAATGGACTCCATCTTGAATATTCTGACCTTGGCAGTAGCGGCTTTGGGCGGTGTTTCCTTGTTGGTCGGTTCGGTCGGCATACTGACTATCATGACCATTGCCGTTTCTGAAAGGATTTCCGAAATTGGTTTATTGCGGGCTTTAGGCGCTGAAAGACGGACTATTTTTCAACTGTTTTTATGTGAGGCACTAGCGCTGAGCATGGCTGGCGGGATCAGCGGCGTGTTATTGGGCATGTTGATTGTGCAAATTCTTGATGCCGTGCTGCCTGCCTTGCCTGTAGAAATGGCCTGGGCTTACATCGCTATGGCTTTTATTGTTTCATTACTCATCGGCATCGTCGCCGGAGTTGTCCCGGCAATGAAAGCGGCTCGCCTGGAACCTTTGGAAGCTTTGCGCACGGAGTGATGTTGATTAATGTGTATCGACATTACTCAGTGCGCGGGACAGGGTTTGCAAATCCGATCTAAAGGTATGAGAGACGATGGGTTCAAAAAAACGGCTTGGCTTTATTTTTGTTCAAGAAAGAATTAAAAAATTGGATATTTAACTGCACGAACTGAACGAGTCCGAACCAACGTGCCCTCAATTCTGATTGCGTGATTGCAAAACTTCACCGGACGCATAACTGTCGTACGGGTAGTTGGCACGGCGAAACAGTTCTCTATAATTTTACAATTAAAATCAATACGATATAACTAATCCTGAACAAAAGCTCTTTTTTTCAGATATAAATTACCCTGAGATTTTATGTTTGAGATAATTAGCTTTGAACCTTCAAGAGGTCATCATACAGCCAATACAACCGAATGAGCAGGAGCGTTTTCAATCCTTAATGAAAGCACACCACTATCTGGGCGCTTTACCAAAGATCGGTCATACCTTATGGTATGTTGCCAGCTATCATAATGAATGGCTGGCATTAATCAGTTTTTCCGCCGCCGCATGGGAAGTGTGCGGGGTGCGATCAGTGGATCGGTTGGAGTTATCGTTACCAATATGATCGTCTTCACCTGATTGCTAACAATAGTCTCTTTTTGACTCTTCCCGAGCACCATTACCCTAATCTTGCGTCCCGCGTGCTTTCCTTATGTGAACGGTGCATTGTTCTGGATTGGCAGCAACACTGCGTATTCCAATAAAAGTTGCCACCCAGTCATCGGGAATGCTGCCACCTAAACCGGTGAAAGCTGCCACCCCATCGGAGCGGAGCGACGCGGGAGGTTTATTTTTACTCTATCTCGTTAGTTGTCGTCAAATTTGCTTGCTGTTTTCTGAGTGCATCTCCTTCTAATTTTATTTTATACGCGTTGTGTACCAAGCGATCCATAATGGCATCGGCCAGTGTTGAGTCGCCAATGCTGGAATGCCATTGATCGAGCGGTAGTTGGCTGGTAACAATGGTTGAGCGCGAGCCGTGCCGGTCTTCAAGTATTTCCAGCAGATCACGTCGTTGTTCTGCCGATAGCTTTACCAGGCCCCAGTCATCCAATAACAAGACATCCGTTTTTCCCAAGCGATTAAGGAGTTTACTGTAACTGCCATCCCTTTTAGCCAGCGGTAGCCCCTGGAATAACCTCGGCAAACGCTGATAGATGGCGGTATAACCTTCTCGACAGGCTTTTTGAGTCAAGGCGCAGGCAATCCAGGATTTACCGACACCCGTAGGTCCCGTTATCAGGATATTAAGATGTTTTTTAATCCACTGGCAATCCTGTAAGCTCTGTAATAGCGCTTTATCGAGTCCTCTATGTGCATTTTTTGGCGAGTTGAAAGCAATTGCGCCCAGTTGACCCCCTTTGCAATGCTGGTATCGAATTTTAAGTGAAGCAATGAAAAAATATCTGAAGGGAGCGGTTTTAAAACCGCCAGATTTGATAAGTTACGTGTTGCCATAAAAAAGAATGCGATCACAACAACTATTGACTATTAACCAACTCGTAAAAGTTGACGCAGAACAGAAAAAGGCATATTAATAAATCAATTAATTACGAAGAACATAAAGTTTACGAGGCTTCAGCTTGGCATCTTTTTTTTGTTGTATTCTTTGCGGTATTATTCCTTAAGTTGATACGTTTGCAGGCGTAAATCCCTTCAATCTTTCGTATTTGTAAATTGAAGGTAACTAAGAGCCCGTGACTTTAGATGATTTCCGGTGAAGAATAAACCCAACTTGCTGGTCTTTTTTCGATTTCCTGAGTTGTAAAAAGGGTTGCATAACTTGAAACCTTTTTACGCATTGAAAATCAACAAAAATCTTGCTCAATTCGAATATCTTCATTTTTGGAAATCACCTTAAGTCAGGCGCCAATATTTTCGAAAACCACCACTGTTTTACCTTTTACTGAATAGTGCTTTTCACCGAAGGGTTTTTGATCTTGCGGAGCAATGATGTCTTGAGGTGATGGTAGCGAAGTATCTAAAGCGACGCACCATTTTTTACCCTCGATCTTGGGCAGTTCTATACTGGCAAAGTCATCCGACATATTCATTACGATATGCAGATCAGCTTCATTGTCTTCAATACCTGCCAAGGTAAAAGCCAGGATTCTTGCTTCCGGATCATGCCATAATGGGTTGTTAAGCTCGATGCCATGCCAGGCAACATCCGGCATGTTTTTACCCTCAATAGCTCTGCCTGTCAAAAAACGCCGGCGCATGATAGATGGATGTCGTTTGCGCAGACCTATCATTTGTTGAACAAAACGCAAAATATCCGCATTTTGTTGAGTCATATTCCAGTCGATCCAGCTTAATTCGTTATCCTGGCAATAACCATTGTTATTGCCGTGCTGGGTATGGAGTATTTCATCACCCGCAAGTAACATCGGAACTCCCTGGCTAAGCAGTAAAATAGAAAAAACATTTTTTGCCTGTTTTCTACGTAGCTCCAGAATGCTTGAGTCTTCAGTATCGCCCTCAATACCGCAATTGTAACTTAAATTATTATTGCATCCATCCCGGTTATCTTCGCCGTTAGCCTCGTTATGTTTTTCGTTATAACTGAACAAATCATTCAGGGTAAAGCCATCATGACAGGTGACAAAGTTGATGCTATTGATAGGCAACCGCCCCTGGTGCCCATACATGTCGCTACTTCCACAGATGCGGGTTGCAAATTCAGCCAGCAGACCTTTATCGCCACGTACAAATTGACGGATAACATCCCGGTATTTTCCGTTCCATTCAGCCCAGCGATAACCGGGAAAACTACCCACCTGATAAAGTCCGGCGGCATCCCAGGCTTCGGCAATCAACTTGGTTTTGATCAACTGTTCTGAAAGTTCGATGCCCCAGAGTACCGGGGGATCCTGCAGGACTTCTCCACCCTCTCCCCGAGCCATAGCGCTGGCCAGATCAAAGCGGAAACCATCAACATGCATTTCCCTGACCCAGTATTCAAGGCAGCTGATGATGAAACGAGCGACCAAGGGATGGTTGGCGTTTACCGTGTTACCACAACCGGTATAGTCGCGCATAATGCTTTTATCAAATTTGTCCAGATGGTAAAAAGCCTTACCTCCTATGCCTCTGAAGTTAATGACAGGGCCATTTGCGCCGGCTTCCGAGGTATGATTAAAAACGACATCCATAATGACGCCCATGCCCGCCTTGTGTAGCGCCTTTACCAGATCCCTGAATTCCTGTACGTGAGTGCCCTGTTCGGGGGTCACACAATAACCCGGATGCGGACTAAAAAAGCTGTGCGTACTGTAACCCCAGTAGTTTTTTAAACCAAGCTCAGCGGTATGGCCGGGCACATCCTGCTCATCAAAAGCCATAACCGGTAAAAGTTCAACATGGGTAATACCCAGTTGCTGAAGATAAGGGATTTTTTCAATCAGACCGGCAAAAGTACCTGGATTGGCCACTTTTGAAGAAGGATGTCGAGTAAAGCCGCCGACATGCAGTTCATAAACAATAGATTTTTCGCTTCTGATAGCCAGTGGCGTGTCACCTTCCCAGTCGTATTTATCATCAACGATTACACAACGCATGGATGTGCGAGTGTTATCGCCAGGCTTACATGCCGCTTTACGATTCCAGCGTTTTTGACTGACCGCGTGCGCCCAGGGATCCAGTAAATTTTTGTCTTTTTCGAAACGAAAGCCGGATTCACGAGCCAAACCCGGCCCGTTCATGCGCCAGGTATACCAGGTGCCGGCCGGCAATTTACTCACATAAACATGCCAGGAAAAAAAAGTCCGGTTGATTTCTTTTTCCAGAGTTATTATTTGAAAAGGCTCATCGCAATCTGAACTTTCGAACAATAACAGTTCCACGTGTTCAGCATTACGGCTGAAAATAGAGAAGTTAACCCCTTTGGCATTAAATTTGGAACCTGACGGGTAGGGTTTCCCATGCTTTAATTTGTACTGTTGTTGCATATCATCTTCTCTTATTTTTTAAACATGAGGCAATCCACGTTATTTTTATTGTAAAGGATTGCTTGGCTCTCGATTGAGAACAGAATTTATATTGCCTTGCAAGAAAGGCTAAATTTTGAATTTGACATTCACAAGGCCTTTTATAATGGGCATTATATCTTAAGACCTTGGCAGTAAAGTGAATTGATTGCCATACTTGAACAAAAAAATTGATTTTTTCTTCATTATGACTTTTAGTCGTTCAGATTGCTCGCCATTTTTGCAGGGCGGGCCGGGATTCAGTCACAAGGACATGAAGCTCCAGGTTTATAGTTATCAAATTATTTACCAAAAATCCATTTAACATGATCCATCATGTCCTTGAGCGAATGCTCTTTCAGGGTTTGCATTAACTCATTCACTTTAAACGCATGATGTCTTTCATAAGCCACACCGTGTTGGGGAGCATCGGCTAAACCGATTGCTCTGGCATGATCGACAAAACCCTCATTTTTCCAGAAAAAAGCGCCGGGCATAGTGGTGGGTATAACGAGGGCAAAGAATAATGAGCGTCCAAAAGCGCTGCTTACCAGCATGGACAGCATTAATAATAGTCCGATTGCCAGACTGAATCCGCTTATAGCCATGAGCACCGCCAATAACAGACTAAAACCCAGTAATACATTGCGCAGAATATAGGATTTACCATATTGAGTTACCTGCCGGTAATAAGAGGCAGCGCCTTCATTACCGCTAGCCTGCATAGCGCGGGCATGAACAATATGGCCGAATCCTTCAAGTCCCAAACCGGCTGCCATGATGATTGTTAATGTTTGCAGCAATGTCTGCACGTCAATCGGAAGCAAGCGGCAGGGCGAAAACACTGATCACAGCTATAATTAAGGCGCCTAAACTGAGCATTGAGCCGAAAAAAGCCGAGCCGGTCTGCCAGTGATTCCAGAATGGCCGTGCTGGAATACGGTACAGTTTGTACATATAAAATAAGCCTATTGCACCACTCACTACGCCGATAAAGGCAAAGCTATCAGCTAAAAACTGTATAAATGTATTATCGAACAAGGCTAATAAGGCGTAGCCCAACAAGCCCGTATAAAACAGGGAAACACCGGCAATTTCACGGCTAACCGGGGATAATCGCAGATTATTAAAGCCACGGTAAAAACGATGCGGTTTTCCTAAATGCATATTCAGTTTAAACAAGCCAATGGTACTAATCGCGACTATGGCTATGAGCAATGGCAGTAATGCCTTTGGGTTTTGTAGCAAGGCAAGTGAATCAAGACCTATCAGTAGGCCCTGCCAGCAACATCAGGAAAGCGCCGACAGTGGCTTGTGTGCATAAAGTAAAAATCACATGCGCACTTTCGTGACTGGTAAGCAGTTTACGCAGATTCCAGTGTTTTTTACGGCCCTGTTTTTCATCGACTACCGGTTTAAATTTCCCTTCTTTATCATCCCGATGATATTTTAAAGGCATGGCGTCAGTACGGGTCATTTCCCTGTGCGTTGAGTGGGTTTGCTGAAAGCGGATATTGGGATGAGTAATATCGGTAGTAGGGAATCCGGGAATTTCAGCTTTGGCCTGCACACGGTTTTCCGGAATATTTTCGATAACGCCAAAATCAAGCGCATTACCCAGACAGGCAGCAACACAGGCAGGTTTTAAGTTGACTTCAAGGCGATCAACACACATATTGCATTTTGACACCTCGCCTTTTACCGGGTCTAACTGCGGCGCATTGTAAGGACAGACCCAGGTACAATAACCGCAACCAAAACAAATATCAGGGTCTTGCAGCACGGCGCCGTATTCGGCAAATTTGGTGTAGGCTCGCGTAGGACAGCCCGTTAGACAAACTGGGTCATCACAATGATTACACGCCATGGAGATATTAAGGCGTTGATAATCCGGATAAGTACCTCCCTCAACAAAACCCACAGAACGGTAGGCAAGGTGGATCGGCACATCATTCTTTTCACTACAGGCCGATTCACAGGCATGGCAACCTATGCAGTTATCGGCATTAAAATAAAAGCCGTGCTGTTTGTAACGATCGGGATTTTCACCAATTCCGCAGTCCTGGTTAATGTTCAGGCTTTTATCTCTAAGTTCACTGGCCGGGTCAGTCAGTTCGATGTTTTGACCGTAGCGATTTTGGGCTTTTGTTTCTGTGTTATTGAGAAAAGCGTATTTGGGTTCGTCGTTGCGTACTTCAAACATAATTAATCCTGGGTAGATACTGTCTGTGTCATTGCCATTAAGGTAGTGTTGTCAGTATTTTGTGGGAGCGGCTTTAGCCGCGATAGTCCCGGCTAAAGCCGCTCCCACGTTAATATTCGTTAATACTCGCGCGACTCTTTGTTCAATTGCGCGGCCAGGTTCTGGTCGATAGCCTCAATACACACCGCCGATTGTTTAAAGGCTGGTTGCCGGAGTACGGATCCAATAGACCCAAGGTTAAACGATTGACGCAATCAAAAAAATGAAACGGAATAAATACCATGTTTCGAGGTACCCGATGCGTACACATGACCATAACAACCGCATCGCCCCGGCGTGATATAACCCGCACATAGGATTGGTGCAAAATACCTAGCGTCTTCTGCAGCATCCGGGTTTATTTCCATAAACGGGATTGGACTAAATTTATTGTTGTTGCCAATTTTGCCCGTTCGGGTTCGTGAATGAAAATGCTCTACCAGCCTTCCGGAATTTAACCAGAAAGGATATTGCTCATCGGGAACTTCATTATTGTCAATGAACGGTAACGGTATTAATTTAGCTTTTCCGTCAGCATAGCGAAAGCTTGCGGGCTCGGTATAAAGACGTTTGCCGCCTTGTTTTGGTGGCTCGCCTTTTGCGGCCTGCTCTTCGGTATAAGGCCATTGAATGCCCCGGTGTTCTTCAATCAAGTCATGCGTCATACCTGAAATATCACAGAACCGGCCTTTGGAAAGCACTCGCATTTCTTCAAATACGTCATCAAAATTTTCCGGAAACGTCATATTTTTGCTTTGCTCAAAACGCTCGGCTAGCCTGTTAAAAATATCCAGATCGGTTTTCGAGTCGGCATAAGGTTCTTTAATCTTGCGAATAATATTGACGCGTCGTTCCGTATTGGTAAATACCCCTTCTTTTTCCGCCCAGATGGCTGCCGGTAAAAAGATATGTGCATACTGCGTGGTTTCTACATCGACATAAGAATCCTGCACAATGCAGCATTCCAGTTTCTCCAGTGTTTTGCGAATTCTTGCCGTATTGGGCATTGATGTCATCGGATTGGTGCCAATCAGCCATAGGCCTTTAATTTTTCCAGTTTCAATGGCGGGAAAAATATCGGTCTGCGTCATACCGCGCTGCTTGGGGAAAAACTCAGGATCAACGCCCCAAAAATTACCGATGTCTTCTCTGTCCTGCTGATTTTCCAACAGCCGGTAACCCGGCAAACCGGAGCAAGATGACCATTCACGGGTTCCCATAGCATTGCATTGGCCAGTGATCGACAAGCTTGTGCCTCCGGGTTTGCCAATATTACCGGTCAATAAACTGAGATTATTAAGACCTACCACGCCATCGGAGCCGTGGGTGCTTTGGTTTATGCCCATCGTCCATATATTCATTGCCGCATTGGCTTTAGCGTAAAGACGTGCGACAGTGCGAATAGTGTCTTCATCAATACCACAGATTTTTGCAGCGGTAGTCGGATCGTAATTTTGGACTTCTTTTGCCACAGCCTCAAAACCAGTGGTATTGGCTTTAATGTATTCCTTGTCTTCCAGTCCCTCATTAAGAATGACATACATTAACGCATTCATCAGTACCACATCCGTTCCCGGCGTAATGGGCAAATGCATATCCGCATATTGCGCCAGCATGGTTACGCGCGGATCTACCACGATTAAGGGGAACTTACGTTTTTCTTGCGCTTCTTTAAAACGCCAGTAAATAATGGGGTGTTGTTCAGGTAAATTGGAACCCCAGGCAATCAGGCAGTCAGTATGCTCAAAATCTTCGTAACACCCGGGTGGGCCATCGGAACCAAACGAACGCTTATAACCTGATACGGCTGAAGCCATGCATAAAGTGGTATTTCCGTCATAATTGTTTGTACCGATAACACCGCGTGCCAACTTACCTAAGGTATAAAAACCTTCGGTTAAAATCTGCCCGGTGGAGACAATGGCAAAGGCATCGCGCCCATAGGTAGTCTGAATTCGCTTAATTTCAGATGCCATTTTATCCAGCGCGGTATCCCAACTGGTTTCTTGATAGTCGTCATGGATATAGTCACGTAACAACGGTGTTTTACCGCGTCCGAATGATTCAAAGATTTCATGCTCAAAAATCCCTTTGAGACAAAGTTTTCCCCGATTCACATCGGCATTAGCCACGCCCCTTGAAGCAACCGGTGTACCTTCTTTATTCATGCCAATTTCTATTGAGCAACCGGTAGAGCAATAACTACAAGTTGAATAAGACCATTTTTCTACGCCTTTATCGGCAATGGTAATTGGATTTTTTTTATTTCGGCCAAATAGCATAATTAACTGTGTATCTCTATAAAAAAATTAATCGGGTAAAAATACAGTGCCCTGCGCAAACATGACCGCTTCTCCACCGACTCGCAGTGCTAATTGCTCCAGGCCTTTATGATCCATTTCCAGATTCAACACGCTACGCCTTGAGTGTGCATCACCTCTGTCAACGGCAAAGGTATGGGTGCCTTTCCGGGTATGCTCAAAGGAACACAGGTACGAGGCAAAAGCCGGCATGGCGCTCCCTATGGGCGGATCTTCGTGAAGACCAATGCGGGGGCCGAGTAGCCGGGCATTAAAATCCGAATCTGCAAAAGGCGTTTTTGGTGCAAACAGTAAAATTTCCTGTGCCGCTGTTTGGGGCGCGATGGATTGGCTCCACGCAGAATAGTTAAATTTGGCTTTTCTAACCGATTCATAACTCCAGACTGGAACAATCAGATAAGGGAATCCACAGGACACGAGACGAGGTGAATATTTCTTGTGATCGAGTTCAGATTGCTGGATGCTTAAGAAACTGGCCAGTTCTTCATCCGTCGGCGCAAATCGGTCAACGATGGATGACACTTTACGGCTAAACTGAACAAAAACAGGTTTTCCCTGGTTTGCAGTAATATTGACATCAATCGGTCCCACGTTCTGTTCAAATATCACAGGCGTAATCGTTTTCGTTAACGCAATATCGCCACAACTACCCAGTACGTATGCCGTTGCAATAATAGGGTGTCCGGCAAAATCTATTTCACCCAGGGGTGAAAAAATACGCATCTTTCGTGTTGTACTTTTACTGTCAGGATGAAAAACAAATACTGTTTCAGTTAAATTTAACTCCCTGGCGAGTAGCTGCATCTGGTCATTGCTCAAACCTTCTGCATTGGGGAAAACCGCAATCTGGGCGCCGTTGAAAATCTGCCGTGTGAAAACGTCAGCAATGTAATAGGTATAATTCATGGCTACTCCGAAATGCTGACTTGAACGCTGCCGTTTTCAATGCGAACGGGGTATGCGGGTATGGTTACCGTTTCATCTTCAAGACAGACGCCCGTTTGCAGATTGAAATGTTGTTTATATAAAGGTGAAGCGACTACGGGTTGACCGTTAATGTCACCGATAATGCCACGCGACAATACATTGGCGCTGCCGAAAGGATCGTAATTATTGATGGCATAAATAGCTTCATCTTTAGGCATGTAAAAAATTGCGACTTGCAGACCTCTAACCAGCGCGCAAACGCCGGAATCAGGTTGTAAATCATCAACACTGCAAACGTCTTGCCATTGGGCCATTACGCTACCTCCACGAGTTTAAAATGTTTCCGCTCTTCTTCATCGGCGGGACGGATTTGTCCGCGTTCTTCGACAAACACGACATTGTCATCCGGTTGGTCACTATTAATAAAGTGACGGAAGCGTTTTAGTTTTGATTCATCTTCAATCGTGGTAAGCCATTCACAGTGATAGGTATCGATGACATGCTGCATTTGTTGTTCCAACTGCTCACACAGCCCCAGTTTATCCTCAATCACCACTGATTTAAGATAATCCAGACCTCCTTCCATGTTTTCCATCCAGACCGAGGTACGTTGCAGGCGGTCGGCCGTGCGTACATAAAAACTTAAGAAACGGTCGATATATTTAATCAAGGTTTCTTTATCAAGGCTGGTGGCGAATAAATCCGCATGGCGGGGTTTCATACCGCCATTACCACAGACATAGAGATTCCAGCCGGTTTCCGTGGCTATAACACCGACATCTTTACCCTGCGCTTCGGCACATTCCCGAGTACAACCCGACACGGCAAATTTGATCTTATGCGGAGAGCGCAAGCCTTTGTAGCGATTTTCCAGTTCGATTGCCAAGCCAACACTGTCATCCACACCATAGCGGCACCAAGTGCTGCCGACACACGATTTAACCGTGCGCAGTGATTTGCCGTAAGCGTGACCCGATTCAAAACCTGCATCGATGAGTTCTTTCCAGATGTGGGGCAATTGATCGACCCGTGCACCAAATAAATCCACCCGCTGACCGCCGGTAATTTTGGTATAAAGTTTGTATTTCTTACCGACCTGGCCCAAGGCAATCAGCATATCCGGGATTGATTTCACCACCTGTGATGCGCGGTACGACTGAATAGGTGCCGTCTTTCTGCATATTAGCGAGAAACGTATCATTGGTGTCCTGAAGCCCCAAATGTTCTGTTTTTAGTACATAGTCATTCCAGTAAGAGGCCAGAATAGAACCGACTGCCGGTTTGCAAATCTCACAGCCTCTTCCTTTACCATGCTTTTCCAGAAGTGCATCAAAGGTTCTGATCTCTTCTACTCTAATCAGGTTGTACAAATCCTGCCGGGTATAGGCAAAATGCTCGCAAATATCGGTATTCACTTCAAAGCCTTGTTTTGCCAGTTCCGAGTTCATGACTGATTTGAGTAAAGCCGCACAGCCTCCACAGCCGGTTGAAGCTTTGGTTTCAGCTTTTAATGCACCGATAGTATTGCAGCCTGCTTCAATCGCCTGACAAACAGCGCCTTTAGTGACATCGTAACAGGAACAGATTTGAGCGGACATTGGCAAGGCATCCGGGCCTAAGCCGACCGATTCATCGGAACGGGGAGGTAAAATCAGCGCATCCGGATTTTCCGGCAGTTCAATGCCGTTCAGGCAATATTGTAATAAGGTGCCGTAACCGGAAGCATCACCCACCAATACCGCGCCCAGTAACTGCTTTTTATCCTGACTGACAACCAGACGTTTATAGACTTCGCTGGCACCATTTTGATAGGTATAAACCAATGCGCCCTGGGTTTTCGCATGAGCATCACCGATACTGGCTACATCAACACCCATCAGTTTCAATTTTGTACTCATATCCGCGCCGGTAAAGCTGCCTTCATTACCTGCTAAATCCGCGACAACAGTACGCGCCATCGCATAGCCGGGAGCGACCAAACCGTATATCATGCCATTCCAGAGCGCACATTCACCAATGGCATAAATATCAGGGTCTGAAGTCTTGCATTGATTGTTGATGACTATGCCGCCACGCGGCCCTACATCAAGTGCGCAATCACGGGCAATATCATCACGAGGACGAATACCTGCCGAGAACAAGACAATATCGGTTTCCAGTTCTTCGCCATCGGCAAAGCACATTTTATTCACACACTGCTCACCATCGGTAATAAGGCTGGTGTTTTTGCCGGTATGTACCGTTACGCCCAAATCTTCAATTTTGCGTCTTAACATGGCGCCGCCCGCTTCATCCAACTGAACCGCCATCAAGCGTGGGGCAAACTCTACGACGTGCGTCTTCAAACCTAAATCCGTTAATGCCTTGGCGGCTTCCAGCCCTAACAAGCCGCCGCCGACAACAACACCCACTTTGCCGTTTTTAGCGGCTGCCGCCATGGCTTCAAGATCTTCGATGGTGCGATAAACCAGGCACTGCGCCCGGTCATGACCCGGTACCGGCGGTACAAAAGGATAAGAGCCCGTCGCCAGCACCAGCTTGTCATAATGAATAGATATGCCTTTTTCAGAAACGACGGTTTTAGAGTGGCGATAAATTTTGGCTGCTTTATCACCGATATGAATGGTGATGCCATGTTGCTCAAAAAAGCCGGGTTCGACCAGAGACAGGTCTTCGGCTGTTTTTCCGGAAAAAAATGCAGAGAGATGAACCCGGTCATAAGCAGCTCTGGGCTCCTCACAAAAAGTAACGATTTCATAGTCGTCTTTAGCGGGGCTTGCGGCCAGGCTAGCCAGAAAATGCTGCCCAACCATGCCATTACCAATGACAACCAGTGTTTGTTTTGTGCTCATGTCCATCCTCAATGACTACGTTATTGCTATTCAATACCTAACAGCAAACTTTATGCCATAAATCAAAGTGGTTATCCTTAATACCTTCTCTAAAGTTGAGAGCAAAAAATAAGGACTCATGCGCATTAAAGTGGTGCGGACTTGACTAATCTGGTGCGCTCAAACACGCCATAAGAGTGCGCTGTTATAACCCGTTTATTGTGGGTGAAAAAGTATTGAAACAAAGTAACAGATGATTAACCTTATTGGCAGATGTTGCTCGGCCAGTTTGTATTGAGGTTCTAAAAGCTAGTACATTTACAGCTTATATTAAGGAATTGTATGCGCCGATTAAGCAAATCAGCTCTGCATTGTCAGGAATGACCTCTCATCAAGCCTATCCGGCATCAAATTCCAAAACCACCCACCGAATACTCTAAAACTGAATCTCTTAATGACTGCCAACGCCTTACAAAACATTTCCAAAATTGAAGATAGCCTGTGGGAAGCCGCCGACCAGATGCGTGCCAATTCAAAACTGTCTTCCAGCGAATACTGCATGCCGGTGCTGGGTGTAATTTTTTTACGCCATGCCTGCAATCGTTATGATGCCGCACTGAAACAGATTGAAGCCGATCAGACAGCCGGAAAAATGCCCAAACGGCCCTTGGAAAAAGCCGATTTCATCAAGCGCCGCGCCTTAATGTTGCCCGAGCAAGCGCGTTACGATTATTTGCTCAAGCTTCCCTCCGGCGTTAAATTAAGCGATGCGTTAGGCGAGGCGATGACTGCCATTGAAGAAGATTTTGAACCGCTGGCCGGACAATTGCCCAAGGACTATCATATTTTCGAAGACCGTCTGCTCGAAGACTTGATGCGGATTTTCGATAGTGAAGAGCTGCGATCCGCTTCCGGCGACGTGTTTGGGCGGATTTACGAGTACTTTTTGATGAAGTTCGCCATGCAGGGCGCACAGGATAACGGCGAATTCTTCACTCCGCCTTCGCTGGTGCAAACCCTGATCAACGTCATAGAACCTGACCATGGCGTAGTCACTGATTTAGCCTGTGGTTCCGGCGGTATGTTCGTGCAGTCCAGCCATTTCATTGAACACGAAGGGCTGGATACGATGAAGCGTGTCACTTTTTACGGCCAGGAAAAAACCGCCACCACCATCCGCCTGGCCAAAATGAATCTTGCCGTACATGGACTGGAAGGCGACATCATAGAAGCCAATACTTTCTACGAAGACCCGCATCGTTTGCAAGATGGCCGATCATTGTGGGGTAACTGTGATTTCGTCATGGCCAATCCGCCGTTCAACGTCGATATGGTCGATGCCGAACTGGTCAAAGACGATCGCCGTTTGCCCTTCGGCTTGCCCGGCATCAACAAGGACAAGCGCGTCTCCAACGGCAATTACCTTTGGATTTCCTACTTTCACAGCTATCTCAACCCAACAGGCCGTGCGGGTTTTGTTATGTCGTCCCAAGCCAGCAGCGCCGGTCATGGCGAAAAAGAAGTTCGCCGCAAGCTAATAGAAACCGGCGACGTCGATGTGATGATCGCTATCCGCTCCAACTTCTTCTATACCCGCACCGTGCCTTGCGAACTGTGGCATTTTGATCGCGCTAAACCGGATGCACGCAAAAACCAGGTATTGATGCTCGATGCCCGCAACATCTACCGCAAAGTCACCCGCAAGATTTACGACTTTTCACCGGAACAACTCGCCAACCTGACCGCCATCGTTTGGCTGTACCGAGGACAAAAAGACCGCTTTCTGGGTTTAGTTAAAGAATACTTTGGCAAGATGTGCGATGAAGCCGTTGCCATAACCGGTGAGCTGGAGGTTTTTGAAACTGCGCTCATCGAACTGCGTGACCAGTTAAGTAGTTTTGCCGATAACGTGAAAAACCTGGAGAGCATCACACCCGAGCAAAAGGCAGCACTGGCCGAGGCATTGGCGGAATTAGTCGACGCCGAAACCGCTTATAACAGCGACCGCGCCAGTCTGGTCGATGGCTTGGTAAGCTTTCGTGGTCTTTACGAAAACGCACCGCCGACTATTAACCTGGACCAACATAGCGCCCGCGCGGCCTTCGATCCGCTGGCCAGCAAAGCCAAGGGACTGGTGAAACAGATAGACCTGCTTTACAAACTTGTCGCCCGCTGTGTGCAACTGGCGCAGGAAACAGCCACTGTAGAAGCAGCGGCGGAATTTCACGATCGCCGGATTGCCAGCAAGCGTTTGAAGCAGTTGGATGAGGCTCGCAAGCAAGCCGTGGAGCAATTAAAGCTGGCAGCTTATTTTCACCGCCAAATCGTCTGGCTGCAAGAGCATTTCCCCGACGCCGAAATGTGCGCCGTGCCGGGGCTGTGCAAAGTGGTCAGCCGCGCCGAGATTGAAGCCGCCGACTGGAGTTTAACGCCGGGCCGTTTTGTGGGCGTTGCACCGGTAGAAGTGGATGAAGACTTCGATTTTGAGCAAACGTTTCGCGATATTCATATCGAGCTAGCCGACCTGAACCGCGAGGCGGTGGAACTGGCGGCGAAGATTCAGGAGAACTTTGAGGAGATTGGGGATATGAAGTTCGTTGAGCGATCCCTTGCTGATGCATCTGACGATTTCTATAATGGCAAAGTCGCCAAGATCGATGCATTCTGGAGAATTTAAATGTCTTTGGGTCAATTATTTGGGGAAGATTGGATTTTCCAAGGAATTCAACTCATGAGAATCGGAGAATCATTCTAGGAGCGCGTTGGTGCATATTGCGGGTCAGTTATCCTGTCTACGAGTCGATTTTGGGCAACAGACAATACGATTGTTCTAAAACCCAACAAAGAATCAGTCCGATTGCGATTACTGAGTGTTAATCCGACTGTCTAATTTTCCGCTCCGGCTTTTGCGGGAGGATGCTGCCCAACCACTAATGACTCAGCAGGCATCCTGAAAGTGAATCGCGGATCTCAAGGTTCCATTCGCTGAATTTGATGTCCAAGAAAGGATTGCCAATATCCTCTCTGCCTACGACGACCTGATCGAAAACAACCGGCGGCGGATGGCGCTGCTGGAGGATTCGGCGCGACTGCTCTACAACGAATGGTTTGTTCGCCTGCGCTTCCCCGGCTATGAACATACCCGCATTGTTGATGGTGTGCCGGAGGGCTGGGAGCGGAAGACATTGAGCGAATTTTGAAAGTCAACTGGATCGACTTCAGCCGAGCTTCGATGATGAAATATTGGAGACGTCGAAATTCCTTCGATTAGACTCGAAATATCAATGAACTCGCTCGGTACCGACTTCAATGAGCTGCGGAAGATGCTGTGCTGAAGTAATCGAATAGCGAGTCATTCAGGCTGGTGAAATGTGTTTGGGCCGAATGGTACGGTTCACATACTGTGATTAGTGGCAATGCCGATGGTACGCATCTATCGTGCTATCGTGGTCTGCAGTAATGATCAGCTGCATGCCACATCGTTTCTGTTGTCATACTGTCACATGCAAACTTGTCAGCAGTTACTTGTACGAACCATGCAGGAGGCGCTGCTTAACCCATGCGATGAGCTGGAATTTCAACGATGCGAGGCCTCTTGTGCCATTCCGTCCCAGTGTGTTAGTGAGTTTGATGACATTTGCTGAGCCAATTATCGCACAATTGAAAACCTACTCTGCAAAACCAAAAACTCCGCGCTGCCCGCGACCTGTTGCTGCCGCGCCTGATGAGCGGAGAAATTGCCGTATGACACTCGAAAACCAAACCACTGATTGCAAATCGCTACGCACCGTCACCGGTAAAACGGCGAACTGGGATGAAGTGGCCAAGGATTGCGTTTGTTTTGCCAACGGTCAGGGCGGACGATTATTGATCGGTATTGAAGATGGCGACACCCTGCCACCTGCCGGGCAAAGCATACCGCCAGACTTGCTTGATCGCCTGCGCAAGCGCATCGGCGAATTGACCGTGAACGTGCAGGTGTTGCCGCAAATCGTCACTGCGGAAAACGGCGGGCAATTTATAGAACTGGTGATTTCCCGCGCTACCGGTGTGGCCTCGACTTGTGATGGCCGCTATTTCATTCGAATCAGCGATACCTGCCAGCCGGTGCTGGGCGATGACGTGTTGCGCTTGGCGAACGAGCGGCCGGGTTTGCCTTGGGAGTCGATGGATAGCCGGGTATCTCGTGACGAGGCGGATGCCGCCAAGTTAGCCAATTTTATGGCGGCGATTCGTGCATCGGATCGGGTAAAGGACTCCGTCAAGGAGAAAAGTGCCGATGAATTATTGACGCACTATGCGCTGGCAGAAGGCCTGACGCTGACGCATTTGGGTGTGCTGTTGCTGGGCACAGCCAGTCAGCGGCGCAATTTGGGTACCGCTCCGTTGGTACAGGCCATCAAATACGATGAACTGGGAAAGAAGATCAACAAGTGGCTGTGGGATGATTGCGCATTATCGCCGGTGGAATTGGTGGATGCGGTATGGCGGGAAGTCACCGATTTTCGGGAAAGTTATGAAGTGGCAGAAGGACTTTTCCGGCGCCAGGTACCTGCTTTCGACGAGAAGGTGGTACGGGAGTTGTTAGTCAATGCCTTGGTGCATCGACCCTACACACAGCGCGGCGATATTTTTCTTAACCTCCACACGGATCGGCTCGAAGTCATCAATCCGGGCCGTTTGCCGTTGGGCGTAACGCCGCAGAATATCTTGCACGCCAGCCGCCGACGTAACGAAGGACTGGCCAGAGTGTTTCACGATCTGGGGTTAATGGAAAAGGAAGGCAGCGGTTTTGATTTACTCTACGATCTTTTGTTGTCATCCGGTCGTCCGGCACCGGTGCCCGAAGAAGGCGCGGACTGGGTAAAGATCACCATTCAGCGGCGCATCCTGAAACCAGAGGTTATGCGGCTTATCGACGAGGCCGACGGCCGCTATCAATTGACTCAGCGCGAACGCATCACGCTGGGGGTGCTAGCGCAAACGGAAGGCATGACAGCCCGTGAGTTGGGAACAGTGCTGGAAACCGAAGGTGCTGATGGACTCGCTATCTGGCTGGGGCGATTGGTGCAGAGTGGCTTGGTTCTCACCACCGGAAAAACCTCGGGAATGCGGTATTTCGTAGCATCGGATTGGTTGAGGGGGGCGCAGCTTGATCAAAAAACCACGCTCAGTAGAATTACCCCGCATCGCTTACAAGCACTGATTCTGGAAGATTTAGTGCGTTACCCTGACTCGTCCAGTGCCGATATTAACCGGCGAATTGGAGCGGAGATTTCTGCCAAGACGGTAAAGCGCGCTCTGGATGATTTGGTGGACATTGGGCAAGTGGCCTATAAGGGTGACCGCCGTTGGCGACGTTACCGATTACTTAATTAAGACTCTAAAGGACAATATAGGGGGGAGTTTTTATGATATTTTGTGCTTTAACCCCATTAAATTTCACTAACTAAATGATTTAATTATATTTTTATAAAGGACATGACTGTGATTTGTCCTTTATAAAACGCCAATTTGTCCAATAGGAAATACCGAATGGCCTACACCGACATCAACAGCGAAGATCGCTTGGTTCAACAAACCTTTGCCGAACACCTGGAGCATATACTGGGCTGGGACAGTATTTATGCCTGGAATCAGGAGACTTTTGGTGCTTCCGGAACCTTGGGACGAAGCAGCGAACGCGA
This sequence comes from uncultured Gammaproteobacteria bacterium, assembly GCA_963789475.1. GTDB lineage: Bacteria > Pseudomonadota > Gammaproteobacteria > Methylococcales > Methylomonadaceae > Methylobacter_C. The sequence goes on along the minus strand of CAWBLO010000003.1, from coordinate 40,855 downwards.
CATGGTACTGGTGCGTGATTTACGCGCGGCGTTGGTTAAGCTAAATCCGCTGTTGCCGGATAAGGCGATAGATGAAGCCGTTACAAAGCTGACCCACCATGATTTTTCCCGTTCGCTGATGCAACATAACCAGGCGTTTTACAAGCTGATTCGCGATGGTGTTCCGGTCAGTTACCGTGATCAAAAAGGCCAACTTCGCTACGCGCAAGCGACAGTGATTGATTTTGTTAAGCCGTTGAATAACCGTTTTCTGGTGGTGAGGGAACTCAAGATTACCGGTCTGCGTGCCCCAAGCTACAATCGCCGGGCCGATTTGGTGTGTTTTGTGAATGGCTTACCGTTGGTATTTTTTGAACTTAAGGCGGTTTACAAGAATATCCGCGCTGGTTTCGACGGCAATTTGCGCGATTATCTGGATGAAAACGTCATTGGCCATGCTTTTTATCATAACGCATTTCTGGTGGTCAGCAATGGCGACAGTGCCCGTTATGGTTCCATCACCAGTGCGTGGGAGCATTTTGGCGAATGGAAACGTCTGGATGAAAAGGACAAGGGCAGCGTTGATGCTGAAGTGTTATTAAACGGGATGCTGGCCAAAGACCGGCTGCTTGATTTGGTGGAGAACTTTATCCTGTTCGACGGTAGTAAACCGGGCACGGTGCGCAAAGTGGTGGCGCGTAATCACCAAGTGTTGGGCGTTAATCTGGCTGTTGCGGCCGCCGCTCGGCAGGAGGAATTGAAGCTTCAGTTTCCACCCGAAGAACGCTTGAAACACCGATTGGTTGAACTGCCTATTCCGGATAAAGCGTATGCTCAGCAACAACAACCCTATCTCAAAGCGGCAGAGGCTTCTGTCCTGCCGTATTTAAAACCGCAAACCCAAACGCTACAAATTATTGAGCGGGCGCATCCGGATTTGGGTCGTCTCGGTGTGGTTTGGCATACCCAGGGCAGCGGTAAATCCTATTCGATGGCGTTTTTTGCCGAAAAAGTGCGGCGTACCGTGCCCGGTAATTTTACCTTTGTGTTAATGACCGACCGCAACGATCTGGATAGCCAGATTTACAAGACTTTTGTCGGTTGCGGTATTGCCGATGACAACACGCCGAGAGCGGATTCCGGAAAGGACTTGGAAATCTTGCTCAAGCAGAATCATCGCTATGTATTTAGTCTGATCCATAAATTTAATCAGGATGTAAATCCGGCACAACCGTATAGCGAACGCGATGATATTATCGTGATCTCCGATGAAGCGCATCGCACCCAGTCGGGCAAGCTGGCGAGAAACATGCGTTTGGCATTGCCGAATGCGGCATTTATCGGCTTTACCGGTACGCCGTTATTCAAGCATGATGAGCTGACCAAGCGTATTTTTGGCAGCTATGTGTCGCGCTATGATTTCAAACGCAGTGAAGAGGATGGCGCAACGGTCAAGCTGGTTTATGAAAACCGGGGCGAGAAACTGAAATTGGCACGGCTGGATTTGAACGACAAAATAGCTGAGGCCATCGCCGAGGTTGATCTTAATCCCGACCAGGAAGCTTTATTGGAAAGATTGCTGGGCAAGGATTACGAGGTCATTACCGCTGATGAGCGTTTACTGAAGATTGCCGCCGATTTTGTTGAACATTGCACGACACGCTGGGAATCGGGCAAGGCCATGCTGGTTTGCATTGATAAAGTCACCTGCGCGCGAATGCTCAAGTTGATCCAGCCGTTATGGAAAGCGAAAGCGCTTGTTGTGCGAGCAGAAGCCGATGCCAAACTGGCACAAGCTAATGCTACGCCTGATGAGGAAAGCCGTCAGCAGCTTTATGCTCAGAGGGATCGCCTGTTGGCAAAGGCTGCCTGGATCGAGCAAACTATTATTGAAATCATTATCAGCGAAGCCCAAAACGAGGTGGCCGATTTTAAGAAGTGGGATTTTGACATTATCCCGCATCGCAGCCGTATTAAGCAGGGCTTTGAGACACCCGACGGTAAGCGTGTCGATGTGGAATCGGCTTTCAAGAACCCCGACCATCCTTTCCGGGTAGCCATCGTCTGTGCCATGTGGCTGACCGGTTTTGACGTGGAATGTTTGTCTACGCTTTACATCGACAAGCCCATGAAAGCTCATACGCTGATGCAGGCTATTGCTCGCGCCAACCGGCGTTACCCTGGCAAGGATTTTGGTTTAATCGTCGATTACAACGGTATGCTGAAATCATTGCGAGCAGCTTTAGCGCAATATGCGCTGGGTGATGACGGTAACGATGGGGAAGAAATCATCGCACCTATTGAAGAGCGAGTGAAAGCGTTGATGGATGCAGTTGAAGCCACAGAGTCCCATTTGCTAGGGCTTGGGTTTGATCCGTTGCGATTGACTGGCAGTAAGGGCTTTACGCGCATAGAAGCATTGCGAGACGCGGTGGAAGCGATTTACGGTGGGGTGAAAACGAATAAAGCTAAACCGCAAGAAGGTGATGAGTCGAGCTTGGGTTCCTCAGAATCAAAACGTCGCTTCGAGATTTTAGCGCGGGTGGTGTTTACCCGGTTTAAGTCGCTGTTAATGGAGCCATCGGTATTTGTCTACGCCGAACGGCATGACAATATTGAAGCCATTTACAAAAAAATGTCAGAGCGGCGTGATACGGCGGATGTGACAGCACTGCTTAAAGAATTACATCGTATCGTTAATGAAGCGATCCGCGCAGAAGCGCCGGGCGATGATCACGCCGTGGGCAGGCAATATGATCTGAGCCAGATAGACCTGGAAAAGTTACGAGATGAATTCGCCAAGAAAGTAAAACGCAAGGCGACCGTATTACAGGATATTTTTGAAATTCTGGAGCAGAAACTTGCTCAGATGTTGGCTGCAAACCCGATGCGCATGGATTATTACAAAAAATACCAGGAGATTATTGCCGATTACAATAAGGATAAGGATCGGATCACCATTGAGGAAACCTTTGCCAAGGTCATGGATTTGATCAGCAGCTTGGACGAAGAGCAGCGCCGCACGGTTACAGAAGGCTTGAGCGAGGAACAGTTGGCGCTTTTCGACTTGATCCAGCGCGGCGACCTGTCAAAGACGGAACGAGATAAAGTCAAAGAAGCCAGTCGCGAACTGCTTGCTGAAATTTTGAGTTTGATTGCACCGCTGGATCAATGGACCGAAAAAGAGCAGACGCAGGCGGAAGTGAAGACCTTTATCCTGGATCATATCTATCAAACGCTTCCTGAACCGCCTTATACCTCAGATGATAAGCAGCATGTTGCGGGGCTTGTGTACCAGCATGTTTGGCAGCAAAGTGTGAGCGGCAGGTTTTCTGGTGCGATATAACAGGTGGCACATGGCCGAGCCATGCAAAAAATAATATGTTTTTGTATACAATCACACTATTTCATACCCATTGACTCAGGAATCATTATGATCAGAGAACGTTATACTCGATTTAAAGACATTTCGGTCAGCGAAAGAATTTTAAATACGGTATTTCTGTTGACTATAGGGCTCGGTTATCTGGCGGCTCTTGCCAATATGTATTACACCCATCAGGGGCTTGACGGTAAAGCGGGGCTCTCGGTTGAAGATGTCGTCATCAGTTATCACGGATCAAGCAGTCAAACGCGATTGGGTACTGCTATAAGAGGCATTATGGAGCCTAACCTGAGATATAAAAGTGACAAAGATGTCATCTTGCAATGGATTCAACAGGGTGCAGACGAACCGGAATATAATGAGAAAATTGCCCCGATATTAAATCGTGATTGCGTCTTGTGCCATACGCCCAGCATTAACCCTTCTTTACCTGATTTAACGCATTATGCTACGGTAGCCGAGGTTGCGCATGCCGGTGGTGCAACAATCCCTACGTTAGTCCGGGTATCTCATATTCATTTATTTGGTATTGCCTTTATTCTGTTTTTTATCGGCAAAATCTTTTTGCTTTGTGACATCAATGTTTACGTAAAAAGAGTGGCAGTGGTGATTCCTTTTGCGGCAATGCTATTGGATGTGCTGTCATGGTTTATTACCAAGGAGATTTCTTCATTTGCTTACGTAGTTATTTTCAGTGGAGCGTTAATGGGGATTTCTATGGGCTTGCAAATCCTGCTCAGCGTTTATCAGATGTGGTTTTATTCCAGAAAAATATAAGCATAGCCGAGCCATTTCTAATACAATATCCTTATTAAATTAAGTATGGAAATACTTCCTCCCACTAACCTTGTACATTTTTGTGAGTCGCAAATGAACCTTGTATATTTAAAATGCAGTTCCATTCTACTTACCCTGTTATTGCCTTCATTGTCATGGGCGGCTGAGGTATGGAGTTGCCAGTCCTGGGCAACCCCTGGATTTGACTCAGCATTGGGCCGGTTATCTGGCTTTGATTGTTTTTGCTGTTGCCTACATCCTTGCTATGACAGAGGAAGTGACTGAGTTGAAAAAGTCGAAGCCTATGGTGTTCGCAGCGAGCCTTATCTGGATATTCATTGCTTCGGTCTATATTAGCGGAGGAATGAGTGAACAAGCAGGAGTTGCGTTCCGCTCTACTCTGGAAGGTTATGCGAGAACTGTTTTTGTTCATTATGGTTTCGATGACTTATTTGAATGCCATGGAAGACCGAGGTGTGTTTGACAGTTTACGGGTCTGGTTGCTAAGCAAGAATTTCACTTATCGCCAATTATTCTGGATTACCGGCTTTCAGTCGTTCTTTATTTCCTCCGGCTGTAACAATCTCACTACCGCTTTGCTGATGGGTTCGGTTATTTTGGCGATGGGTAAAGGAAGTCCACGCTTTGTTACTCTATCCTGCATCAATGTCGTAGTCGCCTCCAATGCAGGCGGCTCATTCAGTCCTTTCGGTGATATCACCACGTTGTTGGTATGGCAAAAAGGTGTAGTTCCGTTTGGCTGATTTCTTTTCCCTGTTGATTCCAGCCATTGTCAATTTCGCTATACCCGCTGCCATCATGCATTTCTTTATTCCCAAAGAAAGACCTGCGGCGGTGATGGAAGCACAGGATATGCAGCGAGGTGGTTGGGTCATCATCTTTTTGTTCGTATTGACCATTATTACCTCGGCTTGCTTTGAAAACTTCCTGAGCCTGCCCCCCGCCGCCGGCATGATGTTGGGATTAACCTATTTATCGTTTTTCAGTTATTACCTGCAAAAAACCCGCGATTCGCATTCTGTATTGATACCAGCGGATATGACCGATGTCAAAATTGACTATTTCGCTCCCATGAAATATATGAACAATCCGCAAGCAGAAAAAAATATGCAGGTAGCGAAGGAGTTACCTTTTGATATTTTTCAGAAAGTTGCCAATCTGGAATGGGATACGCTGTTGTTTTTTTACGGTGTCATGGTGGGTGTCGGGGGGCTGAGTTTCATCGGCTATCTGGGTGTGGCATCCCATCATCTTTATGGTGGTATCGATCCTACCGTGGCGAATATCCTGGTGGGCATTGCTTCGGCATTTGTTGATAACGGCACGATTATGCTGTCCGTACTTACCATGGCACCGGATATTTCTCAAGGTCAGTGGTTGCTGGTAACATTGACCGCCGGCGTGGGCGGTAGTCTTTTAGCGGTGGGATCAGCTGCCGGAGTAGGTTTGATGGGACAGGCCAAGGGTATTTATACCTTTACCAGTCATTTAAAATGGACGCCCGCTATCTGCTCTTGGCTACTTCGGTAGTATTGCGGTCCATTTTCTGATTAATGGCCGTTATTTTTAGATCACAACAAGACACTGGATTACTTGTCGCCGCTTCCGGCCCAGCCGGAAGCGTGCGCTTTGTAATCCGGTAGTGATAACCTCTTTTCCAAGTCGATTTTAATACATTCTATAATCCATGATGATTCTTTCTAATCAGTGGATTAGAAGGTTTTTAGGATAAAACGTGAGTTCCGAAATTTCAGAAAACAATTTTGATGTCTCTGCTTTTTTAAAAAATCTGACCACGCGTCCGGGCATTTATACAATGCTTAATGACAAGAGCGAGATCATTTACATAGGTAAGGCTAAAAACCTTAAAAATCGCGTTTCCAGTTATTTTAAAACGCAAACAGCGTCGATCAAGCAGCAGGTTATGGTAACTAAGGTGGCTGCCATTGAGGTGACGGTGACGCATACTGAAGGCGAGGCGTTATTGCTGGAAAGTCAACAAATCAAGCGCCATAGGCCACGTTATAATATCTGTTTAAGGGATGATAAATCCTTTCCCCTATCTGTTCCTGTCCAGTGAGCAAGACTTTCCGCAAATCACCTTTCATCGTGGCGCAAAAAATAAAAAAGGCCGCTATTTTGGTCCTTATCCCAGTTCGGGTGCCGTTAGAGAAAGCCTTAAGTTGTTGCAAAGGTTATTTCCAATCCGCCAGTGTGACGATGCTGTTTATAACAATCGCACCCGGCCTTGTCTGCAATATCAGATAGAGCGCTGTACCGCGCCCTGTGTTGGTTTGATTGATAAACAAAACTATGCACTGGATGTTGAAAGTACGGTGATGTTTCTGGAAGGGAAGGGCGGTTTGTTGATTGATCAATTGATTATCAAGATGGAGCAAGCTGCGACTAATCTTGATTTTGAGCAGGCAGCCGGATTCAGAGACCAAATTGCAAAATTACGTTCAGTGCTGGAAAAGCATTTTGTTTCCGGAGAAAAGGGTGATGTGGATATTATCGCTTGTGCAAGCAAAGCTAACGTAGCGTGTGTTCAAGTGTTTTTTATCCGTAACGGGCAGCATTTGGGTAATAAAGTATTCTTTCCTAAAATGGCCGATGAACATGATCCTGCGGCTATCGTGCAGGCGTTTATTCCTCAATATTATCTGGATAAACAAGTGCCTTATGAATTGATAGTCAGTCATGAACCGGAAGAAGCAGACTTATTAGCCGAGGTTTTAGCCAGTCAGGCAAAGCATCCGGTGGCTATTTCTTCCAGCGTTAGAGGAGAGCGTTTAAAGTGGCTGCAAATGGCCTGTACTAATGCTGAAAATTCATTGTTAAGCAAGTTATCCGATAAACAGGGTATTTATGCCCGGTTTCTCAGTCTACAAGAAGAGTTGGGTTGCAAAGATCTGCCTAAACGCCTGGAATGCTTTGATATTAGTCACACGCAAGGTGAACAGACGGTGGCATCCTGTGTGGTTTTTGATAGAGAGGGGCCGGTAAAATCAGCTTATCGTCGTTTTAATATCATTGGGATAACCGGTGGTGATGATTATGCGGCCATTCATCAGGCGGTTTTCAGGCGCTTTAAGCGGCTGACACAGGGTGAGCATGAAGCTCCGGATATATTGTTTATTGATGGCGGCAAAGGTCAGGTTCATGAAGCGCAAAAGGCATTAGCGGAATTGGACATAAACAATGTTATGATAGTCGGCGTTTCCAAAGGACCTGATAGAAAGCCCGGTATGGAAAAGCTTATTCTGGTGGATCAGGATCAGCCGGTAGAAATAACGCCAGGAGCTAGCGGTTTGCTGTTAATTCAGCACATCCGGGACGAGGCTCATCGGTTTGCAATAACAGGGCACAGGCAACGTCGCGGTAAGGCATCAAAACAATCGGTGTTGGAAACTATTCCAGGACTGGGTGCCAAACGACGACAAATTTTATTAAAACAGTTTGGGGGGCTGCAAGGCATTTCATGCGCAGGCGTAGATGCGCTTTGCAGTGTGGACGGCATAAGCCGACAGTTGGCACAACGAATTTACGAGCTATTTCATCATCAAGATGACGATTCAATTTAACATACCTACCAATCTTACGCTGTTAAGAATCGCGTTAATTCCTTTATTAACGGTGGTTTTTTATTTACCCTGGCACTATTCCAATCTGGCTTGTACGTTGATTTTTATGCTGGCAGGGTTTACCGACTGGCTGGATGGTTATTTAGCCAGAAAAATGCAGTTGGAAACACCTTTTGGTGCTTTTTTAGATCCTGTCGCTGATAAACTAATGGTTGCTATTGTCCTGGTTTTAATTGTACAGCAGCAGGCGACTCCTACTCTGGCTATTGCATCTGCGGTTATTATCGGCAGGGAAATAACAATAGCCTCGCTAAGAGAATGGATGGCTGAGATAGGTCAGCGTGCAAAAGTAAAGGTCTCTCAATTAGGTAAATGGAAAACTACGGCACAAATGCTGGCAATTGGCATGTTGTTATACCGTGAGGATTTGTTCGGTATGCCCATAAACTCCATGGGTTATGGCCTTCTCTATATTGCTGCCGTTTTAACGTTATGGTCTATGATTAATTATCTAAACGCAGCTTTGGCAGTCATTAAGGAAACTTAGTTACATTTCACATCCGGGTTTATTGCCGATAAACCTTTTAAATTTTTTGGCTTTCAATTTGAGTGGGACAAATAATAGGGCTTAACCCTGAACTGTCTCAACTTAAGTTGAAAGCCATTTTTTTAGTACAAACCAATACAATACATTTACACACTGCGACAAGAGAAAAATGGATCAGGAAAAAGAAATAATTCAGACGAAAGCTGAAACACAGGATGAGATATTACTGGCGGCTTTAAAGCTATTTGCCACAAAAGGTTATTTCAATACTTCGTTAACTGATATTGCGGAGGCTGCGGGTATAAAAAATACCAGCGTTATTTATCATCACTTTAAAAATAAACAAATGATTGCATCGCAGTTGTACGTCAATATTTTTGATAGTTTCAATATTTCTATCGATGATATCAGGCGTAAAAATCAAAGGTCGTCAGAGCAATTACGCGGCATTGTTGATTTGTTTTTCAAGCTGACTGATGATGCACCCGAAATCATGCAGTTTGTGCTTGTTTTAAAACTCAATGAGTTTTTACCAGAGGAAAAACCTGTTCTGGAAACTGCGGGTTTTGTAAAAATCATCAAAATCATTCAATCGGGCATTAAGTCGGGAGAAATACGTAATATTGATCCAATGTTGGTAAATGCCCATTTTTTTGGTGTTATCAATGACACTTTGCGATTAGTGCTGGCCGGTGCGTTGGACAAAAAAGCCGATGCCTATTTGCCGCAAACATGGCTTGCGGCATGGAACGTTATTGCTAAAAAATAATATAAAACATTGTAGGGATGTTGGGTGTCAAGCAACCACTGCGACTTTTGGGCTAGCGGCTTTTGTCGCTTGTTTTCCATGTTTAGTGACACAAATTGTCACTATCTTGCGGTCTTTGTTACTTTCGATAACTTTAATTACTGACTAGAAAAGAGTAAGGTAATTCGCAAAAATAGCCGTCTGTGGTGGCAGTTTATTTTTTGCGAGATACCTGTTTTCAGCCTAGAAGATTGTTTACTTTAGTGTTAATCATCGTATCGTAATGACGGCGTAAAACAGAATCAGTCGGGCGAATTGGCATGTTAGATTCAACCATGGCATATAGATTGGTAATAGCATGCCGTCTTAACATTGAATCTTCCGGTAGTTTTGGATTTTCGAGTTTAATTTCTGTTTTGAGCAATGGTTTAGTTAGTGTTTTGGGGGGCTGTGGTTGTTGGGTTAATCTTTTTTTGTGGTTTTCATAATTACAAATTAACCGCTCGACTGCCCCTTTATCGCATAAGCATTGTTCTATTTCAGTATGTAGTATCGAGTCATGATGACGTCTTAAAGCCGCGTCGGTTGGACGAGGGGGGCTAATGGATTCAAGCATGGCGCGTAGATTAGTCAGATAATGTCGTCTCAGCATAAAATCTTGAGGAAGGTTGTCATTGCTGACTTTATGGGACTGGGAGGCCGTCTTATTGGTTTTTGACGCTACAATAAGCTCGCTATTAGTCTCAGTAGGGCATAAAGCTTCTTTGTTAGGCTCTGTGTCTACTTTTAGCTTATTGGCAAGTTTGTTTTCCTCTGCTTGCATTGCCGGCTCTGGAAATTCATGGTTGTTTATTAGTTTTTCTTTATTTGAAATTCTTTTCCGCGCTATAAAAATGATCAGAATAATTATTAGTAAAAGTACAATGGCTATAGCTGCAATTATAAGTAGTTCATTCATAATAACTCTCCTGCTTTAAGAAGAAAAAAGAGACTAAAAAACGAGTTATTCTTCCCAATTTAGCAAGAATAAGCCTTTTATATTCCATAAGTGCTAATTTAGCAATGTAAGTTAGCCACTTAATAAATTTATTATTTAACTATAACACTTGTAGATTAAGTTGGCGACAGTCAGCCCAACAAAATCTAATGAACCCAAATAATAACCAGGCCAAGAGTGAGCGATATAACAAAATCAGGTTGACAAGCGCTGCTGCCATTTGGCGATTTTTGTTTTTAATTCATCAATATTAATGGTGGTTAGTTGACGTTGTTTTAATAAGCGCTTACCGGCTACCCAAACATCCGTGACTTGTTGCCTGCTGGCTGCATAAACGATTTGCGAAACCGGACAATATAACGGTTGTGTTTCCAGATAGTTTAAATCAATAGCAATCACATCGGCGGCTTTACCCAAACTCAGTGAGCCACAACAGTTATCAAGACCCAAAGCTTTAGCGCCATTAATGGTTGCCATGCGTAACGCCGTCATAGCCGGAATAACGCTGGCATCACCGGCTACTGCTTTGCCAAGCAAAGCAGCCGTTCGCATTTCTCCGAACATGTCCAGATCATTGTTACTGGCGGCCCCATCCGTACCTAAAGCCACATTGATACCCGCCGCTAGGCACCGGGCAACCGGACAAAAGCCGCTGGCCAGTTTTAGATTGGACTCAGGACAATGCACAATGTGAACGCCCGATTCCGCAAGTAAGCTGATTTCCTCATCGGTTAACTGGGTCATGTGTACCGCTATTAATGAAGGATTTACCAGTCCCAATTCCTGTAATCTTTGCAACGGCCGTTGACCGGATTGTGCTTGAGCCTGCTCGATTTCGTGGTGTGTTTCGTGAACATGCATATGTATCGGCAAGTCCAGTTCATCAGCCAGTGTTCTGATTTTCTGCAAGGGCGCATCAGATACCGTGTAAGGCGCATGTGGGGCAAAAGCGGTAGAACACAGATCTGAAAGACGGAGCTGCTCATGCAGGGCCAGGCCTTTTTCAATATATTCATTACTGTTTTGCGCCCAAACCGAGGGAAAATCAATAACAATCAACCCGACTTTGGCACGTATGCCGTGATGTATAGCCTGCCCAGCGGTAATCTCGGGAAAAAAATACATATCATTGAAGCAAGTGGTTCCGCCTAGAATCATCTCGGCAATCGCTAAATCAGTTCCATCTTTGACAAACGCCTCACTCATCCATTTTTGTTCCAGTGGCCAAATATGGTTTTGCAACCAATCCATCAGCGGTAAATCATCGGCGATACCACGCATTAAAGTCATTGCAGCATGGGTATGGCAGTTGATTAAACCGGGTAGTAATGCATGGTTTTCCAAGTTTTCGGTGGTCGTTCCCTGGTATTTTTGTTTGGCAAGATCGGTAGGCAGCAAATCAATAATTTTGCCACTATCAATCACCAGCGTATGGTGTTCGTAGGTTACGGATTCCGGTTCAACGGGTATAATCCAGCGAGCATGGATGAGGGTATCGACGATCATGAGTTGGTCCTGTATGGGGTCGGGCTAGCTTAACCTGACACTTTTCGTTTACTATGTCCAGCGACGAAATTATAACTTTTTATCATCAGGTTTTATTAAATAATGACACAACAAACTAAATTGACTGTACAAGCCTTGCAATGGACAGGCACTTCTTTAAAAGTCCTGGATCAGCGTCAATTGCCTGAAATGCTTGTTTATGATGATTATCACGATGCAGCCGGCGTCACAGAAGCGATTGTCACCATGCGAGTACGTGGCGCACCGGCTATCGGTATAGCGGCAGCTTACGGTGTCGCTCTTTCTGTCATCCAGCATAGTGCGGAAGATCCTGCACACTGGCAGCAAAAAGTAGCCGCCGATATAGCTATGCTGGCAAAGTCCAGGCCAACGGCGGTCAATTTGTTTTGGGCCTTGGAGCAAATGAAAACCTTGCTTAAACAGCCGCTAACTAATCCCGCAGCGGCAACACTAGAATGTGCCGAGAAAATCCATGCTGATGATATTGCCGCGAACCTGAAAATGGGCGAACTGGGCGCTGATCTTTTAGCCGGTGCTAAAGGTGTCATGACGCATTGTAATACCGGCGCTTTAGCCACGGGTGGCTATGGCACTGCACTCGGCGTTATCCGTAGCGCAACCCAAAGACAGCCAATAAACGTCTATGCCGGAGAAACCCGCCCCTGGTTACAGGGTGCAAGATTGACTGTTTGGGAGTTGGCACAAGACGAAATCCCCGTCACCTTACTTGCTGATTCTGCCGCAGCATGGTTAATGAAATCAGGCGCGATAGATTGGGTAATCGTAGGTGCAGACCGGATTGCCGCCAATGGTGATACCGCCAATAAAATAGGCACTTATTCTTTAGCTGTGCTGGCTAAACAGCATGGTGTTAAAGTCATGGTCGTAGCCCCTACAACGACTATAGATTGGACTATCGAAAATGGCAATCAGATAGAAATCGAGCAGCGCAATCAAAATGAATTATTGCCCGCGTGTTATATTAAAGAGGATTCATTAGTCAGCGCCTGGAATCCGGTATTTGACGTAACTCCTGCTGAATTAATTTCAGCGATTGTGACCGAGCGTGGCGTCGTGTTAAATCCAGCTGAACAAGGGTTAAGAGGTTTAAAAGATGTTATTTGATAAAAAAGGCAATAATCCGGCTTTAGCAGTAGGTTATTTATTTAAAGGCCTGAAATTATTAGCCAGTACCCAATTACGCACGTTTATAATTATCCCGGTTTTAATTAATATCGTGTTGTATAGCGCAGCTTTAATGTTGGGTTATTACTATGTTGCCGATTTGATTAATCACTTTATTCCAGGCTGGTTGCAATGGTTAAGCTGGATATTATGGCCATTATTTTTCATCAGTTTTTTCATTGCCGGTTTTTTTACTTTTACGGTATTGGCTAATTTGCTTGCCGCCCCTTTTTACGGCAAATTATCAGCAAAAACGTTAGCCATTATAAGCGGACAAACCAGCGCAAGTGCTGAACAACCAATGGCTAAAGTCATGTTCGCAGAATTAAAGCGTGCCGGCTATTTGCTGAGTAGAGCCTTGCCGTTGCTGGTATTATCAATTATTCCAGGCATTAATGTGATTGCCCCTTTCCTGTGGGCCTTGTTCGGCGCTTGGGGTATGGCGCTGGAATACCTGGCGTATCCGCTTGAAAATGCAGGCGTGTTGTTTTCTGAACAGAAACAACTGGCTAAAAGTATACGCTGGGGGGCATTAAGCTTTGGCGGAGTCGCCGTTATGGGACTTACTATTCCGGTATTAAATATCATTGTTGCACCGGCGGCTGTTATAGGTGCGACGATTTATTTTAATGAAGTGAGAAAGCAGGGTTAATGGATATGGGTTTGTGGAAGTTTTCTAACATATTTCCTGATTAACAAGGAGCTTCAATTTTTTCAGGATAATTGCCTCAGTCTTAAAATTGAAATGTAAAATGTTGAATCATGAATAAGCTACTGAAAAACACTATCTGGGTACTTATCGCCGTTCTCGGCGCCGCAGCCGTTAGCGGTATTGCCCTTAATCGCGGCGAAAACATCAATGCGCTTTGGTTTATAACTGCCGCCCTGTGTGTCTACGCCATTGCCTATCGTTTTTACGCGGCGTGGATTGCCGCTACTGTGTTGGTAGTCGATGACACGCGTGCAACGCCGGCAGAGCGTCTGGATAACGGCCGTGATTTTGTACCTACCAATAAATGGATCGTGTTTGGTCACCATTTCGCAGCGATAGCAGGGCCGGGTCCGTTGGTGGGGCCAACACTGGCTGCGCAGTTTGGTTTTCTGCCGGGTACGCTGTGGATATTGTTTGGTGCGGTGCTGGGCGGATGTGTGCAGGATATGGTGACATTATTTCTGTCTACCCGTCGTGATGCCAAAAGCCTCGGGCAGATGGCGCGTGATGAACTGGGGCCACTGGGTGGAACGGCAGCACTCATCGGCACGTTTGCGATTATGATTATCTTGATTGCCGTGCTGGGTTTGGTGGTGGTTAACGCAATGAAGCATAGTCCATGGGCGACTTTCACGGTGTCGGCGACTATTCCGATTGCCATGATTGTGGGCGTTTACATGCGCTATCTTCGTCCCGGACAAGTGCTGGAAGGATCTCTATTAGGCGTAATTTTGTTATTGTTGTCAGTAGCGGGTGGCCGTTTTATTGATGAACACGAAAGCTTGCGTCTGGTGTTCGATCATGAAGGCCTGACACTGGCCTGGTGGGTGATGGCTTATGGCTTTGCTGCCGCTATTTTGCCGGTCTGGTTATTGTTAGCGCCTCGCGATTACTTGTCTACCTACATGAAGCTGGGCACTATCACGTTGCTGGCAGTGGCCATTATCATGCTGCAACCGGACGTGAAAATGCCCGCGATTACACAGTTTATCGACGGCACCGGGCCTATTTTCGGCGGCAAATTATTCCCGTTTGTCTTTATTACGATTGCCTGCGGAGCGATTTCCGGTTTTCACGCGCTGATTGCGTCGGGTACGACACCCAAGCTACTCAGCAATGAGCGCGACATCCGCATGATCGGTTATGGCGGTATGTTGCTGGAATCCTTTGTTGCCATTATGGCGATGATAGCGGCTACTGTGCTGGATCCCGGCGTGTTTTTTGCCATCAACAGTCCGGCGGGCGTGGTCGGTGCGGAGGCTGTTGATGCCGTCGCCAAAATCTCTTCCTGGGGTTACCCGGTTACCGTCGAACAAATGCAAAATCTGGCCCGTCAAATGGGCGAAGCAACGCTGTTCGCGCGTACTGGTGGCGCACCTTCATTGGCGGTGGGTATGGCGAGCATTTTCGGCAGCGCTTTTGGAGAAGGAATGCTGGCCTTGTGGTATCACTTTGCCATTATGTTTGAGGCTATTTTTATTCTCACCACGCTGGATGCAGGAACGCGCGTGGGTCGTTTTATGTTGCAGGATATGCTTGGAAATATTTGGCCCAAAATGGGACAAACTTCGTGGACACCTTCCGTTATTCTCACCAGCGCTTTGGTGGTGTCAGGCTGGGGCTATTTCCTTTACATCGGCGTGATAGATCCGAACGGCGGAGTTAATATCCTGTGGCCATTGTTCGGGATTGCCAATCAAATGCTGGCGGCTATCGCGTTGTCTGTGGCAACAGGTATCCTGGTTAAATCCGGTAAACTGAAATATGCCTGGGTAACTGGATTACCACTAACGTGGCTAATCACCATTACTACCACCGCCGCTTGGCAAAAAATTGCCAGTGACGATATTCGCATAGGTTTCTTTGCCGCCGCCAACGATTTAACAGACAAGCTGGCTGCCGGCGTTTTGCTACCGGCAAAAGCTGCTATTGCCCCGCAATTGATATTCAATTTGCATCTGGACGCGTGGTTGACGCTATTTTTTGTCAGTTTATTGTGGTTGATTGTTGTTGATATGCTGCGTGTTTGTGTCCGTTATCTGTCAGGAAAACCGGTATTGCCGCTAACGGAATCACCGCACAGCCCCAGTCGTTTGGTTGAAGAATGGGTGAGGGATTAATGTCAGACAAACTCAAAGCGTTCTGGCGACTTGTGCGCCGTCTTTCAGGGGATGACGCTTACGAGCAATACCTGAAGCATTACGCCCTGCATCATCAAGCCGATGCCGGGCATGAGTGTCATCCTCCATTAAGCAAAGCTGATTTTTTCAAGCAGTGGCAAGATGAAAAGTGGAACGGGATTAAGCGCTGTTGTTAGCGTAAAATAGTCAGTTAGAATTAAAACGGCGCTAAGAAATCACCTGAATCAATACCACAATCTCAGCAAAGAGAAGATCATGCGAAAAAATATCATGCAGTTGTTGTCCGTAATGGTCTTAAGCACTTTAAGTCTGAGTGTTTGGGGTGATACGATCTACAAATGTAAAAACCAGCAAGGTGATCTGCTTTACCAAAAGTCGCCTTGTAAAGTGAATGTGGAAACCATTTCTTCGTGGACGGCAGTTGCTAAAGCACCAGTTCCAGCACCTAAACCTGAGAAAAAAAACAAAGCTGAGTTCATTATTAAACAGAGCAGTAACGGCGCTTATTTATTGGAGGGTGCAGTTAACGGTAAAGCGCTTACCTTCGTAGTTGATACTGGTGCTTCTTTCGTTTCATTGCCGAGTTCTGTTGCCCATGGTGCGCGGATTTCCTGCCAGGATAAAATTGACATGCAGACGGCCAATGGTTCAATTAAAGGCTGTAGTACCACCATTAAAAAACTCAATTTTGGACCGTTTCTTTATTGAAAATGCAATGGCTGTTATTGCGCCAAACTTAAGCCAGCCCTTGCTGGGGATGAATGTGTTGCAGCAACTCAAAATTGCGCAAGAAAAAGGTGAAATGCGCCTTTCAAGGCGTGAATAATATTGATTTTTTTGGCAACATAAATCTGACTTCATGATTATCGATTATTTAATCATCGGCCAAGGACTGGCTGGTAGCTTGTTAGCGTGGGAACTCATACAGCGGGATTGCAAAGTCATCATCCTGGATAATGGCAAGGAAAACGCCTCTCAAGTCGCAGCGGGTCTAATCAATCCCATCACAGGAATGCGTTTTGTAAAATCCGCCGATATAGACACTTTATTGCCCACGGCAAAACGAAGTTATTCAAAATTAGCCGATGTTTTTCAACAACCCTTTTATATAGAAAAACCGATGCTGCGACTGTTTCGCAGTGATGCGGAATTAACACATTGTCTTAAACGGCTTGATAACCCCGATTATCAAGATTATTTAGGTGCGGTAAAGCCGCCAGAGTGCGTCACCAAACTATCTTTCCGCACCCTTCGGTTTTCTTGAACAAAAAGAAACCGGGTATTTGTTAACCCGGCCATTATTAACTTGTTTAAAAGATTTCTTTATTGCCAGAAATTGTTATCGCCAGGCGGATGTTGATTACCAGGATATTCAGCTTCAACCGTCTTTGTGCTGGCAGGATATATGCCCTAAGCAAATTATTTTCTGCGAAGGCCATCATGCTACAAAAACCCCCTGGTTTTCCTGGCTGCCTTTTCAACCGGTAAAAGGGGAAATTTTAACCTTGGAACACCAAAGTCAATTACCCGATAAAATCCTGAATTACGGAGACTGGTTAATCCCTTTAAACAGTCAACACATCCGAGTCGGTGCAACGTTCGACAGGGAAAGCCTGAATACCCTACCCACCGAGCGCGGCAAAAGTGACTTATTAAGAACACTCAAAACTATTTCAGCCAATTTGGCCCAAGCAATTCTGATAAATCATCAAGCCAATATCCGGCCTTGCACCTTGGACAAACAACCGTTTACCGGTCATCATCCACAGTACCCGCAACTCGCCATTTTTAACGGTTTTGGTGCTAAAGGCAGTTTGCAGATACCCAGGTACAGCCAACATTTCGTTGATGCCTTATTAAACAACACGCCCGCACCCTCTAATATTCAGCGCTATTATGCAACGCATTACCCTGGTTAACGTCGCTCATAATCTCATCAGGGATGTTCTTCGCCCTGGCAATAATGCCATTGATGCGACGGTAGGTAACGGTCACGATACGGTATTTCTTGTCGAACAGGTAAGCCCGTCCGGCAGGGTTTTTGGTTTTGATAGTCAACAGGCGGCTATTGATTCTACGTGGTTGAAAGTAGAATCATGTTGTTGCACTGGCGAAAAGGCGTCCCTTCGACCGGAATGTCTGACGTTAATACACGCCAGTCATGCCGATATGGCCGAACATATCCCCTTACAATATCACGGTAAAATCAGCGCGATCATGTTTAATCTGGGTTATCTGCCGGGCGGTGATAAAAGCATTATCACTCAAACTGATACGACATTAACGGCCATAAACATTGCTGTCCGGCTGTTATCAAGCAACGGCATTATGACTATTTTGGCCTATCCCGGTCATCAGGGCGGCGACCTGGAAACAGACCAGGTCAATAATTGGTGTAAACAACTGGATAAGGATCAATTTAAAATCAATATTGTTTGCAGTCCAGGAAATAAAGAGTCTGCACCCAGGCTTTTTATGATTCATAAGACATACTAAAACAAACCGGCAATAAAACAATCTGCTATCATTTCCTCCCTGTTTTATCCACTTTCATCCATCAAGGACACTTATGTCAGAATTTAATAACGTATCTATTGTCAAAAAAGCCAACGTCTATTTCGGAGGCAATGTCAGCAGCCGCACTATCCGTTTTGCTGACGGTTCTTCAAAAACACTGGGCTTTATGTTGCCGGGTGAATACACATTCAATGCCGCCGATAAAGAATTGATGGAAATTATCGACGGTGATCTCGATGTTTTATTACCAGGAACAGACCAGTGGCAAAGAGTAACGGGCGGTGAATCGTTTGATGTGCCGGCTAATTCAGCATTCACAGTAAAAATTAGTACACCAACAGATTATTGCTGTTCCTTTATCAAATAACAGCATGGAAAAAGTCGCCATTTTTGTCGATGTGCAGAATATTTATTACACTACCCGGCAAAGCTATCAACGGCATTTTAATTACAACGCATTCTGGGCTCAGGCGACTGCCGGCCGTGAGGTTGTAGCAGCCATAGCTTATGCTATCGACAAAGGTGACAGCAAGCAATTGGGTTTTCAGCAGATACTTCGAAATATAGGTTTTGTAGTCAAACTTAAGCCTTATATCCAGCGTAGTGATGGTTCTGCGAAAGGTGATTGGGATGTAGGCATAACCCTGGATGTAATCGAGTATGCGGCCAAGTCTGATGTTATTATTCTGTTATCCGGGGATGGTGACTTTGATTTGTTATTGAATAAAGTCCGTAGATCTTACGATGTGACAACAGAAGTGTATGGCGTGCCTGCACTGACGGCCCCGTCTCTGGTTAACGCGACTGACCGATTTATAGCCATTGACGATAAATTGTTACTGTAACCGGAGTTCAGAAGTAGGGGCAATCCCTTGTGGTTGCCCTTGCGTTAACTATTCGGGTTCTCTTTAAAATAGAGACATTTTTAATAGGGGCAACCACAAGGGATTGCCCCTACGATGATTATTTTTTCATAATACTAATGCCTTTTAACAAATTCAGAGCCTCATGCAATGAGTAATCTTCGACATCCAGGTTTGCTTTGTCTTTATCCAGCCCCTCTTTTTTGCCTTCAGTAGCGCCTTTGCCATTTTGCAAATGATGCGATAAATCAGCTTCTTTGACGGGTATAAAATCTGCTTTGTCCAAGGTCTCCAATTTAACTCGCGCTAAGGTAACATCCGGCTCAATGCCTTCAGCCTGTATGGATCGGCCGGAAGGCGTGTAGTAACGCGCGGTTGTCAGCTTTACTGCTGCGCCATTACTGGTAGGCAATATCGTTTGCACCGAGCCTTTACCGAAGGACTTTTCCCCCATAATCACAGCTCGCTTTTGATCCTGCAAAGCGCCTGCAACAATCTCTGATGCCGATGCTGAACCGGCATTGATCAATACAACAATTGGTGCGCCGTCAATAAGATCATCAGGAGCCGCATTAAAGCGCATTTCTGAATTTTCAATACGTCCTTCTGTGTACACAATCAATCCGCTTTTTAGAAAGGCATCGCTCACTTCAACCGCAGCATTTAAAACGCCGCCGGGATTATTTCTTAAATCCAGTACCAAGCCTTTTAAATTGCCCCCGTTTTCCTTTTTCAGTGCTGCAAGCGCTTCTTTAAGAGCATCCCCTGTGCCGGATTGAAAGCTGCTGATACGAACATAGCCGTAACCTTTTTCTAACAGCCTGCTCTTGACACTTTTAACTTTTATGATGGCGCGGGCCAATGTTAATTTCAAAGGCGCTTCTTCGCCTTCACGAACAAGGGTCAGGACAATTGTGCTTCCGGGTTCTCCACGCATCATCTTGACGGCATCCGTCAAGGACATGCCTTTTACCGGTTTATCATCAAGCTTGATAATAAGATCTCCGGTTTTTAACCCCGCTTTTTGGGCCGGCGTATCATCGATAGGTGAAACTACTTTTATAAAGCCGTTTTCCATAGTTACTTCTATGCCTAAACCGCCAAACTGTCCGGTTGTGCCTTCTTTTAATTCTTGATATTCTTCAGCGACCAAATAAGCAGAATGCGGATCAAGTCCACTTAACATGCCTCGGACAGCATCTTCCAATAATTTTTTATCCGAAACGGGCTCTACATAATCCCTTTTTATCCGGCCAAAAATTTCTGTAAATGTCCGCAAATCCTCATAGGGTAGCGCCTCGGTGTCGGTTGCAACCTCGGCTTTATCTGGTTCAGCAAAGACACTGCCGCAGATACCCATAAAAACACCCAACATAATCCCTAAGGATAAAATAAAAATAGCTTTCTTTTTTAGCATGTGTCTTTAAACTCCAAATCCTCGATTTTTTACATATATTATCATCTAACGGCTAATTTATACCCAACACAGTCACAGAATCCGTAAATGTGGCCGTGCAGAGTATAGTTCAAGCCGGTTCATCATCGGCACCATTCAAGCGGATCAATCGGCACACCTTTTTTGCGTATTCCAAAATACAAACCCGCCTGATTGCGTCCACCACTTTGTCCAACGGAAGCAATAACCTCTCCAGCCTTTACCTGATCGCCCATTCGTTTATAAAGACTTTGGTTAAAAGCGTAAAGCGTCATATATCCCTGACCGTGATCAATAATAGTCAACAAGCCATAACCGCGCAGCCATTCGGCATAAACCACTTTACCGCCGGTAACCGCTTTTACTTCCATTCCCTCACTCGCATCAATCAACACACCATCCCAGGTTTCCTCTGATCGTGGGCTGCCAAACTTATGCATCAGTCGACCCTTAACAGGCCAAGGCAGATTACCTTTAAGTGTCGAGAAATCAGTCTTTAATTCAGAAGAATTTTCAGTAGATGTGGAAAACTTTTTTGCCTGCTCTGCATCAACAGCAAGCTCTTCTTCTGTAATAGGCAATGAAGCCATTAAGCTCTTTAGTCTATCTTGGCTTATCCGTAACTGATTTAACTGTTGTTCATTTGAAGAAAAATCATTGCCTATTTGCACCAATAATTCATTTCTTTGTTTTCTGGCTTCATCAAGGGCGCTTTGTTCTGACTTTTTTCGTATCAGATCTTGCTCTAAAAGCTTGGTTTCGGTTTGTCTTTGCTTATCTAACTGATCGAGACGCTGGACAGCCGTCTCTATAGCAATGAGTTTTTTTAAGCGTTCTTTGTTGAAATAGTTAAAATAAACCATCATCCGGCTAGATAAGGCAGGGTCTTGCTGGTTGAGGAGCAGCTTTAGTTTTTCTTTTTGCCCCATAGCATAAGCTGCTCTTATTTGGACGGCCAATTCCTTGCTTAGCTTATCTATTTCACTTTGATAACCCTGCATATCCTGGCGAATCTTGTCCAAACTTTGGCGCTTTTGCTCAATTTGAATTTGCAATGTCTTTAATAAAGCGGCAATTTCGCCGTAGTGTTTTTCAATGTCTGCCAGCAGGTTCTGCAAGTTATCTTTCTGTTGTGAAAGTCGCTGCATATCCTGCTGGACTTCATTAATATCTGACTCGACTTTACTGAGCTCATTGCTGGTTTTCAAATCCTCCGCATGACCATGACTGCTTAAGGTACCCAGCAATAAACAAAAAACCAGCTTTTTTCTCATTCACAAATGTATATCAAGGATCAGCAAAACTAGAGGCTTTGGTCGATTCAACATTTTATATTTTTCTCCGCACACTAAAAACAAAATCGGGGATCACCTAACGGATAAAAACTAAATCTAGAAATACTGTTATATTATCCATTACCCAAAATGATTGAAAATAAGGTATCATTTTGTTAAATTTGCCGGTTTGGTAAACAGGCAAAGTAATTGTTATATTAATACACGTTGGCAGCAGTTGTGTATAAATAATTCTTCATGGGGTTCTTTATTAAAAATTAAGACGCCATAATCTTGCAGCATTAAGTAGCCTTATGGACATTAAAGACCAACACATTTTATATGATGATACCGACATAGCCAGAGCGGCTCGCTGCCTAAAAGCCATGTCACATCCATTGCGCTTAAAAATATTGTGCGTTCTTGGCAATAATAAGATCAGTGTCCAAGATATTGTTGAACAAGTAGGGACCAGCCAGAGCAATATTTCCCAGCATTTATCTATTCTTAGAGAAAAAAACATACTCGGTTCTAAAAAAGAAGCCAATCGTGTTTATTACTTCATCGATGATGAACGTATGTTACAGCTCATCAGAATGATGCGAGACGTTTTTTGTTCCAAGCACTGATTCAATTCACCATTCACTTAACCTAAAACATACTCCATGGACCGTTACCTAGAATTTATTTTAAATCACTATATATTATCTCTCGCACTGGCAGTCGTTACTTATTTATTGATACAGGAATTGTTCGACACTGCCTTTAAAAAGTTTGGGGCTGTTTCGCCTTTGATGGCTGTTGCTAAAATGAACGATAGCGATACGCTGGTTATCGATGTCCGGGAGCCGCCTGAATTTGTTATCAGTCATATTGAGCAAGCTATCAATATGCCCTTAGGCAAATTACCGGAAGATCTTTCCAAAATTTTAGAACATAAAAACAAGCCCGTTCTCATTGCCTGTCAAACAGGTACTCGCTCAGCATCAGCAGGCAAGGTATTGACGAAAGCAGGATTCGAACAAGTCTTCGTTATTACAGGCGGTATGCAGGCTTGGGAAAACGACTATAAATTACCCGTAAAAATAACCGGCAAACTAAAAACTAAAGCAGCACCCAGCGCATGACTTAAGAGCGTCTAACGCACCTATAAAGTTCACGCACATTACATTCTTAATCACTAATATACATATTCATCATGGCCGAAGAACAGCAAACTGTAGAAAAACAATTCTCAATCCAAAAAATTTATACAAAAGACATGTCTTTTGAAACACCTAACTCGCCTAAAATTTTCACCGAAAAATGGGAACCTTCCGTTGACTTTAATCTGGGATCTCACGTTGAACCTTTAGAAAATTCATTATACGAAGTAGCGCTCACTGTTACTATCACCGTTAAAAGCGGCGATAAGACAGCTTATCTAGTTGAAATCAATCAAGCGGGAATTTTCGCTTTAAGCGGTTTTACAGATCAAGAAATGGGACCCATGGTCGGTAGTTTCTGCCCGAATATTCTTTTTCCTTACGCCAGAGAAGCGGTTTCTGATCTGGTTGCAAAAGGCGGCTTTCCACAGTTACTGTTAGCCCCGGTCAATTTTGATGCTTTGTATGCCCAGCATTTACAACAAGCACAACAACAAGCTCCTGGTTCAGATACTATCAATTAATTTGTGTGAGAACTAAAAAAATAGTCATCCTGGGCGCAGGCTCCTGGGGGACGGCGCTTGCTATCCTGGCAGCCAGAAATGGCTGCCAAACGCTACTATGGGGGCATAATCAGGATCATATCGCTGCACTTGCGCAAGACCGTCAAAATAGACGTTATTTGCCTGAACATCCTTTTCCTGTAAACCTTGCCGTTACGTCCAGCTTGTCTGAAGTTGCCGCATTCAGTGATCTGATCCTTGTTTGCGTACCTAGTCACGCATTTAAAAATACCCTGATTAAGCTTAAACCGTATTTATCGAATGGGATAAAAATAGCTTGGGCAAGCAAAGGATTTAATCCTGATGATGGGGCATTGCTTCATGAAATAGTCGCAGAAACCTTTAGCGCACAAACCCCGGCAGCCATTCTTTCAGGGCCCACGTTTGCTGGTGAAGTTGCAGCCAACTTGCCGACTGCTATCACCATCGCCTCATCTCAACCGGAATTTGCCAAACTGCTTGCCGGCATCTTGCATGGCGGACTTTTTCGAACCTATACCAGTTCCGATGTCATTGGTGTAGAAGTCGGTGGTGCGGTAAAAAACGTTCTGGCTATTGCAGCCGGCATCGCTGATGGATTGGGCTTTGGAGCCAACACCCGGGCTGCATTAATTACGCGAGGTCTTAACGAAATTATCCGGTTGGGCATTAAACTGGGTGGCAAACAGGAAACTTTTATGGGTTTGGCAGGTTTAGGCGACCTTGTTTTAACCTGCACCGACAACCAATCCAGAAACCGGCGCTTTGGTTTAGCGTTGGGGCTGGGTAAAGATAGAGTAGAGGCCATACAGGAAATTGGTCAGGAGATTGAAGGGGTTTTCGCTGCAAAGGAGACTTTTTTATTGGCTAAAAAATACGCCATAGACATGCCCATTACTGAACAAACCTATAAAGTCTTATACGAAGGCTTGGCGCCGCGGACTGCTGTACAAAATCTATTGGCGCGTGAGCAGAAAGCCGAATCTTAAGTCTGATGATTGCGCTGTTTTCCGCGTGATGCCGAAAAAATGAATTTTCGGCTTGAAGGCTTCTCAACTCACTATTTTATCGGTTCCGCGCAATACATCCCTTCTAACGATCTCCCATAACGTCGTAAACAACGTGCTTATCTGTCCAGTAAAAAGATGATAAATATAACCGCAAATTGTTCTATCCCTTACTGCACAGCGCTTATATTTAATCCCGCCTGACGATTAAAGCGTAAGGTGAATGACTTGGTTTCCCTTTTTGTTGTCTACGTTTTAGCCACGGATTTGGAGTTGAAAGTCTCAGATTCCATCTGAACTAGGGTGCCGTTTTTTAGCAATTCTGATGAGTACCCGGTAGGATAGCTTGCCTGCTTTTTTGTATTGAGTGATCGTGGTCATTTAATATCAAGAAATGTCGAAAATAACCTGAAAATATACAACAATAATCAAGATTACAAATGTTAGAACCTAATAAAAACGGGCATGAGACCGCTGATTACAATGCGCACAGGTTTTGCGTCGCCCCAATGCTGGATTGGACGGATCGGCATTGTCGTTTTTTTCATCGATTAATTACACATCATGCCTTGTTGTATACTGAGATGGTTACGACTGGGGCGTTAATTCACGGTGATCACCACCGGTTTTTGCAATTTAATGCTGCTGAAAATCCATTGGCTTTTCAATTGGGAGGTAGTAACCCACACGATTTAGTTATCTGTGCCAGAATGGTTGAAGACTATGGTTATAAGGAAGTGAATTTGAATGTCGGCTGTCCCAGTGACCGGGTTCAAAATGGCCGTTTCGGGGCTTGTTTAATGGCCGAGCCGGATTTGGTTGCTGAATGTGTTGCGGCGATGTCCCGGGCGGTTGCAATTCCGGTCACCATTAAATCAAGAATTGGTATTGATGAGCGTGATTCTTATCAGGAGCTGGCGGATTTTATTGCTACGATTGCCAATGCCGGTTGTAAAACGTTTATTGTTCATGCCAGAAAAGCCTGGTTAAGCGGCTTATCGCCTAAGCAAAACCGCGAAGTTCCGCCGTTACGCTACGAACTGGTCTTTCAATTGAAAAAAGATTTTCCGCAGTTGGAGATTATAGTCAACGGCGGTATCACTACATTGGATCAGGCTGAAGATATGCTGAAACATGTTGATGGTGTCATGATGGGACGAGAGGCTTATCATAATCCCTATATTTTAGCGGATGTTGATAAACGTTTTTTTGGTGCAGTCAGTGATCCTCTTTCACGTCATGCGATTGTAGCGTTATTAATACCTTATATTCAGGAACAGCTTAAAACCGAAGCCCGTTTAAATAGTGTATCCCGTCATATTTTGGGTCTTTTTCATGGCGAACCGGGTGCCAGGGGTTGGCGCCGATATATCAGTGAAAATGTCAGTATATCAGGGGCGGACGAAAATGTAATATTGGAGGCTTTAAAGTTTACGACTCGACTCAATGAGGTATAAAAGGCGCAAGGTAACTTGCAAAAAATAAACGACAAATACAATGGAACGCAGATGACGCAGATTATTATGATAAACACGGAAAATTCATAAAAAAATATGCGTTAATCATAACTATCAGTGTCCTCTGCGTTCTATTTTTGGTTGATTCATCGTGTATTTTATTTATTGCGAGTTACCTAACTGTTAGAAGATGCTAGTTTTGATCATAGAACAAGGATGACACTGACTATGTTCAAAATGTGGCAGTAACGTAAAGGGTGGTGCTATACTTTCAGCTATTTTTTTATAAGAGAGACAAAAAGCCATGGAAGAACATTTCGCCAGAATTATTGAAGAAGTCGGTGAGGACTTAGGCCGTGAAGGCCTGATTGATACACCAAAACGCGCGGCCAAAGCATTCAAGTTTCTCAACAACGGTTACGAGAAAACTCTGGAAGAAGTGCTTAATGGCGCTATATTTACCGCCGATACGGAAGACATGGTTATCGTTAAGGATATTGAACTCTATTCTTTATGTGAACATCATTTACTACCGTTTATTGGTAAATGCCATGTGGGTTATCTGCCGCAAGGTAAAGTGCTGGGCTTGTCCAAAGTGGCTCGTATCATTGATATGTATGCGCGGCGTTTGCAGATCCAGGAGAAACTCACTAAACAAATAGCAGATGCGATTGAGCTTTCAATTGGTGCTAAAGGTGTCGCAGTAGTTATTGAAGCCAAGCATTTATGCATGATGATGCGAGGCGTAGAAAAACAAAATTCGGTGATGACCACTTCAGTGATGACGGGCATTTTTCGTAAAGAAATCAGTACGCGTTCAGAATTTTTAAATCTGATTAACAGATAGGCTATTCATGACTACCAAAAAAATTGGCGTATTACTGGCAAATCTGGGTTCGCCGACTGCACCTACAACAAAGGCTGTCAGGCGATTTCTTAAGGATTTTCTGTGGGATCCTCGAGTCGTTAATTTGCCTCGCCCTCTCTGGTGGGTGATACTGCATTTTTTTGTGTTGCCATTTAGACCCGCTCGATCTGCAAAGGCTTATCAAAAAGTATGGCATGAAAAAGGCTCGCCTTTAACTTACCTGACCCGTGAGTTAACCGAAAAAACAGCAGATCAACTCAGCGCTAAAGGCATTACAACAGATTTTGTGATGCGCTATGGCGAGCCTTCCATAGCAAACCAATTAAGAGCTTTTAAAAAAGCAGGCATAACTGATGTGATCATATTGCCTTTATATCCTCAGTATTCTTCGACCACTACAGCATCCATCTATGATCATCTGGTCAAAGAACTTAATAAATGGCGGCATTTGCCCAATATTCAATTTATCAGCGATTACCATCAGGATAAACATTATATTGCTGCGGTAGCTGAATCCATTGAACAAGCGTGGCGGGAGCAGGATAAAAATGAATTGTTACTCATGTCCTTTCATGGCTTACCCGAGCAACTGACAAAATGGGGCGATCCTTATTTTCATCAGTGCCATAAAACGGCGGCTTTGATTGCTGAAAAACTGGGTTTGAGTGAAAAAGAATGGATGATTGTCTTTCAATCACGTTTTGGCAAGGCAGAATGGCTAAAACCTTATTGTGTCGATACGTTGGAAAATCTTCCAGGGCAGGGCATTAAAACGGTTGATGTCGTTTGTCCAGGATTTGCAGTTGACTGTCTGGAAACACTTGAAGAAATAGCGATGGAGAACAAATCGATATTTATGAAATCCGGAGGAACAAGCTATCGGTATATCCCTGCTCTTAATGATTCAGAAGCCCATGTAAATGCTATCATTAATTTACTTGAACAAAAAATATAAGCGACTATAGTTATTATAGGTATGGTTTTTGGCCTGTTCGATATATGAAGAGTTAAAGCGACAATGAAAAAAACAATATTACAGGCTTGGCAAGATGTCTGGCCAATTGTCAAATTCTGCAAGCCCTTGGTTACAGGTGAAGGTGTCATAGACGAAAGCGCCTTTAATACCATTGAAGTCGATAACCTGTTTGATGCTGTTAATTATGCATCTACGACGATAGGGCAAGCCGTATTGTTTCGTTCGTTAACACAACCCCTGGATGCATTGGATGAGATTAAGGCTAAACAGGAAGCTGTTGAGGAGCTACGTACTAATCCTGCTTTAAAAGGTGCTCTTGATAACATTCTGGAAACCGCAGTAACTCATGAAAAAAACTTTTATTTGCTCTTGTTTGGTGAATTTCTGGGTACCTTTGGCACAGCCAGGGAAGAGCATGAAATAGAGGGTTATGGTTATCTACAGTACAAAAGAGGCATTCGGTTAATGCTTGAACTGGTAGAGCAGATTCAATCTGCCGAGACACCGCAAAGTGTTTATTTAAAAACATTGTTTGACAAAATAAAAGCTTTCGCAGAGTCGCGAGCCTATTCGTTAATGGAAGGCCCTGCCTACATTGCTGAATGCGGTATTCAATCCAAACAGGAAAGAAAGGGCTCATTTTCACCGGCTATTATTTTCAGGCCACGCTTGTTCAAGCCGTTGCTGATTGCAATGGGTTTCGGAATACTCTGGGCATTGGCGCATTTTTTTCCAACGGATATGTTTAATGTTTCCGTTGAAGCAATCCCCACGGCGACTATTTTCTTTGTACCCTTGTTGCTGGTTTATTATCCAGTGATTGGGAGTTTTGATCGTGATAGTTGTATCATCCCGTTAAGAAATGAATTTAAAAATTCGCCTGATGTTGCTGAAACACTCGATGCCTTAGGCCAGTTGGACGAATTATTGTCATTTATTAAATTTGCCGACGCATTCGGCAGCCCTGTCGTGTTGCCGAATCTGGTAGAAGGAGAGCATCATCGAATTAATCTGGCTGATGCCAAAAATCCGGTATTAGGCAAAGAAAATCCCGGCTATATCGGTAACGATTTTGTTTTAGAGGATGATAAGCTGGTGCTGGTGACCGGCCCCAATAGCGGCGGCAAAACGGCTTTTTGTAAAACCATAACTCAAATTCAACTGCTGGCGCAAATCGGTTGTTATGTGCCTGCACAAGCAGCGACGCTCACCGTAGCCGATAGAATCTTTTATCAAGTATCTGAAGTTAGCCATTTAAGTGACGGTGAAGGACGTTTTGGTACGGAGTTAAAAAGAACCAAGGACATATTTTTGGCAACAACCCCTAAAAGTTTAGTGGTGTTGGATGAATTATCCGAAGGCACAACCTTTGAAGAAAAAATGGAATCTTCATCTAATGTATTGAATGGCTTTTATCGCAAAGGCAACAGCACCATTTTAATTACTCACAACCATCAATTGGTCGATAATTTTGTTCGTCAGGGAATTGGCTTGCCAAGACAAGTTGAATTTGCCGATGATGCGCCTACCTATAAATTGATTGCAGGTATTTCTCGCGTGAGTCATGCTGATCGCGTAGCTAAAAAAATCGGCTTTTCAAAAGAAGATATAGATAACTATTTGGCGGATTTACAATGAAAATAGGTACCGCTTTAACGGGCAATGCAACACGGGCTTTGTTGTTGGGTAGTGGTGAATTAGGCAAGGAGCTGACTATTTCACTGCAACGTTACGGCGTGGAGGTGATTGCTGTTGATCGCTATCAGAATGCTCCGGCACATCAGGTCGCCCATCGGTGTTATGTCATTGATATGACCGATACCGAGGCAGTGAAAAAGTTGATTGCACTGGAACAGCCTCATTTTATTATTCCTGAAATTGAAGCGATTGCGACTTCGGCGCTTGCTGATATTGAGGCAGAGGGGCAATGTACAGTCGTACCCAATGCCAGAGCTATTCAGTTGACCATGAATAGGGAAGGGATTAGAACCCTGGTTGCTGAACAGTTGAAAATACCCACATCGAAGTATGCTTTTGCACAAAGTTTTGAGGAGTTGCAAGCCGCTGTTGAAAACGGAATCGGTTATCCGTGCTTTATTAAGCCGACTATGTCATCATCAGGCAAAGGTCAGTCTATGGTTAAGACCGCTGACCAGCTTAGACAGGCATGGGATTACGCCAAATCCAGCGGGCGGGTTGATACAGGTAAAGTTATTGTCGAAGCCAAGATTGATTTTGATTTTGAAATCACCTTATTGACTGTCCGCGCATTGAATGAGACCGGTGCAGTCCAGACGTATTTTTGCGCACCCATCGGGCATGTCCAGGAAAATGGCGATTACCGGGAAAGCTGGCAACCGCAAGGCATGAGTGCAGCTTCCTTAAAATTATCCCAGGACATCGCTTTTAAAGTAACTAATGAAATCGGCGGACTCGGTTTGTTTGGTGTTGAGTTATTTATTAAAGGCGATGAGGTATGGTTTAGCGAAGTCAGCCCCAGACCTCACGATACCGGCATGGTGACGATGGTCACACAAAATCAAAATGAATTCGAGTTGCATGCAAGAGCTATTTTAGGCTTGCCTGTAGATACCGGCTTGCAAAGAATGGGGGCCAGCGCTGTTATTTTAGGCGGTGTTAATGCTAAAGGCGTTATTTATGAAGGGCTGGCTCAAGCGCTTGCCGTACCTGACAGCGAAGTCAGATTATTCGGCAAACCTGAAGCGTATGTAAACAGGCGTATGGGCGTTGCTTTGGCAAGCGCTGAAAGCGTCGATGAGGCTAGGCAAAAAGCGGTTAAAGCCGCAAGTTTAGTAGTGATTAAACCTGTACTATAGGCATGAAATGATGAGAATTGTATTTATTTTATTGGCTTTATTTGTCTCAAATGATGTGATGGCAGATATCTATAAGTTTACTGATACTGATGGCCGTGTTTACTATACCGATGAGCCTCGACATAGCCTGTATAAGCGCATTATCAAGAGCAAAACATTTCGATATTCAATTCCAAATTCAAATTCAAACAATTATCATGTAAAAGTTCATGCTTTTTCAGGCGCCAACAAAAAAAGATTTACAGATCTTATTGAACAGACTGCCAATAGATATCAGGTTGATTCCAAGTTGGTACATGCTGTTATACAAACGGAATCCGCTTACAACTCAACCGCGCAATCCCCAGCGGGCGCCGTGGGTTTAATGCAGTTGATGCCGGAGACTGCAAGACGCTTTGGTGTTAGCGACCGGAATGATCCCGATCAGAATGTTGACGGGGGTACACGTTATTTAAAACATTTAATCAATCTATTTAATCCAAATCTGGATCTTGCCGTTGCCGCTTATAATGCCGGTGAAAATGCAGTTATACGATATAAAAACTCTATTCCACCGTATCCCGAAACACAAAATTATGTGAAGCAGGTTTTGGCTTTGTACCATCAATAAGGTAACACACTATGCAAGATCAGCATAATCGTTATGCAACTCCAGGGTAGGCACTTAACATCGGATACCGTATCCGGCGACTCTGATAACAACCCTTCAGTAAACAGTTATGTATCAATTAATAGATGACCTCACTTTCAATTTTATTATTATTGAATTAGATCGTTCCAGTGATACAGCGGATAGTCTTCCTCGCATAAAAAAAGTCAATCCTTCAACTGCTGCTTTTTTAGATTATGATGAAAAAGAACTTATCGATAAGCCACTCGAAAATATTTGTACGCCCGAAAAATGGCAGAACATCCTCGCCCGGTTAAGCAATGTCACTTCTTGCAAAAGCTTTGAAGGTGAGTTCATCACCAAAGGGAACAAACGAATTCCAGTATTTATCTCTCTTTCTGTTTTACCCGGCTCCTCCCCCCAAAAAACCGGCATTGTTTTGCTGATTCAAGATATTAGCGACAGAACAGCGCTGGATAAAATTCAGCTCATGATGCACCGGGCCGTTGAACAAAGCGCCAGTGCCGTGCTTATTACCGATAAAAATGGACTTATAGAATATATCAACCCGAAATTCACTGAGCTTACCGGCTATACATCAGAGGAATTGCTGGGACAAAACCCAAAAATCATGCAATCCGGTAACACGCCCCTGGAACATTATCAGAGCATGTGGCAAAACCTTGTAAGCACCGGGGAATGGTGTGGAGAAATCAAGAACCAGAAAAAAAATGGCGATGATTATTGGGTTTATGAGTGTGTCAGCGCTATTAAAAACAACCAGGATGAAGTGACTCATTTTCTGGCTCTTGAAGAAGATATCACCGAGCGCAAACGCCTGGAGCATCGGTTTCGACAAGCAGTAGAATCGGCGCCTTACGCGATAGTGATGGTAAACGATTCTGGAACGATTGAGATGGTCAATTCGCAAACGGAGTTGCTTTTCGGTTACTCTCGCCACGAACTGTTCGGACAAGCGGTTGAAATGTTAGTGCCGGAGCGCTTTCGCAGTATGCATAGTGGTTTCCGTCAAGCGTATCTTGCCGACCCTGTGTCCAGAACTATGGGCGTGGGCCGAGACCTCTTCGGGTTACGCAAAGACGGAACTGAATTTTCCGTGGAGATAGGCCTCAGTCTTATCGATAATCATGAAGAAACTATAGTACTCTGCACCATTGTCGACATCACCCAACGCAAGGAAGCTGAATCGGCACTGAGAGAAAGTGAAGAAC
Organism: uncultured Gammaproteobacteria bacterium; assembly: GCA_963789475.1. Taxonomy (GTDB): domain Bacteria; phylum Pseudomonadota; class Gammaproteobacteria; order Methylococcales; family Methylomonadaceae; genus Methylobacter_C. The sequence goes on along the minus strand of CAWBLO010000003.1, from coordinate 8,489 downwards.
GTTTCAGGCAAATGGCGGAAATGACCGGCGAATGGTTATGGGAGCAAAACCCTCAAGGCTATTATATTTACAGCAGCACTGCCGTTAACCAAATTCTGGGATTTAGCCAGGATGAAGTCATTGGCAAACACTATACTCAGCTTTTAACCCCTCAGGATCAAGCAGAGCAGCAATATTATTCGGCAAGCCATCAAGCCTTTTATGCCTTGACTAATCACTATCGGCATAAAGACGGACATCCGGTACTTACCGAATCGACCGGATTACCTATCATTGATGCAAAAGGAAAACTGCTTAAATGGCGCGGTGTTGATCGGGATATTACGGTCAGAAAGCATTTTCAGGATGCTCTCATAGAAAGTGAAAAACGCACACGCCTTATTATTGAAAGCTCTTTAAGCGCCATCGTGATTATGGATTCTTATGGACTTATTACGGACTGGAATCATCAGGCTGAAAAAATGTTTGGCTGGTTACGTAACGAGGCCATCGGCCGGCGTCTTGAAGATTTAATTATCCCGCTACGGTTTCGTAATGCTCACCTTCAGGGATTAAAACTCTTCCTGCACACCGGCATTGGCCCCATACTAAATCAACTGATCGAGCATGTCGCCATGCGCAGGGATGGCTCTGAATTCCCTGTAGAACTCAGCATTTCCCCCTTAAAACTGGGCAATGCCTATATATTTAGTGGTTTCATACATGAAATCACTGCCAGAAAAACGGCTGAGCAGAAAATCCGGCAGTCGGAGGTTAATCTGGCCATTGCCCAGAGTGAAATCAAGATTGCCCAACAGATTCAAGCCTCCTTATCACCCTCAGTCCCGATCAAAACGGATCAATTTGAAGTAACAGGCTATTGTTTGCCTGCCGATCAGGTGGGTGGTGACTATTTTGATTATTTTTATCGCAATGAAGATTATCTGGATATGGTTATTGCCGATGTTTCAGGTCATTCAATCGGCCCAGCCCTGTTTATGGTTGAAACACGCAGCGCCATTCGAACACAAGCCAAGCGATTGGGGACGGCCTCGGAAACACTGTCTGTACTCAATGATTTTCATGTTTGAGGATTTGGATAAAGCAGACTACTTCATCACCCTGTTTTATTTGCAATATGACATTAACACCCAGCAATTAAGCTTTGCCAATGCCGGGCATCCGCCGCCGCTATTACTTAGTCCTTTTCACAATGAATGCAGACAGTTGGACGCTGACGGGATGATACTGGGGGTACGCAAAAATATTATTTTCGAGGAAAAAACTACAACTATTACCCAAGGCGATTTAATCCTGCTTTATACGGATGGCTTAACGGAAGCAGAAAATCCCGACGGTGACTTCTTTGGCGTAGAGCGCGCCAGCGAACTTCTTATTCAATATGCTTACCAACCACCGGAAAAAATCATTGAAGCATTGCTCATGCATCTAAAACAATTCTGCCAAAGCGAATCGTTTAAGGATGATATTACTTTGATGGTTTTTAAGCGTTATTAGCCAAGCAGATACTCTATTCAATTTCAAGTTAAATTATGCTGATTTTTACTATTCGAGTTTGGCCTCGTCCAGTGGCGGCTGAAACTCTTGGTCGTTAAACACTTGCTGTGCCAGGCGTTGTTTCTCATCTTCCATATCCTTACCGGTAACTAAGCCGCAGCAGCGCCTGCATTTCATACCCATCTCCTTCAGAAACGTCTGGCAGGCGGAATGTTTCAGGCGAACCAACGTTTCTTCAAAAATCATTTCAATGGCATGGTTGACCGTATGAGGTGGCTGCTTTTCAAACAGTGTTCTTAGTCGTTCGTTACATGGCTTCAACTGGCTCTTCGGCTTACGGTAGTTTTCTTTTAACAAACCTGCCAAGTCGCTCTCGACGTATTTTTTGACAGCATTGGTAACGGTGTCTTTGTCGACTCGTGCGATGTCCGCGATTTCATGGCAGGGACGGCCCTTCGCTCTGAGATAAACAACCAGGTATTTCTTCCGGGCCCGCGCTTTATCATTTAAAAATATTTCCTCATAAAGATCGTCCAGTTTTTTTTCGCTTAGATTCAGGGTGACCGTGTTGATACTAGAGAGTAAGATTTGATTTATTGAGCGCTTTTTACTTCAACGCTTAATTCCGAATACCCAAATTATTCCTTTCTTCATCTAATCTTAATGAAAACTACAGGTTTCCTCTCATCTTGTTTATGTAGTCTTTATGCAGTTTTAGCGATTTGTGCGTAAAGCTGGTCGTGATGACTTTGGGGATGAGCGGTTGTCAGCGTTCATTATTGGATACAAATAGAATGGGGATTTAGCGAATAGGCCGCTCGGTTTAGGTAATAAATGATCTATCGTAGTTATAATTTTGAGTAAGGGAAAATAATATGAAAAAAGTAATAAAGTTATCAATGATCGCTATGGCTTTGAGTTTGCTTGCGGCTTGCGCAACTACTTCAGATATTGAAAATTTACAGTCGCAAGTTAATGGCTTGGATACGTCTGTTAAACAAGCATCGGCTGATGCCGCCAGCGCACAAGCTACAGCGGCTGAAGCGACTACTGCCGCTAATCAGGCCGCTCAATTATCTAAAGAGGCCAATAGCAAATTGGATAGAAAATTCAAAAGGTCAATGATGAAATAAATCATTGTCACTTTAAAGCAGAACATAGCCCGGCGGGAAAGCTGCCAGGTTATTTTATGCCTTATTTGTCAATGATTGTCACGCTCCTTAATCTAACTTGCACTATATAACTTGAGCTTTATATTCCCTCACCCCAACCCTCTCCCGGAGGGAGGGAGAGGGAGTTAGATGTTCAAGTTATTTTGTGCATGTTCGTAAGTTGCATTGACTTAAAAAGCTTAATGCCATAGAGATTCAAAGCCATATCGACAACTTGTGCGATATGCCCCCTGGATAAAATTCAAATGAACATGCCAGTTATAAAAAAATCAATATCGCCATTTATCCAATGGTTAGGAGTGCTGCTGCTCAGTATCTTAACCAGCGGCTGTCAGCATTTGGTGTTTTTTCCCGATTTAACTGAAAACAGTGCAACTCCTGAACTTCACTCGGAAGCCAAAACCATAGACACTCATGAGTTTCTTTTATCCGGTGATCAAAACATGGTTGGCACGATTGCGGCCGTTAACACCCTTGAAAATGACACATTGTCTGATATTGCCCGGCATTTCGGTCTGGGTTATAACGATATTACCAAAGCCAATCCAACTATTGCTCCCTGGACTCCGCCACCCGGTAGCCATGTATTATTGCCTTTACAATTTATTCTTCCAGATACTTCCCGCAAGGGTATTATCCTGAATCTGGCGAACATGCGGTTGTTTTACTATCCCAAACAACAGCCGGACAAGGTCTTCACTTATCCCGTCGGTATTGGCCGGCAAGGATGGAATACGCCGATGGGCTTAACCAGCATCGTCGCTAAAAAAGCCAACCCGACCTGGATTGTACCTGCATCTATTCACCAGGAGCATGCACAAAAAGGTGACTCATTACCTGCAGTAGTGGCCGCAGGCCCTGATAATCCACTGGGACTCTATGCAATGCGCCTCGGTTTCCCCCGTTACCTGATTCACGGCACCAACAAACCCTATGGTATTGGTATGCAAATTAGCCACGGTTGTGTACAACTTTATCCGGAGGATATAGAAGTGCTGTTCAAGAATGCATCGGTAGGAATGCCGGTACGGATCATACACCAGCCCTATCTGACGGCCTGGCAAGAGGACATGCTGTATCTTGAAGCCAACCAACCGCTCCAACAATGGGCACAGGATAAGCCACGGCTTAAAAAACAGTTATTGAAACAATTACGTCAAATCAGCTCTAAGAAAAGTGTTGCTATCGATTGGGAGAAGGTCGATCGGATTATTGAGCGGTCGGATGGTATTCCCACGCCCATTCTTACGCAAAGCCCCGACGTGGCTGCCATAGCGGCAAACGCTATGCAATTGGAGCATCCTGAACAACTCTATCAGCAACCTGTTGTTGGCGAATTAAAGGATAGCGACTGGTCGGTATTGGTGGCAAGCTTCGATAACGAAATAGAGGCGCAACAATTGGCAACCATGCTTAATCATCAGGGGCCGATCATTCCAGCGCGTAAAATTCAAAAAAACAATGCTTATCAAGTTATTGCAGGGCCTTTTAAATCTGAAAAGGAAGTGAATGCTATCGCAAAACGCATAAGGATGGATTTTGAGATTGATGTTGAGCCGTTAAAACCTCGTTTAGTTTCTGTAAATTAGTAAAGGCGATTTCCAGGAATGAACGGCTTTTTTAATAACAACTGTTGTTGGATTGGTTTATATATTCGTATTAAACTGGCGGCGATTCTGGAGAAAATAAGATCATGCGCCATCCCCATTATTTGAATTGTTCACGACCCGGATTTTTTGGACTGGTGATGCTGTTAACCGGCTTGTTCAGCGGTTGCGCTTCCAAGCTCCCTTTATTAGACCAAGCCGCAACAGCGCCTTATGTATCTCATCATCAAGCCTCTCGCCATAAAGCGGCGTATAACAGACCTTACAAAGTAAAAGGAAAAACCTACTACCCTATGGCTTCAGCCGCAGGCTACAGTGAGCAAGGCATAGCTTCATGGTATGGATATGAATCAGGTAACCGTACCGCCATGGGTACCCGTTTTAAACCTCAAGACTATACAGCCGCGCACAAAACCTTACCTTTACCCTCTAAGGTACGGGTAACCAATCTGCATAATGGCCGCTCCATCATTGTATTAGTTAATGACCGCGGCCCCTTCAAGAAAAACAGGTTGATTGATTTATCTCATGGCGCCGCAAAAAAAATAGGTCTGCATGGACTGGCTAAAGTGAAAATTGAGTATCTCGGCAGTTAGTCTTACAATGATCAATTGTTAGATCGTCCGGCGGATTACGCTGGCGCTTATCCTTATGATTACATCTTACCGCGCTGATTCAACTGCTTGCCGATCTGTCCGCCTAAGCCTTTATGCTCGTACCGGTCAATATGCCGGTGGAACGTTCCCTCACATACACCCAGCAATCGCGCCGCTTCTTCTTGCGTCAATTACCCGTTTTGGCAGCCCCATAGGTTTCTTTGAATCTCGTTTTCTGAGTTTCCTGTAATCAATCTGTTCATTTCATTCCGACCCTTCTCGGATGCTTTGAAACCGGACATTTTATTTGCTCTCAAAAGTAAGATAATAATATTCTTGAGATAAAGGGGTTCGCTGAATTTCAATAAAACTGTACAATTGAAAGATGATAACGAAAACTAGGTTATTATGCTCCGATCCAGCAGGTATTTGAAAAGAGACGTCCGCGCAAAATACTGCGATTTGTAAAGATTTTTATCGGGCATAAGGGTTTTTTTAATTCAAATACATGTTGCAAAATGGTTTTTTACAAAATAATTCTCAAGTGAATTTAAATCCATTACAGTTTACCAGTCAGACGAAATAGGGCTATTTTTATAACACATGCTAATTAAACGACTTTTTATAATTTGTTCACTATCTGCTTTCCTTGCCGGATGTTCTGAATTTTTTGGTTCCCAACCTCCTGCCCCTGTGTATGGAGGTGAATCAACTGTTTATAATAAAACCACTCCTTCTTTGCCGAAGCCAAAAGCGCCTAAGATAATAATTTCTGAGCCGATAGGTCCAGGCTCTAACGAGATAGTAAAGACTAAACCGTTAAAGGAGTTTGTTCCAAGAGCAACGCCGATAGAAGCTTAACGCCGGAACTTTAACACAGGAACAACAAGGCCAAGAATCTTTGGCACCAGATCAGGGAGCATTAACAACTGAGCAAGGGACTTCATCATTAAAGCAAGAACCTGGAACATCAGAGAAAGAGACTGCGGCACCGAGCCCAACCCAGGAACCCGTGGTCTCTGCACCCAAACAAGAGTATGTGGCTCCACCGCCTCCCGCCCCCACCTCCACCTCCACCGCCTTTTGTACCTTTAGAAACTTTTGCGCCTTTATCACCGGCTGTGGGTGCTTTAGCTTCAGCAGCTAGCCAAAACAGTAAATCGGGAAATGTTGAGTCGGCAACGACCACTATTGAACGCGCTATTAGAATTGAACCTCGAAATGCGACTTTGTATTATAAGTTGGCTTTGTTAAGGCTAAAACAATCAAAACCTCATTTGGCAGAAGATCTTGCAAAAAAAGCCGCGTTATTGGCTTCCAATGATACTGAGCTGAAAAAACACAGCTGGTTATTGGTTGCCAGAGCACGGGAAATGCAGGGCGATTTAAAAGGAGGCAAAGAAGCCAGAGCCAAGGCTAATAAGTATTAATCCTTAGTAAATCAACACTACCCGAACCCCGGTGTCTATGTGATAATAATTAGCTTAGTTAGCCGGCATTTTTCTAACCTACAGGGCATTAATAATGGATGAGAACAAAAAGAAAGCACTAGGCGCAGCGCTGATGCAGATAGAAAAGCAGTTTGGTAAAGGTTCCGTCATGCGTATGGGTGATGTGGCAGCTTCTCGCGATATTGACGTGGTGTCTACAGGTTCTTTAGGGTTAGATATTGCCTTGGGTTGTGGTGGTTTGCCGCGTGGTCGAGTTGTTGAAATCTATGGGCCTGAATCATCAGGTAAAACTACGCTGACATTACAAGTTATTGCTGAAATGCAAAAACTTGGCGGCACTGCCGCATTTGTTGACGCTGAGCATGCATTGGATCCGGGCTATGCCGAAAAAATCGGTGTTAATGTGGATGAATTACTGGTTTCTCAGCCGGATACTGGGGAACAGGCCTTGGAAATTACCGATATGCTGGTGCGTTCGGGTGCAGTTGATGTGGTTGTCATCGATTCGGTGGCGGCATTAACGCCGAAAGCCGAGATTGAAGGTGATATGGGCGATTCCCACATGGGTTTGCAGGCGCGATTGATGTCTCAGGCTTTACGGAAATTAACCGGCAATATCAAACGCTCCAATACCCTGGTTATTTTTATTAACCAGATCAGAATGAAAATCGGGGTTATGTTTGGCAGCCCGGAAACCACAACAGGCGGTAATGCGCTTAAATTTTATGCCTCGGTTCGTCTGGATATTCGACGGATTGGTTCGGTAAAAAAAGGCGAAGAAGTTATCGGTAATGAAACCCGGGTAAAAGTGGTGAAAAATAAAGTTGCGCCACCGTTTAAACAGGCCGAGTTTGAGATTTTATACGGGGAAGGTATTTCCTTTATGGGCGAACTGGTTGATCTGGGCGTCAGTTACGGATTTATTCAAAAAGCGGGTTCCTGGTATAGCTATGGTGATGAAAAAATCGGCCAGGGCAAAGATAATGTCAAAGCCTTCCTGAAAGAACATCCTGCAAAAGCTAAAGAAATTGAAGCCAAAATAAGAGCAGAGGCATTTAAGAAGACCACAGCCTGTTATTGAGCAGCCTGTGATTGATGAAGTGTAGAGACACCCTTAGTGAAATGAATGGTAATCACGATGCGACGAACAGCGTGTCTAGGGAAATCAAGGAATCCTGTCTTCGATTGTTGACATGGAGGGAACATAGCCAAAAAGAATTGCTGAATAAATTACTGGTAAAAGGCTTTGACAAGGATGACATTCTGACGGTTATTGACAAATTGGCAGAGCAAGGTTGGCAAAGCGATTCACGATATGCGGAAAGCTATACCAGACACCGCATTCAAAAAGGCTATGGGCCACTTTTTATTGCTTATGAGCTTCGGCAAAATGGCGTTGATGAGGCTGATCTCGAAGATATTGTGCAGCAAACGGTCGGGAGCTGGATGGAACTGCTGGAACAGGTTTACACCAAAAAATATGCTCATGATCGCTCGTGGATCGTAAAGAGTGGGCAAAACGCAGCCGTTTTTTAATGCAACGCGGTTTTTCCGGCACCATGATTAGTGCTTTATTTGATCATTTAAATATTAAATTGTAGGGTGTGTTGCTCGCACCCTTTTTAAAATCACTTAATACCATGAAAAAAATGACTAGCGCCGAGTTGCGCACCGCCTTCCTGGAATTCTTTCATCAGCGTGGGCATTCCATAGAGCCTTCAAGTTCACTAGTTCCTGTGAATGATCCGACATTATTATTCACTAATGCCGGGATGGTACAGTTTAAGGATGTGTTTTTAGGCCGTGAACAGCGCGATTTCAACAAGGCGGTGACCAGTCAGCGTTGTGTGAGAGCAGGCGGCAAGCATAATGATCTGGAAAATGTCGGCTATACCGCAAGGCATCACACCTTTTTTGAAATGCTGGGTAATTTCGGCTTTGGCGATTATTTCAAAAAAGATGCGATTCATTTTGCCTGGGATTTTTTAACCAAAGAGCTGGAAATCCTGCCGAGAAATTATGGGTTACGGTTTTTGAAGAAGATGCGGAAGCGGAACTATCTGGCTGCAAGATGTTGGCATCTCGCCAGCCCGATTCTCAAAAATTGGTGCGAAAGATAATTTCTGGTCGATGGGCGATGTCGGGCCTTGTGGACCTTGTACGGAA
>CAWBLO010000002.1:0-61652 GCA_963789475.1 uncultured Gammaproteobacteria bacterium | reverse complement strand
TGAATTTAGCAAACAAAGAATGAAGCTTACCGAAACCGAGTTGAAAGAAGCGAGGAGGCGGTTAAGCATTTGTTTTAAATTACGTCATAACGTGGTTTTGTTTTAATAGGCGTGGAACACCTGCGGCTTTGTTGGCTATTGTCAGTTGTTAAGGTTGGATTGCCATATGGGGGTAATCCAATTTTTTATTACCCAATCGCCAAAAGAGTGTAGATTAGATCATAGGGCTGGTTAAACGCGCAATCAAATAGTTTTATCGGCGAACTTACTTGGGGTATCGAGTAGTATGGACTGATCGGCCTTGATTGAATGCGTTTCAAGCAACTCTATCACCCGGCTCTTCACCCGCAAAAAATGCCGCGATATTTGCCAATACGCGATTACCCATTGCGACACGGGTTTCTTCTGTTGCACTGCCCAAATGCGGTAAGAGAGCAACGTTATCCAGTTCCAAAAAGCCGGGATCGATAGTCGGTTCACCTTCGAACACGTCCAAACCGGCACCGGCAATCCAGCCTTCCGTTAATGCTTTAATCAGGGCTTTGCTGTCAACCACATCGCCACGGGCAGTATTGATTAAATGAGCCGATGGGCGCATCAGTTTCAGTCGCTGTTCGTTGATTAAATGCCGGGTTGCCTCGCCGCCGGGGCAGTGCAATGAGACGAAATTGGCTTCTGATAATAATTCTTCAACGGTTTCGCAACGAGTGGCTTGTAAATCGTCAATGATGTTTTGTGCGGGCTGTGAAGGAGCGTAGAACAGGATTTTCATGCCGAAACCATGATGGGCTTTTTTTGCCATCGCCTGGGCAATGCGGCCAAAACCGATCAGGCCCAGGGTTTTACCCGTTACTTTTTGTCCGAGCATGTGAGTTGGCCGCCAGCCTGTCCATTGCTGATTACGAATCAGGCGGTCACCTTCAGAGGCGCGCCGGGCCGACATTAACAGCAGTAACATGGCAATATCAGCGGTGCAGTCGGTTAAAACGTGTGGCGTGTTGGTAACAACCAGTCCTTGCGCTTTGGCGGCATTGATATCGATATTGTTATAACCGACGCCGAAATTGCCGATAATTTTAGCGCGTTTGCCTTCAACACTGAGTATGTCGGCGGTAATCAGATCGGTAACGGTGGGTAATAAGGCATCCGCTGTTTGCAACGCTTGTTTAAGCTCGTCTGCCGTCATGGGGATGTCAGCTTTCATTCAGTTGTACGTCGTAAAGCGCTTTTAACTGTGCTTCGACTTCAGCCGGCCATTTACGGGTGACTATGACTTTAGGTTTGCTCATTGAATATTCTCCACAGTGTTTTGTTATGGATTTGGGCGTAAGATTAGCGGGATGTGGCGGGTTACGCTAGGACGAAACCCGTACGTTACGTTAAAGCAGTTTATTTCGCTGTTGAACGATAATATTCAATCGCCGCTGCAACGCCGCTACCCGGTTTAATATCAAAACCGCAGTCCAATAATGCCATTTCGACACCGGCGATAGCACCCAGCATGGACACGTCATTCATGTCGCCTACGTGACCGATACGGAAAGCTTTGCCGGCAAGTTCGGAAAGACCCGCGCCCAAAGAAATATTGTATTTGCTAAAAGCAGTGCTGATGACAGTGCGGGCATCTTTGTCTTCAGGGACAATAATCGCGGTAACCGTGTTAGATTCAAAGCCAGGTTGAGCGCATAATTTTAAACCCCAGGCAGCAACTGCTTTGCGCGTGCCTTCCGCCAGACGGTAGTGACGCGCGTATACATTTTCCAGGCCTTCTTCGAGCAGCATATCCAGTGCTTTACGCAAACCATACAGGATAGGCAAAGCCGGTGTATAGGGCGTGTAGCCATCTTTGTTGGCGTTCATCTGGTCTCTTAAATCCAGAAAACAACGCGGGTAGGTCGATGTTTCAGTCGCTTTTAACGCTTTTTGGCTGAATGCCAAAAACGCGCCGCCCGCCGGCAACATAAAGCCTTTTTGAGAGCCGCTGATGGCGCCGTCAACACCCCATTCGTCCATGCGGAAGTCAAGGCTGGCAATCGAGCTGACGCCGTCAACGAATAACAGGGCAGGGTGGTTTGCGGCATTCATGGCTTTACGAACCCCGCCAATATCACTGGTAACCCCGGTAGCGGTTTCATTATGAGTCGCCAAAACAGCCTTGATTTCATGCCCGGTATCTTCTTTTAAACGCGCTTCCAGTTTGTCGAGCGGTATGCCTTTACCCCAGGTTTCCTGATGAATTTCAACATCAAAGCCCAAGCGTTTGCCCATTTCAGCCCATAAATGGCTGAACTGGCCAAAACGATAGATCAATACTTTATCGCCTGGATTCAACGTGTTGGTAAATGCAATTTCCCAGCCCGCGGTTCCGGTCGCAGGAAACACAAAAGCTTGTCCTGTTTCGGTTCTGAATATTTTCTTCAGGTCTTGCAGCAGAGGCGTTAGTAGCTTGGGAAAAACAGGAGAACGATGGTCTTCCATAGGGATATGCATCGCATTCAGAATTTCATTAGGCACGTTGGTAGGGCCTGGAATATATAGGTGGTTACGACCAGCCATGGGTTTGCCTCTTTATAGGTAGTTGAATGATTGATTAAATCAGGACTTGGGATTGAAAAGATTAATGCCCAAAAAAATCGGTAATCATGACATAGCCACTAACAATCAGCAAGATTTGATTACGACTTTAAGCCGATTGCGCGCGTTAAAAATTGACTTTGCTTGTGCTGAAAGTAGAATGGGCGATTTATTTGTTTCCGGGTTGGTCTTGCTGAAATCAAATTTAAGAAACAAAACATCAAAACTTCACACTAATGACATTAGGAATGTACACAAATGAGTCACACTTTATATACAGCGTCAGTTCAACGTGTTCAGCGTTGTGAGTTAGCAGTTCCGGGATCAAATCCGGACATGTTTGAAAAGGCGATGAAAAGTGGTGCGGATTTCATTTTTCTGGATCTTGAAGATGCCGTGGCCCCCGATGACAAATTACGCGCCAGAAAAAATATCATTGAAGCCATTAACGACATGGACTGGAAAGGGCACGGCGTTACTATTTCCGTGCGTATCAATGGCCTGGATACCCAATACATGGTACGTGACGTTGTTGATCTGGTTGAGCAGTGCGGCGCGAAACTGGACACTATTTTGATTCCTAAAGTGGGTGTTTATGCGGATGTGTATATGGTTGAAGCGATGCTTAACCAATTGGAAATGCAGCAAGGACTGAAAAATAAAATAGGCATTGAAGCGTTAATTGAAACCGCATTGGGCATGGCCAATGTTGAAGATATAGCGCGTAATGGCGCATCAGGCCGTCTTGAAGCCTTGCATTTTGGCGTGGCTGATTATGCGGCAAGCAATCGTGCAAGAACCACCAACATCGGCGGTTTAAATCCTGATTATCCGGGCGACCAATGGCACTCGGCTATCAGCCGCATGACGGTTGCTTGCCGTGCTTTTGGCTTGCGTCCTATCGATGGCCCTTTTGGTGATTTTAAAGACCCTGAAGGTTACAAACTGGCAGCAAGACGCGCGGCGGCGTTAGGCTGCGAAGGTAAATGGGCGATCCATCCATCACAAGTTGAATTGGCCAATGAAGTTTTTACCCCGCCTGCGGCTGAAGTTGAAAAAGCCAAACGCATTTTGGTGGCGTTGCAAGAAGCGGCCGCCCAAGGTAAGGGCGCCGCTGCATTAGATGGCCGTTTAATTGATGCCGCTTCGGAAAAAATGGCCAATAACGTGGTAAGGGCGGCTGAAGCGATTGCTGCAAAAACACAATAAGGCAGAGAGGCGAAAAAATTTTCGCCTTACGCTTTGTACCTTTCACTTCAACTTAATAAAAAATCAACAAGGGAGATGCTGTGGATATTCATGAGTATCAAGCGAAAGACATTTTAAGCGGTTATGGGGTTAAAATCGCTGAAGGCGGATTGGCGTATAGCCCGGAAGATGCCGTGCAACGCGCCAGAGAAATCGGCGGACATGTATGGGCGGTAAAAGCACAGATTCATTCTGGCGCACGCGGTAAAGCTGGCGGCATTAAAATCTGTAAAACCCACGATGAAGTTGAAGCGGCGGCAGACTATTTATTGGGTAAAAGACTGGTAACCCATCAAACCGGCCCTGCGGGTAAAGTGTGTTCAAGACTGTATATCGAGGCTGGCACCGACATCGCCAAGGAATTGTATTTCTGTTTTTTGGTTGATCGTAGTTCGGAACGTATTGTGATGGTTGGCTCTGCGCAAGGCGGCATGGAAATCGAGGAGTTGGCGGTCAATAATCCGGAGGCCATTACTAAAATTTATATTGAACCCGCAGTCGGTTTGCAAGACTATCAAGCGCGTGAAATGGCGTTTGCCCTGGGTTTGGATGCTGAAATATTGAGTCATGCCGTTAAAACCATCAAAGGCTGTTATCAGCGCCTTACGTGCGCTCGATGTCAGTATGCTGGAAATCAACCCGTTGGTTGTTACGAGTAGTGGTGAATTAGTCGCACTGGACGCGAAAATGGGCTTTGATGACAACGCTCTCTTCCGGCAACAAAAAATTTCTGAATTGCGCGATAAAACCCAGGAAGATCCACGCGAAATGGCAGCTGCAGACCGTGGTTTAAGCTACGTTGGCTTGGACGGCGACATCGGCTGCATGATTAACGGCGCAGGTTTGGCCATGGCGACTATGGACATGATTAAACTGGCTGGCGGTGAACCCGCCAATTTCCTGGATGTAGGCGGCGGCGCTTCGGCTGAACGTACTGAAAAAGCCTTCCGCCTGGTTTTGGCCGACAAGGGTGTTAAAGCCATGCTGGTTAATATTTTTGCGGGTATCAACCGTTGTGACTGGATTGCTGAAGGTGTTGTGCAAGCGGTTAGAAAGATTGATATGAAAGTGCCGTTAATTGTGCGTTTGTCCGGCACTAATGTAGAAGAAGGCCGACGCATTATCGCAGAAAGCGGATTGCCTATCATTACCGCAGAAACCTTGGCCGAAGCGGCTGAAAAAGCGGTGCAAGCACGTAATGAAGTGGTTGCAAAAGAAGCAGCTCAGGAGATTTAAATGGCTATTTTTATTAACGAAACAACGCGTATTATTGTTCAAGGCTTTACCGGAAAAATCGGTACGTTTCACGCGCAGGACATGATTAACTACGGCTCAAAAGTGGTAGGCGGCATTACCCCCGGCAAAGGTGGGCAAACCCATCTCGGACTGCCTGTTTTTAACACCGTCAAAGAAGCCGTACAACAAGCTGGAGCTGAAGCCAGTATTATCTTTGTGCCGCCTGCCTTTGCCGCCGATTCCATCATGGAAGCAGCCGATGCGGGCATCAAATATTGTGTGGCGATTACCGACGGTATTCCTACCCAGGACATGATGACGGTGAAGAACTTCCTGCGTCGTTTCCCAAAAGAACAACGCATGATACTTACCGGCCCTAACTGTGCGGGTACAATCAGCCCTGGACGCGCCATGCTGGGTATTATGCCGGGGCACATTTACATGCAGGGCAATGTCGGTATTGTTGGCCGTTCAGGTACATTAGGCTATGAAGCCGCCGATCAAATGAAACGTCTGGGTATTGGCATTTCTACATCAGTGGGTATTGGTGGCGACCCCATCAACGGCAGTTCACACCGGGATATTCTGGAGAAATTTGAACAGGATCCGGAAACTAAAGTCGTCGTCATGATAGGTGAAATCGGTGGTCCCCAAGAAGTAGAAGCGGGACTTTTTGCCAAAGAACACATGAGTAAACCGGTAGTTGCTTATATCGCAGGGTTAACCGCACCTGAAGGCCGCCGCATGGGCCATGCCGGCGCGATTATTTCATCCGCAGGTGAAAGCGCGGCAGAAAAAGTCGCGATGCTGAAAGATTTGGGGGTTATTATCTGCCCAACGCCGGCTGCGATGGGGACGACTGTGGCGTCAGTACTGGATAAGATGAACTATGGAAAAATCAGATCGAAACGAGAAAAACACGGCTCAGTCTTCGGTTGCTATACGAGCTTGTCCTCGATGTGGCAATGGGAAAACCAGAAGTTCATTGAAGAAAATAAATGACGGGTTGTTAAAAATATTGTTCTGCAAATTCTACCGCTGCCACGAATGCCGTTACCGATTCTCGGTAATGAATCCTTTTCGTCTCGTTATATTTGTAGGCATCATGCTTGTATTAGTTCCCGTTTTTGGCGCCATATGGATGACCTCCAATCAACAACCAAATATTACCACAACAGCTCAACCCCTCTCCTATGATCAAATTAAGGGTCTCGCAGAGAAAGGCGATGCTGAGGCAGAGTTGAAAATGGGCTTGCGTCACGCATCAATTGCCTGGGGGGTCAAGGATGACAGGATAGCGGTTCAATGGTTTGAAAAAGCCGCCCATAAAGATCAAGTTGAAGCACAATATCGTTATGGTTTGGCCCTGCTCGAAGGTCAAGGAATAGTTCAGGATTACAAAACGGCGTTTTACTGGCTGGAAAAAGCCGCTCAAGGGGCACGCACTTGCACAGTCTACTCTTGGCGAGATGTATCATTCCGGCACCGCCATCAAGAGTGACAGCGAACGCGCCTATTTATGGTTTAATCTGGCGGCAGCTCAGGGGGTTGAAAGTGCTGCTTCCGCACGTGACCTCGTGGTGAAGCTACTGAATCCAAATCAAATTGCAGCAATGCAGGAAGAGGCCGCTCGTATTAGTCGTGGCTACATATCATCGTTTGTAGCGGATGAGCCAAAAACGGCAGTAAAAGACTCTGCGCCGGTGGCTGTAGACAAAACCCTTGTAGGTAAGTCAATGCAAAAGGTTCAAAAGGTTAAAGAGGCAGTGGCTAGGAGGCTGTCCGAGAACTAACATGCCAGTCAGTGGCTATCTAGATTACTTGTGGCTTTATTCTATTTTCAGCACCTTGGCACCGCGGATTTTTCCAGTCTTCAATTCAAACAATGCCTCGTTTGCCTGCTCCAATGAAAATACCTGAATCTCAGGCTTGAGATTCATTTCGGCCGCCAGGCTTAAGAAATCCTTTACATCACGACGGGTAATATTGGCGACGCTCTTTATCTCTTTCTCAAGCCACAGGTGAGTCGGATAATCAAGTGTAAGCAGGCTTTGCTTGTTGCCTTCTTTGCGGATCGCATTAATCACCAGCCTGCCGCCGGATTCCAGATTTGTCAACGCCTCAACGATAGGCTCCCATGCCGGCGTCGTATCAATAATAGTATCCAGTTTATATGGTGCATGTTCAGTGGTATCGCCTGCCCACACCGCACCTAGTTCGATGGCAAATGTTCTTTCTTCAGCGCTTCGGGCGAAAACATAAACTTCAGTATTTGGATACCTGTATTTGACCATCTTTAAAACCAGATGACCGGATGCGCCGAAGCCAGTCAAACCCAGTCGTTGTCCATCTTTTAGCCCCGTTAATCGTAGTGAACGATAGCCGATTGCACCGGCACAAAGCAAAGGCGCTGCTTGGGTATCGGAAAAGACCTTTGGAATTGTATAAGCGAAACCTTCTGCAACTGTCATATACTGAGCATATCCGCCATTGGCATCACGACCTGTCGCTTCGAAAGAATGACACAGATTTTCATTGCCCGCCAGGCAGAACTTACAAGCTCCGCAAGCAGAGAAAATCCAGGCGACGCCAACCCGGTCGCCTATTTTAATGTCGCTGCTTACTAGACTCCCGACAGCTTCAACTCGACCTACCACTTGATGCCCCGGAACTATCGGTAATTGACGGGGTGGAGTGCGTCCTTCAATTTCGTCCAGTTCGGTATGGCAAACCCCGCATGCTGAAACTTTCAGGAGAATCTCTCCATCACCGGGAACAGGAACCGGCAGTTCCATAAACTCCAGCGGAGTCTGACACTCTTTAAGGTTGCAAAGCTTTTTTAAAACCATCGCTTTCATTGATCTCACCGTTGATCCTCAATTGAAATTTACTCAATGTTATATTGTAATTTTCGATTTACAATGTGTTTTTTAGAGAAAAGGGCTTTCATGTTTAAATTGGACAGATTAAGATCAAGCCGTTTTGGGTGAGTTGTGAGCCCTTTGGTTTTGCTCAGGAGAGCCTTGTCAAGCAGTCGAACCATGAAATATCCTCGGAGAATCACAAATGAAAAATGATATGCAACGAATGTTGAATGATATTGAAATGGAAGTTCATTTGACCCGCCATCTTATCGGTAAAAATTCATTGGATGGCAGAGTTATGACGGCAATGAAAAAAGTGCCGCGACATGAGTTTTTACCTGCGGATTTACGGTACTGTGCTTATGATAACGGCCCGGCGCCTATCGGTTTAGGGCAAACTATTTCTCAACCCTACATTGTTGCCTTGATGAGCGACTTATTGAATACGAAACCGGCTGATATTATTCTTGAAATCGGTACCGGCTCCGGTTACCAGGCGGCTATCCTTTCCCAGTTGGTACAGCAGGTTTATTCTGTTGAAATAATTGAAGATCTCGCCACAGCAGCACACAAACGCCTCAATAAGCTAGGCTATAACAATGTAGAAGTTCGCAACGGTGACGGCTATTTCGGCTGGCCGGAACATGCCCCCTATGATGGCGTCATCGTCACCGCCGCTTCACCTCATATTCCCCCATCCTTGATAGATCAATTGCGGCCAGACGCGCGCCTGATTATACCGGTCGGTTTACCTTATAGTTATCAGGAATTGATGGTCGTGGAAAAAAAGGCACATGGCGAAATCGAAACACACAAGGTTCTAGGCGTCAGCTTTGTACCGCTCACCGGTGAGCATGAGGCGGAAATCACCCATAAAAATCATCTTAATCCCCGATTTAATCTACTGAACCCCAAAAACCATGAACAATAATTACAATGACATCAAAGACCTTTCGCTGGCAGATCAAGGACGTGAGCGGGTTGAGTGGGCACTTACCGAAATGCCGGTACTGCGTACAATCCATGATCGTTTTGCCAAAGAGCGGCCTTTAGCAGGGGTACGAATCAACGGCTGCCTGCATATCACTACAGAGACCGCTAATCTGGCACGCACCCTCAAAGCAGGTGGCGCTGAGCTGGTATTATGTGCCAGCAATCCTCTTAGTACCCAGGATGATGTCGCTGCCGCGCTGGTGCAGCATTATCAAGTCCCTACTTTTGCCATACGCGGTGAAGATGGCAGCACCTATTACCGGCATATTGCAAAGGCCCTGGATCACCGGCCACAACTGACCATGGACGATGGCGCCGATCTGGTCAGTGAGCTGCATAAAAATCGCAGTGATTTATTGGCTGAAGTTATTGGCGGCACTGAAGAAACCACTACCGGAGTGATTAGGCTGCGTGCTATGGCGGCGGACAAGGCGCTTAAATTTCCGGTGATTGCCGTTAACGATGCCCTGACTAAACATCTGTTTGATAACCGTTATGGCACCGGGCAAAGTACCCTGGATGGGATTATTCGCGCAACCAATATATTACTAGCCGGTAAAACCTTCACGGTTGCCGGTTATGGCTGGTGCGGACGTGGCATTGCCATGCGTGCCAAAGGTCAAGGTGCTCATGTTATTGTTACTGAAGTCGATCCGCTGAAAGCACTGGAAGCCTCAATGGATGGCTTTCGAGTTATGCCTATGCTTGAAGCTGCGGCCTGTTCGGATTTTATTATAACCGCAACCGGCGACAAAAACGTGGTTGATCAGCCGCACTTTGCGGTTATGAAGGATGGTTGCGTAATAGCCAATTCCGGTCATTTTAACGTTGAAATCAATATTCCTGCACTGGAAAAGCTGACTGAAAAAAAACACCGTCCACGTACCCATGTTGAATCCTATCAGCTTAAAGATGGACGCACGATCCGACTGCTAGCTGAAGGGCGGCTCGTTAATCTGGCGGCCGCAGAAGGTCATCCGGCAACGGTTATGGATATGAGTTTTGCCAATCAGGCGTTGAGTATTGCTTACTTGTGGCAGCAGGGCGCTGATCTTGAAAACATCGTGCACCCGGTGCCTGCACATATTGACCAGCAAGTCGCCATAATGAAACTGGCGGCTATGGGCATCAGTATTGACACTTTAAGCCTGGAACAGCAAGCATATTTGTCGTCATGGAAAGAAGGGACTTGAGTACCGTATACCGGTATATTTATGCTGGACGCGGTTTTCGAGCTACTCTGCATAGCGATTACAAGGGTGTGCAGATTATTTTTGCCCGGCAATGCCGGTTTAGAGTGTTGTTAAATGTGACGAAAGGTCTTTACTTGCCGCTGTTGTGGTAAAATTTTCATTATGCCGCAATGTCTGGCTAATGTATTGAGACATAAATCTATTGATTTTGATTGAGGGAGGCAAGCTTGGAAGCAGATTGGCCAAAAGGCTATAAAATGGGGCGGCGTCAACTGGTTACCGTCCTGGATAAAATGATTGTCCAGGATTTGCTGAAGACACTGTTGTCTGTTTTGACGGTGATTGTGGTTATTATCGTCAGTCGAAAATTTATCAGGATTCTTGATGATGCTATTGCCGGGCAAGTGTCAAATGAAACTTTACTGACTATCTTGGGGCTAAAAACGATTATAGCCAGTGTGGATTTTTTGCCTGTAGCACTCTTTATGGCGGTATTGATGGTTCTGGGCAGAATGTACAGGGATCAGGAGATGTCAGCTGTTTCTTCGGCGGGAGGCGGTACAGGAACCATCTATCGAGCTGTATTTCTGTTGGTTTTTCCGTTAAGTGTGCTGGCCTTTGGCTTGTCTCTGTATGTTTCACCTTGGGCAGAAGTCAGGATTGATAAGTTAATGCAACAAGATGAGGAATCTTCTGATCTGAGAGGTATTGCTGCGGGAAAGTTTAGTGAATACAGTCAGGGTGATTTGGTTTTTTATGTGGAAAAAATCAGTGAGGATAAAAAGATGCACAAAGTTTTTGTGCAAAACAGGCAGCATGGAAATGTGGGCATTATTAATGCTGAAGCTGCGCGAATGAAAGACTTGCCTGACGGGCGCTACATTATCTTTGAGAATGGCGAGCGTGTCCAAGGACAGCCTGGAACCCTGAATTATGTGATTGAACAGTTTGTTGAATACGCAGTGAGAATAGATACCAAATTGCCTGTTGCTAAGTTTAACAGGCAAGCGCTTACTGTCGATAAGTTGTGGGTGTCCGACGAGACCATCTTAATGGCTGAATTGCAACGTCGCTTTTCTATTCCTTTGGGTATGTTATTGTTAAGTTTCATTGCAGTTCCTTTAGCTCAGATTGCGCCTCGCGGTGGTGTTTACGGAAACATGCTGGTAGGCTTTTTAATCTATTTTAGCTATGGGAATCTTCTTCGTGTCAGTCAAAGTTGGGTGATTAATGGGGCTATCCCTGCGTGGCTGGGCGCATCAGGAGTTAACGTAATGTTGTTGTTGATGGGTAGTTTTTTAGTAGCAAGATTATATGGATGGCAGTGGCTTATTATGAACGTTAGACGGAAGGTGCCTTAAGTGAATGTATTAACTGGCTATATCGTCAGAGAAATTCTAAAAGGCTCTTTTGTTGCGCTGTTATTATTATTAACCTTGTTTAATTTGTTCACCTTTAGTGATGAATTGAAGGATTTGGGCGAAGGAAGTTATGGTTTAAAAGAAATTCTTTATTATCTTGCCCTGACTTCACCCAGGGTTTTTTATGAGCTGGTTCCTGCATCAGCTTTATTGGGTAGTCTGTTTATATTGGGAGCAATGGGTAATAATCGAGAGCTGATTGCTATGCGAGCGGCGGGATTATCTGTTTTTGGAATTATCAGAGCGGTTATGCTGGCAGGTGCTATTTTAGTTATTATTTCAATACTTGTTGGCGAATTTGTCGCTCCGGTAACTGAACGTATGGCTCAATTGATCAAGGTTTCCGCTCAAAATAAACAGGTTCTTATGAACGCAAAGTATGGACTCTGGCTGCGTGATGGCAAGAAATTCATCAATGTCCGGCAAATAGAGGATGACGGTACTTTAGCAGATATTAGTATCTATGAATTGGATGAACAACAACATTTGCAGCAGGCTATGCATGCAGATCGGGCTGTTTTTCTGGGTAATCAGCAATGGAGCATGAAAAATATCAAGAAATCAGAAATTTCAATACAACAAATGCTTGCAAGTACACAGGATAATCAAATTTGGAAATCATCAATTGCTCCCAATTTATTGAAAATTGTTACTGTTAACCCGAATAATTTATCGTTATATGATTTGGCTGGTTATGTTAGTTTTTTAAAGAAAAATCATCAAAAGTCCCATGTTTTTGAGCTGGCTTTCTGGGGGCGCGTAGTTAATCCTTTGGTTACTTTTGTTATGCTATTATTATCTGCGCCTATTGTTATCGGCATTAAACGAGGAGTGAGTGTCGGTGCAAGGATGATGATAGGCGTTGTAATTGGTATGGGCTTTAATATTACCGACAAAATTGTAGGGCATGTCGGATTAATTTATGATATGAACCCTCCATTAATGGCATTAATTCCCAGTTTGACTGTTTTAGCATTGGCGCTATATGCTGTGAATCGGGTGCAAGAATGATTCGTCATTGAAGTTCAGCAAGCGCAGGATGGGTAGAATGAGAGCGAACTGGACCATTTACTTAATGTCTCCTATGAGCGTAGCAACCCCATCAGCAACCAATTCTTTGACATTATCGCCGGTCAACGATTCTAAAAAGGTGATTAAATCGGCTATTTCCAGCATCAATATAAACTCCCGGTGCTACCTGAACCCGTTGGGTTTTGTCTGTTTTATCCATCGCTTCAGCATAGCCAATACGATTTTTTATATTTGATTCACTTGTAATCATAAAATTCTTTACTAAGCTTTAATCCGGGAATTTCAGAAAATTCCGGGAATATACTCTGCACGGTTAAGTGTTCGGTTTTTATATGCCTAGAGAGCCTGTATTCTCTTATCTTGACTGGTTCATAAGCTGAAAACTTGCCCGATTAAAGTATATAACCCCGCTCCCCATTTGAGCTGACAGCTTTTTTACACAAAGGCACAAGTCTAGATCTTTTATGTAATGTCTTATGTGTATATCAATTTGATTAATAATGATATTTATATTTTGGCGCGAGTATTGTACTGATTTTTTGGTAGTTTAGCAGGTAATTTAATTTTTTTAGAGATAAAGGTAATGAAAAAGATATTAGGGTATATAGCAGTTTTAATGGTTTTTTCGTGGGTGACGGCGGCGAATGCCTTGCCACTTGCCAGTATTGATGGCGCAGCGGGCGATTTGACTATTAGTGGATATGGTGACGGCACTCCATTATACACAGGATTATACATTTGACTTTACGAGTGGTACTGTTCAGGTAAACGAGTTTATACCAGCGGGATCCACTCAGAATAGTGGATGTTAGTTTTCTAATAAAAGACTTTGTTCCTGGCATGGATTTTCCGGTTAGTCTTAGTTTTAATATAACTACCGATAGAGACTTTGCAGTTGGTGGTCCTGTTTCACTTGAAGATGAATTGAAATCTTTTGTATGGGAAGGTGTGGGGAGGTAAACCCGGAGATATTTTAGGTTCCCTGGATCTGAGTACTTTTTCGATCTTGCCTCCTCCTGCTCCGCCTCTTAACACTTTACTGAATCTTACAAAAGTAGAAGTTGGCGGTACATCATCGAATCCTCTCTTGATACTGAGTACTAAGAAATTCCTGCGACCTTCAAGTTCTTTAGCAGCTAATTATCTACTACTTGAAGCCATATTCCGAGGTGGTGACCCCAACTCAATGAGCAGAAATTTTACCGCTAATTTAACAGTTCCTGAGCCAACCACTCTTCTGTTACTGGGCAGTGGTTTATTAGGCATGTTTGGATTTTCTAAAAAAAGAGCTTAAAACTTAAGTAAAATAAAAAGCCTCCTCAAGTTGTTTGAGGGGGCTTTTTTTATGCCATTTTAAAAGTTATAGGGGACTAACATGGATGCCGATGAGCATAGAACGAAAGAGAAAATAAAAATCCGCGTCAAAAAAAAGAAACCATTCAAACTCCAGGCAAAACATTTAATTTTGGGTTGCCTGGTATTATTAATGGTAGTGTTTGCAGGTTATTTTGCTTATGAGATTTTGACATCAAAACCTGCAGCAGAATGGCAGGAAGTCAGTGCAAAAGCAGGCTCATACATTCAATTACCTAAAGATGATGCGCCTCACAATACCCCCATGGAGTGGTGGTATTATAATGGACACCTGAAAACGGCATCAGGTAAAGCATATAGTTTCCACTATACGGTTTTTTTGGTAAATGGACTTAGCCCGCATAGCGTAAGTCATGTGTCGCTTGCTGATCATCAATTGCAAAAAAACTATACAACACAAAAAAGAACAGCGGGTGGCGGTTCAGATTCAGGAAGTCAGAACGGTTTTTTATTTAATCATTCAGGCTGGTTAATGTCTGGTGACTAACGGAACTGATCAGCTGAAAGTTAATTCAGATCAATTTGATTTCGATTTGAAATTGGAAACCAGTCGACCGCCCATTCTCCATGGCAATAATGGCATCATCAATATGAAAAATGCGGGAGACAGCTATTATTACTCTCGTTCGCGTCTTAATGTTTCAGGTACGCTAAAGATCCATGGCAACACCGAAACGGTGACAGGAACAGCATGGTTTGATCATCAATGGGGAGATTTTAGAACTACATCTATAACATGGAATTGGTTCAGTTTGATGCTTGATGATGGCACGGACATCATGATTTATCAATTTTATGATAATACCGGTAAACAATTATTGAATACAGGTACCTTTACCAAAGATAGCGTCACCGATATTTTACCCGATACTGGTATTCATTTAACCCCTTTGGAAACCTGGACCAGTAAAAGCTCAGGCCTTATTTATCCAATCCAGTGGAAACTTGAGTTGCCAACCAAAAATATTAACTTAACAACCAAAGCAATAGTCAATAATAGTGAGTTCAATGCCCGTTTAACCACGTACAATATTTATTGGGAAGGAGCGGTTAGTGTGGAAGGAAGTCAAACAGGCAAGGGTTTTGTAGAAATGAATAAATTTAAGCATTAATGGTCTACTTCGTGCCATTCGAACAATGCACGGTGTTCTTCTTGCGAAGGTAGGCCTGCGCGAGCACCTGTTTTCGTGCAGCACAATGATCCGGCAGCGCTCGCATAACGCAAAACGTCATGCCAGTTCATGTGCGAGGAAACGGCGGCTGCAAATGCACCATGAAAGGCATCACCTGCGCCGGTTGTATCAATGGCGGTAATGGTAAAAGCGGGTAAGGCACCTTGATCCTGTCCGCGCCGCCAAATCAGGCCTCTTTCGCCCAGGGTAATGACGACAGCGGGCGAAACTTCCGCCAAACGGGCCAAAGCGGTCTCTTCATCGCCTGCAAATTGCCGGGCGAATTTTTCGGAACAAACCAGGTAATCCACTTCCTCCATCAGGGTTAAAGTTCCTTCATGCACAGAGCCTGCATCCAGTACGGTAGGAATGCGTTCACTTTGCGTGCGCTCCAACAAGGCTGTGGACAAATGCGGTTCGTGACCATCGAACAAAACGACTTTAGGCACGACAGAAGCAAAATCAATAGCTCCCGAAGGCAGAGGCCTGGTTTCACCTTTGTAATTGATCAAGGCTCGTTTTCCATCCGGTTTAACCAATACCGTGGAGAGCGGGGTAGGGGAGGTGCCGCGAATTATAAGGTCTGTGTGAACTCCGTATTCAAGAAGTTCCTGGTAATGTTTTTCGCCGTAAATATCCTGTCCAAGGTAGCCTGCGAAAGAGGCTTTGAAGCCAAGTTTGGAGACGGTTACCGCAGCATTGGCAGCAGGGCCGCCGCCGCAGCCCACGAAACCTTCTGCGGAGATTTTTTCATCTTCGGCAGGATGATGGGCGACCGAAAAGACAAGATCGTAAGAGGCGTGGCCTACACAAAGGACATCCACGTTCATCTTAAAAATCTCTGTGGTGTATAAGTGTATTTTGCAGGTTCATCGGGGAAATTAAAAACGTTGCAAAGCAGCGTTTTTACACCAATCCCTTTAAAAGATCATTTTTAATATCAGTTATAGCTTCCAGGCCCACTGAAACCCTGACTAAGCCATCCTTAATTCCGGCTGCCGCCCTGGCTTCAGGCGTCAATCGGCCATGTGTGGTCGTTGCCGGATGGGTTATGGTGCTTTTAACATCACCCAGGTTTGCGGTGATTGATATCATTTCTGTGGCATCGATTAATTTCCAGGCGTGTTCCTTGCCGCCGCTTAATTCAAAACTGACAATCCCGCCAAAGTGACTTTGTTGGCGTTTTGCTAATTCGTGTTGTGCGTGGGATGGTAAACCGGGATAGTGTACTTTGGAAATGCCGGGCTGTTGTTCCAGCCACTTTGCCAATTCAAAAGCACTGTCGCAGTGCGCTTTCATTCTGACGGCCAAGGTTTCCAATCCGGATAAAAATACCCAGGCATTAAACGGACTCATGGTCGCGCCGCCGGTACGGAGATAAGGATAAATAGCTTTTTCAATTATTTCATCACTGGCGATAACGGCACCACCTACGCAGCGACCTTGTCCGTCTATATATTTGGTTGCCGAATGGATAACAATATCCGCACCTAAGTCAAAAGGTTTTTGCAGTACGGGGGTGCAAAAACAATTATCAACAATCAGCAAGCAATTATGCGCATGGGCAATGTTGGCCAGGACAGAAATATCGGCAATTTCAATTAATGGATTGGAGGGTGTTTCCAGAAACAAAAACCGGGTATTCGGTTTAATAGCCGATTCCCAGGCATTGACATCTATCAAATCGACAAAATCGGTTTCAACACCAAATTTGCCGAAATAATTCTGGAACATCAACACGGTATTGCCAAAAACACCGCGCGAACACACGACATGATCGCCCGATTTAAGCAGTCCCATGCCAACCGCCATAATCGCCGCCATACCGGATGCAAAGGCCAGGCAACGTTCGCCTTTTTCCATAAATGCCAGTCTTTCCTGAAAAGCATTCACCGTTGGATTAGTAAAGCGAGAATAGATATTGCCGGCTTTTTGCCCGGTAAAGCGCAAAGCGGCTTCTTCGGCACTTTTAAATACATAACTGGAGGTCGCAAAAATCGGCATACTGTGCTCATCTTCATGAGTGCGCTTATGTCCGGCTCTTATGGCCTGAGTTTCCAGAGAATAGTCGTTCCAGTTAATGTCTTTCATAACATTTCAATAATGGATTTTTCGGAGTTGCGTTCGGCCTGTGCATTGTCATTACGCGAAGCCTCGGTTCGCTCCAGATAGGCATCATCAATATCGCCGGTAATGTATTCCTTACTGAAGCATGAGGTATCAAAATGTTGAATACTGGGATTGCCTTTACGAACCGCTTCAATCAAATCGCTCAAATCCTGATAAATCAGGCGATCCGCACCTATTGCCTCACAGACTTCATCCTCGGTTCGATTATGGGCGATCAATTCATGCGCGGCCGGCATATCAATGCCATAAACATTGGGAAAGCGAACCGGTGGCGCGGCAGAAGCAAAGTAAACTTTTTTTGCGCCCGCATCTCGGGCCATCTGTATAATTTGCGCGGAAGTTGTACCTCTTACCACCGAGTCATCAACCAACAAGACATTTTTACCATCAAATTCAAGTCCAATGGCATTTAATTTTTGCCTGACCGATTTTTCTCGCATTTTTTGCCCAGGCATGATGAAGGTTCGACCAATATATCGGTTTTTCATAAACCCTTCGCTGTATTTAACCCCCAGCTTGTTCGCCATTTGCAGGGCTGCGGTTCTACTGGTGTCGGGTATGGGAATAACCACATCAATATCATAATCAGGCCATTCTCTGAGCACTTTTGCGGCCAGTTTATCACCCATGCGCAGACGTGCCTTGTAAACTGAAATATCATCAATAATCGAATCCGGGCGTGCAAAATAGACATACTCAAAAATACAAGGGCAATGGTCTATTTCTTCAGAACACTGCTGAGTATGTAATACCCCTGACTCTTCAATAAAAATTGCTTCACCAGGCTCTATGTCTCGAATAAGATCAAAGCCCAATACATCAAGTGCAACACTTTCGGAGGCAATCATAAAGTCAGAGCCTTGCCCGGTTTTTCTTTCTCCAAACACCACGGGTCTGATTCCGTGGGGGTCTCTAAAGCCCAAAATTCCAAACCCTGCGATCATAATGACAACGGCATAAGCGCCGCGGCAGCGCCGGTGAACGCCGGTTACGGCCTGAAAAACATCATCGACACTTAAATCCAGTTTACCCAGGCTTTGCAGTTCATGAGCAAAAACATTTAACAGGACTTCAGAATCAGAATCGGTATTAATATGTCGTTGATCTTCTACGAACAAGGCTTTTTTTAACTCTTCGGTATTGGTCAAATTACCGTTATGCCCGAGCGTTAGGCCAAAAGGGGAGTTTACATAGAACGGCTGCGCTTCTGCAGAACTGGTGCAGCCCGCTGTTGGATAACGAACGTGGGCTATGCCCATATTACCTTTTAACTTTAGCATCTGGGCATTGGTAAATACATCGCGGGTTAAGCCATTATCTTTACGTAAATGCAAACGTCCATTCTCACAGGTGACTATGCCTGCTGCATCCTGGCCACGGTGTTGCAAAACTGTCAGTGCGTCATAGAGTTCCTGATTAACAGCTTGATGTGAAACAATAGCAGCAATACCACACATTATTTTTACCTGAATCTAAAAGTTGTTAACGATAATGAACATATTCAGCCAGCCCTGATGGAATATGGTCTCGTAACCAAATGGCGCCTGTTTGAAAAGGGGGCAGCAATTTTGACTCCTTCCACCAAAGGTCATCCGGCAAAGCAGTTAGTCCAGCCAGCAAAACCAGGATCACGACAGCGAACATGCCGCGAACAACACCAAAAATCAATCCGCCCAAGTGGTCAATAAACGATAGGTCGTGATTTTTTATTGATTCACCTAAAAGTAACCGGATTAAACTGCCAACAATCAGAGTTATTAAAAACAACAATGCAAAAGAAGCGGCGATTTTGGGTAAAAAACTGCTGATAGTCGATTCCAGAAAAACAGAAAAATAACTGCTAAAAATTAAGCCGACACCTGTTGCCAGTACCCAGAATACTAATGAATAAAGCTTCCAGGCTAAAGCCGCGTAGCAAGCCTATCATTAAACCAAAAGAAACCACTCCGATAATGGCATAGTCTATCCAGATCATTGTTTTTCTTAGGTTACAAAATTAAAAAATTAAATATGCACGTTCCTTAGGTGATTTCCTATTACTCAGCAATCAGAATGGATTGTATTTTTTGACTATCCAGTTTAGCCTTCATTTCGAGGGCACGTTTCTTTTCAAGCGAAGGACCTACTTTAAGGCGATATAAAGGAGCGTTGCCGGCACCTTTAGTAGCTTCCAATGTCACCGGCAGTCCTTGTTTACGCAAAGTCTCCATAAGCGACACGGCATTTTCTTTTTTACTAAAAGTACCTGCCTGAATAGTCCAGCGACTTAATTCCGAACTTGATTTTTCTGGTTTAACAACTGGCTTTGCTGTGTTTTCAACAGTCGGCGTAGTCAAAGGTTTTTACTTTTGCGCTTTGTTTAGTCGTACTCGTTTCAGTTTTCTTTACCGGTTTTTTGGGCGTTGCAACAACGGCATCCTCTACTAAAGGTGTTGGCGGGGTTGATTTTTGCTTGGATAATTCAGCTTCAGGAATTGTTTTTTTAGTTTTTACCGGTTTATTGGTTTCGTCTACAATACCTGTATCCAAAGTCGTGGATGAGTGGTCTGTTGCCGGTTCATCAATAGGTTGATCGGGTTCATCAACAGGTTGTTCAGGCACTTCTTCAGTATTGACTTCGGGTTCATCACTTAAAGGTTCATCTGAGGAAAGCTGTTTGTTCGTTGATAGTTCGGCCTCTTCTTCTGTATTCACTACAGTTTCAGACCCCGAATCAGGCGTATTTAAAACCTGATTAGCACTAGTCGGTAATTTATTTGCTGACTCTTCTCCTGTGTTAACAGGTGTTGCCGGAATAACCAGTTCACTGACTGCTTGGCCGCTATTATCAACAGGGTCATCAAACAGCATAGGAATAAAAATAGCAGCTAGAGCCGTAACAACTACTGCACCAATCAACCGTTGTTTTAATTCTTGATTCATTTTTTCAACTCACCTTTTCTCAAATTCATTCAAACAATCAGATACTAAAAAGAAAGATCCAAAAACCAGCAGTAAATCGTTTTCCAGCGACTGGTTTTTTGCAGCGTTAAATGCTTCAGCAAAACCGGTAAAACCAAAGGATACATGGGTCACTGGGCTTTGTGAAAAAATCTCGCGCATAAGGGGTTCTGTAGCTGCTCTGGGATTGGCTAAGGGTGCAAAAAACCAGTTGTAAACTACAGGATTCATAATTTCGAGTACGCCTGCTATGTCCTTGTCTTTCATCATTGAAAAAATCGCGTGTATCCTTTTTCCGGGAAAAGTCATTTTCAGATAATCAACTAATGTTTTGACAGCCTCTGGATTATGTCCAACATCTAATAGCACGGGGATTTTATCATTAATTAATTGAAATCGGCCGAGTAACTGGATATTTTTCAGTCCGGCTCGAATTGACAAGTCGCTTACCGGCAGACTTTTTGCCAATAGTTCCACTGCTAAAATAACAGCTGAGGCGTTGCGGTATTGATGCTCACCTTTTAAACCCGGCTCCGGCAATTGGCTAATGTGTCGATCACCTGCAAACCAATCCCAGGTTGTGGCTTGCTTTTTAAAGCCAAAATCCTTGTCGATACAATACAGTCGTGGCATCTTTATCAATCGCACTTTGCAACAATGAGTTGGGAGGGTCGCAATCTCCGATGATAGCGGGAGTTTTCGCACGGAATATGCCGGCCTTTTCCTGTCCTATCGCTTCGCGTGTTGCACCCAGCCAATCAACATGATCAATACCGATACTGGTTATCAACGCTACATTGGGGTCAACAATATTGACGGCATCAAGACGGCCACCCAACCCGACTTCCAGCAATTGAACATCCAAATCTGAGCGACGGAATATATCAAGCGCGGCCAGTGTGCCAAATTCAAAATAGCTTAATGAGGTATTGCCTCGAACCGATTCTATTCTTGCAAAGGCCTCGCAAATCAGTTCATCCGATACAGGCTTACCGTCTATTTTTATTCTTTCGTTATATTTCAGAATATGGGGAGAAGAATAAGCGCCGACACGGTAGCCCTCTGCCCTGTAAATAGCCTCAAGAAAAGCAATGCATGAGCCTTTTCCGTTTGTTCCTGCAACAGTAATTGTGAGGGGTTTTAGGCAATCAGGATTAAGTGCATGAAAGACCTGTGCTGCCCGTTCTAATCCCAAATCTATTGCTAAAGGATGTAAGCTTTCTTGCCAATCCAGCCAACCCTTTAGCGAATCAAAATGCATCATTAGCTGAGTGCTTGGAGAGTAAATTATTCCTGATCAGAATGGTGTTCGACAACCTCTTTAGATTCAACGGTCATTGAAGTGGGTTCAGCTGATACAGATGCCTTTGTTCTACCTGCCATTAACAGGGACAAAACGCTGGAGACTTTATCGCGCATTTCTCGTCTATCGACAATCATATCTATTGCGCCATGCTCCTGTAAAAACTCGCTACGCTGAAAACCTTCAGGTAATTTTTCACGGACGGTTTGTTCTATCACCCGGGGCCCTGCAAAACCAATCAAGGCATTGGGTTCTGCAACATTAATATCTCCAAGCATCGCTAAACTGGCTGACACACCGCCCATGGTTGGATCCGTCATAACTGAGATATAAGGGATACCTGCGTCGGATAGTTTGGTTAATACAGCGCTGGTTTTTGACATTTGAAACAAGGAAAACAGTGATTCCTGCATCCTGGCACCACCACTTGAGGTAAATACAATAAACGGTATACCTAGCTCAACGCTCTTGTTGACACCACGGACAAAACGTTCACCCACCACTGAACCCATTGATCCGCCCATAAATTTAAAGTCAAAGGCGGCAACAACAATATCGTTGCCTTTAAGCTGTCCTTTCATGACGACCAGGGCATCATTTTCTTTGGTTTGTTTTTGCGCCTGAACAATCCGGTCTTTATATTTTTTAGTATCTTTAAATTTTAACGGATCGACTGGCTTAATGTTCTTGCCGATTTCTTCACGCCCATTTTCATCCAGAAACATAGCTAACCGTGTTCTGGCTGAAATACGCATGTGATGCTTGCACTTTGGACAGACACTGAGGTTTTTCTCCAGTTCTGTATTGTAAAGAATCGCATTGCAGCTAGGGCACTTAGTCCACAATCCTTCAGGCACGGTAACTTTTTTATTGGATCCTTCTGTTCTGATTGTCTTGGGGAGTAATATTTCAAACCAACTCATTGCTACGCTCCTCCATCTGTCTTCTGGCTATTATCCAGAGCCTGACGTATAGATGCTAATAATTGAACAATTTCATTTTTAGCCTGTTCCGGATCATCCGGATTGGCTTCAATTTTACTTATCAGAGCGCTACCGATTACAACACCATCACCTATATTGGCAATAGTTGTTGCTGTTTCTGCGTCTTTTACACCAAAACCAATTGCTATAGGCAATTGCGTATTTGCTCTGATTTGTTGCAGTTTGTTTTCGACATCCGCAGTATTCAAATGTCCGGCACCGGTTACGCCTTTAAGCGAAACATAATAAATGTAACCACTGCCTGCGGCATCCATTTTTTTAACACGTTCATCGCTACTGTTAGGTGCCAACAGAAAAATGGGATCAATGCTACGTGCCTTTAACAAAGCACTGCATTCAAGTCCTTCTTCAGGTGGTAAATCAACGGTTAAAACGCCGTCAATCCCGGCACGCTGTGCAGCATTGGCAAAATCCTCATAACCCATTGCTTCAATCGGGTTTAAATAACCCATCAATACAACGGGGGTTTCCTGGTCGGTTTTTCTAAATTCAGTAGCAATCTCCAGGGTCCGTCTTAAGCTCATTTTATGAGCTAAAGCGCGTTCACTGGCGCGTTGAATGACTGGACCGTCGGCCATCGGGTCAGAAAACGGCACACCCAGTTCAATAACATCAACGCCTGCCTTTACCATGGCATGCATCATCGGAACGGTAAAATCAGGTCTTGGATCACCCGCAGTAATAAACGGAATTAACGCCTTGCGGCCTGTTTTGGCAAGCTCTTCAAATCTGGCTGCTATTCGACTCACAGTTCTATCCCCTCACGTTTAGCCATTGTTTGCATATCTTTGTCGCCACGACCGGACAGATTCACAATGATAGTTTCATTTTTGTCCATAGTGGGTGCGAGTTTCATGGTGTAAGCCATTGCGTGGCTGGACTCCAGCGCAGGAATAATGCCTTCCATGTGCGTCAAGGCATAAAAACCTTCCAATGCTTCGGTGTCGGTTATATTGACATAAGTTGCCCGCCCTGTATCTTTTAGCCAGGCATGTTCGGGACCTACGCCTGGATAATCCAGGCCTGCTGAAATGGAATGGGTTTCGATAATTTCACCGTCATCATCAGCCATCAAATAGGTGCGATTACCGTGTAAAACACCCGGCCGTCCCGCACACAAAGGTGCTGAATGCCTGCCCGTTGCAACACCATCACCTGCCGCTTCAACACCGTACATTTTTACCGATTCATCGTCAATAAAGGGGTAAAACAAACCGATAGCATTTGAACCCCCACCTACACAAGCCACTAAGGCATCCGGTAAACGTCCGGTTGCTTCCAGGCATTGTTGCCTGGATTCGCGGCCAATAATTGCCTGAAAATCTCTCACCATGGCAGGATAGGGATGCGGGCCTGCGACTGTGCCGATAATATAAAAAGTATTGTCAACATTGGTTACCCAATCTCTAAGCGCTTCGTTCAAGGCGTCTTTCAGGGTTTTAGAGCCTGACTCAACGGCGACTACTTTTGCACCCAGCAACTTCATGCGATACACGTTTAAAGATTGCCGGGCAACGTCAACGGAGCCCATATAAACCACGCATTCCAGGCCCAGTCTTGCGGCAACCGTGGCCGTTGCAACGCCGTGTTGACCAGCGCCGGTTTCTGCAATAATTCGCGTCTTACCCATGCGTTTGGCTAATAACGCCTGACCAACGGTATTGTTGATTTTATGAGAGCCCGTATGATTAAGGTCTTCACGTTTTAAATAGATCTGCGCCCCGCCTAATTCACGACTCCAGCGTTCAGCATGATACAAGGGCGAAGGTCGTCCTACATAATATTTTAAATCAGCATCCAGTTCCGCTATAAATTCCGGATCTTTTAAGTACTGCTGATAGGCTGCATTTAATTCCTGAATCGGTGGTATCAATGTTTCAGCAACAAAAATTCCACCGTAAGGGCCAAAGTGTCCCCGTTCATCGGGCATATTATATTTTTCGGTCATGTTGTTACTCTGTCACCTTCATTAACTTGTTTTATAAATGCCGCCATTTTAAGCGAGTCTTTAACGCCTTTTTCTGCTTCCACGCCGCTACTGACATCAAGCGCGTAAGGTCTTACTGTTTGTACCGCCTGTTTGGCATTAGTTTCATCCAAACCACCTGCCAGTATAATGGGCAAACTACACTGCCTGGGAATCAACTCCCAGTCAAATTGGTTACCGGTTCCGCCTTTTACGCCTGGATGATAAGCATCCAGCAACAACCCCGTCGCATCGTGATAATGGAGAGCCATAGCGCCTATATCAATATCCTCCTGCATTCTTACGGCTTTAATATACCGTTTACCATAAGCTCTGCAAGCCTCCGCAGGCTCATCACCATGAAACTGAATACAGTCAATCGGAACCCGCGCTAAAACTTCGCGTATTCGAGCTTCTTGCTCGTCGACAAACAAGGCAACAACCGAAGTAAAAGCGGGCAGGGCATTGACAATCTTGACTGCCTGTTCAATCTCAACATGTCGTGGGCTAGGGTGGATAAAACACCAAGCCAATAGCGTCAACGCCCAAGTGAGCAGCGATAAACCGCATCTTCAACACGGGTAAAGCCGCAAATTTTAACGCGAGTTCGCATAAAGTGATATGAGAAATTATTGAGTAAAATTTAGCCGCGTAGAATAACACAAAATGGTGTTGAGATTTGCCTGAAAATGAATCAGAGACATTTACTCTGTAACGTTTGCCGGATTCATTGGTGAGAAAGGGGGTGATGTTTCGTTGGCAAATGACACCGGTGCGGTGTTCGTTAAATCCCAACTGCACGGTTTCGCGGACCTCAACCAAACTCGAATATATCTCTGGGTCAGCGCCAAGCATAGCACAAACGATAAATGGATAAGCCGGAACATAATAAAAACCGTATCTCATTGGGTTGATCCCTAATCGCCATAGAGAGGCAATCGCAAGCAAGAGCTTGGGAACACGCTAAAAAGCTGTAAAATAGATATTTTATTTTTCATTTTCCTATTTAT
Source organism: uncultured Gammaproteobacteria bacterium (assembly GCA_963789475.1). Lineage (GTDB taxonomy): Bacteria > Pseudomonadota > Gammaproteobacteria > Methylococcales > Methylomonadaceae > Methylobacter_C. The sequence continues at coordinate 36,192 of CAWBLO010000002.1, read as the reverse complement.
CATGCGCACGACTCAATTTCCTCTTAATACCGTAAAAGAAACGCCTGCCGACGCTGAAATCGCCAGTCATCAATTGATGATACGCGCCGGGCTCATTCGTAAACTGGCTGCCGGTCTTTACAGCTGGTTGCCTTTGGGGCTGCGCGTATTACGCAAGGTAGAAAAAATCACGCGGGAAGAAATGGAAAAAGCAGGCGCACTGGAAGTGTTAATGCCTGCCTTGCAACCCGCTGAACTCTGGCAGGAAACCGGACGCTGGGAGCAATACGGCCCAGAGCTCGCGCGCTTAAAAGACCGTCATGATCGTGATTTTTGCTTAGGGCCCACCCATGAAGAAATCATTACCGATCTGGCGCGTAATGAGATCAAAAGCTACAAACAACTGCCTATCACTTATTATCAGGTACAAACCAAATTCCGCGATGAAATCCGTCCACGCTTCGGTGTGATGCGTTCGCGCGAATTTATTATGAAGGATGCCTATTCCTTTCACCTGGATCAAGACTCGCTACAAGAAACTTACGATGTCATGTATCAGGCTTACAGCAATATTTTTAATCACTTGGGTTTAAAGTTTCGCGCTGTTATCGCGGATTCCGGTTCTATCGGCGGCGCGGTATCACATGAATTTCATGTGCTGGCAGATTCCGGTGAAGATGCCATTGCATTTTCGACCGGCAGTGATTACGCGGCTAATATTGAAAAAGCCGAAGCGGTGATGCCTTCCGGCTCTCGCGGCCCTGCAACGGCTAGACATGCAACTGATCGATACCCCCAATCAACACAGCATCGAAGAAGTCAGTCAATTTTTTAGCCATTTCCGCTACACAATGCCTTAAAACACTGATTGTTAAAGGCGAAGAAGAAGGCTTGGTGGCTTTGTTATTAAGAGGCGACCATGAGCTGAATAAAATCAAGGCAGAAAAAATTGATGGTGTTGCATCTCCGCTGGAATTTGCCGGCGAAGATGACATCAAACTTGCCTGCAACTGCAAACCTGGCTCTATAGGCCCGCTAGGTTTAACCATACCGATTATTGCTGATCGTAGCGTTATGGTTATGTCAGATTTTGTCTGCGGGGCGAACGAAGATGGCAAGCATTATCAAGGTGTCAACTGGGAACGCGATTGTCCTGTTCCTGACCGTATTGCTGATATTCGCACTGTCGTTGAAGGTGATCCAAGTCCGGATGGTAAAGGCGAAATCACGCTTGCTCGCGGTATTGAAGTGGGCCATATCTTCCAATTGGGCACAAAATACAGTGCGGCGATGAAAGCCGGCGTTATCAATGAAGGCGGTAAAAATCAAATCATGCTGATGGGCTGTTACGGTATTGGTATTTCCCGTGTTGTCGCTGCTGCTATCGAACAAAACCACGATGACAAAGGCATTATCTGGCCTGCAAAGCTGGCACCTTTTCAAGTCGCGCTCTGCCCCATGAACATGCACAAGTCTGAACGTCTGAAAGCAGCATCTGAACAGTTGTATCAAGACTTACTGGCTGCGGGCATTGATGTGTTATTTGATGATAGAAAAGTACGCGCAGGTTTTATGTTTTCCGATATGGAACTGATCGGTATTCCGCATTGCATTATTGTGGGTGATCGTGGTCTGGATACCGGTACGATTGAATACAAAGGCAGAACAGCACAGGAAAATGAAGAAATCCCGTTTACGGATATTATTGATTTTCTGAAGGCAAAACTGGTTTAAAGCCGTGATTAAAAGCACAGAGAGACGCGTTGGATTGCTTTATAGCGTCTCTGTGCTTGCACGGGTTTTACCAATTTCTGGATGAGTAGTTAATCATTCTATCAAACATAAATTACCCTGCATTTCACATTGATACTTGACAAATAATTCTCATCGTAGAGACTAGAGCTGTTTTCACAACCCTAGAGTACACTTTCTTTGAACGATCTGCCCCTTAGTATGCTGTTTGGCATACTTGCCCTCATGCTTATTCTTTCCGCTTTTTTCGCCGGCTCAGAAACAGCTTTAATGTCGTTAAACCGGTATCGCTTAAGACATCTGGTTAAGCTCAAAGCACCCCGGTGCGATAAAGGCCCAAAAACTATTGCAAAGACCGGATCACTTGCTCGGCCTGATGTTACTGGGTAATATTTTTATTAATAATTTTGCAGCATCGCTAGCGACAGTCATAGCCATTAAACTCTATACCGATGATGAGTCCGTCATAGCCATCTCCACCGGCGTTTTGACTATTGTCATGCTTATTTGTTCGGAAGTAACTCCAAAGACCCTTGCGGCAATCAAACCGGAACCCCTCGCTTTCCCTGCCGCCTGGATTTATGTACCTTTACTGAAAATCTTTTATCCGGTCGTTTGGTTTGTCAATATATTTGTCAGGCTGTTACTGCGACTAGTCGGTGTTGATGTCAATAAGAGCAGCCACGACTCGCTAAATAAAGACGAATTAAAAAGTATTATTACTGACGCCGAAAGTTTAATGCCGGCACGCTATCAAAAAATGCTGCTGGGCATACTGGATCTTGAGTCAGCGACAATTGAAGACATTATGACCCCCCGTAATGAAATTGTCGGTATTGACCTGGAAGATTCCATTGAAGACATCATCACACAAATCAAAACCAGTCCGCACACCCAATTAGCGGTATACAAAAAAAGCATCGACAGAGTAGTTGGATTTTTACATTTAAGAAAAGTTTTGGTGCTGGTTAATCAGGATGATTTTGACAAGCAATCAATTATAAATTTGCTGACCAAGCCCTCATTTATCCCTGAAAATACTCCCGTGCATACTCAAATGCTCCGGTTTAAAAGTGAAAAAATACGCATAGGTCTGGTTGTTGACGAATACGGCGATGTGCAAGGATTGGTTACACTGGACGACTTACTACAAGAAATAGTAGGTGAACTGATTACCGATGATGTGACTGCCAGAAAACAAAGCGACGGTAGTTATCTGGTTGATGCCACCATTACGGTTAGAGAATTAAACCGCGTTATGCAATGGTCTTTACCAACGGAAGGGCCAAAGACACTTAACGGACTTATCATTGAATTTATGGAAACAATTCCCGAACCAGGAACCAGTATAAAGCTGCACGGACACCCCCTGGAAATAATAAAACGGGATGAAAATACCGTTAAACTGGTTAAATTTTTACCTGCTAAATAATCTTGTGTCACTGCATGCACAGGTATACCATGAAGATAAGGGAGTTGATTAAATTTATACTGCGTTAGCCGTTCAATGAAGCGCAGTAAAAAGGTATGCCAATGGGCTAGAGGGTTTTGCTTGTTGTCATAGATAAAACAAACTAATAGATTAAGGAGTGTGTTATGCAAAACGTTCGCATCTTATCCCTTGTTTTCGCTCTGTTTTTCTTTTCATCCGCCAACTATGCGTCAGATCATGCTGACCCGTTCAAGATTGGCCCGGATGAACAAGCAGCCAATATAACAGGACTTTTCTTTTTTCCGGAAGGCGATCAAATGATCGCTATTCTCGACGTTCGTCGTTCTTTAACAGCCGCACCGCCCTATATACTCGATCCCTTTGAATTTACTATCAATATGGATACCCACAGCAAGTTAACGTTTGACAATGCTGAGGATCGCGCGCGTTATGGCGGCACCATCGCAAATCCTGAGGGTATTTTTCCCGATATTAGTATAAAAATTCGACTTAACAATGATGTTACGATTAAGGAAAAAATCTTCAAAGGCTTAAAAAACCCGGAAAACATCAAGGTTTACACGGGTGTTCGCGATGATCCGTTCATCTTTCCCCGGTTTTTTAATGTCAACGTCATTACCATGGCATTTAGTATTCCCAAATCATCATTTCCTGAAGCTCAGCAAAACTGGTTGCTTTGGGCAACATCCGAACGTATCGAAGATGGTAAACAATTCGATCATGTGGGCCGGTCTAACCGCACCCAGTTGGGCCGTTTCGAAATATTAAACACAATACCGCCCAGCGAGCACGTCGCTGCGATTAAAAAACAAGCTGAATCCATTGATAAGATTCAGAAATTTCTACAGGCCTGCATACCCCCTCTTGCCAATTTAAATCAGTTGAGTGGTCTGTTAGTCAGGCATTATGATTATGTGCCGGATGTGATGGTCTATACCAATCAATTTGAACCCGGTTTTCCCAATGGCAGACGGTTGACCGATGACGTTGCCTTGTTGACTTGTAATCAGGGCGATTGTCCACTACAGGAAAATGCTTTTATAGATACCAAGCAATGGCCACGCGCAACGGTCAATGATAAGCCCTTGATGGCGGATTTCCCTTATCTGGCTGAGCCTTGGCCTGCAAGACCACAAGCTCCCGTGCCATCATGTACGCCGTACATCATGAAATATGTCGTTATGCCTGGGGTGATTATACTGGCGCTGATTATAGGCCTGATTATTTGGTGGCGGCGTAAATGCGCATGTCATCATCATTCGCACACTGAAGCGTAGTTATTCTCACGAGCGGCATAGATTGCCGCTTTTGTCACCCTCTCCCTTGGGGAGAGGGTTTTTAAAAATGCGCAAATCATGACCGTTCACAGCATGATACCTAAAAATGTTGTAAACATTCACCTCCCCCTTTGTAAAAGGGGGATTGAGGGGGATTTATCTAATAAAATCTCCCCTACCCCTCTTTTCCAAAGAGGGGGACTGAAGGCTTACAAGATGTTAAGTTAGTCGTTGCCCAATCCTGAATCCTGTTTTTTCTCAAGCTGGGCGGCTAATTGCCGTAGCTGCTCATGCTCCATCCCTGTAGTATTTAACAGTTCAATAACGGATCGCGCTGCGGCAGTATCATGTGCCGCAATGGCGGCTTCCAGCACTATGCGTGCATCTTTGGGTTCACGTTGTAACAGCCAGTTTGCTTGCGCGAGTTGCAAGGCTTGTTGCGGCTGCTTTAACAGATATAAGGTAAAGCGTGCTTCATCGCCTTGATGTAAGTTTTCACCGCGCTGGCGGCTTGCCGCAAAACGCGCTTTTAGCTGAGTGATAATGTTGGGTAGATCATTGTCGTCAAGTTGCTGTTTAGCCAGGGCCACGCGTAACAACAGGCTATCAATGCGCGTTTTATCGCTGAGCATAGCAATAACCTCGTCCGGGCGCTTTTGATCCAGCAGAAAATCTGCGTAAGCGTTGAGTAAATAGACATCCTGCCGGTGGATTTTTAGTGCTTCAGTAAAAAATTGATTAGCCTCCTCATTCCTGCCCATTCGGGTTGCAATTTCCGCTAATACCGTCAAACTCCATAATCGTTGATCGGTCGAAATGTCTTGTGCCTCTTTGAGTGCTTCGCGCAAAAAATCGTAGCTTTTAGCGGCATGCCCGGTCAAGCTGCCGATACTGGCCAGACAGGTGCTGGCGACCAATGGCACGTCAAGTTCCATCAATGGCAAGCAACTACGTTGTGCCTCATCATATCGGGCAAGCACTTGTAAGATAACTGCCTGGGTTAGCCAAGCCTGGGCATTGGTTGGTTCCCTGTCGCAAGAGTATTTTCAGATCGTGCAAAGCACTATCAAAATCATGGCGATTTTGCAGAATCAAGGCACGCAACAGCATGACTTCTGATGAAGGCTCGGGGGTATCCCACCACGGTTTCAGTACGCCTTGCGCATAACCGTAAAAGCGCGGATCAGCTTCGGCTTTTCCGAGCTCGATATAGCGCTTCGACAGTTTGATAGCAAGATCAAGTTGCCCTGGATTAGCGTTGAGACTATTCCGCAAAGCGCGTAATTCCCGGTTAACCGGGTTAGCGGCTACCGGCAGGCGTTCAAGCACCTGTTCATCTTTATCAGGGATGAATGGAACGGCCAAAAGTGCGGGTGCGAAAATCAGCGCGATGACAATTATCATTAAACCCGTTATTCGCTTCATTAAATTAATTAATCAGTGTGAGATTAAGTGATCGTTCCAGCAACCAAATGAAGGCAAGCACGGCGATTAAAACGGACCCCAGAATGAAAACCACTTTTCGATAGAGCTGCGTTTTCCTTAGCCAAAACGCTACCGGTAAAAAGCCGGTAACGATGGCAAGTTGGCCCAGTTCCACACCCAGATTAAATGCCAGCAATGTCAGTAACAGCATGTTTTGCGGTAGCCCCAAGTCCTTCAGGACATTGGCAAAGCCAAGGCCATGTATCAGACCAAAACCGAAGGCCACCAGCCAAAGTTTCTTGTCTATCAATGGATAAAGATTATTCAATGCCGCCAAAATTACAGATGCAGCAATCGCTGACTCAACCCAGCGCGAAGACAAGGAGATTACCCCCAGGGTAGCAAGGCTCAAGGTAATAGAATGTGCGATAGTAAAAGCCGTCACTATTTTGATAACTTCTATTAATACCGGTCGAAACCGTATGGCCGGTTGCCATTGTCCTGCTTGACGATAAAGCACGGCAGGCAGTAACAAACTCAACAGAAACAGAATATGATCGTAGCCCGTCCAGATATGCCAAATACCTTCGTGCAGATATTGCAAAAAAACAGTGCCGGACTTCACTTGGGCAAGTTCGATTTTCTGAGTGTTCCGGGTTGGACTTAATACCGCTGTATGCGTAGCACCCTCATACTCGACTCGTAATAAGCCTCGATGCTGAGGATCGAGGTCAAAAAACAGCGTGTAATTAATGCCAATGTCGGTTGACAATCCGGGACAGTCAACATCGAATTGTAATACTGAATAGGCTCCATCGGTGTGGTTGTCAACCAGATACTGCGTGGGTTTGATCCGGCAAGGAGAACTCGCCGGTAAAGATCTGCAAATGGGCAAAAGCGTAGGTGGTGATAGCTTCGTGTTTATTACGCAATTCTTTCCATGTGATGGCGCTGTCGTCATTAGCATCCAGGCTGATTGCAAAATCCAGATCGCGCAGGGCAATATCCCATTGACCTGAAATTTTATCAGCTGATACGTTTAGCGATAAATAGCTGTCGCTAGCCTTATGGGCGTAAACGGTAAGGCAACACCCGTAAAGGATAAAACCCAATAATGCACGTAGAAGCATTTATTACTTAATCGTTCAGTTCAAGTCTTCTTTCTATACGTTGAATACGATCAATAATTTTATCTAGGGTCACTTGTTGCCTTGCATCGGTTTCATCGCCATGAGCAACTTCATGTTTAACTGACACCATTGCTGATTCAAGACTGGACATGCGATGTTTAAGATCAGACATATCGTCCGCTATTTGGTCAACTCTACTACGAATATGCCGTAGGTGTTCTAACACTATATTTTCCACGTTATCTGACATGCTAATACTCCTCTTGGGGCGGGTTGAATAACCTGCCCCGCTTTGTTGTAAACGGTGGGCAAAAAAGCCTACCCACCTGGCTATCGTAAACATCAACCCCCCGTCATATTCATATAACGCAATATAACCGGCTGCTCATGGATATTAAATTCGTGTTTTTCCGGCTTGATTAACATGGCATCAATAATACTCTGTTTTAGAATAGCCATGTTGCCGGGATTCGCTCTGAGCACTTTCTTTAAATCGACAGAATGCTCATTGCCCAAACATAACAACAAGCGCCCTTCAACGGTCAAACGCACCCGGTTGCAGGTACTGCAAAAATTTTCACTGTGCGGAGAAATAAAGCCAACGCGGGTTTTTGTACCCTCAACCTTGAAATAATTTGAAGGCCCCCCGGTTTTTTCAGGTGTAGCCATTAAAGAAAAATTTCGCGCTAAATCACTCTTAATCAAAGCACTGGAATAATATGCTTCTGATCGATCATGGTGACCAACAACGCCCAGCGGCATTTCTTCGATAAAACTGATATCAAGGCCGTTATCGACAGCATACTGCACCAGGTCGCTCACTTCCTGATGATTTCTGTCTTTAAGAATAACAGCATTAATTTTTATCCGCTCAAAACCGGCTGATTTGGCAGCTTGAATTCCCCTGAGTACTTGCTGTAAATCACCGGTTCGGGTAATTGCTTTAAATTTATCAGCATCCAATGTATCCAGGCTGATATTGATGCGTTTTACGCCTGCCTCTTTTATGGCCGTCGCCATCGTTTCCAGTTGAGAGCCATTGGTAGTGACTACCAGCTCATTCAAACTTTCTATTCGGCCTATATTTTCCAGCAGTCCCAAGGCGCCTTTTCTGACCAACGGCTCGCCACCGGTCACCCTTATTTTTTTTACCCCTAATTCAGCAAAAGCTTTGGCTACTGTAACAATTTCTTCCAGAGTTAAAACCTGTGCACGCGGCAAGAATGTCATTTCTTCTGCCATGCAATACACGCAGCGAAAATCACAGCGATCAGTGATAGAAATTCTCAAATAATCAACTGTTCTGCCGAAACGATCAATTAATTGAGCAGGATTAGATGGATGGGTCATAAAACTTAAGGATAAAAAATCAAGGCATCAATATTAACATAATATTACCAGGACACCGGGTGTGATTAAAAGCACGGGGAGGATTTGAAGACAAGGTTTTGGACGGCGTTTTTATTACACAACATTCAAGATGGCGCTTTGATCATGGTCTGGGGTGTGCAACAATTGCCGTGGAAACACTCGAGTCATAAAATTTAACAGATATGCCGTTAGAATGTGACGCATGTAAAGCATCGTTGTATAACTAATTGATCTACAATTCTTTTTTTACATTATTATCCGATTACACATCAAACGCACATCATAAATGGGTATTATAAAAAAACTTGCATCTCAAACTGCTATCTACGGTATCAGCAGTATTTTTGGCCGATTCCTCAATTACCTGCTGGTACCGCTCTATACCTATTATTTTTCGGCGGCTGAATACGGCGTGGTTTCAGAGTTTTATGCTTATGCCGGATTCTTTTCGGTTTTACTGCTATTCGGGTTTGAGACCGGCTATTTCCGTTTTCGCGACAAGGAGCATACAGGCAAGGATGTTGCCTATTCAACGGCGCTGATTTTTGTTGTATTGGTCAATCTGGGTTTTTTTCTGACTATTTTGCTGGTCAACACTCGTCTTTCTGCAGCGCTTAATTACGCTAATCACCCGGAGTACGTGTTGTGTTTTACCCTGATCCTGATTCTGGATGCCATTGCGTCTATTCCGTTTGCCCGGTTACGTGCTGAAGATAGAGCATTCCGTTTTGCCGGAATCAAGTTGATAGAAATACTGACAACCGTGCTGCTCAGTCTGTTTTTTATTATTTATTGTCCGAAGGTTTACGCAGAAAATCCGCAATCATGGATAGCCCTTATCTATTTTCCAGCGATTGGTATAGGCTATATTTTTATTGCCAACCTCATTGCCAGTATTTTCAAGTTTTTGTTGCTTGCACCTCAGTTAAAAGGCTTGGCCTGGGGTTTTGACCGACAGCTGTTTGGCAGAATGATCCGCTACTCGCTACCTATGGTGGTGATTGGTTTCGCCGGGATTATCAATGAAATGCTCGATCGCGCCTTGCTAAAATACTTGTTGCCTTACGATCCACAGACCAATATGAAGATGCTGGGGATTTATAGCGCCTGTTACAAGCTGTCCATTTTAATGACGTTGTTCATTCAGGCATTCCGGTATGCTGCCGAGCCTTTTTTCTTTGCCTATTCAGACAAAAGCGATGCACGCACCATCTATGCGAAAGTGCTCAAGTTTTTTGTTATTTTTTGCGTTTTCATCTTTTTACTGGTGACCTTGTTTATCGACTTCTTCAAGTATTTTCTCGGCGATGAGTTCCGTGCAGGTCTTGAAGTCGTGCCGATTTTGTTACTGGCTAATTTGTTTCTGGGTATCTATGTCAATTTGTCGATCTGGTACAAACTGACTGACCGTACCCTGATGGGCGCCTTCGTTTCTTTGGCGGGTGCGGGGCTTACGATCGCGCTTAATGTCTGGTGGATACCGGTCTATGGTTATGTTGGCTCAGCGTGGGCGACATTGGCTTGCTATGCCGGCATGGCTATTGTGTCGTATCTGCTGGGACGGCACTATTATCCGGTAGCTTACGATGTTAAACGTGTGCTTGCTTATATAACACTGGGCGTTGGTTTGTATATTGCCCGTGTACAGTTACCGGTAGGCGCTTACTGGCAACCCTGGTTATTGTCCAGTGAATTGATGTCGATTTATATTCTGGTAACGGTGCTTTTTGAGAGGCGGCAGCTTGCGGTCATTGTTAAACGGTAATTGTTGTCACACTGTTGACTCTGTTGTGAATTAAAATAATGAGTGTTCTTTTTAAGCCATCACTCATAGCCTATGCCAAATAATCTGCAAGTACGAGCTCGTCTCATCGGTGGTCTCATTTTACTGTTGCTGGGTGGCTGGGTTTTACACAGCTTTCTCGCGCTTTTGGTTTGGGCTGTGGTGCTCGCCATTTCCACCTGGCCTGTTTATCAACGGCTATTGGCTTCCAATGAACGGCATGGAAAAATCACATGGGTGGCTTTGGGGCTTACGTTACTGATCGGTGCGATTATTTTGGCGCCATTGGGTTATGGCTTGAACCGGTTGCTACAGGAGGCACAATCACTTGGTCAACTCCTGACTAATGCGCAAAATGCCGGCATTCCACCACCGGCCTGGCTGGAAACCCTGCCAATAATGGGTCATTGGGCCAAAGAATATTGGATGAACGTGTTAGGCAGTTCAGAGGCTGCAAATGACTCCTTGCGCTGGTTGGGTACGGGCAGGGCGGCTACTTATACCAAAGACTTTGCCGGCCAGCTTTTACATCGCTTTTTCGGTTTTTTAACCGTTCTTCTGGTGCTGCTTTTTGTTTATCAACATGGCGATAGCCTGGGTCGACAGGTGTTGGCTAGTAGCCGTAAATTGTTCGGGGAAAAAGGCATTCGCTATACTTTACATGCCACGGCTTCAGTGCGCGCTACAGTCAACGGTATGGTGCTGATCGGCCTGGGTAAAGGCGTGTTGATGGGAATGGGATATGCGTTTGCCGGCTTAAGTAATCCTGCCATATTGGGTGCGCTAACGGGAATTTTTGCCATGATTCCCTACGCAGCTAAACTGATTTTCGGCGTCTGTGCTCTGGTGCTGGTGGCCGAGGGACACATGGCGGCGGCGGGCGGGCTGTTTACGTACGGCATGATTCTTACTTTAGTGGCGGACAATTATGTACGCCCGGTGTTAATCGGTGGTGCAGTCAAGCTGCCTTTTATCTGGACGCTGCTGGGGATTTTTGGCGGAATGGAAACCTTTGGTTTGCTGGGTTTATTTTTGGGGCCTACATTAATGGCTGTGTTGATGTCGATCTGGCGGGACTGGGTTGAGGATATGAATAACACACAAGAGCCGGAGGTTTAGCGGTAAGTTACATTAATTCTGGCGAGAGTCCTCAAACTTTAAAACTGAAAAAAATTTGATACAGATGGAAGCCCAAAAAAGCGCCCTTTTTTATTTGCGCCCTTCATCCTAAACCACTGTTCTCCACTGGACAAAAGCTTCAGTAATTAATTTTTTAGTAAGGTGTTGATAGCGATGACTTCCATGAGCGCATCGGACTTGATACCTGCGTCGTTCGAGAGAAAAAAAGAACAACCCGACTTAAGAGCGGTCGCATAGTGTAGCGCGTCGATGAGCTTCATGCCTCGCCTGGCACGAAGCTGAGCGGCAAGGTCGAAAATGGCGGCATCATGTGATTGGATTGCGAGGAAGTTTTCGGTTGTAAAAAAGGCTTTGAAATTGGCCACGAGGGACAGATTATTTTCTCGATAAGGCTGGATCATGGTTTCAGCTACCGCCACATCGCCTGTGTATCCGATGAATTTTCCAGCTTCACATGCCTCAATGATCGGTGCGACACATTCATAATAGCCATCACTTTGTTCGAGAAAGTAAATGAATATGTTCGTGTCCATATAGACACGCTTCCCGCTGATACGGGCCAATAGCGCGGCTATCTTTCCCATGAGTCACGATCATTACGGAGCGTTTCATCCCGCGCTTCTGGTGTACTTCCCCACAAACCACGGGCGATGCCCGCATAGGACATGACAGAGCTTTTGCGTTCCTGGCGTTTTGTTGGCGTGAGTGTAATAACGCCATTGACGAGAGCGATTTCTAAAGTATCGTTCAGGGCAATATGCGCTTCCTGCACGATGCTGGATGGTAAGGTGATTTGATGCTTTTGTCGCACACGCACTTCGCGCATGATAGCCCCCGTTAGGTAAGAAGTAAGAAAATAATTATTAATTCCTACCAATAATATCCGAAGCGGGTACAAAGTCAAATCTGTTTTTTGCTCCCAAGAACTATTTGCACCCACCAGAGGGATTAAAGCAAAAGCGATGCACGCACCATCTATGCGAAAGTGTTCAAGTTTTTTGTTATTTTTTGCGTTTTCATCTTTTTTGCACTTAAAATTAATCCGATATTCATCAAATCTTAATCAAATCTCCAGGGTTTCTTTCATCTTGTCTCTCTATACTATACACAATCGAAGCGACTTGTTGACGTAATGCTGGTCGCGATCACTTTGGGGATGAAGGTTTCCCCGTTCATCATTAAACACAGACAGAATAGGGTTTAACGCAGTGCTACCCAATTTAGACAACATCTTTAACGGCCATTTCAAGCAATATGGACACACTGTGATCCTATTGCTGCGGTTTTTATCACTTGTAATCACAAAATCTTCTACTATGCTTTTAAATCAACAGGAAATAAAGAAAGCACCAGCAGTCATTATATCCTGGTCTGATAAAGGCAAATTAATCTGAAAAAGGCAAAACCATCGAAAGGTGGTGACGCAAAATTACCAGTCTAAAGGAATTTTCCTATGACAGTGGGATCGCCAGAATCAAAGGGTAGTTTATTACTGCCAATTGTATCGTAATACCCATCTAGGAACTCCTCGGACCTAAACTATTTAGGAGAAGAGTTGTGAAAACCAATATTCAAAGCAGTAAAACCAACCAAAAACGTTTAACCAAGCTCAAAAATATCTGCGCTTTATCTTTATTAGCCGGATCAATGATTTCATTGATGCCTGCGACCGCCTTAGGGAACAATCAATTACCTGCATCTGCACCTGATTTATTCGATGATTTTGATATTCAGCAAGCAACCGGCAAAGTATTACCTCCAAAGGCGGTCAAGGGTAAAAACCGCTCCGTTAATGTTCATACTGATCTGCTCTGGTCTGATACCTTAACGCTTAATCTGTTTGACGATGTCGTTGTAACTGCTGTGCGCGACCGTATGATCGACAATGTTAAAGGCAGTACCACCTGGATTGGTCATGTAGAGGGTGAACAGGATAGTGAAGTGTTTTTGACGGTTCGTGGCAATACCATGTCAGGTAACGTGCAGATAGGCGACAAAACCTATGAAATAGAATCGAAAGGCAACAACCAGCACGACATTACCCAAGTTGATCCTGATAAAAATCCAAAACACAGTCACTCAAAAAACATGAAGATTTTCTCGCCACAGGCGGCCAGATCGATACAACGGCTCAGCGCTGCCAGCCCCACTACCAGTGCGGCAACAACCGGCACTATTATAGATTTGATGGTGGTCTACACCCCGAAAGCAAAAACCAATGCTTCAGGTCAAAGCCGGCATCGAAACCAAAATCGCCAATGCGGTTGCTATGGCAAACCAGGCCTATATCAATAGTCAAATTGATATGCAGCTCAATCTTGGTAAAAATGGTGGAAACCAGTTATGTTGAGACTGGAGATATGATATAATAGTTTAAACGACCTAACCGGTACCAGCGACGGAAAAATGGACGAAGTCCATACCTTGCGCAACCAATACGGCGCTGACCAAGTTGCATTAATTACGCGGATACCAATGCTTGCGGAATTGGTTGGTTGATGAGTAATACAGATACAGTCAGTTCAATGGCGCCTTATGCATTTACTGTGGTACATGATGACTCTACATACGCCTGCCTTTCCAATCAATCCCTTGCTCATGAGTTGGGACATAATCAGGGCGATAATCATAACAGAGAGGATTCCGTCGGCTATGTAGGAGCCTACGATTATTCTTACGGCTACAGATTATGCCAGACAGGTGGCTTCCGTACGGTGATGTCATACAGCTGCACTGGTGGCACCCGTGTCAGCTATTTTTCGAATCCCAATGTCCAATTGATCGACCGGTGAAGTTACGGGGACAGCCACGGAAAATAACGCGCGCTCAATGAACAATACCAAATCTATTGTCGCCGCTTTTCGCTCTGACCCCAATACCACAGTCCCTAATGCACCCGGCAATCTAGCGGCTACGGCGCAGTCTGAAAGTCAAATTGCCTTGGCGTGGTCGGATAACTCTAGTAATGAAACTGGCTTTAGACTCGAAAGATCCGCCAATGGCGGTGCGTGGACAGAATTTGCCTTAACTAACAGTAATATTGTCAATTTTAACGACACCGGACTGGTCGCAGCGACAACTTACCAGTACCGCGTCCGCTCTTATAACAGCAGTGGCAATTCCGTCTATTCCAACATCGGTTCTGCCACAACCGGTACTCAACCGGTGGCTGTTTGCACCAATAATGCGCCTGCTGTAACGCTAGCACCAAGCTCCGTATACAGCAAAACCAGTGCGACCATAAATTTCAATATTTCGTTGACCAATCAGGACGCTTCGGCTTGCGGCATCAGCACGTTCGTGTTGACGGGCGACAACGGAACAGTCATCAGTTCCTACTCATTGAGTCCGGCCGGTTCCGTAACAGCAACATGGACAGTCACTGCGCCGACTACTGATGGAAGCTATATCAAATCTGTTACCGCCACGTCAGCAGGCCATAGTAATGGCGCTGCGTCGGCTACGGTCATCGTTGACGGCACCGCGCCCAGCGCACCGGGCAACTTGGCGGCATCCGTAGTTAGAAAATCGCAAGTGAAACTGTCATGGAGCGCCTCAACCGATACCGGATCCGGTGTAGACCATTACGATATTAGCCGTAACGGTACGAAAGTGCAACCACGACCAGCCTCAGTATTACCGATAAACCGAACATTAAAGGAATCCGTAAATTACACCGTTCAAGCGTTTGATAAGGCAGGTAATTCAATTGGTAGCAGCAAGACGGTTACTCTGTAATTGTTACTGAGGTAAGAAGGCGGAAAAAATACCAGATATATATTTTTCCTGAAACTAAAAAGGGCGCTATAAGCGCCCTTTTTTATATGGTAGTTAATGGCTGGCGTTCCTATCTAAAACGGATCATAAACGGGAAGAGCAGTGCTTCGCACAAACCCGAGTACGGGATGCATATCTCCATTTCTTTCAGTAGATGCTGTTGGTTATATCTTGCAAACATCAGGTCCAAGCCAGTTTGGTGGCATTTTAGTAGCTATAAAAAAAGAGGGGACTTCTTTTGAAGCCCCCCTCTTTTGTTTACAGTTCCTTCTAAGCTTGAAGAGCAGATTTTGCTTGTCTGCGAGAAAACCCGAACAAACCTAGTAAACCTACGCCCAGCATCCAGACGGCTGTTGGTTCAGGTACAGTGTCCAATGGAGGTCTGCGCGGTGGCCCGCCAGCAATAAATGTACTGGTAGAGCCCGTAGTATTGGTAAAACCAGCAACATGCGCAGCAAATTGGAAATTTCCTTCACCGGCTTGACCAGAAGATAATTCATAAAAAGTTAATAGGGGCAGGTTAGTAATAATGGAAAAATTTAACGGACTTTGTCTGTTCGGACCGCCGCCGCCGCCAGGTCCGGTTATAGGAGTATCTAGTACGTAATCAAAATTTCCGAAACCATCTTGGTTAAAAGAGGTTCTGACAAACCAGTTGGAAGGTAAATTAAAATCAGGAGGTGATGTGAGAGTATTTGCACCAACTTGATTGAACCCAAAACTATCTATCCCAAAGTTACTATCTGCTACGCTCGTTAACGGAGCTAATAAATTTACAGTGAAGTTAATTTGTCCCGAAATAGCATCGTCCAGTGTTACCGTGCCAAAAATAGTACCATCTCCTTGTCCATTGACTAACGTGTTAGTCTGATTTAGGTTATAGGTTAACTGTGTCGCATGTACAATTGGGCCATAAGTTAAAGCACTCAACAGTACCACAGGAAAAACTCTTTTCCAGATTTTCATGATAATATCCTCATATAGTATTTTAAGGTAAATTCAAACATTTCTCTAAAAAAAGCGAAATCTAAAATCTTATTCATTGAAATGAGATATTGGGCTAGATTAAAAATGTTATAAATTCATGAATATTTAGAAGCATATAATATGCCATGTTATATTTGTTATTCTAAATCAGTAATTTAATGATTACAACAGTCGGCTTTAATTCATTACCTAGATAAAAGTGTAAAATATTTCGACAGTCAATAATAAAGAAAGGGCTTTTTGTGCCCAATATTTATGGCTTTCATGAGGTATAAGAATGTATAAAATTGACAGCTTAGCAAGTAGATCCAGGCCCTTATAAATCACGGTGAAATCAGTGACTGCGACTTCCTGGTATTAAAAGAGACTTCATAATGGTTATTAACCCGTAAGATGTATAAATTGTAGGGCGGATTCGCGATAGCAATCCGCCAATAACAAAGCGCGGCGGACCGGGTCATGCCTCGAATCAGCTACTGGTGGCTTCATAATGGCTAGCCGGTAGATCATATTTGAATAAATACAAGGAATTGGTGTAAAAAAACCTGACACTTGATTAAATCGTCAATGGAAAGGCCAGATAGATCAAGCATCGCAATCGGACAAGTGGTTTTAAATGTATCCTGGCCAAAACCTATAGGATTTTGAATTTAGCATCCGGCATTTAAACAGCATTACTCAAACAAGCAAAACTTAAGGATTAATCCATGCGTTACGCAATCGTTGTCGAAAAAGCGGCAAATAACTACTCAGCCTATGTGCCCGATTTACCAGGCTGCATTGCTACTGGCTATACCGTAGAAGAAACTGAGCGAGAAATTCGTGAAGCAATCGAGTTTCATATCGAAGGGCTGATTGAAGATGGTTTGCCTATACCACAACCATCAAGTATCGTTGAATATATTGAAATCGCTGCCTAAGTTGTTATTCATCAACCCGTAAGATGTATAAATTGTAGGGCGGATTCGCGATAGCAATCCGCCAAAAAAAGTGCGGCGGACCGGGCCATACCTCGAATCAGCTACTGGTGGCTTCATAATGGCTAGCCGGTAGATCATATTTGAAAAAATACAAGGAATAGGTGTAAAAAAACCTGACACCTCTGTGAAAAGAGTAGCTCACTTATTTGGAGGATTAAATCATGTCTGCAAATGCTGTTGTACGTGCCCGGATTGACAAACATATCAAAGAGGAAGCGACCGTTGTACTGGAAGCGATGGGGCTGACTGTATCGGACGCTTTCCGCATCATGCTGACTCGTGTTGCCCACGAAAAAGCACTGCCCTTCGAACCGCTGGTTCCGAATGCAGAGACCATTGAAGCGATGAAAGAAGCGCGTCGTGGTGGCTTAACTTCTTTCGCTACCGTTGAAGAACTGATGGCGGATCTGAATGCGGACGATTGAGCTGACCGGCACTTTCAAACGGGATTATAAACGCGTAGCTAAAGGCCGGTATCGCGAGATACTGGAAAGCGACTTCAAAGTCGTTGTAATGACCGTCTGGATGACTTCGATTTGCTTATTGCATCCTGTCAACCAAACCCACGCTGCTTATGGATTTGGCGACAGGCCTCACAATATAGTACTTGGGAGCAAAAAACAGATTTGACTTTGCACCCGCTTCGGATATTATCGGTAGGAATTAATAATTATTTTCTTACTTCTTACCTAGTGGAGGCCATCATGCCCGAAGTACGTGTGCGACAAAAGCATCAAATCACCTTACCATCCAGCATCGTGCAGGAAGCGCATATTGCCCCGAACGATACTTTAGAAATCGCTCTCGTCAATGGCGTTATTACACTCACGCCAACAAAACGCCAGGAACGTAAAAGCTCTGTCATGTCTTATGCGGGCATTTTTCGCGGTTTGTGGGGTGCAACACCAGAGGAAGTAGAAAAAACGCTTCGTGATCAACGCGATTCATGGGAAAGATAGAGGCCCTTCTTTCCCGCATGAAGGGTCAGCGCGTCTATTTTGATGCAAACTATCTCATCTACTTTTTTGATGGGCGTGAACCGTTTTTTCAGGCCGTCGCTCCATTTATCATAGCCTGTGATGCGGGAAAAATTTTGGGATTTACGGGGGATGCCGCTGTTGCTGAACTCATGTTTTACCCCTATAAATCAAAAAACGAGGCAGAAATCGCCAGGGGTAAAGCATTCTTTGCTCGCGAGAACTTTCTCTCGGTTCAATCGCATAATGCGGATACCTTTGATCTTGCTGCACAACTTGGCGCCACGCGCGGCATGAAGCTCATCGACGCATTACACTACGCGACCGCTCTCAAGGCAGGTTGTTCTTTTTTTCTCTCGAACGACGCAGGTATTAAATCCGATGCCCTCATGGAAGTCATCACTATTAACACCTTACTAAAAAATTAAACCCGTAAGATGTATAAATTGTAGGGCGGATTCGCGATAGCAATCCGCCAAAAACAAAGCGCGGCGGACCGGGCCATGCCTGGAATCAGCTACTGGTGGCTTCATAATGGCTGGCCGGTAGATCATATTTGAAAAAATACAAGGAATAGGTGTAAAAAAACCTGACACCTCTGTGAAAAGAGTATGTGAAAATGGGACAACAATTTCACTAATTATTAAAAAGTTATTGCCAGGCATAAAAAAGGCTGGATCACTCCAGCCTTTTTAGTCTTGTTAATGTTTAGTTTAACAAACCTTGTAACAAGCCATTCAATTTATGCACAAAGGCAGCCGGATCATCCAGTTGTCCACCTTCGCTCAAAATCGCCTGATCAAACAGTATGTGGGTCAAATCGGCAAAACGGGTATCATCCTGCTCAGCTTTCATACGCACAACCAGCGGATGGGTCGGATTGATTTCAAAAATCGGCTTTCTACCCATGCCCATCATTTGGCCGGCATCCTTCATGATTCTTTCCATGTTAAGACTCATGCCATAAACGTCGGCAACCAGACAGGCCGGTGATTCGGTTAAGCGGTGACTCAAACGAACTTCACTGACTTTATCGGCCAATACATCTTTAATCTGCTTGAGTACCGCTTCAAAGTCTTTATTAACTTCTTCCTCAGCCTTTTTATCTTCTTCAGTCTCCAGAGCACCTAAATCGAGATCGCCCTTTGCAACAGACTGTAAATGCTTGCCGTCAAATTCGTCCAGATTAGACACCAGCCATTCATCAATTCGGTCAGATAACAATAAGACTTCAATGCCTTTTTTACGGAAAATTTCCAGATGCGGGCTGTTTTTTGCTGCGGAAAAACTGTCTGCCGTTACATAATAGATTTTAGTTTGTCCTTCTTTCATCCGGCTTACGTAGTCTTCCAGCGCAACTTCCTGTTTATCGGTATCCGTATGGGTAGACGCAAAGCGCAGCAATTTGGCCACTCTTTCTTTATTGCCATGGTCTTCAATCGGGCCTTCTTTAATGACCGCGCCAAACTGAGACCAGAATGTCTCGTATTTTTCCGGTTCATTTTTGGCCAGGTTTTCCAACATACCCAACACTTTTTTAACCGCACCCGATTTGATGGCGCTGATTTGTTTGCTTTGTTGCAGAATTTCTCTTGATACGTTGAGCGGTAATGAATTCGCGTCAATAATCCCTCTGATAAAACGCAAATAACGCGGCATTAACTGCTCGGCATCATCGGTAATAAAGACTTTACGAATGTACAGTTTTACGCCATGTTTAGCATCCCTGTCCCACAAATCAAACGGCGCCCGTGACGGCACGTAAAGCAACAACGTATATTCGTTAGTGCCTTCGACTTTACTGTGAACATAAGTCAACGGGTCTTGAAAATCATGGCCTACATGCTTGTAGAATTGATGGTAATCTTCATCGGAAATGTCTTGACGGGCTTTGGTCCATAACGCCGAGGCGCTGTTAATGGTTTCTTCTTCGATTTGTGCAACGGGTTTGGCTTCCTCGCCTTCTGCTTCCTCATCCATTGCCGGCATGATTTCTTTATCCATAACGATAGGCAAAGAAATGTGGTCGGAGAATTTTCTGACAATGGAACGAATTCGATAGCCATCTAAAAATTCGCTTTCGGCTTCTTTCAGGTGCAAGACGATTTCTGTTCCCCGTTTTGCTTTTTCTACTGTTTCCAGGGTGTAATCGCCTTCACCTGCAGATTCCCAGCGTGTACCTTCGCTTTTATCAGCACCTGCTTTGCGCGTGGTTAAAGTAACTTTATCAGCCACAATAAAGGATGAATAAAAACCGACGCCAAATTGACCAATTAATTCGCTGTCTTTAGCTTGTTCACCGGTCAAGGCTTCAAAAAACTGTTTGGTACCTGATTTTGCAATCGTACCGATATGTTCCTGAACTTCCGCACGGGTCATACCAATACCATTATCGATGATGGTGATCGTGCGTTTTTCTTTGTCGAATTCCAGGCGAATTTTCAGCTCACTATCGCCTTCGTACAAACCGTCATTCGACAGGGCTTCAAAACGCAGTTTATCTGCCGCATCCGAGGCATTGGAAATTAACTCACGCAAGAAAATTTCCTTGTTACTGTACAAGGAGTGAATCATCAAATGCAGGAGATGTTTTACTTCAGTTTCAAAGCCCAGGGTTTCTTTTTTTGTTTCAACAGTCACGATACTTTTCCTAAAATTGTTAATGTGAATGTCGACTATGTGGGGGCGTATGGATTTTTTTCAAGGGATGCCTCAATAACAGGAATCTTGCCGATTTTCTGCTGCCAGATTTTCTGCTGCCAGATTTTCGGCGCTATTTGATGTATGGATTCGCCCTGGGTATCCACAGCAACCGTAACAGGCATATCCTCAACTACAAATTCATGAATGGCTTCCATGCCAAGATCTGCAAATGCGACTATGCGTGATTTACGAATGGCTTTTGATACCAAATAGGCGGCTCCGCCGACCGCCATCAAATAAACGGCCTGATGTTTTTTTATTGCGTCAATCGCTTCCTGTCCACGTTCAGATTTACCAATCATGCCCAGTAATCCGGTTTTGGCCAGCATGGTTTCGGTAAACTTATCCATGCGTGTGGCTGTAGTAGGTCCTGCTGGCCCCACAACTTCATCTCGAACCGGATCGACAGGCCCCACGTAATAAATAAATTTATTGGTGAAGTCGATGCCTTCGGGCAGTGGCTCGCCGCGATCAAACAGGTCAATCATACGTTTGTGTGCCGCATCGCGTCCCGTAAGCAGCGTACCGGTCAGTAACAAGGTTTCGCCCGGTTTCCATGTGGCAACTTCGGCAGGTGTCACTGTATCCAGATTAACCTTGCGGGCAGTCGCGCCTGCATCCCAGGTAATAGTTGGCCAGTCTTCCAGACGAGGCGGTTTGAACTCGGCAGGCCCTGAGCCGTCCAGAATAAAATGTGCATGCCGGGTAGCTGCGCAATTTGGAATCATGGCAACCGGTTTGTTCGCGGCATGAGTAGGATAATCCCTGATTTTAATATCCAGCACCGTAGTCAAGCCACCCAAACCCTGGGCGCCAATACCCAGTGCATTGACTTTGTCATACAATTCCAGACGCAATTCTTCCAGAGCGCTGTTGGCACCACGGGCGATTAATTCCTGAATATCAATAGATTCCATGCAAGCTTGTTTGGCAAGAATCATGGCTTTTTCGGCTGTGCCACCTATACCGATACCTAAAATACCCGGCGGACACCAGCCCGCTCCCATAGTCGGCACGGTTTTTAGCACCCAGTCAACAATGCTGTCCGAGGGATTGAGCATAATAAACTTTGCTTTGGCCTCAGAGCCGCCGCCCTTGGCCGCTATATTAACTTCAACCGTATCACCGGGAACGACTTCCATGTGTACGACAGCCGGCGTGTTATCCCCGGTATTGATGCGTTTTCCGGCAGGATCTTTCAGTATTGAAGCACGCAAAATATTGTCGGGATGACTGTAAGCGATGCGAACGCCTTCGTTGACCATATCGGTGACACTCAGGTTGGCTGTCCATTGCACATCCATACCGATTTTTAAAAAGACAGTGACAATACCCGTATCCTGACATATCGGCCGATGTCCTTCAGCGCACATCCGGGAATTGATTAATATTTGCGCCATCGCATCCTTGGCGGCCGGGCTTTGCTCTTTTTGATAGGCACTATTTAAAGCCTGGATAAAATCCAGCGGATGATAATAAGAAATGTATTGCAGGGAATCGGCAATGCTTTGTATGAAGTCTTCTTGGCGAATGAGGGTCATTATAGGTTATTGCTTTAAGTTGATACGGATGGGGATGCTGAGCTACAACATCCCTACCATTACGCTATTGTGTTAATCATCCAGCTCTTCAGCAAGAAGCTTGGATTTTTTGCCATAATTGGGCGCTATGCTGATTAATAGCGTGACTAAAGCAGCAATGTATGGAACAACTTGCACCGATAAAACAGCTATCCACAATCTACCGCTTAAATTATCGAAATGATCTATAGAACTCATTGCGGCGATAGCCGAAGTTAATAATATCAGTAAGAACAATTCCTGTCTGATAGTCATTAATCCGGCAAACAAAGGCCCCTGTTTTTCATATTTTGGCGTCCGCATAAAGGGTTTTCCAGAGGTAAACAAGCCTTGGACTGTGCCCCTGGCAACCGTATGGGTTAACGATAATCCGGTTAGCGCGGCGCCCAATGATTGCCACACTGAACAGGGAACACGCGCTTGATAAAGCCATAAACCGCGCAGGATTTTAAAGGTGAACAAGCCTACCGTCGGCAATAAAAACACATTGGCGGGAAGTTCGCTATGTATCGGATCTGTCAGGATTATTCCCGTTAAAATCAAGCTGGCGGTAGTAAACAGCAAAGCCAGGGCATCCGAAAACCAGGGTAGCCAACCGGCAATAAAATAATACCGTTGAGCCGCGGTCAGCGGTGATTTTTTTGTGGGTAAAAAGCTGCGCCAATGTCCTTTGATAATTTGCATGGCGCCATAAACCCAACGAAAGCGTTGCGTCATATAGCCTGACATAGTGTCGGGCATCAGTCCGCGACCAAATGAATCCTTCACATAAACCGAGTCATAACCCGCTTCATACAGTCGCAAACCTAGCTCACTGTCTTCGCAAATACACCATTCCGCCCATTTGCCCACTTCCAGTAAGGCGGATTTTCTAATCATGGTCATCGTGCCATGCTGAATGATGGCGTTGTATTCGTTACGCTGTACCATACCTATATTAAAAAAGCCGGCATATTCCCAGTAACAAAAGGATTTAAAGGTGCTTTGATCACGGTCACGATAATCCTGTGGCGATTGCACAAAGCCGACATTTTCATTATCAAAATACGGCACCATACACTTGAGCCAGTCGGGCGATAAAACATAATCGCTGTCAATAACAGCAATAATTTCTGCGTCGCTGGCGGTTTGTTCGAGTGCGTGATTGATCGCTCCCGCCTTGAAACCGGGCCAGTTCTCCAGATGAAAAAAACGAAACATCGGTCCAAGCCGTTCACAATCATCGCGGACCGGCTCCCATACAGCCGGATCTTTGGTGTTATTGTCCATCACCAGCACTTCAATATTGGGATAATCTACTTTCGCCAAAGCCTCCAGAGTCTTGCGCACCATCATCGGCGGCTCATTATGGATAGGCAAATGCAAAGAAACTTTGGGATATTTAAAGTCAGCAGAAGGAGTCAGCGGTTGAAATGTTCTCGCAGTCTTTCGATGCCAGATCACTTCGGCAATTTCCAGACTTTCTATTAAGAGGATAACCACCGCCATAACCTGCATCAACAGCATGAGGCCCCAAAATAAAACGCTGAGCTTGGTTTGGTATTGCTGAGCCCCTATGGATGCGGACCAAAAAATGACGGAAACCGCAAGGTTGGCAATTAAACCGAAAAACACGACGCCGGGCAGCTTTAAAGTGCTCCGGGTAAATAAAAACAAACCCATTAACACCATACTGAAAACAGCAGCACCGGCAGCCCAGTTTTTCCAGCCGGGCATAGTCAGTATATCAGCATCCATCGGGTATTTAGGTTGCCGATCCGCATTAAAGATACCCCAATAAGCGCCCGCAGAGCCTTCTATAGACTTTTTCCAGGGTTGATCAAAGGCTTCAACGATATAGTAAGTAATTTTTTCAGCGTCAGCTCGATTAAGAAATTCACGTAAAAACTTAGCCTGATTAGATACCGATGCGGTTGCATGTTTAAATGGCTGTCCATCGGAAGGCCAGCCAACTTCGGTGATGATAATAGGTTTATTAGGGTAAGCCTGCTGCACTTCATGAAAACGATCAAGCGCATAATCGACAGCCTCATCGGCGGCTATACCTTCCCAATAAGGCAAAAGATGTATGGCTATAAAATCAACTTCGGCAACCAGATCAGGATTTTTTAACCAGACATCCCAGGTTTCAGAGGTACTTACGGGTCGCCAACTACGTTTTTTAACTTCGCGGATATACTCTATCAAGGCAGCTTTAGGTATATCATCACGCAATATTACTTCGTTACCGACCATGAGCCGTATGATTTTAGGATTATTCTGGCGGCTGGCTTCAATTAAGGTTTCGATTTCCTGGCGATTTTTTTCCAGATTACCATCGATCCATGCGCCCAAAGTGACATTTAAATTATATTTGGCGGCCAGTTCAGGGATTTTGTGTTGCCCTTTGAGCATACTGTAGGTACGCACAGCGTGGACTTTATCGGCGAGCAGAGCCAAGTCTTTATCCATATCTGCTTCGCTGGGGTAAGTATTACCCTTTTGTGTATCTTGCTTGCGCATGGGGTCGTAAGTAACCCCCAGGGTGGTCTTGGTCCATGGCTGTAATTGCAAGGGATTGTTGATATAGCTCCAAATACTGAAGTTAACAACAACGAGTAGTGCGACTACAAATAGAATAGCTATCTTTCTTTTCATCTAGGTATTGGAAATTTATCGCCTGAAGCGAAAATGTGTGTTTGATTGAGGATTGTTATTTGGGCGTAACGACTTGATTTAATTGATTCCTAATTCGGGTATATTCATTCTTGGATAACGATTGAGTTTAGCCGGTAATGCTCAATTGGTTACAGGAAATTAAAAAACAATTACCCATAACATTTTACACGGGTTATAAAACTAACAAGAAATTATTTGCTCAGGAAAATGCACTATTCATGGCGTCTACTCGGCTTTCTCATAATTCCAATTCTGGATCACCGCGCAAATTATACGCTTTTCAACTTCCTTAACGCGCTCTTCAATTAAATTTACGGTATCGCCAGGCATGACCGGCACAACACACTGGGCGATAATAGCCCCGGTATCGTAATCATCGGTTACATGATGGATAGTAACGCCCGTCTCTGTGTCGCCACTATCCAATACGGCTTTATGCACCCGGCTGCCAAACATGCCTTTACCCCCATGCTTGGGCAGCAAGGACGGGTGCGTGTTTATTATCCTGCCCTGGTACGCATTTAATGTCAGTTTGCCTACCTTCTGCATATAACCGGCCAGCACCACCAAGTCAGCACAGGATGATTCAAGACTAGTCAGCATATCCAAATCCGGCTGCGCTGTTTCCCCGACAACAATGGCAGGTACACCAAATTGCCTTGCTCTGCGTAATGCGCCGGAATCGCTTTTATTTGAAATAACAAGGACTACATTACACATCTCCATAATGGATTGTAATGTAGTGCCTTCACCTGATGCGAGAACAGCGATTCTTGGTGACTGGTTGGTAACTGAATGAGTGATCATTATGGGTAATCGATAAAGAAAAAAACCATTTTACTAACTTACTGAACTGGATAAAAGTACCTGGCATTAGTCATTTTACTTCATGTTCTTCGTAGTGAAATGCTCTTTTTAGGATTATTAAGCCAAGAATATTGTCTACAAGTCTGCCTTGCCGATCATATCCAAAGCCAATGCTTCGGCGACTTTGATACCATCCACAGCTGCTGAAAGAATACCGCCTGCATAACCCGCGCCTTCCCCTGCCGGATAGAGTCCCTGGGTATTGATACTTTGGTAATGTGCGTTGCGCTTGATACGAACCGGTGATGATGTGCGCGTTTCAACGCCCGTCAACAGAGCATCATCCATAGCAAAACCTTTGATTTTTTTGTCGAAGGCAGGCAAGGCTTCGCGGATCGCTTCTATGGCGTAATCCGGCAAGGCCGTGCTGAGATCACCTAAATGTACACCGGGGGTATACGAAGGCAGGACTGAACCAAAGGCTGAAGAAGGCCGATTTGAGAGAAAATCGCCCACCAATTGCCCGGGAGCCTGATAGGTTTCTCCGCCCAATTTAAAGGCATTAGCTTCCAACTGGCGCTGAAAATCGATGCCTGCCAAGGGATTTCCCGGATAATCATCAGGGGTAATACCAACAACGATGCCGCTGTTGGCATTGCGCTCGTTGCGTGAGTATTGGCTCATGCCATTAGTAACCACATGCCCTGCTTCAGAGGTGGCCGCTACCACGGTACCGCCTGGACACATACAGAAACTGTAAACCGAGCGGCCATTGCGACAGTGATGCACCAGTTTGTAATCAGCTGCTCCCAGTAAAGGATGACCGGCATTATTGCCAAAGCGGCATCTATCGATCAGTGACTGCGGATGCTCAATGCGAAAACCGATAGAAAAAGCTTTGGCTTCAATATAAACGCCGCGTTCATAGAGCATTTTAAAGGTGTCACGCGCACTATGCCCGACCGCCAGTACCACATGATTGCCAGGAATGGTTTCACCGCTGGCAAGCATTACACCGCGTACCTGACCCTTATCAATATCAATGGCATCCACCCGGCTCTGGAATCGAATCTCTCCACCTAATGATTCGATAGTGGCACGCATTTGTTCCACCATAGTGACCAGTTTAAACGTGCCGATATGGGGCTTACTGACACGCAGAATTTCAGCAGGTGCGCCTGCTTTGACGAATTCAGTAAGCACTTTGCGGCCATAATGATGGGGATCCTTGATCTGGGTATAGAGTTTGCCGTCAGAAAACGTACCCGCGCCACCTTCACCAAACTGCACATTGGATTCCGGATTAAAAACACCTTTGCGCCAAAGTCCGAAAGTGTCTTTAGTGCGTTCCCGCACTTCTTTACCTCGTTCCAGAATAATCGGGCGAAAGCCCATCTGCGCCAGAATCAAGCCGGCAAATAGCCCGCAAGGCCCTGTGCCGATAACCACAGGCCGCTCTGTTATATTTCCTGGGGCCTGGGTGACAAAATGGTAAGTAGTATCCGGCGTTAACGAGATATGCGGATCATCTTTTAAACGCGATAAAATGGCTTGTTCATTTTTCGTTTCAACATCCAGCGTATAAACAAGACTAATCGCATCCCGCTTACGGGCATCATGCCCTTGCCGGAATACCGTATAAGTGAGAAGTTCCTCCGCACCGATGCCCAATCGATTAAGTATGGCACTTTTGATCGCGCTTTCCGGGTGATCCAGCGGTAATTTAAGTTCAGTGATTCTCAACATGTTTAATAGTCCAATTATCGTTTTTCATTTCGTTAGTGTGTCTTTATCACTCATTTATTTTACATTAATGGGCGTTTTTCTTGTTAACTGCTCTAAAATAGGTCTCCTGACTTCAACAGTTGCCTGCATCAAGGTATTTGTTGCAGGAAGAAAAAAATATTTCCGGCTCATTCTATTGGTTTCTATGGCTGCTACAAGCCTTTAATCTGATTTTCTATAGCAATAGAACCATCGTTTGTGAATATAATTAGCGTTTTTCTAAAATAATAATAACCGCTCGGTATTACAACAACATCTGGCGTGTTACATAACAAAAACAGGAAGGATAAACCCATGAAAACTCCAAGATTACTCGTCATATTTTTTATTATTTCTTTATTTCATATTGGCGCAGTTAATGCCGCAGAGCATCATAGCGGCCATGGCGGCGGTAATAAAGGTGGAGGTGGCAGCGGCAGCGCAGGTGCTTGTGGCAAACCACAACTAGGTAAATTTTTGCCGCCACATTTGGCAACTATCGCACCCGAAGGCAAGTTTACTTTTTTGGTTTTCAATATCGATAAACCGGAGCAAGTCGCTGTCACTGTAAAGAATATGCCTGTTGAAGTGAGCGCCGAGTTTAAAGATCCTTATTATCTGTTTACAGGAAAAATGCCTGCCTCGCTTGTTAACACGGCAGCTCGAATTAACATCAAGGTAAGTGCCAAATCCCCGCATTGCGAAGCGGAGGACGGTTGGCTGTTGAAAATATCCGGCAAATAATCGCTATGTCTGAAAACAATTCGATTAAAAAATGTAAGGCTTATTGCCTGGCGTTGCGTTTTGATATTAATAAATTAGCAAAATTGCTATCAGATACTACGCTGATAAGAATTATTAAAGGCGCCTTACTGATTGAAGATAATCACTCCTGGTCAGTTGTCTTCGCTTATGGCGCTGTTGTGCATTGGAATGTCAGCACAGAACAGCAGGCTAAGCTTCATCAGTTATTATTGAATCATGCGGAAAGCCCTTTAGCGATCATAGAGGAAGAAAATTTCACTTACGCTCTCGACTGTCCAGTGACTCGTATTGTTGAAGATCATATTGAAATTGAGTCTTCGGATCCCATTTTGATATTTTCATTATCTCAAGGTATGGCGCAGTCGATCAAACTGGCCTCTTTTGAAACCAATGCTATAACGACCATCAACAATACCAGCTATATTCCAAAATCTTTGGCAGAAAATGGCAATATCAAGTTAAGTCGTCATCAAATTGCGAAAATCCGCGGGCAATTGTTTTTAACCAAAAGCGATATTATTTTAAATTATGACTTACTGGATACGCCTGATTTCTTTTGGGAATATCCCGAATATGAGGCCTTTTACAGTATCACAGCAAAATACCTGGAAATAGCCCCGCGCACCGAGGTATTGTCAAAGAAGCTGGAAACCATTCATGAATTATTTGAAATGTTGGCCGATGAGCAAAAACACAGACATTCATCGATATTAGAATGGATTATTATCTGGTTGATCGCTTTTGAAATCGGCATGATGATTTTCGACAAAGTGTTCTGAAATGCTCAGTTATCGACACTCATTTCACGCAGGCAATTTTGCTGATGTTTTAAAACACATCATCTTGATTAAAATTCTTGAGCACCTGGGCAAAAAAGACAAGCCTTTTTGTTGTATTGATACGCATGCAGGCCCTGGAGACTATGCCCTGAATGAGGGTTACGCGTTAAAAAACAGCGAATTTGAAAACGGTATTGCCAAGTTATGGCAACGTGATGATCTGCCTGAAAGCGTTGCCAATTATGTCAATTTCATCAAAAAATTTAACAACACTGATGAATTAAGCCGCTATCCCGGCTCACCTTTAATTATCAAACAATTTTTACGCAACAAGGATCGCTTGTTTTTGTATGAATTGCATTCAACAGAAATTGAATTATTAAACGCTGTCGTCAGCAGGGACAGGCGTATCAAAGTATTTCATGCGGATGGTTTAAAAAACGCTATCGGTTTATTACCGCCTAACGAACATCGTGGGATGGTACTCATCGATCCCTCTTATGAAATAAAAAGTGATTACAATCTGGTTATTGAGACCTTGATACAAATGCACAAACGTTTTGCTACAGGCACTTACGCGCTCTGGTATCCCGTCGTAGAGCGCAGCCGCAATCAGCAAATGGAACGCGCCATAAAAACCAGTGGACTAAAAAACGTACAGTTATTCGAACTGGGCATAAAGACGGATACTTACGAACACGGGATGACTGCCAGCGGTATGATTGTGGTCAATCCGCCGTGGACTTTAGCCGCTGAAATGCAACAGACTTTACCTTGGTTGGCCGAGGTCTTGGGTATTGAAGGAGCAGGCTTATACCGGATAGAAACGTTGGCTGGAGAATAAGTGCATTGCCAATCATCAGGTGCGTATTAATACCATCTTTAATGCTACCATAGCCGCTTTTTTACATTCGATCCTGGATTACAATTCTCGAAAGGTTAACTCAATATGAAAAATATTATTGTGATGTCAGGTGATATTGGCAGTGGAAAATCATCGGTAGCGGCTGCGCTGAAACAGATAACAGGCTATGACGTAATCGGCACGGGGACTATACAACGTGCCATCGCAAAAAGACGCGGCCTAACAACCCTGGAGCTGAACAAAATATCACAAACAGATCGAAGCATTGATGATGAAATCGATTCTTATGTTGTTGAATTAGGCAAAACACAAGATCACTTAATCCTGGACTCCAGGCTGGCTTGGCACTTTATTCCAGAAGCCTTTAAGGTTTTTTTGTCGGTTGATCCTGTGGTAGGTGCTGAACGCGTATTTAACGCCTCACGAAATGACGAGAATAATCCCTCTCTGGAAGTGACACTTGAGAATAACCTGAAACGTCAGACAATCGAAGACCAGCGATTTCAAAAATTATATAACGTGAATTTCAGAAAATATGGCAATTATGACTTAATAATTGATACGTCCTTTACCTCACCTGAAGCGATTGCCAGGAAAATAAAGGACTGTTTTGAGTCATGGTTAAGCCATGGTTCGTATTCATCACTATGGGTAACTCCCAGAAAATTATTACCGACACAATCTATAAAAGAGTTTACCGTCGCTGTCGATGAGCTCACGAATAACGGCAATCAGCCTATAGCCGTTTTTGTATGTAACGGCTTTATCTATATCCGGGATGGGCATCAACAGATAATTGCTTCGCACAAGGCCGGCTATGATTTGATTCCTGTAAAAATCTTGACTGAGGATCCCTCTGATGAGCTAAGCGCAGGGCTAAGTGCGGCCAAGGTTGCCAATAATGTTTCTGTATCAATGCTGCATGACTGGGAAGAAATGCTGGGCTTTAAATACACAATGTACCCTGAGGATAATTGCTACTGAAGAACGTAAAGAAACCGAAAAGATGTTTCATAACGTACTGACAAAGTATATCGACGGAACAGTTATCAATGCCAAAACACGCGGTTTTTTAGGGATAACCAATAAGGAACTGGATTTTTCTGAAATTATGCACGGCTTATATTCCGGCGATTATGTTTACTGGTTAATCACCTTTGATCCCCGCTATAAACATCATTGCAGAGAATTTGAACATGCGATTAAAAAAGGCGTTCATTTCAGGATGCTTATATTGAAAGATTGCCCTATTTCAGAGCTCTGTGCACGCGAAATAATTGGCTATAGCGAAGAGGAATTCAGAGGCTATGACCGGTTGTTTTTGGCCTCACTCGAAGATATAGCTGGACGCATCAACGAACGGGATGAAGGTTCATTGGGCGTTTTTGTCTATGATTCATTACCCAATATTCCCTTACTTATCATTCTTCGCGATAAAGCAAAAATCGTGGAAATTTTTAACAGCTTTTACCTGTCCGAGCCGGTTGGAAGAATGCCCTATTTACACTGGCAGTCTGAACTTAAATGCGATACCAGCTACTCCTTTGAGTCGGAAAAATGGAACATGCCGGATCTTTTCCTGGACTACTTTCAAAGACGCTGGCTTGCGGAAAGAAAAAAACTGGATCGTGCCGACAAAGAGAATTTAACCTATAAAGATTTTCTGTATGCGCCGGCATCGGCCCGGAAAAAATGCACCAGCCTCATTTGCGAATTGGATAAATCAAACGGCTCGCCCAAGTACCGTTCAACCTAATGTTAAAAATTCATTTCTGTTTCCTGTTGATGAATAACACGTTTTAAGCCACTGACAATACCTAACGAGGTATTACTTAGAAACCTCGTAGGTCTTTGTTATACCGGTCAGAACCAAATATAACGTGCCAATTTATTTAGTCTCGTTTTTATCTGATAAATATCGGATTTACTGCCTGTAACCGGAGGCAAAAAAATGAATCAGGAAAAAGCCAAAATTACTGTTTATTACGATGGCGCCTGTCCGAAATGCGTCAAAGACAGGCAAAATTATGAAAAACTCGCAGGTAAAGCGGGCGAAGATGTTTGCTGGATGGATATTACCGGTCAGGAAGAGCAGTTGCGTGAAATCGGTATCGACCCCCGCAAGGCATTAACCGAGCTGCATGTCAAAGATGAGAATCAACAGATTCTTTCCGAGCTGGATGCTTATATCCTGCTGATGAGTAAAGTACCTTTGCTGAAACCCCTGGCCTGGTTAATTGGGTTGCCGCTGATTCGTCCGTTGCTCGCCAGAATCTATCACTGGCAGGTTAACCGGCGGCTGAGGCTCAGCGGAAGGTTATGATTAACATGCAAGGAGGTGGAAGCATTTATAGCTGGCGATACAAGTCTACTCTGCTCAATTTTTCTCTGCGGCGCTTTCAAAAAAAATTAACCAGCCTTTGACAATACGCTTTCCGGACATAGCCTAAAAATTATTATCTGTTTGCCATTGACTTACCAAATCGCTATGATCAATATGGTTTTAATTTTAAAATAAGGAGCAAATTATGATTAATGAAGTAAATGCTGTCGCTTTCCGGCAAAACCTGGGGGAAATGCTGAATCAAGTTCAATACCGGCACGATTCAATTTTAATCAAAAAAGACGGCAAACCAGTGGCGGCGCTGGTCGATGCGCAATTGTTTGACCGGATACGCCGCTTCAAAGATCGGTTTGATACGCTCAGCCAACACATAGCCGATGCTTATGCAAACTTGCCTCAAGAAGAAGGGCTAAATGAAATTGATGCCATTGTCTCAGACACCAGGCATTCTCAATTCTAGCTATGCCGCAAATTTGCATTGTCCTTGATACCAACGTTTTACTTTCCGGAACTGCCTATCCAAACTCGATACCGGGAAAAATTGTCTCTGCCTGGCGGGGCGGAAGTTTAGAGGTCATCCTTTCCCAATATATTCTGGATGAACTACAACGGGTTCTGCCAAGGCTTAATCATCGTCTCGGCTGGTCAAGCCTGGAAATTCGCGATTTTGTCGATAGTTTAGCTTTTCTTGCTGACCTGGTTGACCCTGTTCAAGCCGCCGAGCCACTTCTGCGTGACGAGGCTGACCAACCTGTTCTGGGGACATTCCTGGCAACAAACGCCAATTATCTTGTTACGGGTGACAAAGATTTACTGGCGTTGTCTGCGCTTTATCCAATTGTTACACCCGCTGATTTTTGGCAATTGCATGGGGATTAAGAGAGCCAAATTTAGTTTTTTATTTCCTTTTAATTCTACGTTGTAAAATTATCAGCAAGATCGTCATGCCAGCCGGTAAGCTGGCATCCCAGTGCCATGGCCTGTCCTGAGCGGAGTCGTAAGGGATGGTAACTTGGAAAGGCTTCGCGAACGAGCCTCCTGTGTTTTCTGACATAGAATCCGAGTGTTCCGCAGGATTTCAGCAAGTCAATAGGTTCTTGATAGAGCCAAAAAACTCCCACAGTTCTCCCATTACATTGCCGTTAATTTATCCGATACTACACACCATGTTGTGAAAGCGGATTCATGGCGAAATACCAGCAGCTTCATAAACAGGTAATTTTTATTTCTATTTATAGTTGAACATAAAGTCATAATCACGATGGCACAGTGATTACGGCAGGACATTTAACCCAACGAAGCAAACGTAAAGCATGGAGAATGCAGATATGAAAAGATTACCGGAAGCTGTTACAACAAAATTGTCCGAATTGTTCGCTGCGCTGCATAGCGCCACGGACGATCTAAAAATGGCAGGCGCTGAATCCTGTTTAATCGGCGATTTTTCGCAGGTGACAGTCATCAATGATTCATGCCGAAAATTGCAAGCACTGGAATCCGAAATCAAAGCCACCGTGAATAATTTCGACGCAAGATATAATGCGCGGTCAGTGGAGAAAGCGAGTTTTCACAAAAAGGACAGTAATCGCACCCGAAAACAAGGCTGTCTGCTAAGAGTAACCGTGGCTGGCAAAGTCATTGAAGAAGCCACCATCAAGGAAACCTTTGTAAAAACCTTGAGAGTTTTTGGCCTGGATCGAGTAGCCAAACTGAATAAAGTGGTCACCTCAATACCGCTTTTAGCCAGAACGCCGGTAAACGGTTACCAAAACCAAAGACGCTGTGACGGATGGTTCATCACCACGCACGTCAATATGCACACCGCGACAGCCGTGCTGGAAGAGATCGGCAAGCAATTGAATATGCCGGTTAAAATCGAGTTTATTGAGCGGTAGTTCAGGGGCGCCATTGGCTTGTTAGGCAAGCAAAAACATTAGGGCAAAGGCAATAGAAGTTGTTTCTATTGCCCACAGCACACCAGTAAAAAAGCACGGAAAACACAGGACCAGAACATGACCGACCAAAACACTTTCGCAATTGATGAGTTACAACAAAAAGCCAATGATGGCGATGCCCAAGCACAGTTTGATTTGGCTTTGTGCTATGCCAATGGCACCGCTATCGAGAAAAATGAAGAGCTTGCTTTTGACTGGCATAAAAAAGCGGCTGAGCAAGGTTGGGATGACGCACGAAATTCGTTTGGCAAATAGCTATGCACAGGGATTAGGAGTAGAAAAAAGCGATGTTAACGCATTCAAATGGTACGCAAAAGCAGCAACCGAGGGAAATTTAGAATCCTTAGGAGCCTGTCGGACAATAGATATGGTTGCCTGATATTTTGTGGCGCCGTTACGCAAAAGAAGCGGGATTCGGCTTGCAAAACAACTTCCCGGATTACGCACAGCTAAAAGCAGTCTGGAATTATCCTCATTCAACGCAAACTGGCGAGATTTTGGCTGGCTTTCCGGCTTATCCGGCCATCAATACATGCATCCGTTTCAAATTATAGGCCATGGCCACCAACTTCCATTCGCCCGAGGTCGCTTGCAGGCCTCGTAACGAGAACTGGCGAAAGCCCATGATCTGTTTGATGATGCCAAACACGGGTTCGACGGTACACTTTCGCTTTCCGTACAAGGCGCGACCTTGCTTGGTTTTTAGTGTGTGAGCCATTTTTACCACGGGATCATCACTGTCTGGCGCGGGCGCATCCGCCGCGAGTCGCTCCTCTAAAGGCAGATGGTGTGCGTCACGGCCCAAGGCGATCAGTGGTGTGATGCTTCGGTCTTCGCAGGCTTTGACGTTGTTTTGGCTGAAGTAGCCGTTGTCGGCCAACAGGGTGTCAGGGTTGCCCAGTTCGGGCGGCAGTTTATCCAGTTCGTCCAGCATCGGCTCGACTTGCTGTTTATCGTTGGTTTGCTGGGTCAAGGTGGCTGCGACGATGAGCATGCTATCGACATCGACCGCCGCTTGGCCGTTGTAGGCTTGCACGAAGCCTTCGTGGCTGGGCATGATCCGGGATTCTTCGTCGGTCAGGTTGATTTGGTCTTTGGCTTGAGGGCCTGTTTCGGGTGCTTTGGGTTCTTTGCCGCGCGGTTTTTCTCCCGCTTCGCGCTGGGCTTCGCGGCGAGCGACTTTGTCAGCGTACTCTTGCTGGGCTTGTTGATCGCGTTGGGCGGCACGCTCGGCAATCTTGGCTTTGGCATCGGCCAGGGCTTGCAGGCGTTGTTCGCGACGAGCGATTTCGGCGGGCAAGTCGTGTTCGTCGTCGGTCTCTTGCTGATCGGTTTCCGCCGCTTTGGCCAACAAGGCTTGTACTTCCTCGCGTAGTTGGGCTTCCAGCTTTTCGATATGGCCGTGGGATAGGGCTTTGTGTTTCGAGGCGTTGGCCTTAATCTTGGTGCCATCCAGCGAAATCTTGCCCAGTTTGACTAACTTCATAGTCTGAGCGTAGGCCAGTACTTGCACGAACAAGTCTTCCAACTCCACCAGAAAAGTCTTGCGGAAGTTGGCCAAGGTGTCGTGATCGGGATGCAGGTTGGCGGCGATGAAACGGAATGCCACGGAATCATGCGTCGCTCGTTCGATCTTGCGACTGGAGAAGGTGCCGGTGGCGTAACCGTAAACCAATAAAGCCAACAGCAAAGCAGGATGATAGGCTTCGGAACCGCTGCGCGAGTACCGGTTGGTCAGCTTGGACAAATCCAGTTGGTCGATCACTTCAACGATGTAGCGTGCCAGATGGTCTTCCGGCAGCCATTCATCAACCGACGGTGGCAGAATATATTGTTGGTATCGGTCGTATTGGATGAAACGGGCCATGGGTCAACTGGGATTTTGTGTAGAATAGGTCGCTATTTTACCAGATAGTGCGCGTTAGAACTGAAAAGTCCGAC
>CAWBLO010000001.1:0-42711 GCA_963789475.1 uncultured Gammaproteobacteria bacterium | reverse complement strand
ATCAAGCCAGGCATCGCAGCAATTCCGCCAGCCAACGAGGCGGCACTGCCGTGGACAGTTCAAGCTGTACACCGTGCGGAAATCGAAGCAATAGTGCGCTGGCTTCGGCAGTAGCTACCGGTACCGATGGCGACACTTGGACGGAAATCAATTCAAGCGAGGTGTCTTTAACCATGGATGGCTCACCCTGATCACGCCGCGTCCATAGTGAAAAGGTTTTGCGATTGAGTCCGTGCTGGTGACAATAATCCGCCTGACTCAAGCCACTCTCGCGCCAAGCTTCCACATGCCGCTGCCATTGTGTATTTATTTTCATTATCCATCCTCACTAAAAATTGTGAGGATGCCATAATCAGATCCGGCAAACCGTGTGTCGCGGCTGGCCGGTTACGTCAGACCGGTGTTTTCAGAAATCCGTGCAGCCCAGGGGCCTTCGAGGCCGGTAGGTTGATAGAGATAAAACCACGCGGAAATCCATCAAGGCCAGAGGTAATAAAAACCTTAATTATAGGCCGGATATATGGGTGCAACTGTGTTTACTGATCGTAGTAATCGAAGAGAAAAAGCTTGCAAAAAAGAGGAGTCCATATATGGGTTAGCAATAACGTAACCCAACATTTGCCAATTCGATAAATTGGGTTACGGCTATCGCCTAACCCAACCTACGCCACTTCTCCCGACTTCTGTTTCATCAACAAATAATCCAGCCAAAGATTGGATAATTTTTCCTGTACGGTATTTTGCCGTAAGCGCGCATTCAAATGCGGGAAATCCACTTTATCCAAATCCTGATCCTGGTTGTAGCAGGAATAAACAAAGGTTTCTTTGCCCGTTTCCGCATCGACATGTTTGCACATACACTGGGCACAGATGCCTTTCATCATGCACTGCATCGGGGAGTTGATTGAACCGACTGCGTGATGGGCTTTTTTGAGATACGGTTTCAGCACATCAAAACGGGCGGATTTCACGGCCGCCATCATGCGGTCCGAACCGATAACGATGAGGTGATCGACATCCGCCAGCGAAATAGGCTGTTCGCCCAATTCGCCTTTGCCATAAGCCACCATGCATTCCAGGATGTTGCCGACAAAGGTTTTATCTTGCGGACGGGTTGGCACAATCGCTTGCACGTCGTCGCCTTTATCGACTGACCAGATAATCAAGTCAGCGGCGGCTTCAACGTCTTCGACTTTGAAGCGGTCTTGAGGGTTTTTATAGCCCGCAAAATAAATGACGCGGTTACCCGCCGCCCGCATAGCTTTACCGATAGAAAACAGTACCGCATTACCCAGACCGCCACCGAGTAATAATATGGTTTGATTGGTGGGTATTTCGGTTGGAGCGCCTGTCACGCCCATGATGACCAACGGATCGCCGACTTTCCAGGTTGCGCAAAGACGCGAAGAAGAACCCATTTCCAGGGCAATCAGGGAAATCGTGCCTTTTTCCTTATCGACTTCCGCGCCGGTCAGCGCCAAACCTTCAGCAACCAACACTGTGCCTTCAACTGTTGGCGCAAGTGCTTCATAGTTCTGCACACGATAAAATTGTCCCGGATGGAATTTTTCAGCTTGCATCGGTGCTTTTACAACCACTTCGATAATCGTCGGTGTCAACCGGTTGATGGCCACGATAGTGGCTATAAAGGCTGCATCTAATTTGTCGAACAAAGCTTTCAATGCAGCATCACGTTCCGGCTGTTGCGCTGGATTCAGATTTGCCAATTCTTGCTCGAATAATTTTGCCACATAAGGGTAGCCATTTTTAGCGCTCGCCATGGCTTTAACAACATTACCCGCAAAAACAGGATGATTGTCGCCGTAAAAACTGATGAATTTGCCGTCTTTTTGATAGGACGTCAAGCGGCGCTGGTTTGCCCAATTTCGGAAAAGCTTCATCGTGCATGGGGATTAAATCAACTGTGCCGTTGTTAAATTCAGGCTCATGACGTTGGAAAAACCACTTATCCATAACAAAAGTGTCGGGATATTCGCTTTGATAAATTGTGTTGGGCGATGTACCCGCAGCGATATACAGACTGCGTAACGGCACGTTGATGGTTTGCCCTGAGCTTTTCCAGCGACCGTCTTCTGATACCAGTTTTTCAAAATCGACAGCGTTTAAATGCCCGTATTCATCGGCATGAGCGCTAACTGGGCTCATGCCTTCGGCCAAGGCAATACCTTCTTCAAGAGCTTTAACAATTTCTTCATGATTTTGCCGGTACGCCGGCGCGTCTGCTATGCCTTTGCGATAAAACAAGGTGACGCCGCCCCATGATTCAACGAGTGGTTGAAAGTTGGGTTCTTCGCCCTCAGCTTCGGCGCGAGCACGTTCAGCGACAATGGCATTGCCATGCGCCAGGAACTCATCAAGAATACCGATTTCTTCTTTGTCATAACGAGCGCGTACCGTTGCTTCACCATACACCGCCGCTAACGTATCATAACGATGCTTAATTTTTTCCACCTGCACCGGATAATACGCCAATAACTCAGTCGACGTATCCATGGCTGTTAAGCCGCCGCCAATCACACCGGCGGGCAAGCGTACTTGCAAATTTGCCATTGACGATGCTTTTGCCGCGCCTGTCAATTGCAATGCCATGAGGAAATCCGAGGCTTTACGTATGCCGCGCATCAGATTGTTTTTCAGATCAATGACAGTTGGCTTACCCGCTCCGGAGGCTATACAAATATGGTCAAAGCCCATGCTCCAGGCATCGTCAATAGTCAGTGTGCCGCCAAAACGCACACCGCCATACGCCCGAAATGCTTCACGTCTTTGCAGCGTCAGGTAAATGACTTTCAGAAAGTTTTTGTCCCAGCGCACGGTAATTCCATATTCAGCCACGCCACCAAAACCTGCCAGAATACGCTTATCCAAATCTTCATAGAGGTCTTTAAAATCAACAATCGGCATCGGCAAATTGTTAGCGTCTCCCGTTAAAGCTACGGGCAATGGTTCCAGTTTTAAGCCATCAATACCCGCAACACCAAAGCCTTCATTGAGTAAATAATGGCTCATGGTGTAACCCGCAGGGCCCAATCCTACCACCAGGGCATTTTTACCGTTATAAGGCAGCATGTGTGGACGCTTAATGTTTAACGGATTCCAGCGGGTAAGCAAGCTGTAAATTTCAAAGCCGTAAGGCATGAACAATACATCGGTCAGCACATTGGTTTCAATTTGAGGTATATCAACAGGGTCGGTTTTTTGATAAATACAACCTTTCATACACTCATTACAAATACGATGCCCAGTCCCCGGACACATCGGATTATCGATGATGATAATTGCCAACGCGCCAATATTATCGCCATTGCGTTTGACCAGATGCATTTCCGATATTTTTTCATCCAGTGGGCAGCCGATAGTCGTCACGCCCAGTCCGTCAACTTTAAAGGTATTGGTTTTCTTGTTGCGCATGCCTTTGGAGCACGAGTCGGTATCGCGTTCGTGGCAATAAATACAATGATTAACTTCTGACAACACCTGCCGTTGATTCAATCGCGGGTCAGTCAGTTTAAAACCATCCCTGCGGCGACGATGTTCCAGATCACCCATCCACGTCGTGAATTCACCACGGTCTATGGTATCGTGTTCGACCAGATTGTCTAAATCACGTTTTCCGGGAAATTTAAAGCTGAGCCAATCGGCAACCACATCGTTATCTTGTTGCGCAACAAAGCTCCAGCGTTGTACTATATCCATTAAGCCGCTTATAAATCCGGCAGCATCCGGCGCATTGATGATGTCGCTAAATTCAGTTGCCGCCAGTTCATGTGCGGCAAGTTTACTGCGTAATGCAGAGACTTGTTCATCTGCATTTTCGTAGCCACTTTCTTTACCTTTGGCAATCAGTTTGTAATGGCTGGACAATAATCCAATAGTCGCACCGACACGAGCAACACGATGCTCAGGGTCATTATCTTGATTGGCTTCCGGAAAACCAGCCTCAATCAGTAAGTCAAAACGATTCAGGATAGAGGGAATAGCCCAATCACTGGTATCCTGGCCTTTAAAGACCACAGCCAGTTTTTCTACCACTTCATTTTTATAAGTAAAAATGGTATCGATTTCATCCTTGATTTTGACGCTTTGCGCTTGATGTTGCTCAGACACATTAAACAATTTTGCCACAAACTGACCGACATAAGGCCCCATGTTCACCAGCAAATCAGAAATTTCTTCCGGTTTAAAGCCTTCACCCTGGTTTTGGCGATAGGCTGAAAATTTATTATACAGCTCGACATCATGATGTTTAACCGACGCATCAAACACATCCAGCAAATCTTTTAGACGTGCAGCATTGTATAAATCGCCGTAGGTAAAGCTGGGAATTCCAAGGGTAATGTTATTTTGTTCCATAATGCTTATGTTTGATTAGCTGACGTCTGCGTAAACAAGTCACTAAAAAACAGGGCTGTTTATACAGATTGGGTTATTGAAAGGGTTTATTTAACAATGCATTATATGAAAATATGCGTCTTTTTTCCACCGCTAATATTGGGAACATCGATGCTGGGATGGGTTATCATTCCTGGTGGAAGTGCGACTGCGGGGGTTGTCTGCGGCAATTGACGCGTGGGAAACAATGCATTAACGATTTGTAGCTTCTGGTATGGACTAACGATAGCTTAATCCGTCGTCCACTGTGATTCATTACATTTGTGACAAATAATTCGCTGGGCGACAACTTATCGGCTAACGCCATTAAATTGATTTCCCTCAATCCTGGTCACTAGCGTAGCATAACGTGACGGGGCAAATACCCCGTCGCGCTTTATTCCTTGCCCTGAAATTAATCCGCCTGCCGCCTTAAAAAAGCAGGAATATCCAGATAATCCAAATCCATATCTTTTTTGGCTTGCGCGCCAAAACGTGTTTCCCTGTTTTCCTGCTTACCACCGTGACGGTGGATAGTTGGCTTATCCAATTCATCATAATTGACGTTACTTGTCGTCGGTTTCTGCATCACTTTAACCGGCGCTTTAACAGCCAGGGGAGGCGCGCCCATACCGGTAGCCACGACAGTGACTTTAATTTCATCACCCAAGGTTGAGTCAATAGCCATGCCGATTTTGATAATGGCATCTTCCGAGGCGAACTCGTGAACGATATTACCGACTTCATTAAACTCGGCAACACCCATATCAGCCGCAGAAATATTAACCAGTATACCGCGTGCGCCTTGCAGATTAATATCTTCCAGCAATGGACAAGCAATGGCCTTTTCAGCGGCTTCCCGAGCGCGATGTTCGCCTGTCGCCGAACCCATGCCCATAATAGCCGCACCCATTCCGGACATGACGGTTCTAACATCAGCAAAATCAACATTAATCATGCCGGGATGAACAATAAGCTCGGTAATACCCTGTACAGCATCCAGCAACACATCATTAGCCGCTTTAAACGCATTCATCAAGGACACATTATTGCCTAGCACAGGCAATAATTTCTGATTAGGAATAGTGATCAATGAGTCTACGTATTTTTCAAGCTCTAGTATGCCCTGCTCTGCAACGGCCTGCTTCTTTTTACCTTCAAACAAAAAGGGTTTGGTCACTACGGCGACCGTCAGAATACCCATTTCTCGTGCGATTTGCGCAATAACTGGAATGGCTCCTGTACCCGTACCACCCCCCATACCGGCAGTCAGGAAAACCATGTCCGCGCCTTGTAAAACTTCTTTTATACGCTCTTTATTCTCCTCTGCGGCGTGTCTGCCAATTTCCGGATTTGTACCCGCACCCAGACCCTTGGTTAATTCGACGCCTAACTGGATTATTGTATCAACAGTTAATTTTCTTAATGCCTGCGCATCGGTATTTGCGCAGATAAATTCAACTCCTTCAATATGGCAACCAACCATGTGATTAACTGCATTACCACCACCCCCACCTACACCAATAACCTTGATGACGGCGGTTTCACTATACGTATCCACCAATTCATATTTCATTTTCGCTGCCCTTTAAATAAACAATACACGCTATTAAAAATTACCTTGAAACCAATTCTTCATTTTCGAAAACCACCCTAACCCGTCAGAATCAATACTTCTTCCCAAGCTCTGATGTTCTCTCCCATACATTAACAATCCGACTCCTGTAGAGTGAATCGGATTTCTTACCACTTCGGTTAACCCGGTAACATTTTGTGGCCCACCCATACGTACCGGCATGTGAAAAATTTCCTCCGCCAGCTCAATTAACCCCATTACTTTTGAACTACCCCCAGTCAATACAACTCCAGCCGCTATTAATTCTTCATTGCCACTGCGTCTAAGTTCGGACTGTACCAGCAGCATCAATTCTTCATAGCGCGGCTCTATAATCTCGGCCAGATTTTGCATTGAAATCTTGCGTGGCGCTCTGTCACCAATGCTTGGCACTTCAATAGTGCCATCAAGGTTCGCCAATTGCGTTAACGCACAGGCGTATTTTCTTTTAATCTCTTCTGCGTTTATTGTGGGTGTGCGTAAGGCAACAGCAATATCGTTAGTCACCTGATCTCCGGCTATGGGTATAACGGCTGTATGCTTGATCGCACCCTCAACGAAAATAGCAATATCCGTTGTTCCACCACCAATATCAATTAAACAGACACCTAATTCCTTTTCATCTTCTGTAAGCACAGAGTTACAGGACGCCAATTGCTCCAGCACTATATCCTCAACCTCTAACCCGCAACGGCGAATACATTTGATAATATTCTGGGATGCGCTGACACTGCCTGTGACCATGTGAACCTTGGCCTCAAGGCGAATACCTGACATCCCGATGGGCTCTTTAATCCCGTCCTGAAGATCAATTACAAACTCCTGCGGCAAAATATGTAAAATTTTCTGATCCGCAGGAATAGCGACCGCACGTGCGGAATCAATGACTCTGTCAATATCATATTGAGTCACTTCTTTATCCTTGATTGCCACAATGCCATGAGAATTAAGGCTTCTTATATGACTACCCGCAATCCCTGCAAAAACTGACTTGATCTGACATCCCGCCATTAATTCAGCCTCTTCTATTGCTTTTTGTATGGACTGAACAGTTGACTCCAGATTAACTACAACGCCTTTTTTAAGACCGCGCGATGGCGTAGTCCCTATACCTATAACTTCTATATTGCCATCACTGGTGAGCTCACCCACAATAGCCGCGACTTTTGACGTACCGATGTCCAGTCCGACTATTAAATTACGCTCTATTTTTTTTGCCATTTTATCTACTCTGTATCGCCTTATCGTGTGCTTGTTGTTCATTATTGGGATTCGCAATAGCATTCCAATCAATCTCAGCAGTTTCGGGCCTCCATGAAACTGCATATCCATTGGGATATCTCAAATCAACTAGTGCCATTGCATCAACCTGCTCTTGTTTTAGTACTGCCAACGTCTTTAAAAAACGCTGTAATTTTTTTAATTGCTCATTGCGCCCCAACAGTATTTCAAGGCCGGTTGCCAACTTGATTTTCCATGCCCACCGGTCATTAACACTAAACTCTGCCAATTGCATGGACTGATCGGCCAAGGCCGTTTTAACGCCCTTCATTATTTCCAGTACTTTTACTTGCTGTTGCTCAGGCCCTGTCACTACAGTCAAATTCTGAAATTGTTCACTATTATTCGGTGTAAATATTACGCCTTGTTCAGTAATCAGGCTGTTTTTTCCCCAGCGTGCATAGGGTTTTTTCTCGCGTATTTTTATGTCAATCGCATCAGGCCAAATGCGTTTTACCGTCACCGTATCTACCCACGGCAATGTCGAAACAACTGAGTGTATCGCCTGCATGTCGGCCTCAAAAAAACCGGTCATCACCAATGGCTGTAATACTGTCTTTATCTCGTTCTTACTAAGGTATTGAAAAACACCTTCGGTTCTCACATATTTAAGGGGTAAAGACACGCTTTTCATAGGTAACGACCTAATGTGTCTCTTCGTGACTGCTTCATACCCAACTATTCCAACCAGACCCGTTAACAACAATCCGATCACCCAGGTTTTAGTGCCTACAGTGCTCATTACCCTAAACTGGTTTCCAACACCCGCCAGACCAATTCCTCAAAATCGATACCCGCCTGTTTGGCCGCCATCGGCACCAAGCTATGATCAGTCATGCCAGGCACGGTGTTAATTTCAATTAATTGATACTGCCCGGAATCATCAATAAAGACATCGACTCTTGCCCATCCCTTTACGCCGACCACTTTACTGGCTGTTACAGCCAAATTTCTTAAAAACAGCTCCTGAACCTGATCCAAGCCGGAAGGACAATGATATTGAGTCGTCGTCGCATTATATTTTGCTTCGTAATCATAAAATACGTTGGGGGTTTCCAGGCGAATGACTGGCAATGCCTCATCATTTAATACCGCAACCGTATATTCCTTACCCGTTACCCAGCGTTCAGCATAAACATCACAGCGATATTCCAAAGCTACTTGCAAGGCTTTCAACAACTCATCCCTTGAATTTGCCTTGCTCATGCCTATGCTGGAACCCTCTTGAGCAGGCTTGACGATAACCGGAAATCCCAGTTTTTCAATGCACGTATCAAGATCATTTTCATCCTGCAATAGACACCAAAGAGGAGTCACCAGACCGTATCCCTGCCAACACAATTTGGTTCTGAGTTTATCCATCGTTAATGCAGAAGCCATAACTCCGCTGCCGGTATAAGGAATACCCATAACCTGCAAAACGCCCTGAAGCACTCCGTCTTCGCCACCACGCCCATG
The DNA here is from genome assembly GCA_963789475.1 of uncultured Gammaproteobacteria bacterium. Taxonomy (GTDB): domain Bacteria; phylum Pseudomonadota; class Gammaproteobacteria; order Methylococcales; family Methylomonadaceae; genus Methylobacter_C. The sequence goes on along the minus strand of CAWBLO010000001.1, from coordinate 33,965 downwards.
AATAATATTAAATACTCGATCAACTTTTATTCCGTTCAAAGCGTCGATTGGGCTAGCCGTTACATCAATAGCGACAGCATCAACACCTTTACGTTTTAAAGCATCATAAACGGCGGCGCCACTTCTCAACGAAACCGCTCTTTCTGCGGCCGACCCTCCCATCAGTACAGCAACACGTCCAAATTTCTCAGGATTAGACGAAACAAATCGTCTCTCTTCAACCTCTCCAACCATACAAACCTCAGTCTGCAATTCCACGCCTTGATGCTCCTTTACTTCTTTTTGAATAAAATAAATTAAGTCTTCGATATCAGCTGCAGTAGCATTGCCGGTATTTACAATAAAATTGGCATGCTTTTCTGATACGCAAGCACCACCTATCGCATAGCCTTTCAATCCTGTTTGTTCTATCAATCTTGCGGCATAATCTCCTTCCGGATTTTTAAAAACCGATCCGCAACTTGGCTGATTAGTCGGCTGTGTTTTTGCCCGCTTTTCCAATAAACCTTTTATCTTTTGCTGACTTGTTGCAGTATCACCTTGCTGCAACTGTATCCGGCAACTCAGAAACCATTCATTTTCAATACTTTTTACTGACCGGTAGCTCACCTTAAACTCATGAGGATATCGAAGCGTTACTTTACCTGCCCCATCAATCATTTCTACCTGCTTAACAATGCCCCAGGTTTCTCCGCCAAAAGCTCCTGCGTTCATTTTTAAAGCCCCCCCCATTGTGCCGGGTATGCCTGCCAAAAACTCAGCACCAATCAAACCTTGTTCTGCACAAAAACGAGCCACATGAGCACAAGGAACACCTGCTTCCACATAAACCGAGCCATCTTCGGCAAGTTTCATTTCTTTCAAGCGTCCCTTGGTATTAACAACCGTGCCGCGTATGCCGCCATCTCTGACTAATAAATTGCTGCCTAAGCCCATCCAAAACAGGGGCTCGGAATCTGGTAAAGCAGCTATAAACTCACACAGATCCTGCCGGTCGAACGGAATATAAAGCCGGTCAGCAGAGCCGCCTACACGCCAACTGGTATATTTAGCCAGTTTTTCATTGCTTAACAATCTGCCTTTCATGCTGGCCGGGTCTTTGGTCGGATCAAGGGTGACAAAACCCGAGACTCCAGCGCTTCAGTCAACAACTCGGGTAACTGGGTAGCAATCTGCCCGACATTACCAGCCCCCATAGTCAAGATGACATCATCCGGCTTTACTATGCCCGCCAATATTTTCGGCAACTCTTGCCAGACATCAACAAATACCGGGTCGACTTGACCACGCATACGAATTGCACGGCTTAATGCCCTGCCATCAGCACCTGCAATCACAGCCTCACCCGCCGGGTAAACATCCATCAGAATCAGTACATCGACAGTCGACAATATCTGCACGAAATCTTCAAATAAATCGCGAGTCCGCGTATATCTATGTGGCTGAAAAATAATGACTGATCGCCTTTCAGGCCAGGCTTGGCGCAATGCCTCCAGGGTTGCGGCAATTTCTCGAGGATGATGTCCGTAATCATCAACCAGGGTGAGCTTGCCGCCTTCGAGCGCCAAGTCCCCTTGGATCTGAAAACGTCTACCTACACCCTTAAACGCGCCCAGACTTTTAACGATGGCATCATCAGCAACAGCCAGCTTGGTTGCGACAGCAATAGCAGCCAGTGAATTGAGCATGTTATGCCAACCCGGCATGTTTAATGTCACTTGCAACGGCGGATAACCACCCCGGCGAATTACGTTAAAAGCCGTGTGCATACCTTCCTGTTTAATATCTACCGCGCGAATATCAGCGTCCTCATGAACACCGTAAGTGATTACCGGTTTGGAAATTTGCGGCAATACTTCTCTGACGCCTTCGTCATCCAGACACATCACCGCCAAACCATAAAAAGGCAAGTGATGTAAAAACTCTACAAACGTGTCTTTTAATCGCTGAAAACTATTCTGATAAGTTTCCATGTGATCCTGATCTATATTAGTCACCACCGCCATCATAGGCTGAAGATATAAAAATGAAGCATCACTTTCATCAGCTTCGGCAACCAGATAATTTCCTAAACCCAATTTGGCATTGCTTCCTGCACTATTTAAACGACCGCCAATAACAAAAGTAGGATCGAGTCCACCCTCCGCCAGCATACTGGCTGTCAAACTGGTTGTAGTGGTCTTGCCATGCGTACCAGCGACGGCAATACCAAATCGAAAGCGCATCAACTCAGCCAGCATTTCCGCACGAGGAATGACAGGAATTCTATTAAGATAGGCCTGGTCAATTTCTTCATTACTGCGGCCTATAGCAGTTGACGCTACCACCACATCAACCTTCGTGACATTTTCGCGCTTATGTCCGATAGTAATCGTCACACCCAAATCCGCGAGTCTTTCGGTTACCGCGCTTTCTTTTATATCAGAACCCGAAACTTTATAACCCAGATTCGATAAAACTTCAGCTATGCCGCTCATGCCTGTGCCGCCTATACCCACAAAATGTATACGCTCAACATTGCCCATGGTAGACGCGATATGCTCACTATTTGGAAACTTCATAATCCCGCCTCAGCAATACAATAATCTGCAACTACGGCTGTTGCGTCCAGACGTGCACAGTGTTGTGACGCAACGCTCATAACAGCCAATTGTTCCAATGCCTTTGTTATATAATCTGCCAGTGTTACCGGATTCAATTCATTTTGCCTCAATAGTAGTCCTGCGCCGGCATCGATTAAATAGCGGGCATTCGCTGTCTGGTGATCATCAATAGCACTCGGTAATGGTATTAAAATAGCAGGGACACCCATTGCCGCAACCTCACTGACTGTCATGGCACCTGCCCTGCAAATCACCAAATCAGCCCATTGATAAGCCGCGACCATGTCATCAATAAAAGCATTAGTTTCTGCTTTAATGCCTAAAGCTTTATATCGACTTTCAACCTGCGGATAACATAGCGGCTCCGGTTTGATGCTTTATTTGCATCGATTGCATTACCAATGCGGATCTTTGAAATTCGTCAACAGCCTCCGGCACTGTTTCATTCAATATCTGAGCGCCCTGACTACCGCCAAAAATCAATATCCTTACCTCTTTTTCAGACTGCTGACGTCCACTTTTCAACCCAGTAAGGAACTGTTTTCTTAACGGATTTCCCGTACATTTTGCTTTAATTTTCCCGCTAAAACTGCCGGGAAATGCCTCTAACACCTGATCGGCCAAACGCGCAAGCAAGCGATTTGTTGTCCCTGGAATCCGGTTTTGTTCATGGATTATCAAGGGGACCCCTAATAGTTTTGCCATCAGCCCACCGGGGCCGGCAACGAATCCGCCCATACCTAACACCACATCGGGTTTACGCTTGCGCAATATTTTCATAGCCTGTACACAGGCTTTGAACAACATAAATAAAGCTTTTATTTTCGACGTTAATCCTTTACCCCGCACACCTGCAACCGACAACCAGTCGATTTCAATACCATGCTCCGGAATCACTCGGCTTTCCAAGCCCGTCTGCGTCCCTAACCAGCTAACCTGCCACCCTTTTTCGATTAACCATTCAGCAACCGCCAATGCCGGAAACACATGTCCACCAGTTCCTCCTGCCATGATAACTATACGCTTGCCCATTTCGACCTTTCTTTTGGTGTGTTGGCATTTATCTCGGCGACTTCGCTTTGCACACGGAATAACAAAGCAACTGCACAACACATAATCATCATACTACCGCCGCCATAACTCATTAATGGCAAAGTTAATCCTTTCGTTGGCAAAATTCCCATATTAACGCCCATATTGACGAATGCTTGAAAACCAAACCAGATTCCCAAACCATAAGCAATAAAAGCGGAAAACCGTTCTCCTGCTTTCTCTGCTGCGACGCCTATCTCAAAAGTACGCCATATCAATAATGAAAATAAGACTATAACCGTCAGTACTCCCAATAACCCTAGCTCTTCACCTATTACTGAAAATAAAAAATCGGTATGCGCTTCAGGTAAATAAAAAAGCTTTTGTATGCCACTACCCAGCCCTACACCCGACCATTCTCCTCGTCCGAATGAAATGAGTGCATGAACTAATTGATAACCGGTATCTTTTGGATCAGCCCATGGATCCATAAAACTGGTTACACGTTTCATGCGATAAGGCTCAAAATACACCAACAAACCTGCCAGCAAAGCAACTAAAGACAACAACATGATGAATTGCGATAATCGTGCTCCTGCTAAAAACATAATCCCCATAGCAATAATTAATATCACCACAGCTGAACCGAAATCAGGCTCCATTAACAACAATAAACTAGCCACTGAAAACAAAATCAAAGGTTTAATCAAACCAAAAGCTGATTCTCGTATTGATTGCTGATGCCGGGTGACATAACCTGCCATATAAATCACAGCAAAAAACTTAACCAACTCTGATACCTGTATTCTCATGCCGCCTATAGACAACCAGCGTGTACTACCGTTAACCTTTACCCCAAGGCCAGGTACCAATACAATTATCAGTAAAAGTAATCCCCCAATAAACAACCACGGCCCAGCCTTTTCCCAGAATCGAATAGGTGTCATTGCGACACATGCCCCTAAAAACAGTCCAAGAGCTATATGTATTGACTGCCTGATGGGATAGTAAAAACTGCTACCGGTCATTTTGACGCCCAAATGCAATGATGATGATGCCACCATGACATAACCAACAAGCAATAAGCTCGTAGACACAACGATCAATAAAGGGTCAAAATGAAACCGCCCAACCCGTGATGGCTTCGCTTGTTTGCTCATGCAAGCAAGCCCAAAACAGCTTTAGCAAATTGATCGCCTCTATCCTGATAGTTTTTATATTGATCAAGACTGGCACAGGCAGGGGATAACAACACACTGTCACCTGTCTCCGCAAGACTGGCGCAAATCTGTACAGCTTGCGCCATGTTTTCGGCAGAATAAACGGGAACGCAATTCTTCAATGCCTGTTTTATCAATTCCGCATCCTTGCCCATTAAAACTACACTTTTTGCTTTTTCTTTAATGACGGGTGTCAATTCATTCATATCGGCTCCTTTTGCATCACCGCCAGCAATCAGAATGACTTTGCGTTCATAGCCTTGTAAAGCCGCAACACAGGCGCCAATATTGGTCGCCTTTGAATCGTTTACCCAAGTGACGCCGCGTATTTGCGCGACACGCTGCATACGATGATCCAAACCTTTAAATATTTTCAACGCATGACACATCGCCTGTTCATCTAACCCTATAGATACACCTAACGCCAATGCAGCCAATGCATTGGCCGCATTATGTCTACCTTCAAGCGGTAATTCAGCTAACGGCATCAAACACTGATTATTGTGCATCAGGTACTCCACACCATCCTTGAGAGCAATATAAAAATCAGCTTCCTTGTTAATTGAAAATGTCACTAGACGCCTGCCTGCATCCTGCATCGCATCAACAATTGGGTCATCGACATTAATAACCATGACACCATTACCACTAAAAACGTTTTGTTTTTCCTTAGCGTATTCGGCTATATCCGCATGCCTGTCAAGATGATCAGCCGAAACATTAAGCACTGTTGCGGCAGCAGCATCCAGAACAGAAGTTCTTTCCAACTGAAAACTTGAAAGTTCCAACACATACAATTCTGCCGATTGCGCCAGTAAATCCAATGCCGGAGTACCGAGATTACCGCCTACGCCCACCTTTTTTCCTGCACATTTTGCCATTTCGCCCAGCATGGTTGTAACCGTGCTTTTTCCATTGGATCCGCTAATGGCAATAATCGGTGCCTCAACGGAACAGGCGAACAAATCAATATCGCTGACTATCTTCGAGCCATTGGCGATGGCTTTGACAATGGATTTTTCAGTCAGTGACACGCCTGGACTGACAATCAGATGTGTTGCAACTTTAAAAGCTGCCTCATCAAAACCGCCGGTAAAAACTGGTGTATCCGGCATTACTTGAAAAAACTCATCGAGTAAAGGCGGTTTGTCACGACTATCGGTAATGGCAAAGTTAAACCCAAGTTTTTGTAAATAATGCGCAACAGAAATACCGGTCTTACCAAGACCCACCACCAAAACCTTGGCGCTTTGTGGTTCCAGTGCAAAATTCCTTTTTAACGAATTTAAAATCGCTGAATTATCCATTTTTATCTCGCAACTGCTCGCCAACCGGAAATCAGAGAAATACTTTTATTGACCTTGTGCATTTTTTTCATCTCAATTTTAATGTTGCCAATCCGATCAGCACCAGAATGACTGTGATAATCCAGAACCGCACGATAACCCGTGGCTCAGGCCATCCTTTCAATTCAAAATGATGATGTATTGGCGCCATACGAAAAACCCGTTTTCCGGTCAGTTTAAAGGAAGCAACCTGAATCATAACGGACACCGTTTCCATGACAAAAACACCGCCCATAATCATTAATACAATTTCTTGCCTGACTAATACGGCTAATACGCCTAAAGCCGCACCCAATGCCAATGCGCCGACATCCCCCATAAACACCATCGCGGGATAGGCGTTAAACCATAAAAAACCCAATCCGGCGCCCACTAAAGCAGCACAAAAAACAATGAGTTCTCCTGCATTCGGCAGGTAAGGAATAGACAGATAGCCTGAAAAATCCACGTGTCCGGATAGATAAGCAAAAATCCCCAAACCCGCAGCAACCATTACTGTCGGCATAATGGCCAAACCATCCAGTCCATCGGTCAAGTTAACTGCGTTGCTGGTTCCAACGATGACAAAATAGGTCAGCACTATATACATCCAGCCCATATCCAACATAAAGTCCTTAAAAAAGGGAACGATGAATTGGGTTTCCGCCGGTAGAATCGCTGTTTTATACAAAAAAACAGCAGCCGTTAAACCTATTACAGACTGCCAAAAGTATTTAGCTTTAGCCGACAATCCGTCACTATTGTTTTTAATGACTTTTCTGTAGTCATCAACAAAACCGACCACACCATAACCCATGGTTACCAGCAAAATAACCCAAATATATCTATTTCCAAGATCAGCCCACAACAAAGTACTGAATGCAACTGCAACCAATATTAAAGTCCCACCCATTGTAGGTGTTCCCGCTTTTTCGTAATGGGATTGTGGGCCTAATTCACGGATACTTTGCCCGATTTTATTACGGCTTAATTTTCTAATCATTACCGGACCGATAATAAAAGAAATCAACAATGCGGTTAATGCACCGAGAATGGCGCGAAAGGTCAGGTAATGAAATACCCTGAAACCGCCATCAAAGGTCATTAGATAATCTGCAAAGTAAAGTAACATTGTTTAATTCCTGAAATTATCAACCAAAGCTGCCGCTACATTTTCCATGTGCTGCGCTCGTGAGCCTTTAATCAAAATAGTTTCATCGCCTTTTAATTCTTGTTTAAGCACATCAATCAAATCTTGTTGTTTTTCAAAAAAAGTCGCTCCAATGCCAAAGGCTTGCACTGTATTCTTGCTGTCTGCGCCAACAGCTAACAACCTTGCAACTCCGCTGGCTTTAATCAGCCTTCCCATTTCTTCGTGCATTTTTGGGCTATCAGGGCCTAATTCACCAAACGCACCTAAAACCAGCCAGGGCTTACCCTTAAAGTTAGCCAGCACTTCAAGACCGGCTTTCAGAGAAGACGAATTAGCGTTATAAGTGTCATCAATAACGATATTCCCTAAACGACTAACCAGAGGCTGTAAACGGCCGGTTACCGGCTTTACATTTTCCAGGCCTTGTTTAATCTGTTTCAGGTCTATATCCAAAGCCAAACTGGCTGCAGTGGCCGCCAAGGCATTAACAATATTATGCTGACCGGCCAGTTTTAATATAATGTCAACCGTACCTTGTGATGAAACTAACTCGAAGGACGTTACAAACGCGTTATTACGAATTTCTGTTTTAATCCCTTTAGCCGTTACATCCGCACAGCTATTCAATCCAAATGACAGAACAGATTTTTTTCCAGCGACTGACTGCCAATAGCCGAAATAGTCATCGTCATAGTTAATAACAGCAATACCGTCTTTGTGAAGCGTCTCGATGATTTCACCTTTCGCCTTGGCAACACCCTCAAGACTTCCAAAACCTTCTAAATGCGCCGCCCCTGCATTAGTAATAATCACCACATCAGCCTGTGCATAAGTACTGGTGTAGGCAATTTCTCCCGCATGATTTGCGCCCATTTCGATCACTGCATAGCGGTGCTGTTCATTCAGACGCAGTAACGTCAAAGGCACTCCAATATCATTATTCAGGTTGCCTTGGGTAAACAAAACAGGAGCATTGACAGCCAGTATTGCCGCGACCATTTCTTTAACAGTCGTCTTGCCGTTACTGCCGGTAATGCCGACAACCGAAAGTGACTCTTTTCCACGGACGGACAAGAAACGCCGCCATGCCCCAGCCAGCTTAGCTAAAGCTAAACGTGTATCATCAACGACAATATGCGGTAAGGATGTCTTAACGCCTTTATGGACGATAGCAGCAATGGCTCCGGCCTCTTCAGCTTGTTCAACAAACTCATTACCATCAAAGTTATGTCCTTTAATGGCAATATAAAGCTGCCCCGGCTGAATTGCTCGTGTATCTATGCTGACAGAGGTGATAGCTACATCTGCCCCGATGAACCTTCCTTGCACAGCCTTAGCACAGTCACTCAGCATCATTTCCATAGTTATCCGGCTCTCATTGTTAATGCATCAATAACAACCTGACTGTCATTGAATGGTATTTGCACCCCATTGCTTTCCTGGTAGGGTTCATGGCCCTTACCGGCAACCACAATACAATCCTTTTCAGCGGCTCTCGCTATCACATTTTGTATTGCCTGCTCTCTGTTTTGAATGACTTCTACCTTACCGGCAGATTCGCGATTAATTGCGTCTCTACAACCCGCCAAAATATCTTTAACTATATCCAGTCCATTTTCAAAACGTGGGTTGTCATCAGTAATAATGACATGATCCGCCCACTGCTCGGCAATACGCCCCATTTCTGGACGTTTACCTTTGTCCCGGTTACCACCACAGCCGAAAACCACCCATAAGGCTTGCCCGCAATGCTTTCTCAAGCTGGATAAAACCTTATCCAGAGCATCAGGCGTATGAGCATAATCTACAAAAATCAGTGGCTGTCCCTCTCCGCCAAAACGCTCCATTCGTCCTGTAACCGGCTTTATGAACTGAAGTTTTTTTACCGCCTCAGGCATCGAAAAACCCATAGCCAGCATTACAGCCAGCACGGTTAATACATTCTCGCTATTAAAATCACCGTAAAGCGGTACTTTTACGTGCTGACTATGCTCTCGCCAACGCACATCAAATTCAATGCCATCGACTTTATGCCTTATCTTTTCTGCACTGACGCTTTCGCAAGAAGCTAAGGTTTTTCCCTGAATACTCGTGCTCCACACAACAACTGTATCCGGTACCGCAGCAATAATCCGGTCGCTATAAGCATCATCGAGATTAACTACTGCAAAGGCTAATCCCGGTTTATTTAGTAACGCCAATTTAGCCTGCAGGTACGCCTCCATCGTGCCGTGATAATCCAAATGATCGCGGCTAATATTGGTAAATACCGCACCTTTAAAAGTAACGCCATTAACCCTGCCCTGCTCCAAACCATGCGACGAAACCTCCATCGCTACTGTTCTTTTTTTATCTTTTAGTAATTCAGCCAGTATTCTTTGCGTTTCCAAGGCATCCGGCGTGGTATTAAGTGTTTTACTTAGCTTGTCCCACTCACCCCAACCCAGCGTCCCGATTATTCCGCAATCATCCAGCATCTGACTTAAAAAATGACTGCAAGAAGTTTTACCATTAGTCCCCGTGATGCCAATAACAGTCATAAACACGGAAGGATCGCCATAAAAACGGGCGGCTATATCACCCAGCTTCAAACCCAGGTTCTCTACCGCAATCATCGGCACATGATTACTCGGCTCAGACCCACTCCCGGCGGGGTCATAAACAACAGCACAAGCTCCATTATCAAGCGCCTGTGCAATGTGAGCCAGACCATGTTGCCTGGCGCCCGCCAAGGCAATAAATACATTCCCTTCAATGACTTCTCGGCTGTCCAAAGCCAGGCCAGTAATTAGCATATCGCCTGCTTCAGCTAACCTTGAGATTGGAAAGGAGACAAATCCTTCTAATAGATCTTTTAACCTCATGAACAATGCTACTGACTTTTCTGAGTTAACAAAATAGGCATCGTTTCTTCCTGATCAGGAGCTACTTCCAGTATTCTCAAGGCTCCCGCCATCACCTTGGAAAATACCGGCGCTGAAACGAGTCCACCATAATATTGACCCGCCGAGGGTTCATCAATCATGACGACAATAATCAACCGAGGATCACTGGCAGGCGCCATTCCGGCAAAAACTGCAAAATAACTCTTCTCGGTATATCCTCTGGAACCGGCTTTTTTTACTGTCCCGGTTTTACCTGCAGCACTGTAGCCGTCAACTCTGGCTTCATAAGCAGTGCCATCTTTCATAAGTACGGTTTCCATCATTTTCCTGACACTCTTGGCCGTTTTAGCTGAAAATACCCGAACCGGGATCATCATCCTCTTCACGTTTCAGCAAGCTCACTGAATGCAAAATACCGTCATCTGCCAAAGCCGTATAAGCTCTTGCCAGTTGCAACGCCGAACTGCTCAAGCCATAGCCGAATGACAAAATCGCCCGGTCGAAATCGTGCCACCTTTTATAATCCAGCATAGTGCCACTGGCTTCACCTGGAAAACCTGAACCCGCTGAAGTTCCAAAGCCAAGCCGATGATAAACTCCCCAAAAATATTTCGGCGGCATTTTTAAGGCCATCATACTCACAGCGACATTACTGGATTTTTTTATGACATGCGTTAAATCCAGTGTGCCGTAATTATGTACATCTTTAACCGTATTGCGTCCGATTTGATACGTTCCGTGCGTGGCAAAAATAGCATTCGGACTGACATATCCGCCTTCTAAAGCTGCTGCAACTACAAAGGGCTTAACTGTTGATCCCGGTTCGAATACATCGGTAAGCGCTCTGTTTCTGTACAAACTTTCTTTTAAATTGCTTCTGGTATTCGGATTAAAAGAGGGCTGGTTAACAGCCGCCAGAATTTCCCCGTTTTTTGCATCCAATACCACTAATGCGCCTGATTTGGCCTTATTGGCACTGACCGCCAATTTCAACTCTTTATATGCCAGATATTGAATGCGCTGATCAATACTTAGCTCAAGATTCTTTCCTGAAACAGGTTCTTTTATATTTTCTATATCTTCAATAATTCGACGCTGTCCATCCCTGATAACGCGCTTGCTGCCTGAAGTTCCTTTTAATAGTTTTTCATATCCGGACTCCATCCCTTCCTGCCCGATGTCATCTACATTCGTAAAGCCAACTATATGCGCCGAAACACCGCCTGTAGGGTAAAAACGCTTAAATTCGCGCTCAAAATAAACACCTTCAAGCTTTAATTCTTTCACTTGTTCGCCAAGCTGCGGATTAACCCGGCGGGCTATATATAAAAATTGTCTATGTGAATCTTCCTTAATCAATTCGCTTACTTTCCCCGCCGGCAAATTCAACAGCTCTTCCATATGCCTGATCTGGTCTACTTTCGCAAATTTCAGCTCTCGAGGATTTATCCAAATAGACTCAACAGGCGAACTAATTGCCAAAGGATCACCATTTCTATCTTTGATCATGCCTCTGTATGCCGAAACAGAGACATCATCGACCTGCCTCATATCACCCTGAGTTTTAAGAAACTGCTTGCTCAAGACTTGTAAGTCGAAAGCACGCCCCACCAATATAAGCATGCAAATCATCATAAAAACAATCAGGAATTTCCTTCTACCTGAAAAATCATCAGACGGTTGTTTCACCGCACTTCTAACTCGAAAATCTAACATTTACGGTTTTATATAAATAATTTTTTCTCGTAATGGCATGACCAGTTTCAACTGTTCCCGAGCCACCAGCTCTACCCGATTTTGTTCCGCCAGCATCGTCAGCTCCAATTGCATCTGCCCCCATTCGACTTCATACTGATCCAGTGCTCTTTCCTGTTTTTGAATCTCAATAAAAATCAAACGTGAGTAGTATTTGCTATAAATCACCGCTAAAGCCGATAGTAAAAGCACTATGCCAGCCACACTCAAAAGCCGATTTGTAACCACTTAAACTCTCTCGGCGACTCGCATGATCGCACTTCTTGCTCTTGGATTTTGACTGATTTCCTGCTTACCTGCTTTCAACGCTTTACCCATTGTCTTTAAAATACCTTTGGCGATATCAACTTCCTTAATGGGCAATCTGCCAGGATTATACTTAGCGCCGGACTCATCCCTAATAAAGCGCTTTACAATCCTGTCTTCCAGGGAATGAAACGAAATCACTACCAATCGCCCTCCAGGTCTCAAGACTCGGGCTGACTGCTGCAAAACCGCCTTTAATTCATCCAGTTCCCTATTAATTTCAATACGTATTGCTTGAAACGTGCGTGTTGCAGGGTGCTTATGCTTCTCCCTCACGGCTACGGCATCTTCAATCAGCGTTGCTAGTTGTCTGGTCGTTGTAATAGGCGACTGCGCCCTTTTTTCTACTATCGCTTGAGCTATGCGTCGCGCAAACCTTTCCTCGCCATAGTCAAATAAGACTTTAACCAGATCTTTCTCATCAACACTGTCCAGCCACTGTTGAGCCGAAACACCGGCATTACCATCCATGCGCATATCCAAAGGGCCATCCCGCAAAAAGCTGAAACCCCTTTCAGGATTGTCAAGTTGAGGAGACGACACCCCCAAATCCAGCAAAATACCATCAACCTTTCCTGCCAAGCCTGCACTTTTTACTATATTTTCCAGCTCAGAAAAACAGCTATGCTTTAGTTTGAACCGCTCGTCGGTAAGCATAGCTTGTGCATAATCAGAATTAATGGCATCAGAATCACGATCAAAAGCCAGCAATTGTCCGTATTGACCCAGCAAATTCAAGATACCCTGACTATGCCCGCCACGTCCAAATGTACAATCGAGGTAAATACCGTCTTGTTTAATCGCCAACTGCTGCAGGGCTTCTGCAACCATAACGGGTAAATGTTCCACAAACAAATCTCCCGTATTAAAAAGATAAAGACCCTAGCTCTTCCAGACCTTCATTATCATCGCCATCCAGCCATTGTTTTTCTTTGGCTGTCCAGGCATCTTCATTCCAGATTTCAAACTTGTTGAGCTGGCCAACCAGGACAATTTTTTTATCCATATTGGCAAATTTCCTCAGCTTTTCCGGCAGTAGTAACCGGCCCTGCCCATCCATTTCGCACTCAGAGGCATTACCGATAACAAAACGCCTTAACTTGCCTGCCATTTTATTTAACGTAGGTAATTTACTGATTGTTTGCTCAAGTTTTTCCCATTCGGGCAATGGATAAAGCCATAAACAACCACTTTCTCCAACACACCGCTCGTCCACAGCAACCGTTACAACCATTTGACGCTCGCAACAATCTTGCAATTCTTCCCGGTACCGAGTTGGAATTGCAAGACGCCCCTTATCGTCTAAATTGACTGAACTGATTCCTCGAAACAAAACCCACCTCAAATAACGCTAAAAAAAACCACTTTTCCCCACTTTTTTACCACCTGGAATCACTATAAATTCCAAACAGCTCTTAGTCAAGGATGATTTCATTTAAACTCTTTCTTTTTTGACAATGACTTACATCACTCTCCAAAAGAGACTAAACCATACAAAACATAGCAAAATAAATTCTATGCTTTATCAGATGGTTATTTGATATTGTTAAGGTAACACTTTAAGTATAAGCCTGCGAAAAACATCGGCTTTTTTAATGCGAGATAGACCAACGAGGAGGGATATTGCCGCACCATTTACCCGGCAATTTTTAAATTAAAAAGTTCAATACAAATTCTTAACATCAAGCAACGATAATGAGCCTGGCAACTCACTTATACACAATTAAAATAAAGAAAGAGTCAGCCTGTAAGCCGGGTTCTGTCGAGAACAGCCATTCATCTAGGCTGCAAGTCACCTTGCAGCTCAAGCAATCTACCCAGGAACCGCGCGGGCCACGCGTCTGTTCCTCTATTTGATCTTGCTCCGGGTGGGGTTTACCATGCCACTTCTGTTACCAGTTGCGCGGTGCGCTCTTACCGCACCTTTTCACCCTTACCTGTCATAAATGACAGGCGGTATATTTTCTGCGGCACTTTCCGTAGGCTCACGCCTCCCAGGCGTTACCTGGCACCCTGCCCAATGGAGCCCGGACTTTCCTCCATTTTATCTTGACGATAAAACAGCGACTGCTCAGCCGACTCTTTCAACGCCAAGTATACAGCATTCATCGTGCCAACACCAACTCACCTAATAATAACGGGAAGATTAAGCCTCTTTTTCTTTATCCATTGCCAACGCTGCCTGATACAACAGCTTCTTTCTAAGCCCGGTAATTTCTACCGCCATTGCCACAGCGGTCTTAATAGAACACTCTCGCAACAACACCTGGAGTAATTTTTCCTGTTCAGCAGTAATAATTTGATCTTTTTTATCGGCAACAGCGCCATCAACAATAACAACAAATTCGCCTTTTCTCATATTGTCATTTTGCTCTACCAATTCCAGAGCGCATCCCAAACTGGTTTTCACAATAGTTTCATGAAGTTTCGTCAATTCCCTGGCAATGACAATCTGACGATCTAAAGGCAATATCTCCGCCATGTCTTGTAATGAAGCCAAAATTCGATGACAGGACTCATAAAATACCCATGTTTTTGGAGACATGACGCGTTCATTAAAAAATGCTTTACGCGCCGATGAAGTTCTGGGCAAAAAACCCTCAAATGAAAACTGAGTAACCGGCAATCCCGCCGCCGACAATGCCGCAATTAATGCGCAAGCCCCCGGAATGGGCACAACATCCAGGCCCGCATCCTTCACCATTTTTACCAGCGGCATACCCGGATCACTTAGCAACGGCGTTCCTGCATCCGAGACCAAGCGCAATAGATTGCCCCGCACGTAACTTTTCCAGCAATACAAACGATGCTTTATCCTCGTTATGCTGATGCAATGAAACCAGCTTATTGGTAATGCCATAATGCTGTAGCAGCATTTTTACATGCCGGGTATCTTCCGCCGCAATCAAATCGACCTGTTTTAATATCTCAACTGCCCTAAAGCTCATGTCGGCTAAATTACCTATTGGCGTAGCAACAACGTATAATTTGCCGAATTCAGTTATCATTCGATACTCTCATTCACATAACCCCTGACAAAGATAAGACATAAAATCCATGAATCGCCATAATTGTGTGCAGCGCATGCCCGACCAAAGCCCTTATTATATCAGTATCTTGCTCTTTCATTGTTTCCGGAATCACATACAATCAGGAGATAGACCGTGCTGTTTACTGAACTCAAAGCCAAAGCAGCACACTTGATCCGTGGTGAAAGCGCTGAAGAACAAGCCCATAAATTCCTCATTAATAAAGGACTTAAGCCGGTTTGCCGGAACTATCGCTGCAAACAGGGTGAACTCGATTTAATTATGACCGACCATCAAACCCTGGTTATTATCGAAGTCCGATTCCGTAAAACGGATCAATACGGCAGCGCCGTGGAGAGTGTCACGCGGGCAAAACAATCGCGTATAATAGCGGCAACGCATATTTATTTATCATCACAAAAAGCAGACAGACCTATTCGCTTTGATGTTGTTGCCATTTCCGGCAATGGTAACGTAGAGTGGATACAAAATGCTTTTTAAATTAATCATCGTAACATGAGCTTACAAGACAGAATCATTAATCATTTCTCTGACAGCATCCAAACCCAACAGGATGCCATGACCTATCTCTGTGAATTGATAGAGCATGCCTCACAACAACTGGTTACAGCCTTATTGAATGATAAAAAAATACTGGCCTGCGGCAATGGCCGCTCAGCAACAAGCGCCCAACTGCTATCATCAGCCATGCTCAACCAGTTTGAACGTGACCGTCCGTCATTACCCGTCATCGCATTAACAACAGACACAGCAACCATCACCGCAATAGCCAATGACTATCACTTTGATGATGTTTTCGCGAAACAACTCAGAGCACTAGGACAAAGCGGAGATATATTGGTGGTATACACCGATGGCAATAATTCGGCCAATATCGCCAAAGCAATTACCACAGCTCACGATAAAGACATAACGGTTATCGCGTTGACGGGTAATAATGGCGGCATGATTGCACCGTTACTCTATGAAACAGATATAGAAATTCGCGTACCGTCAAATTCAAACGCACGCATTCAGGAAATTCATGTACTGGTTACCCACTGCTTGTGTGACTTGATTGACCATCAATTATTCGGTTGACATACTATCAGATTAAGCCATGAAAAAATTCTTTTTACTCCTTCTGTTACTCAATAGCCTTTTGATGGGCGCTTGCTCGACCGTTGCAACAAACGGCGAGAAAATAACCGAACAATCATTATTACAAGACCGCCGTACTCGCGATGCAATTTTGATTGATAAAGAGATTGAAACCGAGGCCTACTCGGAGCTGAATTCGGATAATGATTTACTGAATCAGAGTCACTTTACTATAACCGCATATAACGGCGCAGTTCTGCTTACCGGGGAAACGCCTAATGAAGAACTTAGAAAAAAAATCATTTCTACAGTCCAGGCCATACCCAATGTAAAGCTGGTACACAACAATTTAATTATCGCCGACCCTAGTGATTCCAGTTCACGCGCTAATGACCAGTTCATTACTGATAGCGTAAAAAAAGCACTCAATCAAATTCGAACCATCCCCGATTTCGACCCCTCCATGGTAAAAGTCATTACTGAAAACGGCACTGTTTACCTGATGGGCTTAGTACACCGGGATGAAGGAACTGTTGTTATCAACGTTACCCGGCTCCAACCCGGCATAAAACAAATCGTCACGGTTTTTGAATATATTGACTAACATTCCAGCCCTGCCTACTGGTTTTCTGGCCTTGTTAACAGGCTTTTTTCCTGCCAAATACCTTCTTAATGCTCCTAAAGACTGCTGGATTTACGGTTATGACAATAGCCGCCGTCACGTTTTACCTCGATATGACACGCCCAGAGAAAATCCCCTAGGCTTACGCGCAGTCACGGGTGCGGACAAAGAAATCCGTGTCGGCACGCATACCAGTAAAAGTGTCGTCGGCTATGACCTTTAGAGTCCAAATATACTTAGTTACAAACTATAAACCTTCGTGTTCTTAGTGCCCCTTCAACTGCGCTCAGGGCTAACTTCGTGGTTGATTATTATTAAAGCAGTCACAAAACTCAATTCGGCGCTACGATCAAATAAACACCAAGCCCCGCCATCACCAGACCACTGATTAATTTAAGCCAGCGGCCTTCCTTTTCCTGAAGCCGATGCTGACTTAAGGTGATGACACCTATCGACAAAATAATAACGTCATCGAACATGTAAGCCAGATTGTAAAGTAGCAGATACCCGTAATAACTCATGCTGTCCAGTTGTTTCAGCGTCAGAATCCTGGTATACAGCGCAGGAAAGCCTGATGTACACATAAATTCGACAATCTGTACCAAAATAGCCAGCACCACCGCGCCAATCAAAGCGCCGGTAAGGTTTTCCGCATGCAGAATACGCCGCATTCTGGCATAAATATCCGGCTTTGCGGCGTCCGGAATCGACAGTGAAACGCCGCGACCGTAAAACCAGAAATCCTTTAGATTAATCAACCCTGCCAATAAAGCAATGGCAGCAATCACTATTTCCGAGATGCGGGACAAGCCAATGAGCAGGAAAAGATTAAGCCAGGCCGCCATGAAAATAAAATAAGCGATTCCTTCAACGACAACGAAGGTACCCGCGATGGCAAACATCCGTGGCCGGTTATTCATGGGCGCAAGCAGCGAAATCATGAGTATCAATACCCACATCGAACAAGGATTAAACCCGTCCAGCAAGCCCATGGCCAATGTAAACAAGGGTAAACCGACCTCATCCAGCGACAGTTTGCGGCCAAAGAAATCAAGCATAAAAGGTTGCGCTGCTTGAGTAGAAACTTCCGCTCCCGCTTCGCAGGACAATGATTCCTCAGCTTCGCAGCTACCCGCAGTGTCCTTATTTTTCGGAGTTTGCGCCGGTATCCGAGTCTGAGCTAAAGCGCCGCGAATAAGCTGCCCCGTTGCAAGCTCATCAGAATAACCTACGATCAATTGCCCACCCACTTGAAACGCAGGCACTCTCACAGTACCTATACCCTGATTTTTAGCGAGGCGTTGTAATTGTTCCAATGCGGCAGGTTCCTTAGTCACATCATGAATGACGATCCTCAGAGCCGGTTGCTCCCGTTTAAGGGCCTGCAAAAACAACTCCGCTTTAGCGCAGTGCGGGCAGCCAGTACGAACAAAAACTTCAATATCGGCCGATTGCATGGCAGACTCACTGCTTTGCTCAGGCAACAAGTCGCCAGCCGCAGCGAAAGCCATCGAGTTCAAAGCAAAAGCCGATACCACGATTAAACCGGCAATAAACAGTCTGACTATTATTTTCAAGAATACTCCCTTGGGTTGGTGCCCTTTAATTTACTGTGAAAAAGTATTAGCGAAATCTGTAGAAGGGGCAAGAAAAATTCTTACCATTAAATAACGAGGACAATAAATAGACAGCTGTGCAAATTATCTCTTGGCAGCCAAACAAATTAAGGTGGTACTTCTGATATTGAGTTTATAGTACAATTTAACGATTAGGTGATACCCAATAATGAATAAAGCTTCAAACTTCGTGTGAACTATCCATACTTCGCGTTGAGTAGTGGCAATAACAAATACTAATAAATATTGAGTGGAGAATACAAAGATGACGATGGACGACAGAGACGGTGTTATTTGGCTGGATGGCTCATGGGTTGAGTGGCGTGAAGCTAAAGTCCATGTGTTGACGCATACCTTGCACTATGGGCTGGGTGTGTTTGAGGGCATAAGAGCGTATCACGCTGAAAAAGGGACAGCAATTTTCAAGATGCAGGAGCATACGGATCGCCTGTTCCGTTCTGCGCACATCATGAATATGCCCATGCCGTTTACCAAAGATGAGATGAATCAGGCACAACGTGATGCTGTTGCCAAAAACAATCTGGATAGCGCCTATATTCGCAGCATGTGTTTTTTTGGTTCCGAAGGTATGGGGCTCCGGGCGGATAACCTGAAAGTTCATGTCATGGTTGCTGCATGGCCGTGGGGTGCTTATCTGGGTGCTGACAGCATAGAACATGGCATTCGTATTCGCACGTCTTCCTATACCCGCAATCATCACAACAGCACCATGTGCAAAGCCAAAGCCAACGGTAATTACATTAACTCAATTCTGGCTCTGCAAGAAGCTTTGGCGAATGGTTACGATGAAGCCTTAATGCTGGATCATGAAGGTTTTGCAGCAGAAGGCAGCGCTGAAAATCTGTTTATCGTGCGGTGTGGTAAAATTTACACGCCTGAAACCACCTCGGCACTGGAAGGCATTACCCGTGATACGGTGATGACAATTGCCCGCGAGCAAGGCTTTGAAGTCATCGAAAAACGCATTACCCGCGATGAAATTTATGTCGCAGATGAAGCGTTCTTTACCGGTTCTGCTGCTGAAGTAACGCCTATCAGAGAACTGGATAATCGTAAAATAGGCTGTGGTAGCCGTGGCGTAGTAACCGAAAAACTACAATCCCTCTATTTTGACTATGTGCATGGACGCAGAGACGACCATGCGGACTGGTTAACTTACGTTAAATAAGGCGTTGAAAAAATCACCGAAAATCCTGGTCGTCGGCCCGTCATGGGTAGGCGACATGGTGATGGCGCAAAGCCTGTTTATCACGCTAAAAAATGCCCAGCCTGATTGTCAAATTGACGTTCTGGCTCCGGCATGGTCATTTTCCTTGCTGGAAAGAATGCCCGAAGTTGCAAAAGCCATTGCCATGCCGTTATCACACGGTCAGTTTGGTTTGCTGGACAGAATCAAACTGGGCAGAAAATTACGATCTGAAGGTTACGACCAGGCAATAGTTTTGCCGAATTCGTGGAAATCAGCATTAATCCCCTATTTTGCCGGTATTCCCGTTCGTACCGGGTATTTGGGTGAATTCCGCTGGGGTTTGCTTAACGATGCCAGAAAACTGGATAAAACCTTGCTGACTATGACCGTCCAGCGGTTTGTCGCATTAGGATTGCCGGACACAGCACCGTTACCGCCTGAGTATCTGATTCCCAGCCTCGTCATTAACCAGGATCAGCAAAATGCCGTTATCGAAAAATTCAATTTAACGCAGTCGGCAAAAATATTAGCCTTATGTCCGGGCGCTGAATATGGCGCTGCAAAACGGTGGCCGGCAAGTTATTATGCGGAAGTTGCCCGACATAAAATTGATCAGGGCTGGCAGGTTTGGTTGTTTGGTTCTGATAAAGATAAAGACGCCGCTGAACAAATTAATAAGGAAGTTTCCGGGCGGTGTATTGATTTTACCGGCCGGACTTCATTAGCCGAAGCGGTGGATTTAATGTCTCTGGTTAATACCGTGGTAACCAATGATTCAGGTTTAATGCACGTTGCCGCTGCACTGGACAAAAAAATAATCGCTCTTTACGGCTCATCCGATCCAAATTTTACGCCGCCGCTCAATACCAAGGCACACATCATTTCTTTAAATCTTGATTGCTCTCCCTGTTTTAAGCGTGAGTGTCCATTAGGTCACACCCGATGTTTGACTGACATCAAACCCGATCAAGTGCTTACTATTATTTAACAGGTGAAAGGTTAATTTCTTATGGCGATAGTCATTGAATCGATAAGCTGATGAAAGTCGCAATCGTTAAACTCTCTGCGCTAGGCGACATTGTTCATGCCATGGTTGCGCTCCAGTTCATCAAAGCGTATTCCCCTGCCATTCAAATTGACTGGATTGTTGAAGAACGTTTTGCCGAAGTTTTACAAAACAATCCCGATATAGACCATATTTTACCGGTCAACCTGAAATCCTTAAAAACCAATAAAACGGGTATTTTTCAGCAGTTCAAAGTCGTCCGTGAATATGCACTCAACAACTATGATCTCGTAATCGATGCACAAGGGCTAATTAAATCGGCGGTTATCGCAAAGCTGCTCGGAAAACGCATTGCCGGATTTGATTCCAGGTCAATCAGAGAAAAAGCCGCTTCGTGGTTTTATGATGTCAAATTAGCTTGTGCTTACGATAGTAACGCCATAGCCAGAAATGCCTTTGTTCTATCCAGTCCTTTTGGCATAAACATCACTGCTAAGCAACTCCTGAACAAAAAACCTTATTTATTTTTTAAAAATGAAGACCCGCAAATTTACGATTTTTTGAAAAATGACCGGAAAAATATTGTTATGGTTATTGGCTCAAGCTGGGCGAGTAAAAATTATCCGGCGGACAAGTTTGTAAAAATTGCTTTATCGTTGCAGCAAAATTGTCTGGTGGTGTGGGCTAGCGATCAGGAGAAAGACGCTGCGGACTGGATGTCTACGCAATCCGGCAATATTCAAGTTATGCCCAAAATGGATTTGAACAGTTTAAAAGCGCTGATTGCCAAGGCAGATTTACTGATCGGTAATGATACCGGACCAACACACATGGCTTGGGCTTTAAACAGACCATCAATTACTATTTTCGGCCCTACACCCATCAGGATGGCCTATCAAACGAGCATCAATAAAGTGGTTAAATCAGCTTCCAGTGTCAACCCCTATAAGCTGAATAGACAGGATTATTCAATCAGGGATATTGATGAAATTGAGATTAGTGACTTGGCAAAAACGTTGTTGCACTGATGACAAGACCCGGAAGACGGTTAAAAAAAACGCGTCAAATCCTTAAACCATAAAGACGCTGATAATCTTTTATGGCATTGAGATGATCGCCGGCATTAGCGGTTAGATAGTCGATAATATTCTCCAGAGTGATTATAGCGATAACCGGCATGTCAAAACGATCCTGGACTTCCTGAACAGCAGAGCTATTATTGAGTCCTTTTTCCTGTCTGTCCAGAGCAATCAAAACACCGGCGGGTGTTGCACCGGCATTTCTTATGATATCCACTGATTCTCTAACCGATGTACCTGCTGTAATCACATCATCCAGAATAATAACCTTGCCTTGTAACGGCGCGCCCACCAGACTGCCTCCTTCGCCATGATCTTTTACTTCTTTACGGTTGAAGGCAAAGGGAATATCTCCAGCAGTTAACTCGGCGTAGGCGATAGATGCAGCACTTACCAGGGGGATACCTTTGTATGCAGGGCCGTAAAGAATATCCGGTTTAATACCGGATTGAATTAATGCCTGAGCATAAAAATGACCCAATTTCCCCAGTTGAGCGCCAGTATTGAACAAGCCGGTATTGAAGAAATAAGGACTGGTGCGACCTGACTTCAACAGGAATTCACCGAATTTTAATACACCGCAATCCAGTGCGTAGGAAATAAAGTCTTTTTGATAATCAAGCATGATAAGGATAAGGGTAAAAGTTAAATGATAAATCAAGGCATGAATTTTTCTAAAACATTGTCCATAAAATTCCAGCCTTGTTCTGAACAATAATAATGATTATCTTGATAGATAAGCAATCCTTGTTTAAGACAAGTTGATAAAGCAGGCTCCAGCGTAGTTATAGCAAGACCGGTCGTTGATTGATAAGTCTCCGGCGTAAAGCCTTGTTTTAGCCGTAAATGATTCATAATAAATTCTAATGGCAGATCGGCTACAGAAACAACATCAGCTCCGCCGTTTTTATGTGTGTTGTTTAAATACTGCTCAGGGCTTTTAGGTTTAAAGCTGCGTGTAATCTTATGGGGTAAGTTTTGCGTTATTTTACCGTGAGCGCCCGCACCTATCCCTAAATAATCGCCAAACTGCCAATAGTTTACATTATGCCGGCAGTGCATGCCGGATTGACTATAGGCTGAAACCTCATACTGCTGATAACCCTGATCGGCCAATAGTTGTTGACAGTGTTTTTGCGTACTAAAAACAAGCTCATCATTGGGTAATTGAGGGGGAAATTTGTGAAAATAGGTATTGGGCTCTAAGGTTAATTGGTAAAAAGAAATGTGCGCAGGCTGCAAACTTATGGCGGTTGCTACATCTGTTTTGGTATTTTCAGGACTGGAATCGGGTAAACCAAACATCAAATCCAGATTAAAATTCTCAAAGCCGGCCTGATGGGCGATTTCTGCTGCGGCAATGGCTTCACGTGCCGAATGTACCCGACCCAGTTTTGTTAATAGCTTATCTTCAAAGCTTTGTATGCCGATGGATAAGCGGTTAATTCCCAAGGCTCTGAATTCAGCAAATTTATGACTCTCGAAAGTACCCGGATTAGCTTCAAGAGTAATTTCAAGGTTATCTTTTAGCGTAACCTGTTTTTCTATGCCGCGTAACAAGCGATTGATAGCCTCAGGTGAAAACAGACTGGGCGTACCTCCCCCGATAAAAATACTGCTGATGGGCCGGGTAATATCATAAAGTTGCAAGTCTTTGGCCAAATCATTCAGCAACGCATCAATATAGGCAACTTCAGGCGTGCCGTCTTTAATCGCGTGTGAATTAAAATCGCAATAAGGACATTTTTTAATGCACCAGGGAATGTGAATGTATAGACTCAGTGGCGGCAATGAAATTTTAACGATAAGTTCAGGAAGCGGTCAGTTTAACATTATTGTAACTGTTCAGCGACCATCATCAAGGCATAAAATTTAGTTGGGGCAGGTTTCACATGCTGGGGTTTAATAACGTCATCAATGAGCTTATCCCCTTTTTCTTTTAGGATTGATTGCGTCGAAACAGGGACAGTCGGCTTAATTTTCTTGGGGGGAGTAGCTGACCATGATCTTTTATTAGCCATGTGTAATATGTCCTGAAATAGTTAAGTTTGACTCGATACAAAGTATTCTTACTGTGCGGTAACTTGATTTTTACTTTTGCGCTTGTTGGCATACATAGCTTCGTCGGCATATCGTAATAATGCTTCTTCGGTGTCGCCGTGTTGTGGAAAGGAAGCAATGCCTACACTGATACTGGTGGTAATTACATTGCCATTGTAATTAAAACCACTTGCAACCATTGTTTCTTTGAGGCGCTTTGCCACCACTTCTGCCGTTTCTAAGGAGGTGTTTGGTAGTAACACTGTGAATTCATCGCCCCCATAGCGGGCTGCGGAGTCGCAGCCTCTTAAACAGTGACGAAAGTTGCGGGCGAGGGCTTGTAATAAGAGGTTGCCTGCTTCGTGACCGTAAATGTCATTGACGATTTTTAAATTATCGCAGTCCGCCATTATTAAACAAAAAGTGTATTCGCCCACGCCGGCCTTGTTGAAATTGTTTTCCCAATAGTTCCATGAAAGCTCTGCGGTTGTAGAGACTGGTTAATTCATCAGTTAGTGCTGTGGTTTTGATAAGGCTGAAAGCATGGTAGATGTCGCTGACAACATGGTGGTGACGTAACCCACCAGCAACATAGGAAACAGCCAAGCCAGCAGAACGCTGCCTTGTTTTAGGGAAAAGAGCTCGTCGAAAGACACGCTCGTTTTTACCTAAATACACATAACAAGTGCCGATTAATAGCACTTCCAATATTGTAGTTAGCCTGCCCAAGGCTAGGGCGCTGGTGATAATGGGTAGAAAGTACAAATTAAGTAACGGGCTGTTTTGTTTTCCGGTGTGCCAAACAAACCAAGTGATCAACAAGATCATGACCCAAGATTCTAAAGCCAGTTTCCAAACGTTGTCTTCGGTGAAAAAAATTAAGAGGTAATGGAATACCATTACGAAGACGGCGTAAGCGCAGAGGCCGCCTAATAAAAAGATTTTAAAGTCTTCATCGATTTGGCCTACCACCAGATAAAACATCATCAAGAGTAGCAGTAACCATTCGATTTCCGCAACGGTGCGGTAAAAACCCCTCAGTGCATCGGGATCTTTATTGAGACTAAAAAAAGGTTCCTTAATCATAGCGAATTTTTCCAGATGGATAGTATTAGGAAATAAAAAATAAGGCCAGGTCAATCTTCTTATTTTAACATATTGAGAATAAATAAAATGATCAGGGGTAAACATGCAGCAATACTCATTATGACCAAAACCTAGCCGACTCCAGGCTTGGGAGGGCGAATGATCTGACTTTTGGATGTATTAGTCCAGCCTTCCATCATAAAATCGAGCAGGTGTTCCCAGCTATCAAAGCACAAGTACGTCGTAAGCGAGATAGTGTTGACATGCTCAATCTGGTGAACGAACGGTCGGAATTCCTAAAGGCCTTAGGCCACCATCCTTCTTTGGAATCTCCACTCGCTGCACCGGTGGTGGAAAATAACTCCCCGATGCCATCCGATTCCAGAGCTTATAGAGGTTGTCCTTAAGATCAACCTCAAAATCCTGGAGCGATTGTGCATCTAAACCGGCGCTGCCTCGATTTGCCTTAACACGCTGGTAGGCTTCCCAAACGAGTTGCTTGGAAATATCAAACGACTTTGCTTGTTTCAAATGAATCCTCCCATTACTGGTTGTACATTCTATTAAGCTGAACAATGTAACCCCTTCGCTCCAGTCCCATTACAGAACCTTCATCACTACTACGAGTTACTCCGCCCCTGTGCCTAGCCTCGGTACTCTCACACTTGTGGTGCCTCCACTTGTGTTTCTCCCTTAACATCTAGGCGACAGGTTCCCACGTTCCACACAAAAGCCTGGGTAAAGGTCACGCCATCTCTATGCCGGCCGCCGTTCAAGCAGTAAACAGGTGTCCCTTGAACTTGTCCTGGAGTACCGTAAGTCTCCAGTTTTGATGACATTTACGTGCTTTCGACACCTCGTCAATGGTTCGCTTTCGCTCGTCTCCTTTATCCATAACTGACGCAATCAAGTTGCGCCTTTTCCTTAA
Organism: uncultured Gammaproteobacteria bacterium; assembly: GCA_963789475.1. Lineage (GTDB taxonomy): Bacteria > Pseudomonadota > Gammaproteobacteria > Methylococcales > Methylomonadaceae > Methylobacter_C. The sequence continues at coordinate 7,969 of CAWBLO010000001.1, read as the reverse complement.
CGCTCACCACAAAGGCTCTTTACCCTTGCAGCTTAAGGTGGTTTGAGACCTGCTCCTGCAAGCCGATCCCGAGGGACCTGCCCTCATCTTTTGTGCAGCATTGCACTTCGAGCAGCTTTACACTACTCATCCACGCATTCGTGGCACACTTACGGCCTGCACACTCGCTGGATCGCCTATAGCAACTCCTTACATCGGGGGCTTCAGCTATTTTGTCACCTCCATAACTGCCCCGATTGCTTCCGTCCGGAGCGATTTAGCCGGGTGGGTCTCTCACCCACTGGTAAAGCGCCGCCTTATCACGGCGCACACCCAGCGCGGACAGAGCGATTATGGATGGCGATTGCCATCGCCACGTGGTGGCTGCTATCTGTCGGAGGTGAAGCGGAAGCTCAAGCCGACACGCCGTTAGACATCATAAAACCTTCGGTTCCTGGTGCGGTAAGGCGGCGTGGAAAACGCTGGCGGATAGTGGGTATTTTCCAGCACGGCTGGTCTTTGATTATTGCAGCTTTGCTTAACCATCAATTGCTCCCTGTCAAATCTGGCCGACCGGAAGCATGGCCCAGGCTGCCCGATAGCTACGGGACATCCTTGGCTGCTTGTGTGGTGGAAGGTGCGGAGTGAAAAAACCTACACTTGTAAGCGGCATAGCCGAGGGTTTACCTTAATTTAATCAAAAAGTCGCCGAAAAACGTTCCATCCATGGCAACAACCGCTTTACGCTTTTGTTTGTTGACCTGCTGTTCACAGGCCGTCTGAAACTCCGGCAATAAAAGTTCCATTTGCTGCATCCCGGTACGCAAGGCCGCCTCCGACACGTCCACATGATGATGAATCCGGATCAATTTGAAACCCGCGACAACTTCCTGGCACCCACACCGCATTCCAATCCAAATAGGTATAAGACAGCAAAAACCAACAATTTCAGCTAGGCACTGCCTGCTTCGGCCTCCCAAAAGAAAGATTCAGGATGCCGGTTGCGTAATTTTTACGAACGAAGGTGGCGATGTACACTGCTTTTTGCGCCGTTAATAAGGTGAGCAAGTCTGCGAACACTTTTTTTGCCACCCCGGCCTATTTCAACGATAATCGCTAAGCTGGCTACTCGTATTGTCTGTGTTATATTGTTTTTTTAGTCATTAACTCATGATACCAAAATACGGCAGCCTAGCTCTAATTTTGTCCCGCTTTAATTGGATAGCCAATAATTTTCTGCCCAATATAATACAGGTTAGGCGTAGGACTTGACACGACATAAACATCACCTTAACGATCATGAAAACAAGTAGTCACCCCTTAGCGATAAATGTACTTTCACAGTAAGCAAAAAACCGTATATTCAATAAGAATGCAAGCGGATTGATTAATCAACCAAGAAGCCTGTCCTGAGCGCAGTCGAAGGAAACGCGAGATTTTAATCTTGTTTTTTTCTTCGTGTCTTCGTAGTGTTATTGTCTTTAGATGATACCCTTACCCTCACCTTTATATTAGCCCCTTAATCCCATGCCACATCAAACCCAAAAACGCCTGATTCTGGTTGACGGCTCCTCCTTTTTATTTCGCGCTTACCATGCGATTCCACCCTTGACTAATCCCCTGGGCGAACCGACCAATGCCATTTACGGCGTATCTAACATGCTGCGTAAACTCATCGCCGATTATCAAAGTGAATACATCACTGTGGTTTTTGACGCGCCCGGCAAAACCTTTCGCAATGATCTTTATGATCAATATAAAGCGCACAGGCCACCTATGCCAGACGATTTGCGCGTACAAATCGAACCTTTGCACCAACTGATTCGGGCAATGGGCCTACCGCTAATTATGGAACCGGGTGTAGAAGCAGATGATGTGCTGGGCGCCTTGGCGCAACATGCTGCGAGGGAAGATTTTAGCGTGATTATTTCTACCGGCGATAAAGACATGGCCCAACTGGTTACTGACCATATCACACTGGAAAACACCATGACCAACTCTCACATGGATATTCAGGGTGTTATCGACAAGTTTGGTGTTAAACCGGAACAGATTATTGATTACCTGGCATTGATCGGCGATAGCAGCGACAACATTCCCGGCGTGCCTAAAGTGGGCCCTAAAACCGCTGCAAAATGGTTAGAACAATACGAAACCCTGGAGAATCTGATTGCTAATGCCGATAAAATTACCGGGAAAATTGGCGAAAATCTTCGCGCCAGTCTAGAACAACTGCCGTTAGCCAAACAGCTTACCACCATTAAATGCGATCTTGATTTACCTTACAGCATGGACGATTTAAAACGTCTACCTATAAATACTGAAGAACTGAAAAATCGCTTGGCAGGGCTAGGTTTTTCATCGTGGTTGAAGATGCTGGATAATCACGTGGAAGCCATCATTGTTGAAGATAAACCCGCCCATATCGAATCCAGCTATGAAACGATTCTGACTGATCGGCAATTTAACCAATGGCTTGAACGGCTGGAGAATGCTGAGCTGTTTGCTTTTGATACAGAAACGACGAGTCTTGATTACAGCAAGGCAAAAATAGTCGGCGTGTCGTTTGCAGTAACGCCGGGCAAAGCAGCATATATACCATTAGCCCATGATTATCCCGGGGTACCTGACCAGCTAAATCGTACCGGAATCCTGGAAAAACTCCGCCCGCTTTTGGAAAACCCGGACAAAGCCAAGCTGGGGCAAAACCTGAAATATGACGCTCATGTGTTAGCGAATCACGGCATAACACTGCGAGGTATAGCTCACGACACCATGCTGGAATCTTATGTGTTAAACAGCACTGCAACCAAACACAATATGGATGATCTCGCTAAAGAATATCTGGGCGTAACCACCATTCATTATGAAGATGTTGCCGGCAAGGGCGCGAAACAAATCCCGTTTCAGGAAGTATCACTGGAACAAGCAGCTCCTTATGCGGCTGAAGATGCGGACATCACCTTGCGACTACATCAAGTGCTGATGGCAAAACTGGAACAACAGCCTACTCTGCACAAGCTCTACACAGAAATCGAAATTCCCTTAATCAATGTGCTTGCTCGCATTGAACGCAATGGCGTGCTCATTGATACTGTCATGCTGTCTCAACAAAGCCTGGAACTGGCCAATCATATAGTTTCCATAGAGCAACAGGCTCACGACCTCGCGGGGCATATCTTCAATTTGGGCTCGCCCAAGCAAATTCAGGACATCCTCTACGACCAGCAAAAACTACCTGTCATCAAGAAAACACCTAAAGGTCAACCATCAACCGATGAATCGGTACTACAGGAACTGGCAATTGATTATCCTTTGCCTAAGCTGATTCTCGATTACCGTAGCTTAAGCAAATTAAAGTCGACTTATACCGATAAGCTGCCGCAACAGGTTGATGAAAAGACGGGGCGAGTACACACCTCTTATCATCAAGCAGTAGCCGCTACAGGCAGACTATCCTCTTCCGACCCCAACCTGCAAAACATCCCCATCCGCAGTGAAGAAGGGCGTAAAATCCGGCAGGCATTTATTGCTCCTAAAGGCTATAAAATCCTGGCGGCGGATTATTCGCAAATTGAGTTACGCATTATGGCGCATTTATCCGCTGATACCGGCTTATTAAAAGCTTTTAGCGAAGGTGAGGATGTACACCGGGCAACGGCAGCAGAAGTGTTTGGCGTATCTCCGGATCAAGTCACCCATGATTTACGCCGCTCGGCAAAAGCCATTAATTTCGGACTGATTTACGGCATGTCTTCTTTTGGACTGGCGCAACAATTAGGTTTATCTCGTAGTCAGGCGCAATCGTATATTGATTTATATTTTGCCCGTTATCCGGGCGTTAAAAATTATATGGATAACATTAGGGATCAAGCCCGCGAACAGGGCTATGTTGAAACCTTGTTTGGCCGTCGCTTATATTTACCCGAAATAAAATCACGTAACGCGGCACGTCGCCAATACGCCGAACGCACTGCCATCAATGCACCCATGCAAGGAACCGCGGCAGATATTATTAAACGCGCCATGATTAGCACCGATCAGTGGTTACTTCAGGAAAAACCGGAAGCCAAAATGATTATGCAGGTTCACGACGAACTGGTATTTGAAGCTGCGGAAGAGCAGATAGACCAGTATACCGCTATTATTAGAACCCTCATGTCTTCAGCCGCTGATTTGAATGTGCCGCTGGTTGTTGATATAGGCGTAGGACATAATTGGGACGAAGCACATTAAAAAAATATTATTTTTCTGAAACTTTTCATTTATACTTAAGTCATAGGAACGCAATGCCTTATTGGCGTTGAATCAGCCGTTTCCCCCTTAGTTCATCGGCTGATTTTTCCTAAAACCCCAAAGTGTTTTTTTAAGCTTTGGGGTTTTCTTTATTTAAACTCTCCTTCCACCTCTTCAGGCTGCTCAACCGGGTTAAACAAGAGGTCAAGCGCTTGATGCACTTCATCAATACCGGTTTTTTTCAACGCGGAAAACAACTGTATCGTCAGTGGAAAGTTAATATCCTTAAGCTCTCTTTGAACCTGTAATAAGGTATTTTTTGCCGCCCCGTAAGTCAATTTATCGGCTTTGGTTAACAATATATGCAACGACAAGCCGGTGTGCTGACACCATTCAACCATCTGCCAATCGAACTCAGTTAAGGGGTGACGCACATCCATCACCAAAATAATCGCACATAATGATTTGCGCCTGATTAAATAGCTTTCCATAAGCTCATGCCACTTTTTTTTCACCGCCACAGGTACTTTGGCATAACCATAGCCTGGCAAATCAACAAACCGCTGCTGGGCATTAATTTCAAAAAAATTGAGCATCTGGGTTCTACCCGGAGTTTTACTAATCCTGGCTAATGCGTTTTGCCGGGTCAAAGTATTAATTGCACTCGATTTACCGGCATTTGAGCGTCCTGCGAAGGCCACTTCCCTGCCCTGATCTTCAGGCGTATCCTTAAGATCAGGTGAACTGTTAATAAATTTTGCTTGATGATAAACTGGGTTCATCGTTGCCTCGCTTAAGCTTACTAATTAGGGTAGAATCTGGCTACACTCAGTAGCCTGCATACATAATATTAAAGGCTACCATAAAATGACTACTTTATTCCAAAGGGGAACCCGATGAAAAAAAATTTGCTGGCACTTTCACTAGCCCTGGCGTTTACCAGTACTTCAGGTATTTTACATGCAGAGGGCAATATTAGCTCAGGAAAAGAAAAGGCGGCTGCCTGTGTCAGTTGTCATGGAGACAACGGTAACAGCCTCGTGTCTTCATTCCCCAAGCTTGCACAGCAGCATTCTTCTTACCTGATAAAACAGTTACAAGCCTTTAAAAGCGGCACACGTAAAAACCCCATGATGTCATCTATCGCTATGGGATTAACGGATGAAGATATGATTGATATCGCCGCTTATTATGCTGAACAAGAAGTTTCGGCAAACCAGTTGCCTGTTTTAGATGATGAAGACGAAGATCAAAAACCGGCAGCAACAGAAGGAGGGAAGAAAACTGACGGCAATGATAAAATCCAAGCTATTATTGCCCAAGGCAGTGACCTGTACCGGAACGGCGACCTGACCCGAGAAGTCTCCGCCTGTATCGCTTGTCACGGTCCCTTTGGCGAAGGCAATAAACCCGCGGCATATCCGTTATTAAAATCTCAACATGCCGATTATTTGATAAAAACACTCACTGATTTCAAAACCGACTCACGCAGCAATAATCCTGAAAACATTATGCACATGATTGCCAAAAAAATGACTGATGAAGAAATTAAAGCTGTTTCTTATCGTATTTCGATGATGAAATAAGCAAAAAGCGTCAGGAGTGTTGCCATGCGAGGCATTTCTTAGCGCTATTTTTTATCTGAACTGCATTCCCATTGAGAACTAAACCATGCTAAAAAAAATTACTCAAACCAGTTTGTTAATCTTATTATTTTCCTGTTCTTTTCTGTTGAAAGCCGAGCCAGCAGGTTATGAAACACTTTCACCTGCTCAGCCCACACAAAATCCGGATAAAATTGAAGTCATTGAATTCTTCTGGTACGGCTGCCCACATTGCTACAGCTTTGAGCCTTTACTTGAAAAATGGGTGAAAACTTTGCCTGAAAATGTTGAATTTATCCGCCAACCTGCTGCATTCAATGAACTCTGGAGCAAACATGCCAAAGCTTATTACACTGCCGAAGCATTGGGAGTTGTTGATAAAGTTCATGCTGATTTTTTTGATGCCGTGCAAAACAAAAAAGAAGCTCTCGATACTGAAGAAGCGTTAGCCAAGTTTTTTGCGGCTCATGGCGTTAATGAAACCCAATTCCATGAAGCCTACAATTCCTTTGTAGTCGACGCCAAAATGCGTCAAGCGCCTCTCATGGCTGCTCGCTACGGTATAACAGGCGTTCCCGCCATCATTATCAATGGCAAATACAAAACCAATGGCACTTTAGCCGGATCTCATGAAAAGATGATTGAAGTTATGAATAATCTGATTAAGCAGGAAAGCACTGCGAAAAAATAATAGCGAGGGGGAGCATTCTTCTGCTTGCTCCCCCTTCTACCACATCAAATCATCCGGGACTTGATAGTCAGCATAAGGATCGTCTTTATTATCAACACTGGCCATCGCTCGTTATTTACAATAACACTGGCTGCATCACGTAAACTTATTTTTTTTGCCACTTCCGCCGAAACCACTTCATAACTTTCTCCCAGTTTTACAATAGCCAGCCGGCCACGAATAATTTGTTCGCGCATGGTTTCCGAGACATACAGCGTCTTTACTTTATTGTTATCATTGAAATGATACGCCAATCCATCAGCATCTTTGGGCTGTTTGTTGAGTTCAATTAATTGTCTGACTTGCGCAATCAGATGTTTTTGCTCTTCCTGCTGCTTTATTAATTGGTTAAGTTCACGATCTCTTTCAGCTTTTTCGGCTTGTGCTTTTTGAACCAGCTCTTTGGCTTCATCAACCACCGCTACATTATTTTTGCGTTGTTGTTGAGTTTGTTTACGTTTATCGGATTTAGCCGTTTTTGCCTGGGCTGAACTCACTAAACCGGATTTTAATAATTGCTCCTGTAACGATAACTTTTGTTTACTCATCACCTAACTCTCGAAAATAGAATGCCTGACATTTTAAATTGGGTTCAGATTTTGCTCATGCAACTGCATATTAATAATTTTTAGCGCTGCCAGAATAGCTGCAAAAACCTGATTGGAATGCACAGCACGGGTTTTACGTAATTCACCACCGCAATCCCAGGTAATTACACACTCGGTCAAGGCGCTGGTGTGCCCCCCCTGGGTATCCTCACTTCGTAATCGTACAATGCCGGCAAGGTATAATGATGCAATTTCATTACCTTGTTGATGGCATCTATAAAGGCATCAAATCCGCCATTACCTGAACCGGAAGCAATATGCCTGGTGCCTTTCACATTGACCCGTATGCTGGCAGTGGATCCCAGATCAAGACCGCTGGTAACCGAGCAGTTCAGCAATTTTATATGTTGATAATCCTTGCTCTCCAGTACATCGGCAATAATAAAAGGCAAGTCATCCGTGGTGATGGTCTGTTTTGAATCGCCCAGACTCACGATTCGCTCCAGTACTTTTTTTTGGTTTTCTTCCGAAAGATAGTTCCAGCTGCTCCAGATTTTTTTTCAGTGACGCCTTGCCGCTCATTTTGCCTAACGCATAACTTCGGGTACGGGAAAAGCGTTCCGGCCCTAGCCGGGTTTTATATAAGCCGCCCTTTTGATCGCCATCTGCATGAATTCCGGCGGTTTGGGTAAAGACATCGGCGCCGATAATGGGCGCGTTTTCGCGACCCGTTTGCCGGAGAAATTTTCAACCATGTTGCTGATACGGACAATATGGCTCTCATCAATAGACAACTGCATATTCATTTTATCGCGCAACACCACCGCGACCTCCGCAAGCGAGGCATTGCCTGCCCGCTCGCCCAGGCAGTT